>RHKY01000038.1 GCA_008363385.1 Acidobacteriota bacterium | reverse complement strand
CCGCTCCGTGCGGCGGGCCGTGCCGCCGATCTGAAGATGCGGCGGCACCGGCGGGGTCGTAAGGCGCGGGCTCGGGCGCTGAAGGCCCTCGCCCGGTCGCACGTCCAGCTGCGCGCGCCGGGCACAAGGCCCGGCACGATCGCGAGCTGAAGCCCCGTCACTCGGGCCTCGAAGGGCGCGGGCACCGCCCGCGCCGCGGCCCTCGCGCCGGGGCGTGGGCCGGCGGCGACTGTCGCCGCGCCCGACCAGACCACCGACGAGGGCGGCGCTTCGCGCTTTCTTCCTTTCGCTGCCGTCCCTCGTCGTCGTCCTTGTCGACGTCGCGGCTGTCCACGCCGTCACCCGCGTCGAGGTCGAGGTCGTCGTCCCGCGTGGCGGGACCGTGGCGCGGGCCGCAAGGCGGCCCGCCCGGGCCACGGGCATGCCACGCCGTGGCCGCCCGCGCCTCCGGCGCGCGCAGTGCCGCCTGGCACGACGGGCGCTCCCCTGCACGCGCCCGGCGTGGCCAGGCCTTGGTCGCCGCGCAGGGCCGAGGGCTCGCAGGCCCGGAGCCTCCTTGCGCCGCCTCCGGTGTCCGCACCAACTCGTTGTGCGGCAGGGCCAGGCCGAGGAGAGGCCTGACCCCGGAGGGCGGGGGGACGCCCCCGCGCAACGGAGCCCGGTGACGGGCGCAGTGGAGCGGGAGAACGACAGCCCGCGCGGAGCCAATGCGCATTGGCTCGCGAGCGACCCTTGCGCGGCGCGGCACGGAGCCGATCCTTCGGCGAAGTGACGCGACGCGGGGCGAAGTGACGCGACGCGGTCAAGGGATTCGGGCCGCGTGACGGCGAGGGGGGCGCGGGGTCCCCCGCCGGCGCGCGGCCCGAAGAGCGTCAGCGCCTTCGTCCCCCCGCCCGGAGCCGGAGGTGGCGGGGATCCGGGTCCTCGTCCTCGAGAACGCGGCCCACTCCCTGACACCGGCCCGATCGCTGGACGGGAGGCAAGCCAGAACCACGTCCCCGCGCTCAAAGAAGGTCGTAGTCCGCATCCTCCGGGTTGTCCCAGGCCTGGCGCAGGGCGGGTTCGGACATCCTCATGGCCGCTCGGCGCAGCTGGTGGTCCTCGTCCTGTTTCAGCAGGAACTCGACGAGTTCCTCCACTTCGGCCAGCTTCTCGGGCGAGAGGGCGCGCAGCTTCTCGAGGAGGGTGTCGTCGTTCCGGTTCCGGGATGGCATCGTGGTGATCCTACTGCCTCGGCGCAGGCCGGGCGCGGTTCGGCCCAGGTCAACGGCCAGGCATCGGTCGCGCGAACGCGCCCCCCTCCGTCAGGCGGCGGCCCCTGCGACGACCCCGAGGGCGCGACGGGCGCGCCTCACCCCCGCGCCTCGACGGCGCGGTAGAGAGCCGAGTAGTCCTCGTCCGAAAGGCCCATCGCCATCGCCCTGGCGACGACGCGGGAGACCGACTCCGGGAGGTCGGTGGCGACCCCGCTCGCGCCGGCCGCCCGGACGAAGAGGTCGATGTCCTTCAGGAGGTGCTTCACCGGGAAGTTGGGCGAGGAGTAGTCGCCCGAGAGCATCCGCGGGAGCTTCTTGTCGAAGGTCGGGGCGTGGAGCGCGCTCTTCCTCAGGACCCGGAGGAACTGGTCCACGTCGACCCCCTCGGCGCGGACCCAGGCAAGGCTCGTCGCGAAGGCGGCCGTCAGCGTGCCGATCAGCTGGTTCAGCCCGAGCTTCAGCGCCGCGGCGCTTCCGACGGGACCGGCGAGGAACGGCTCGGGGCCGAGGCGGGAGAGGAGGGGACGGAGGGCCTCCAGCTGGTCCGGCGTGCCGCCGACCATCACCTGGAGCGTCCCCGCCAGCGCCTCCGGGATGCTCCCGAGGACCGGCGCCTCGACCCACGTCCCGCCGGCCTCCTCCACGTCGCGCAGGAACCTGCGGCTCTCGTCCGGGCCGATCGTCCCCATCTGGACGACGGTCCGCCCGGTCAGGGCTTCCCTCGACCCGGCGGAGAGCAGGGTCGAGGCGACGGCCGCGGCGTCGGCGAGGAAGAGGAAGGTGACGGGGCTCGCCCGGAGCGCATCCACGGCGGAAGCCGCCACCCGGGCGCCGTCAGCCGCCAGCGCGGCGGCCCTTTCCGGGGTCCGGTTCCAGACGGTCACGCGGAGGCCGGTCGCCAGGAGCCGCCGGGCCGCCGGAGCTCCGAGGAGGCCCGTACCGAGGACGGTCACGTCGGTCGTCATTCTTCGATTCTCGGACAGGGCCCGTTCGATCGCCCGCCCGCCCGGGGACGTCCGGCCCGATAATCCCGCTCCACGATGACGATCGCGCCCCAAGCCGCCGGGCTCTCCCGCGGACGTGCCGCCGGGCTCCTCGCTGGGCTCCTCTCAGGGCTCTTCTCTGCCCTCCTCGCCGGCTGCGCCCGCGACGGGGCCGTGAAGCCCGCGAGCACGGTCGTCATCGCCCACGAGACCCCGGTCCTCTCGCTCGACCCGACGTTCGACGACGCGGCGACGTACTCGGCCCTCTCGAACGTCTTCGAGCCGCTGGTCGACTACGACCGCCAGCTGCAGGTCGTGCCGGCCCTGGCCTCGGTCTGGCGGAACCCCGACGAGACGACGTGGGAGTTCGACCTCCGCGAGGGGGCCACGTTCCACGACGGCACGGCGGTCCGAGCCCCGGACGTGGCCGCCGCCCTCGAGCGCGCCCGGAGGGACCCCGCGTCGCGGGTCGCCGCCGCGTTCTGGTCCGTCGAGAGCGTGGAGGCGGCCGGCGCGCAGCGCGTGAGGATCCGGACGAGCCGGCCCGACGCCCTCCTCCTCCACCAGATGACGCAGGTCCTGATCGCACGTGGCGGGACCCCCGAGGAGATCGAGCGGACGCCGGTCGGGACGGGTCCGTACCGGGTCGTCCGCTGGGAGAAGGGCGGGACGCTCGAGCTCGCCGCCGCGCGGCCGGAAGCGCTGCCGGACGCCGCCCCTCGCGGGGTCCGGTTCGTCACCCCCCCGGGTCCCGACGCCACGATCCGGGCGCTCTCGTCGGGCGAGGTGGACGTCGCCGCGGTCCCGCCCGCGACCGTCCTCCTCCGCCCCAAGCCGGTGTTCCGGATCCTGTCGGAGGACGGCCTGACGACGCAGATCCTCTGGATCGACACCCGGCGGCAGCCGGGCCGGACGAACCCGTTCGCCGACGTTCGGGTCCGGCGCGCGGTGGTCCTCGCTCTCGACCGGGCCGAGATCGCCCGGCAGGCCGTCGGACACGCGACGTTCGCCGCGGAGCAGGCCGTCCCGCGGGCCGTCTTCGGGCACGACCCGTCCCTGGACCCGATCCCCTTCGACCCCGCCGCGGCCCGGCGGCTCCTCGCCGAGGCCGGCTTCGGGCGCGGCTTCTCCGCGACCCTCCACCACCGAGACGACGCTCCGACGGCGCTCGTGGCCCGAGCCGTGGCGGGGATGCTGAGCTCCGTCGGGATCCGCCTCCAGCCTTCGCCGCTGCCGTGGGAGGAGCTCCTCAGGCGGCAGTCGGCCGGCGATCTGCCCCTCTACCTGATGGGCTGGGTCTTCGACTCCGGGGACGCGGCGAGCTTCTTCCGCGACACGCTGGCGGCGCGCTCCGCGGGGCTCGGCCGGGCGAACGCGGGGTTCGAGAGCCCCCTCGCGGACCAGCTGTTCGACCAGGCTGCGTCCACGTTCGAGGCGCCGCTCCGCCAGGCGCTCCTCCAGCGGCTGGACCGCCTCGTCCAGGAGGAGGTCCCGTTCGTCCCGCTCTACCGGCAGCCCGAGACCTGGGGCGTGGGGCCGCGGGTCTCCTGGCAGCCGCGCCCGGACGGGCGGCTGCTCGCGGTCGAGATGGCGCTCGGCTCCGGGCGGCCGGCGAAGTAGCCTCCGCCCATGACGTTCCTGATCTTCGCCGGAAGCGTCGCCCTCCTCGTCCTCGGGGCCGAGCTGCTGGTCCGGGGCTCCTCCCGGCTCGCCGTTCTGGCCGGCGTCTCGCGCCTCGTCGTCGGCCTGACGGTCGTCGCCTTCGGCACCAGCTCTCCGGAGCTGGCGGTGAGCCTGAAGGCGGCCCTGACCGGGATGCCCGACCTGGCGTACGGGAACGTCGTCGGGAGCAACATCTGCAACGTCCTCCTGATCCTCGGCCTCGCCTCGCTCGCCGCGCCGCTCTCGGTCCCGCGCCCCGTCCTCCGGCGGGACCTCCCGTGGATGGCCGCCGTCTCGGCCATCGCGCTCCTCCTCGCCCTGGACGGCCGCGTCGGGCGGCTGGACGGGGCGGCTCTCCTCGCCCTCGGCGTCGTCTACACGGCGTGGTCGATCCGGCAGGAGCGTTCGACGGAGCCTCCCGCCCCCGCGCCGGAGGGCGGCCCGGCGCCCGCGAAACGGGCTTGGCGGGACGTCGCTTCGGTCCTGGCCGGGCTCGCCCTTCTCGTTCTCGGGGCGCAGGGGCTCGTCTCCGCGGCGGTGCGGGTCGCCCGGCAGATCGGGGTGAGCGAGCTCGTGATCGGCCTGACGGTCGTTGCCGTCGGGACGTCCCTCCCCGAGATCGCGACCTCGGTCCTGGCCTCGGTCCGGGGCGAGAGGGAGATCGCGGTCGGCAACGTCGTCGGGAGCAACATCCTGAACCTCTGCGCCGTCCTGGGGCTCACGGCGCTGATCGCACGGGGCGGCGTGGCCGTCGACGCCCACGCGCTCCGGTGGGACACGCCGATCATGCTGGCCGTCGCGCTCGTCTGCTTCCCGCTCTTCCTGAAGGGCAGCGTCGTCTCGCGGCTGGACGGCCTCCTCCTCGCCGGCCTCTACGCCGCGTACGCGGCCTGGCTCGTCCTGAAGGCGCAGACGCATCCCGCGCTCCCCCGCTACGAGGCCGCGCTCGTCCTCCTGGTACCGGCCATCGTCACCGGGTTCCTCGTCGCGGCGGTCCGGTCCGTCCGCATCCGCCTCCAGAGGCGCTGAACGCGGCGTCAGCGGGCCGGCGGCGCGATCCCGTACTCGGCCAGGATCGCCCTACCCTTCGGCCCGAGGAGGAAGTCCCGGAAGGCGCGGGCGGCGGCGGGCGCCTTCGCCGACCGGAGGACGAGGCCTCCCTGGACGAGCGGGCGGTAGGACGCCTTCGGGACCTCGACCCAGCTCCCCTTCCCCCGCATCGCGGGCGAAAGCGCCAGCGACCGGGCGAAGACGCCGGCCTGCGCGGCACCCGACTCGACGAAGCTCGCGGCCTGGGAGACGTTCTCCCCCAGGACGAGCCTTCCCGCGAGCCGCTCCCAGAGACCCAGCGAGCGGAGGGCCTCCTCGGCGGCGCGTCCGTAAGGGGCGTGCCTCGGGTTGGCGATGGCGACGTGCTGGACCGACGGGTGGAGGAGCGCCTCGGGCCCCAGCCGGGCCGGGTCGGCGGCCGAGCCCTTCCGGACCCAGATCACGAGCCCGCCGACGCCGTAGACGAAGACGCCCTCCGCCGAGCCGAGCCCGGCGTCCGCAAGCCGCCTCGGGTAGTCGGCGTCCGCCGAGAGGAAGAGGTCGAAGGGAGCCCCGCTCGAGACCTGCGCGAAGAAGCTGCCGGAGGCCCCGAACGAGACCCGCACGTCGACGTCGGGCCGCTCCTTCCGGAAGGCGGCCACGAGCGGGTCCATGGCGAACTTCAGGTCCGAGGCGGCGGCCACGGCCAGCTCCTCGCCGCGGACGGGCGTCGCGGCGAGGAGGACGGAAGCCGCGAGGAGGAGAGAGCGCCAGCGGCGTGTCACCTCCCCATCATCGCTCCGTCGACGGGCTCCTAGAATGCCGTTCGAGGGAGGCGGCCCCATGCCTTCGCGCGGCGTCATCGACCCCGCCTCCCGGCGCCGGGGATCGGGTCCGCCGACGCCGGGGGGACCCGGGCCGTCCCTCGCGCGGGCGGGGCGACTCGGGCGGCTCGCGCTCCTCGCGGCGGCAGCGTCGTCGCTCTCCTGCGGCCTGCCGTACGTCCCGCCGGCGGCGAAGGCGTCCCTCCGCGGCTACGAGCTGAAGAGCGCCTACTCCGAGGGGCTCGCCGTCGTGGCCCGGGCGTCCGACCGCCGGCTCGGGTGGGTGGACGGGAACGGGAGGGTCGTCGTCCCGCCCCGCTTCGTCGAGGCGGGGCTCTTCTCCGAAGGGCTCGCCCCCGCCCGGGAGGAGTGGCGGCAGGGATGGGGCTACGTCGGGCGCGACGGCCGGTTCGCGATCCCGCCCGGGTTCGACGCCGCCCTCCCGTTCTCGGGCGGGCTCGCGCCGGTGAGGCTCGGCGGCAAGTGGGGCTTCGCCGGGAGGGACGGAACGACGAGGGCCCCGGCGCGCTTCGACGGCGCGTGGGGCTTCTCGGAGGGGCTCGCCCGCGTCGTGGTGGACGGGCTCGCGGGCTTCGTCGACACCGCCGGCGCGTGGGTCGTCGCCCCCGTCTACTTCCGCGCGGGGGACTTCCGCGAGGGGCTGGCGCCCGTCTGCGGCCGGAGCCTCTGCGGGTACGTCGACCGGACGGGGGCGGTCGCGATCCCCCTCGCCTTCGACGACGCCGGAGGCTTCGCCGAGGGGCTCGCCCCGGTGCGTCGCGGCGAGAAGTGGGGCTACGTCGACCGGTCGGGGCGCTTCGTCCTCTTGCCGTCCTGGGACGAGGCCGGGAGCTTCTCCGAAGGGCTCGCCCTGGTCGGCGCCGTGAAGGAAGCCTCCTTCGACTCGAAGTTCGGCGGGTACTCGGGCCTCTCGACGTTCCACGGGTTCGTCGACGCGCGGGGCCGCCCGGCGTTCGACACCGTCATCCTCGGGGCGACCCCCTTCTCGGAGGGGATCGCCGTCATCCGCGTTCCGGCCGGAGGCCTCTGCTCCGACTGCGACGCCTACCGGCTGATGAGGAAGGACGGGAGCTTCCTTCCCGGGACCTGGGACGTGGCGAGCCCGTTCTCCGACGGTCGCGCGGTCGTCGCCGTCTCGGGCAGGAGCTACGTCCTGGACCGGGAGGGGACGCCGCTCGTCGAGCTGGACAGGAGCTACCTCGACGAACCGTCCCGGGCCGCGCGTCACGTCGCGGACGTCCGGTACGGCTACGTCGACGCCGCGGGGGCCACGGCGCTCGTCCACGAGCTGACCTCGGCGCAGCCGTTCTCGGAGGGCCTGGCCCTCGTCGAGGGGCCGCGGGAGCGCCGCTCGCGGAACCGCCGGTACGTCGACCGCGAGGGGAGGACCGTCCTCCCGGTGCCGGAAGGGATCGGGCTCGCCCTCCCGTTCACCGACGGCCGGGCGCTCTTCTCGGAGACGGTCGAGGGCCGGACAGCGTGGGGCTTCCTCGACCGCCGGGGCGAGCGCGTGATCCCGTCCCGTTACGCCAGCGCGGCGCCGTTCTCGGAGGGGCTCGCGGCGGTGAAGCTCTCGCGCGACCCGGCCGCGGCCGACTGGGGCTACGTCGACCGCGAAGGGCGGACCGCGATCGAGGCGCGCTTCCGGGCGGCCGGCCCCTTCTCGAACGGCCTGGCGTGGGTGGAGCGGCTGAGCCAGGAGCGATACCTCCTCCCCGCCGTGATCGACCGCTCCGGACGCGTCGTGGTCGAGAAGCCGTTCCTCCCCGGGATGTCGCAGGCCCTCTGGGGGACGCCCTCGGTCGAGCGGCTCGTCCGGCGAGCCGAGACGTCCTTCGGCGAGGGCCTGGTTCCGGTCCAGGACGGGGCGGCGCGAGGGTGGGCCGACGCCTCGGGCCGGCTGGCGGTCCGGGGCGGGGGCTTCCGGGAGCTGGGCCTCTTCTCGGAAGGGCGGGCGAAGGTCCTCGTGCCGGGAGGCTCGCCTTTCCACGGGACGTGGGGGTACGTCGACCGGAAGGGCGACCTCGTCGTCCCGGCCCGGTACACGCGGGCCGGCCCGTTCCTCGACGGGCTCGCCGAGGTCCACGACGCGGCCGGGCGGACCGGCTGGATCACCCCGTCCGGGCAGTGGGCCGTCGAGCCGGTCTGGCTGGAGGAGGCGGGGCCGTTCTCGTCGGGGCTTGCTCCGGCGCGGGTCAACGGACTGTGGGGCTACCTCGACCGCGAGGGCCGGTTCGCGATCCCGCCCCGCTTCCTCCGCGCCGCGCCCTTCTCCGAGGGGCTCGCGGCGACCGCGCTCGCGGCCCCGCCGAGGCCGGTCAGGACGCCTCCTCCGGCTTCCTCAGCAGGGCGCTGAGCTCCCGTCTCGCGGCCCGCCCGGGCGACGCGACGAACCCGGTCGTCTCGGCCAGCGCGAGCGAGGCCTCGAGAGCCTCGCGCGAGACGTGCCCGCGGGGCTCCAGGACGAGGAGGCTCCCGCCGGGGCGGAGCGCCGCGAACACCTGCGCGAGGAACGCCTCGGGCCGCGCGACCTCGTGGAGCATGTGGACGGCGACCGCGAGGTCGAACCGGCCCGCGTGCCGCTCCACCCCGAGGTCCGCTCCGGTGCAGACGGAGGCCTCGACCCGGTCCGAGAGGCCCGCCCGGCGGGCGCGGCGCCGCAGCCCCTCGATCATCTTCGGTTGCAGGTCGACGCAGACCACCTTTCCCTGCGGGCCGACCATCCGGGCCAGCGGCAGGCTGAAGAAGCCCATCCCGCATCCCGGCTCCAGGACCGTCATCCCCGGCCGGACGTGGGGGCCGAGGAGCCGGCCGGGGGGCTCGACGAGCTTGCGGACCGGGCAGCAGAGGAGGGCGCCGATCCACCAGGGGCAGACGTGCCCCTCGGGCCCGGCCAGGAGGGGGCGCCGCGGGGCGGCTCCGGTCAGCGATCCGTCGTCCGGTATCATGTCTCCAAGATACGAGCGAAAGCTCGCATCGTCGACTCGCTTTCTGGGAGGAGCCGGTGGGCGACGGGACGAGGAGGAAGAGGGCTGCCCCGCGCGCGGCTCGCATTCCGGGCGGGTCCGCCCGCCGCCTCCCCCGGAGGCTCGCCCCGCGGAAGCTCCCGCGCCAGGAGCGGGCGCGCCGGACGGTCGAGGCGATCCTGGAGGCCGCCGTCGAGGTGTTCGCCGCGCGCGGCCACGGAGGCGCGAACACGAACCTGATCGCCCGGCGCGCGGGGGTCTCGGTCGGCTCGCTCTACCAGTACTTCCCCGGGAAGGACGCGATCTTGACGGCGCTCCTCGCGCGCCACCTCGCCTCAGTCGACGGCGTGATCCGGGGCAGCCTCCCGGCCCTGGCCGACCCGGCCGTCCCCCTCCGCGAGGCGGTCCGGGCCCTCCTCGGGGGCCTCCTCGCCCTCCACGAGGCCGACCCGCTCCTGGCGCGAGCCGTCGAGGAGACCGCGGGGCGGATGCCG
Source organism: Acidobacteriota bacterium (assembly GCA_008363385.1). Classification (GTDB taxonomy): domain Bacteria; phylum Acidobacteriota; class Thermoanaerobaculia; order UBA5066; family UBA5066; genus RHKY01. The sequence continues at coordinate 40,333 of RHKY01000038.1, read as the reverse complement.
CGCGTTCCCGAGGCCCTCCACGCCTACGAGGAGGCCTACCTGGGCGAGCTGGAGCGGATCCTGGCGTCGCGTCCGGACGTGAGGCGGGGCGACCCGGCGCTGATGGCCCGCCTCCTCTTCGACGTCACCGAGGCCGCCAGCGGCTGGCTGGCGCACGGGGGGAGCGCGGGGTTCGACCGCGGCTCCGCCCTCGACGAGGCGACGGAGCTCCTCTGCCGGTACGTCCAGCGGGCCCCGGGGTGACCCGCGGGCCTACTCGAGCTCCTCGGCGATGAAGGCCTTCAGGGCCTGGATGCGTGTGTCGTCCAGGTCGAGGAACTCGATCCCCAGGTGCGACTCGGGGTCCGCGTCGGTCCCCCCGAGGCGCTCGACGAACGCGACGCGGCCGGCGACCTCGATCGGGTGCCCCTCGATCCTCAGCTCCATGTCGAACGCCGAGTCCTTCTGGGGGAGAAGCCTCGTCTTCACGAGCATCCCGGAGAGGCTCAGCTTCAGGACCTCGAAGTCGTAGCGCGCGGCCAGCGCCACGGCCGCCCCCGCCTTCACCTTGAAGCGCCCGATCACCCTCTTGGCCAGGGCCAGGACGACGTGCTCCTGCATGAAGTCGACCAGGCGCTGCGACTTCTCGGTCAGCGTCCCGTCGAACGCCAGGCCCGCGTGGTAGACGGTCACGGCGTCGCCTCCGGCCCCGGCCTGCGTCCCGACGAGGTGGCACCACTTCACCGTGCCGTCCAGGTCGAGGACCGACTCCCCTTCGCCGAACCGCATGGAGTAGACCTTGCCGAGCTTGAGCTGCCGGTTCGTCTCCACCGCCATCCCGGCCACGCTCAGGTTCAGGACCGTGACGTCGACCCGGAACAGCAGGCTCCCGTACAGGTCGTGGACCTCGTACCGCCGGAACCTCCGCCTCTTCCCCTCGGGCTGGGCCATCGTGCCTCTCCGGCCCCCGCCGTCGGCGTGCCGGATTCCCGGCTCGCGCCGCTCCGGGGACCCTCGAACCGGAACGTCCTGTCGCCAGAGGATCATATCTTCCCTCGGACCGGCCGGCCGGGCCCCGCCGTGTAATCTCGCCCGTCTCCCGCGCGAGGCGGGGGCGAAGGAGCGGGGATTGCGGGAGGGGTGGCGCGAGTCCTGGGGCCGTCTGGGCCGGTTCGCCGCGAGGCACCAGGGCCTCTTCTGGACGCTCCACAGCCTCTGGGCGCTCGGCTGGGGGGTCGCCTTCCTCGTCGTCGGAGGGAAGAGGTCGGACCTCCTCCGGTGGGGCCTGGCCTCCGTCGGGTTCGTCTGGGCGACCGGGCTCGCCCTGCCGGCCCTCCTCGGCGGGCCCTGGATCCCCGAGGGCCGTAAGGAGGCCGCGCGCAAGGCGATCCTCTGGGGGCAGAAGTGGCTCCTCCAGGGGCTGGCGTTCTTCATCCTGCCCCTCTACCACCGGAGCGCGACGTACCCGTCCCGCAACTCGGTCTTCGTCGGCGTCCTCTTCGGGGCGGCCCTCGCCGCGACGATCGACGTCGTCTACGACGAGGTGGTCGCCCGGCGGCGCTGGCTGTTCGGCGTCTTCCTCTCCTTCGTCGCCTTCGCCTGCGTCAACCTCACTCTCCCGATGGTCTTCCGGATCGGGGGCCGCGTGACGCTGGCGGCGAGCGCCCTCGTGGCAACCGCGGTCTTCCTCTCGTTCTGGGCCCGGTCGGCGCCCGAAGGCGGCCGGGGGCGCCACGGGCTCCAGGTCGCGGCCGTCGGCGTCCTCTTCTTCTCCCTCGTGGCGTTCGGCCGCGCCTGGGTCCCCCCGGCCCCCCTCCGGCTCGTCTCCGCGAGGTTCGGGACCTCGCTGGCGGCCGGCGGCCTCGACGTGGGCGAGCCGCTGGCGTCGCTTTCGCCCTCGTCCAGCCTCCGCCTCCACGTGATCGCGGCGGTCCAGGCCCCCGCGGGTCTGGCCGAGGGCGTCCGCCACGCCTGGTCGGTGAACGGCGAGGCGGTCTACACGAGCCGTCCGATCGAGGTGACCGGCGGGCGGGCGCGGGGGTTCCGCTCGCGCTCCACCGTGACGCTCCGGGACCTCCGTCCGGGACAGGTCGTCCGCGTCGAGGTGGAGACCACCTCGGGCCAGCTCGTGGGACGCGCCTCGCTTCCGGTCCGGTAGCGCGGGAGGGCTACGCCGCGGGAAGCGTGAAGGAGAAGGTGGAGCCCTCTCCGGGCCGCCCGGTGCTCTCGACGCCGACCCGCCCCCCCATCTTCTCCACGATCCGGCGGACGATCGAGAGGCCCAGCCCGTGCCCCTGCCCGCGGGCGTCCAGCCTCGTGAAGGGCGTGAAGAGCTTCGGCTGGAGCCCCGGGGGGACGCCGTCGCCGTCGTCCTTCACCCAGAACGAGACGTGCCCGTCGTCGGGGAGCCTCGTGAAACCGAGCTCGACCCGGGGCGGCCGCCCGCCGTACTTGACCGCGTTGCTGACGTAGTTGATCCAGACCTGCTCGACCCACGGCGCGTGGCCGAGCGCCGCCGGCCAGGACGGCGGCTGGAGGACCCGCGCCGAGGCCTGCTCGACGAAGTGCTCGAGGCCCTTGAGGGCGTCGGCGACGACGGCGCCCATCTCGAGCGGCGCGCCCTCGACGCTCGTCCGGCGGACGTCCCCGAGGAGGAGGAGCTCGTCGATGATCCGGAGCATCCGCCGGGCCGAGCGGGCGATCGCCTCCACCGAGGCCGCCCGCTCGTCCGCTTCACCGGCCGGCAGCCCCTCCGCGAGGAGCTCCGCGTACCCCGCCACGGCAGAGACGGGCATCTTCAGGTCGTGGGCCACCGTCCGGGCGTACGCGTCCAGCTCCTCGTTCCGGGCCGAGAGCGCGGCGTTCGTCTCGGCCAGCGCCTCCTCGATCCCCTTTCGCTCCGTGATGTCCTCGAAGACCGTCGCGAAACGGTCCCGGCCCGGGGAGACGACGATCACCCGGAAGTGCTTTCCCATCGGCGGGAAGAAGGTCTCGAACCGGTCCGGCTCCCCCGTCTCGGCCACGCGGGCGAAGCGGTCCAGGTACGGTGGCTCTCCCGCGCCGTAGAGCTCGGAAGCCAGGCGGCCGGCGGCGTCGGCGGGCCGGATCCGGGTGTGGGTCTCGTAGGCGGGGTTCGCGTCGTCGACCGTGTAGTCGACCGGCGTCCCCGCGGCGTCGCGGACCAGCGTGTGAAGGGCGACCCCCTCCGTCATCGCCGTGAAGAGGGAACGGAACCGCTCCTCGCTCCGGCGGAGCGCCTCCTCGGCCCCGAAGCTCTCGGTGACGTCGACGGCCACGTTCACGAGGCCCAGCGGCTGGCCCCCCTCGTCCCAGACGCCGCGGGAGTAGAAGGCGAGCGTCCTCTCCTCGCCCCCCTTCGTCCGGACCCGAAGCGCGATGCCGTCCCGCGGCCGCCCCTGCATGACGGCCTCGCGGGCCCGGGAGACCTCCTCCCGGTACGCCGGTTCGGGGTAGAGCACCTCGAGGACCCCCTCGGTACCGAGGACCTGCTCCCGCGGGTAGCCCGTGATCCTCTCTGCCCCCTCGTTCCAGAAGAGGAACCGGTGGTCGCGGTCGAGCGCCGAGACGAGGACCGCCGTCGTCTCCAGGATCGCCTTCAGGAAGCGCCCGGCGTGCTCCGCCGGGAGGCGGGCGTCGAACGCCTCCCTCTCGGCCAGCCGGGCGCGCAGCGCCGCCAGCTCGGCGAGGAGCTCCTCCCTGGTCTTCCCGGCGTCGCTCATCGCGTCCTCCCGAAGGCCCGGAGACGCTCATTGTCGCAGGCCGGGGCCCGCGACAGCCGGGAAATCGGCGCGCGAGCTAGAAGTGCAGCCCGACGTCCAGGGCCACCGTCCGCCCCAGGACGTCGCCGAAGATGTGCTGCTGCACCTTCTGGCCCGTCAGGTTGTTGGCCCGGAGCGTTGTCGTCACGCGCCCGTCGCCCCACCGGACTCCGAGGGCGGCGTTGACCATCAGGTACGAGCGGGTCCAGCCGTAGTACGAAGGGCTCAGGACGTCGGCGAAGTAGGCCCGGTCGCCGTAGTTCACGACGACGCTCCCGTTCCAGCGCCGGCCGGCGTACGTGCCGCCGAAGTTGAGCCGGTGGCGCGCCGGGACCGGAACGGTCTCGGCCTTCGGACGGCGCAGGTCCCCCGGCTCCTCGCCGAGCTCCGGTGTGTCCTGGAACGAGTAGTTCGCGAAGAGCGAGACGACTGCCGAGACCGGCTGGACGACGGAGACCTCGACCCCCTGGTTCCTCACCGACCCGAGGTTCAGGAACCGGGTCTCCTTCGGGAGGTAGACGCCCCGCGCGGCGAGGATGTCGATCAGCTGCGGGGGGAACGGCCAGCCCGCCGGGGGGTCGGCCGAGGTGTAGTAGGGCTCTGCCCCCGCGGCGGCCAGCGCCTCGTACGTCCCGTTGTTCGAGATGACGCGGTCGCTTTCGTTGAGGTAGACGTTGAGGCCCAGCTGCGTCGTCCCGACCTGGCCCTGCCAGGAGAGCTCCCAGGCGTCGAGCGTCTCGGCGTCGAGGTCCGGGCTCCCCGTGATCGACGTGACGATCGGCAGCGTCTCGTCGCCGTACCTCGGGTCGATGGAGCCGAGCGGGAACTCCCCGCCGATGACGGAGACGTCGAGGTAGTTCTCGACGGAGGACGGCGTCCGGTAGCCGCGCGAGTACGAGGCCCTCACGACGTGGCCCGAAGCGGGGCTCCACGCGACGGCCACGCGGGGGGCGACGAGGGCGTTGGCGACGTTCTCCGGCTTGTCGACCCTCAGGGCCAGCGCCACTCGGAACGGCTCGAGGTCGATCTCGTCCTGCGCCCAGACGGCGTAGTCCAGCCGCCGGTCGGCGAGCGGGGCGAGGTCCAGGTCGAAGCTGTTGTACCGGACGTTGGCGCCGACGCCGACGAGGTGGCGCTTGCCGAGCAGGAAGGAGTAGCCGCCGTCCAGGTCGTACTGGCCGTTGGCGAAGTCGATCCTCAGCGGCTGCCCCGTCGCGTCGGGCGTCACGAGGTTGGGGGCCTGGCCGCGGACGTCGTTGGCGAAGGCCGAGACGCGCAGCCCGCCGTTCGTGTACGAGGCGCGGCCGTAGACGAGGCGCGCCCCTCGCTCGATCTGGAACGGCCCGATCGGGGTGTGCAGGACCCCCTCGGTCCCCGCGTAGCCGCCGCTGAAGAGGAGGAGCCCCTCCTCGCCCAGCTTCTGGTCGACGCGGAGGTCCACGCGCGGCTGCTGGGTGCCGTCGTCGTCGTAGGCGACCGCGTCGTACGAGCCGCCTCCGACGGTCACGGACGGGTCGAGGGCCGAGGGCCCGACGAAGACGTTCCCCGTCGGGCGGGCGTACGCCTCGGCCTTGCTGAACCCGGCCGAGAGCCGTGCCGACAGCGACTCGGAGAGGGCCCCCGCCCAGCGCGCCTCGATCCCCCAGACGTTCCCGGAGTCCTCGGAAGAATCGGGGCGGGTGAAGACGCCGCCCGTGATCGTCGCCTCCAGCCCCGGCGTCTGGCGGGGGGACTTCGTGATCAGGTTGACGACGCCGCTGGCGGCGTTGGCGCCCCACATGACCGAGGCGGGGCCCCGGAGGACCTCGACCTGCTCCAGGTCCCGCATCCCGACGGAGCTCAGGTCCCAGAAGACGATGTTGAAGAAGTCGAAGTAGAGCGGGCGGCCGTCCACGAGCGCCATCTGCGAGCCGTTGAAGAAGGCGCTGGCGGACCGGCTCGCGACGTTCACCTCGCGGGCCGAGGTCTGCGTGGCGTTCACGCCCGGGACGGTCCGGAGGACGTCGGCCCACGAGCGGGCGGGCTCGATCTCGAGCTGCGTCACCGGCAGGACGCTCACCGTGGCCGGGGCGTCGGCCAGGCGCGTCTCCACCCGCGAGGCGGTGACGACGAGGGCCTCCTCGCGCCCGACCTCCAGCGTGAGCGTCACCGGCGCGCCTCCCGCGGCTGCGACGGTCAGTGTCCTCTCGGCGTTGCGGAAGCCCTGGAGGGAGGCCACGAGCCGGTACGTGCCGGGCGGGAGGTCCGTGAGGGCGAACGTTCCGCCGGGGGCGGACCAACCCTCGCGCCGCGCGGGCCCCTCGGCGACGACGCGCGCGCCGGGAAGCGGGGCCCCCGCCGCGTCGACGACCTTCCCCTCCAGCCGGCCGGAGGCCTCGGCCGAGAGGGCGGCCGGAGCCAGGGAGGCCACGGCCAGAAGCAGCAAAGCGCCCGCGATCGTTCTCTTCATGACACTCCCCCGTTCGGGCCCCGGAGCGGCCCTACCGGACACGGTCCTTCACCCCAGCCGACTTGCCCTGTCCGCTGAAACCAACCCGCGCGGAGCCTAGCACGGCGCCCGGGAGGCTCCGAGGAGGTTCCCGGCGGCCGGATACCCGCCGTCCGCTGGGATCGAGAAAACGGCCATGCGGCGAGTTTGTCGATACCACCATGGCAGTCACAGCCTCTAGCCTAATAAAATTAGGCATACCTCCAAGTCCTCCGAATTCTGTTCAGAGATGACTCCAGGTGGAACAAGCCTCGGATCAGCCGCTCGAGGGAGGCGCGCTTGCGCTCGTGGGCTGGGCCTAGGTCCAGGGCCAGATCGCAGAATCGAACCGCCTCCCTCTCCCCGGGCGACGACACGTCGGGGCCTCCCTGCTAGCCTGCCCGGACGCCGCGTCCGGGCCGCATCCGTATCGGGGTGCCGGTCGGAGCGGGGTGGAGGCCCGATGACTCGCCGATTCCTCCTGCTCCCGGCGCTCGCAGCCGCGATTCTCCAGCCCGGCTGCGGGCCGGGCGCCGACGCCAAGGCGCCGGCCGCCCCGCCGCCCCAGGTCCGCACGATCCGCCTCGCCCCGGAGGACGTCGTCCTCTCGACGACGGTCGTCGGGACGCTCGAGCCGGCGGCGCGCGTCGTCGTCGCGGCGCAGGAAGAGGGGGTCGTCACCGCCGTCGCCGTCCGCGAGGGGGACCGCGTCGCGGCCGGCGACCTCGTCGTCCAGCTCGACGACCGGCGGATCCGGGCCGAGCTGGCCGAGGCGGAGGCGCGACTCCTCGACGCGAAGGCGCAGGCGCGGCGCGCCAAGGCCCTCGAGGCCGACGGCCTCATCTCGCCGTCGGAGGCCGAGACGATCCGGGCCTCCGAGGCGATGGCCGAGGCGCGGGCCGAGCTCCTCCGCACACGGGCGTCGTTCACGCGGATCACGGCGCCCGTTTCCGGCGTCGTCCTCGCGCGGCGCGTCGAGGTCGGCAACCTCGCCTCGGCCCGCACGCCGCTCGTCGAGCTGGCGGCCGGAGCGGGTCTCCTGCTCCGGGTCCCCGTCTCCGAGCTGGAGGTCGTCCACCTGCGGCCCGGGGACGCGGCCTCCGTCCGGGTCGACGCCCTCCCGGACGCCTCCCTCACCGCGCGCATCGCGCGGATCTTCCCGGCCGCCGAGGGGACGACGCGGCAGGTGACGGTCGAGCTGTCGCTCGAGGCGCCGCCGGCCGCGGTGAGGCCCGGCTTCCTCGCGCGCGCCCGGCTCGTCCTCGAGACGCGCAAGGGGGTCCTCCTCGTGCCCGAGCCGGCGCTCCAGCGCGGTTCGGAGACGCCCCACTTCGTCTGGGTCCTCGACGGCGACACGGCGCGGGTCCGCCCCGTCGAGCCGGGCGAGCGGGTGGACGGCCGCGTCGTCGTCCGCAAGGGCCTCGCGGCCGGCGACGAGGTCGTCGTCGAGGGCCTCGTCCGCCTCCGCGACGGGGGGCCCGCCCGGCGCGCGGCCCCGGAGGCCGGCTCGTGAGCGGCCCCGACGAGCGCCGCGGGCTCGTCCACTGGTCGATCACCCGCCCCGTCGGGACCTCGATCATCGCGATCGCCATCTGCATCGTCGGGATCTCGATGGCGGGGCGGCTCGCGGTCGACCTCCTGCCGCGGATCGTCTACCCGCAGATCGGGGCCGGCGTCCGCAACCCGGGCGTCGACCCGGAGGTGATGGAGCAGACCGTCACGAAGCTCCTCGAGCGGCGGCTCGCGACGACGGAGAACGCGATCCTCATCACCTCGGAGTCGTCCGAGGGGGACACCGACGTCGACATCCACTTCTCGTACGGGACGAACGTCGACGTCGCTCTGCGCGACGCCTCCACGAAGCTCGACCAGGCCCGCTCGGCGCTCCCCGAGGAGGCCGACCCGCCGACGATCGGCAAGCGGGACCCGTCCCAGATCCCCGTCCTGAACTTCGCCGTCTCCTCGCCCACGCGGGACGAGGGATGGCTGAAGCGCTGGTGCGAGGACCAGCTCGCTCGGCAGCTCCTGACCGTCGAGGGGGTCGCCTCGGTCGACGTGGCGGGCGGCCTCGACCGGGAGATCCAGGTCCGGCTCGACCCCGAGCGGCTCCGCTCCTACCGGCTGACCGTCTCCGAGCTCCTGACGCGGATCCGCGAGGAGAACCAGGACGTCGCCGCGGGGCGCCTGCAGTCGTCGAGCCGCGAGGTCGTCTCGAAGACGAAGGGGAAGTTCGCCTCGCCCGAGGACATCGCCGCCGTCCGCCTCCCCCTTCCCGGGGGCGGCGACGTCGCCCTCTCGGACGTGGCCGAGGTGCGCGACACCCACGTCGACGACCGGGTCTTCGCGCGCCTCGACGGGAGGCCGGCCGTCCAGGTCGCCATCTCCAAGCAGCCCGACGCGAACACGGTGCAGGTCGTCGACGGCTGCAACCGGGTCCTCGAGCGGCTGAAGCGCGACGGCTTCTTCCCGCCCGACGTGACGACCCAGGTGACGCAGGACCAGGCCTTCTTCGTCCGCGCCTCGGTGAGCGGCGTCGGCCAGGCGGCGGCCCTCGGCGGCGGGCTCGCGATGCTCGTCGTCTTCCTCTTCCTCCGCTCCGTGCGGCGGACGCTCATCATCGGGACGGCGATCCCGATCTCGATCCTCGGCTGCGTGGCCCTGATGGGGACCTCCGGCCTGACGCTGAACATCATGTCGCTCGGCGGCCTCGCGCTCGGCATCGGGATGCTCGTCGACAACGCGATCGTCATGCTCGAGAACATCGACCGGCACCAGCGGGAGCACCCCGACCCCGTCGAGGCGGCGCACGTCGGCGCCGGCGAGGTCGCCTCGGCGGTCGTCGCGTCTACCGTCACGAACCTCGCCTCGGTGGCGCCGTTCCTCCTGATCACGGGCCTGGCGGCCCTCCTCTTCCGCGAGCTCCTCCTGACGATCTCGTTCGCGATCGTCGTCTCCCTCGTCGTCGCCTTGACCCTCGTCCCGATGCTCGCGGCCCAGCTCTTCAAGCTGAAGGCCTCCTCCGGGCTCGAGCGGGCGCGGCTCCTCCGGGTCGTGCCCGCGGCGATGGACGCCGTGACCCGCGCCTACCGGGCCGTCCTCCCCGGCGTCCTCCGGCACCCCACGGCCGTCCTCGTCGCCGCCGTCGTCGCCTTCGCCGGCAGCGCCGTCTTCGCGACCCGCCTCGGGAACGAGTTCCTCCCGCAGGTGGACGACGGCCGCTTCCGCGTCTCGATCGAGCTGCCGGTCGGCACGCCCGTCGACGTGACGAACCGCGCGACCCTCGCGGCCGAGAAGGTCGTCCGCGAGCTCCCCGCCGTCCGCCACGTCTTCGCGGCGGCCGGCGGCGGCATCTGGGGGCGCGGGATGTGGGTGCGCCCCCGGTTCGCGAGCATGGAGGTCGAGGTCGAGCCCCGGCGGAGCCGTGGGATGACGGCCTCCGCCTGGCTGCAGCGCGCCCAGGCCGAGCTCTCGGCCCTCCCCGAGCTCGCCGACGCCCGCGTTCGCGTCCAGCCCCCGCGGATCCGCGGCCTTCGCACCTCGACGGGGACCGAGGACCTCGAGGTGAAGGTCTTCGGCGACGACCTCCCGACCCTCCAGCGGCTCGGCGAGGAGGTGGAGGCGCGGCTCTCGCGGCTCGAAGGCCTCTCGAACGTGGAGACGAGCCTGAAGGAGACGGCCCCCGAGCTGCGGGTCGTCGTCGACCGGCGGCGCGCCGCCGACCTCGGCCTCGACGTCGGCGAGGTCGGCCGGACGGTGAGGACGGCGGTCGGCGGCTCGGTCGCGACGCGCCTGACGGAAGGCGACCGGGAGTTCGACGTGCGGGTCAGGTTCGACCCGGAGAAGGTGCGGGACGCCTCCGAGATGGCGTCCCTCCCGCTCTTCCCTCGGAGCGGCGCGGCCCTGCGGCTTCGCGACGTGGCCGACGTCCGCGAGGCCGCGGCGCCCCAGACGATCCAGCGGGAGAACCAGAACCGCCTCGTCACCGTCGGGGCGTCGGTCCTCCCGCAGGTCTGGTCGATCAGCGAGGCGACGGAAGGCGCGCGGAAGGCGCTCGCCGACCTTCCCCTGCCGGACGGCTACACGGTCCGCTTCGGCGGCCAGCAGGAGGCGGTCGACGAGAACCGCCGCGTCCTCGTCACCGTCGTCCTCCTCGCCGTCTTCCTCGTCTTCGCGGTGATGGCCGTCCAGTACGAGTCGCTCGTCGACCCGCTCGTCATCATGGCGGCGATCCCGCTCGCCCTCGTCGGCGTCGTCCTCGCCCTCACGCTGACGGGCCTCCCGATGTCGGCCCCGGTGATGCTCGGCGTCATCCTCCTCGCGGGGATCGTCGTCAACAACGGGATCCTCCTCGTCGAGTACTTCGAGATCCGCCGTCGCGGCGGCGCCGTCCCGCGGCTCGACACCGTCCTCGCCGCGGCCCCGCTCCGCGTGAGGCCGATCGTCATGACCGTCCTGACGACGGTCGTCGGGATGCTCCCCCTCGCCCTGAACCACGCGGAGGGGGGCGAGCTGATGAACCCGATGGCGGTCGCCGTCATCGGCGGCCTGACCCTCTCGACGCTCCTCACGCTCTTCGTCGTCCCGTGCCTCTACCTGACCCTCTCCGGCCTCGCCGACCGGATGCGGCGGAGGTTCCTGGTGGACGGGGCAGGGGGCACGCCAGGGACGGACCCCGCTACAGAAGCCGGAGGAACTCCTCGACGGTGAGGCCGGCCGTTCGGATGATCATCCGGAGCGTCCCCCGGTCCAGAGTGCGGTGGAGAGGCACGGGAACGGAGGGCCTTCCGGGCGCCGTCAGCCACACGTGGCTGCCGCGCGATCGCTCCGCCTGATAGCCGAGCCGCTCGAGGGCGGCGATGCACGTCGTTCCCGAGATGATCGGGAGCGGCGGCATCAGAAGGTGACGGGAACCGTGGCGAGCTCCCAGCCTGCGGCGGGCTCGGCCGGGACGGCTTCTCCTCCACCGAGGGCGAGCTCGATGACCTCCCGGATGTTCTCGAGAGCCTCCTCCCGGGTCCGGCCCTGCGTGAAGCAACCCTCGAGAGCCGGACACTCGGCGAGGACGAATCCGTCCTCGCCGGGGTGGAGGAGTACAGGGAAGGTTCTCGTCACGCGGCAAGGATACCTCCGCCCGCCCCGAGGGAAGGTGTCCGGTCGGGTCAGGCGTCCCGCAGGAAGACTCGCAGCGCGAGAGGCCGCCGCACGTCTGGATTCTCCCCCTCGAGCCCTGGAGCTGCGGTGGGAGGTCGCCGCCGAGTCGATCCGGCCGGCCGCACCGTCCCGGGGAGCGCCGCCTGCCGCACTACAATGATTTCTCTCGGAGGCCCGGGACGGCCTCCGCAGGCGGGGGTGCTCGTGGAGACGACGAGGCCGTCCGAGTCGCGTGTGATCGGGCTGGTCGAGGGGGTCCTCGGGCGGGCGCGCGCCGGGGCGCTCGTGGCGTCGGTCGAGATCGACGCCGCCCTCCTCCGGCCGCCGTCGGGACCGGTCTCGCGCGCCGAGCTCGCGCAGGCGCTCAACCTCCTCCTCTTCGACGACCTCACCCGGCGGGTGCCGGCGGGGGCGCTTTACGTCCTCGACCGCGTCCGCCGGGGCGGGAAGGTCGTCCACGACCACGGGGCGGTGAGGACCGTCCTCGGCGAGACCGGGGCGCTCCCCACGGGGGAGCGCGCGCTGACCCGGGTCCTCGCGCCTCTCGGCTACGAGGTCGGCGAGGTCTACCCGCTCGACCGGCTCGGGATGACGGGCCGGGCCTGGCGCCACCGGGACTTCCCGGAGACGATCGCGCAGTACTTCGTGAGCGAGCTCCACGTCGACCGCTTCTCCAGCGGCTTCGGGGAGGCCGCCGCGAGGGTCTTCGGCGCCTCGCGAGACCCGCTGCCCGAAGCGGCCCTCGCCGCGCTCGAGGAGCTCGAGGCCGAGGGGCGGCTCCCCGCCGAGGCCGCGGGGCGCATCCTCCCCGACCTTGCCGGCGCCTTCGACCGCGCGCACCCGGCGCCGGCCCTCGCCGACTACGAACGGCTCCTCGCGGAGAGCGCCGAGGCGGCCTGGATCGCGACCGAGGGGAACGCCTTCAACCACGCCACGGACCGCGTCGCCGACGTGGCTGCCCTCTCCCTCGAGGAGCTGGCCCTCGGCCGGCCGATCAAGGACCGCGTCGAGGTCTCCGCGAGCGGGCGCGTCCTCCAGACGGCCTACCGCGCCGCCCGCGTCGAGCGGCCGTTCGTCGGTCCGGACGGGGCGCTCGTCCTCCGCCCGGTCCCCGGCTCCTTCTTCGAGTTCATCACGCGCCACCTCCAGCCCGACGGCCGGCTCGACCTCGGCTTCGACACGAGCAACGCGCAGGCGATCTTCAAGATGACGGCGCCGGTCCTCGCGTGAAGACGCGCGACGAGGTCCTCGCCTCCCTCCGGGTCCTCCTCGGCGAGGGCGCCGTCGTCGTCGAGCCGCACGAGCTCGAGCGGTACGAGAAGGGGTGGCGCTACGGCCGCGGGAAGGCCCTCGCCGCCGTGCGGCCGTCGAGCACGGAGGAGGTCTCGCACCTCCTCCGCCTCGCTTCCGCGAACGGAGTCCGCGTCGTCGCCCAGGGAGGAAACACGGGGCTCGTCGGGGCGTCGACGCCCGACGGGAGCGGAGAGATGCTCGTCCTGTCCCTCGAGAGGCTCAGCCGGACGCTCGAGGTCGACCCGGTGGAGAAGACGGTGACCGCGGACGGAGGCGTCCTCCTCGGCCGGATCGACGCGGCCCTCGCCGAGCACGGCCTCCTCTTCCCGATCGACCTCGGGGCCGACCCCTCGATCGGCGGGATGGTCGCGACGAACACCGGCGGCACGCGCCTCCTCCGCTACGGCGACGTCCGCCAGAACCTCCTCGGCCTCGAGGCGGTCCTCGCCGACGGCACCGTCCTCGACCTGACGCGCCCCCTCCGGAAGAACAACACCGGCTTCGACGCGCGCCAGCTCTTCGTCGGCACCTCCGGCGTCCTCGGAATCGTCACGAAGGTCGTCCTGCGCGTCGTCCCGCGCCCGGTCCAGAGGGTGACGGCGCTCGTCGGCCTCTCCTCGGGGGCCGCCGTCCTCGGCCTGCTCGCGCACCTCGAGGGGAGGCTCGGGGAAGTGCTCACCGCCTTCGAGGCGATCGGCGCCGGGGCGCTCGCGCCGGTCTTCCGCCACCAGCCGCGGCTGCGCGACCCGTTCGGCGGCCGGCACCCGGCCTACGCGGTCCTCGTGGAGCTCTCCTCGACGCTCGGCGCGGACCGGCTCGCCCTCGACGACCTCCTCGAGTCGGCGCTGACCGAGCGTCTCGAGGCCGAGGGGGGCGGCGGCATCACGGACGTCTTCTTGGGGAAGCCGACGGAGCTCTGGGAGATCCGTCACGGCGTCTCCGAGAGCCTCCGCAACGAGGGCGAGGTCCTCGCCTTCGACGTCTCCGTCCCGCGCTCCTCGATGGCCGCCTTCGTCGAGGCCGCGCGCGCGACCGTCGCCGCCGGCTGGCCCTTCGTCCGCTTCTGCGACTACGGCCACTGGGGGGACGGCGGCGTCCACGTGAACCTCGTCTGGAGCGCGGCGGAGGCGCCGCGGCCGGCCGCCGACCTGAAGGCCGAGCTGCAGCCGAGGCTCTACGACCTCGCCGTCTCGCGCTTCCGCGGCAGCTACAGCGCCGAGCACGGCGTCGGCCCGCACAACCAGGCCTTCTACGACCTCTACACGCCGGAGCTCGTGAAGGAGGTCTGCCGCCTGCTCAAGGAGCGACTCGACCCGTCGGGGCTCCTCGGGACGGTCCGGCTGGGCTGAGAGACGACGACGAGGGGGCGGGTATCCGGGTCACGGGACGGCCGTCTCGCGGGCGGCCGCCGTCGGGCGGCGCCTGCTCGAGATGTCGCGGCGCGACCTGGGGAACCGGCACCAGGAGATGGTCTCGCGGAATCGATGCCGAATTTTCTCTGGCAAATACTTGGCTTTGCCTAACTTGATTCGGCAAGTACTATCATCAGCCGCATTACATTCGGAAGCGACTCCAGGTCACGCGAGCCTCAGGTCATCCGCTCGAGGGAGGCGCGCTTGCGCTCGTAGGCCGGGCCGAGGCCAAGGTCCAGGGCCAGGTCGCAGAGGCGGACCGCCTCCTCGAACTCCCCCCGCTCCGTCCGGAGGGCGATCCCTCTCTCCAGGAAGCGCAGGGCCGGCAGCTCCCGCGAGAACCGCCTCCCCAGCTCCTCGCGCGCAACCGCAAGGTAGGTCTCGGCGCGGGAGAGCGCGTCGAGCGCCTCGTCCTCGCCCTCCGCCCCTTCGGCCAGGAGGGCGAACGCGAAGAACTTCACGGCGTTGGGAAGGGAGTCGGAGGCTTCCAGCACCCGGGCGGCGTATCGCCCCCCCTCGCGCCGGAGGGAGGCCTCGCGGTACCCGGCGAGGAGGTCGTCCAGCCGTTCCTCGGGGCTCTTGCGGCAGGGCTCGACTCTCCTGGCCACCGGCGAAGGCTACGCCTGGCGGGCCGGAACGGCCGCGGAGACCCGGTCGAAGACCTCGAGGAGCGGCTCCAGCTCTGACGGCTCGTGGACGTCGTGGGACGGGCTCAGCCCCCAGCCGTCGGGGCCGAAACGGAGGTTCACGCCCCTCGAGAACCGGAACAGGTCGCGCCGCTCCAGGAGCGGGCACGCCTCCACGAGCGCCCGGCTGAGCGGCTCGGGCGGCGAGAGCTCCGTCGCGTCCGCCGAGCGGACCTCGTAGCAGCGCGAGAGCTCGTCGGAGAGGCCCCGTGTCACCTCCCTCGCGCCGTACCGCTCCTCCCACTGGACGCGGCTCGGGTTCCTGCGGGGCGTCAGGTGGAAGGTGCCCGGGAGGTCGAGCTCGCGCCGTTCGAGGAGGAGGAGGGTGCTGTGCGAGGTCGACTCCCCGACTTCGTCCCTCTGGAGCCGCCGGACGGCGACCACGTACCGGCGAGCGGAGGCGAACCCGCGCCGGGCGGCGCAAACGATCCTCCAGGGCGGGACGTCGGCGTCCCGGCACGGGCTGACGGGGAAGACCGGGCTCAGCCGCTCGACGGCCCGGGCCAGGTCCGCCTCCCCCGGGTCGACCGGTTCGTAGCCCCGCTCCGAGAGGCCGGCGACCAGCCGGCGCACCTTCCTCGGCGAGACGACGAAGACCCAGTAGCCGACGCGGCCGAGGAACGCGAAGAAGACGACGACCAGGACCGGCCCGGCCCAGGTCTCGAAGACCTTCAGCAGCGCCCCGACGTCCAAGGCCCGACCATCATACGGGCGCCGCCCGGCGGGTCGGTCGAGGTCGTTCCCGCAGGGTGGACCCTGCTAGGCTCCGCGCCCGATGCAGAACGTCTTCGACGAAGCTGTCCGCCGGTCCCTCCTGGAGCGGCTCGACCGCCTCCAGCCCGCGAGCCCGAGGCGGTGGGGGAAGATGGACCCCGCCCAGATGATGGCCCACTGCTCGGCGGTCCTGGAGACCGCCACCGGGCAGACGCCCCGCCGGCAGAGCCTCCTCGGGAAGCTCGTGACGCCCTTCATCCGGAAGATGGTGCTGGGCGAGAAGCCGTTCCAGAAGGGGGCGCCGACGGACCCGACCTTCCTCGTCCCCGACGAGCGGGACTTCGCCGCGGAGAAGGCTCGCCTCGCGGGGCTCGTCGAGGCGCTCTGCCGGCGCG
This sequence comes from Acidobacteriota bacterium, assembly GCA_008363385.1. Taxonomy (GTDB): domain Bacteria; phylum Acidobacteriota; class Thermoanaerobaculia; order UBA5066; family UBA5066; genus RHKY01. The sequence goes on along the minus strand of RHKY01000038.1, from coordinate 24,457 downwards.
GGCCGGCCGAGGCCGCGAAGAACCCCCACGTCTTCTTCGGGAAGCTCAGCGGCGAGGAGTGGGGCGTCCTCACCTTCAAGCACCTCGACCACCACCTCCGGCAGTTCGGGGTGTAGGAGGGATCGGAGCCCCGGGGGGGGACGCTCCCCGGCTCAGGCCTCGCCTTCGAGGAGCGGGCGGAAGTAGGCCTGCGGGTGCGCGCAGACGGGGCAGGCCTTCGGCGCCTCGAGCCCCTTCTCGACGTGCCCGCAGTTGGTGCAGTACCAGTAGACCTCGTTCCCCTTCTTGAAGACCGCGCCGGCCTTCAGCTCCTCGAGCACCTTCCGGTACCGCATCTCGTGGTGCTTCTCGATGTCGGCCAGCTTGGTGAAGAACTTCGCGATCCCGGTGAAGCCATCCTCCTCGGCCTCGCGGGCGAAGCGGACGTACATGTCGGTCCACTCCATGTTCTCGCCCGCGATGCAGGCCTCTAGGTTCGCCTCGGTGCCGGCGAGGAGCTCGAGGTACTGGAACATCCTCTTGGCGTGCTCCTTTTCCTCGTTCGCCGTCTGCTCGAAGACGCGCGAGATCTCCAGGAGCCCCGCCTTCCGCGCCTCCCCGGCGAAGAAGGTGTACTTGTTGCGGGCCATCGACTCGCCCGCGAACGCGTCGTGGAGGTTCTTCTCGGTCCTGGTCCCCTGCAGCTTTCCGGCCATGGCGTCGCCCTCTCTTCGGGCCGAGGCCTTCGCCGGCGGCGCGCCGGCGGGCGGCCGGCCCGACGGGGCATCCTAGTCCGCGGGCGTCCGCCGCGCGTGAGCCGTTTGTACCGGTCGGGACCCCCTCGGGCGGGCGCCGCTACCGGCTCCCGCCCGCCTTCAGGAACGTCCCCCTCTGCAGCTCGTCGAAGGCTTCGCGGAGCTCTTCCTGCGTGTTCATGACGATCGGGCCCGCCCAGGCGACGGGCTCGCCGAGCGGCCTTCCCGACACCAGGAGGAACCGGACGCCGGCCTCCCCCGCCGTCACGGCCACCTCGTCGCCCGGCTCGAGGAGGACGAGCGTCCGGTCCTCCGCCTCCGGGCCGCTCTCCTCGCCGAAGCGGCCGGATCCCTCGAAGACGTACGCGAAGGCGTTGCTCCCCGTCTGGACCGGGATCGCCTTCCGCGTCCCGGCCTGGACCGTGACGTCGAGGTAGACCGGGTCGGCGGCGACGTCCGTGACCGGTCCGCGCGTCCCGAGGTAGCTCCCGCAGACGACGAGGACGCGCGTCCCGTCCTCCTCGACGACGGCCGGGATCTCGGCCGCCTTCACCTCCTGGTACCGCGGCTCGGTCATCTTGAGCCGCGCCGGCAGGTTGGCCCAGAGCTGGAAGCCCCACATCCGACCGAGCGAGTCGCCCGCGGGCATCTCCTGGTGGATGATCCCGCTCCCCGCCGTCATCCACTGGACGTCGCCCGGGCCGATGACGCCCGCGTTGCCGAGGCTGTCCCGGTGCTCGACCGTGCCGGCGAGGACGTACGTGATCGTCTCGATGCCGCGGTGCGGGTGCCACGGGAAGCCGGCCTCGTACTCCTCGCGGCGGTCGCCGCGGAAGTCGTCCAGGAGGAGGAAGGGGTCGGTCTCGGCGGTCGCCCCGAACCCGAAGGCGCGGCGCAGGTGGACACCCGCGCCCTCCAGCGTCGGGCGGGACCTCGAGAGGCGCTTGACGAGGCGGGTCGACATGGTCGGGTCCTCCCGGCCGGAGTGTAGCTGCGACGGCGGCTCAGGACGCGCGGGCCGCGCCCCGCGTCGCGCACCCGGAGAGGAAGAGCGCCGCCGCCCGGACGGGCGGCGGCGGAACCGGGGACGCGGCGGTCGGCCGGTTCAGTCGTCGACGTCGAAGGTCCAGAGGACGTGGCCGGCCAGGTCGATGGCCACGAGCGAGCGGTCCGGGTCGGCCGGAGCGCTCCCGTCGGAGCTCGCCGTCGCGGGCTCGACGACGAGGGCGACGAGGCGATCCGTCGCCGCCTCCAGCCGGGCCACGTGCGCGTCGAGGGCGACCCGCCACGCTTCCGTGCCCGAGGCCGCCTGGAGCGCGACCACGGCCGCCTCCGGCGTCTGGTCGCCGTCCGCGTCGCCGACCACGGCGACGACGAGCGTGCCGACGAGGAGCGGCTCGCGGATGCCGCCCTCCGTCGTCCACTCCCACGCCTTCTGCCCGTTCGCCCCGACGGCCACGAGCGTCGAGGCCCCCGTCTCGGTCGCGGTCGCCGGGGTCCGCGTCACGAGGTACGAGGTCCCGTCGGGCGCGACGACGAGGCCTCCGCCGTTCATCGCGCCGCCGGGGCCCATCCCTCCGCCCATCCCGGGGCCTCCCGCGCCCCCGGTCCCGTTCCCATTCCCGTTCCCGTTCCCGTCGCAGCTCCCCTGGCCGCCGGAGCCGGTGCCGCCACCGCCCATCTGCGCGGTGGCGCCCTGCGAGACCGCCAGGGCCAGGAGCGTGATCACCGCGAAGGTCGTCGCCCTCTTGTACATCGGATTCTCCTTTTCGGCCGGAAGCTCTCGTCCCGGCCCCGGCATCCAGAGATCAAGAGTCGTGCCCGCGGAAGGGGACGCGGAGCGGGTCGGATCGGGTCGGGACGACCCAGGTCGGCGGTGAGGCTGCGACGCGGCCGGGTCGCGGCGACCCGGCCCTCCCCTCCCGGCGCCAGGCGCGCCGGGAGGCCTCAGCGCCCGCCGCCTCCGCCCGGCATCCCGCCGCCCGGCATGCCGCCGCCCGTCGAGCCGCCGTGCGGTGAGCCGCCGGGGCCGCGGGGCGGCTGCTGTCCGCCGGGAGGCGCTCCACCGGGCATCCGCCCGTCAGGGCTGCCGTGCGTCCGGTCGGCGCCGCCGCGAATCCCCCAGGAGTCCTCGGACATCCCCATCGACTTCAGCGGCGCGGGCCGGGGCGGGGTCCCGCGCCCGAACGTGCAGGCCTCCTCGGCCCCGATCCGCACGGGCTCGCCGCCGGGAACGGTCGGGAGGACCTCGACGGTCCCCTCGAAGACCGCGAGGAGGCACCGCTCGTCCGCGTCGACCTCCAGGCCGTAGCGGGTCCCACGGACCGCCAGGAGCGCGCCCGGCGCCGCGACGCGGCGCTCGACGGCCGAGCCGTCGGTCAGCTTCTCGAAGAAGGCCAGGAGGCGCCCCTTCTCCAGCGAGAGGAGGACGCCCGGCTCGCCGGGGGCCAGTCGCGCTCGGGTGCTCGACGAGATCTCGAAGCGCGCTCCGCGCTCCGGGACCGAGACGACGGCGCGGCCCCAGTAGCCGGTCCGGACGAAGTCCCCCGCCGACGCCGTGTCGCCCTTGGCCACGCGCGTCTCGGCCTTCTCGTCCGCGGCGGGCGAGCGGAGGACCTTGCTCTTCACCTCGTCGAAGCGGTACGTCAGCGGGCCCGGCTCGGTGGCCGCGAGGGCCCCCGACGCGAGGGCGGCGAGCAGGAGCTTCCGTGTCATGGCTCGTCTCCTTCCCCGTCGTCGGCGACGGGGACGCCCTCTCTCTTCAGCTTCCGTGCCAGCGTCTTCCGCTCGATTCCGAGGAGGCGCGCAGCCTCGGACTTGTTCCCGCCGACCGACTCGAGGACGGCCTGCACGTAGACCCTCTCCGCCTCCTCGAGCGTGAGCGGGGGCGACTGGAGCGGCACGAGCCCCGCCGGCAGCTCGGGCGCGGGGGCCGGCGCCTCCCGGGTCCCCAGCGCGCGGTCGAGCGCGGCCGCGTCGTCGAGGCCCCCGGCGTCGATCAGGACCCGCCGGAGGACGTGCGCGAGCTCGCGGACGTTCCCCGGCCAGGCGTGAGCCCGGAGACGGGAGAGGACCTCCTCGGTCGGGCCGGGGGCGGGCGGGAGGCCCAGCTCCGCCTCGGCCTTCCGCTTCAGGTGCGCGACGAGGGCGGGGAGGTCCGCCAGGCGGTCCCGGAGCGGCGGGATCCGGACCTCGTAGCCGGCGAGACGGTAGTAGAGGTCCTGGCGGAACCGCCCCTGCCGGACCATCTCGCCGAGGTCGCGGTGCGTCGCCGCCACGACGCGGACAGAGACCGGCTCCCCCTTCTCGGCCCCGAGCGGCGTCACGATCCCGTCCTCCAGGAACCGGAGGAGCTTCACCTGGAAGGCCGTGGAGACCTCGCCGACCTCGTCGAGGAACATCGTCCCGCCGTCGGCCAGGGAGAGCGCCCCCTTGCGGTCGCGCGAGGCGTCCGTGAAGGCGCCGCGCCGGTGGCCGAAGAGCTCGCTCTCCAGGAGCGTGTCGGGGATCGCCCCGCAGTGGACCGGGACGAAGGGGCCGTTCGGCCGGGCGCCGAACCTGTGCAGCGCCCGCGCCACCAGCTCCTTCCCCGTCCCCGTCTCCCCGAGGACGAGGACCGGGACGCCGAGCGGCGCCACGCGCGCCACGGCCTTGTAGACCTCCACGATGGCCGGGTGCGACCCGACGATCATCCCGGCCGGCCCCGCGTCCTCCTCCGCCCCGGGGCGCGTCCTGGCCGCAAGCGCGGCGCGCGCCCGGTCGAGGAGCGTCGAGACGTCGAACGGCTTGGCGAGGTAGTCGAACGCCCCGGCCCGCTCGGCCTCCGCGGCCGTCTCGAGCGAGCCGCGCGCGGTCATCAGGATCACCGGCGGCGGGTCGGGGAGCTCCCGGACGCGGGAGAGGACCGAGAGGCCGTCCCCTCCCGGCATGTAGATGTCGCAGACGACGAGGTCCGGCGTCCGGGCGGAGAGCGCCCTCCTCGCCTCGGCGGCGCTCGCCGCGCGGACGACGGCGTACCCGCTCTTCTCGAGCGACAGGGCCACCATCTCGCGGATGGCGGCGTCGTCGTCCACGACGAGGACCGTCGGCACTCAGGCGCTCCGCTCTCCCCCGCCCGGGCCCTCGGCGGCCGGCAGGGTCACGGTGAAGAGACTACCCCCGCCCTCGGCCTCCTCGCACGCGGCGGCGCCCCCGTGCCAGGCGGCGACCTCGGCGACGAGAGCCAGCCCGAGCCCCAGGCCCGGGACGGCCGCCCCGGAGCCGCGCGAGAAGCGGCGGAAGACCTCCCGCCGCTCGACGGCCGGGACTCCCGGCCCGCGGTCCCTCACCGCGAGCTCGACCCGCCCGGGCGCGGACCGGCGGAGGGTCACGTCGACGGGCTCGGAGGCCGGCGCGAACTTCAGGGCGTTCCCGACCAGGTTGTCGACGACGCGCGAGAGGAGCGCCGCGTCGCCCAGGACGAGGAGGCCGTCCGCCAGGCTCGCGCGGACGTCGCGCCCGCTCCCCTCTCCGAGGACGCTCACCCGCCCGGCCACGAGGCGGGAGAGGTCCACCGGGACGGCGACGCTCCGGAGCTCCCGGAGCTTCAGCCGCTCCAGGTCGAGGAGCGCCTCCACCATCTCCGAGAGCCGGGAGGCCTCCTCGACGACCATCCCGGCGACCCGCTTCCGCTCCGCATCCGAGAGGTCGAAGCCCGAGAGGAGCTGCGCCAGCCCCCGGACCGACGTGAGGGGCGTCCGCAGCTCGTGGGCGACGACCCGGCGCGCCTCGGCGTCCGCCCGCCGCGCCTCGTCGAGCCGCGCGGAGAGCGCCTCGAGCTCCCGGACCCTCGCCGCCGCGTCCGTGGTGGCCCGGCGCAGGCGCCGCCCCTCGCCCAGCGCGGAGCCGGTCGCCACCACCAGCGCGGCGAGGCCGATCGCCAGCGCCGGGAGCTCGACCCTGGCGAGGAGGAGGGCGGCGGCGGCGAGCGGAAGCGGGAGGAGGACGACGGCGGCCGGCGCGAGGGCGCCCGCCTTCCTGAGCCGCCGTCGAAGCGCCTCGCCCACGAGGACGAGGAGGCCCGCGATCCCTCCGGCCGACAGCGGCGCGGCCGGGCGCAGGAGGTCCCCCGTCAGGATCGCCTCGGCCGTCGCGGCCTGGACGAGGGCTCCCGGCTGCGGGGAGCCGCCCGAGGAGACGGGCGAGACGACGCGGTCCCCGATCCCCGCCGCGCTGGCCCCGACGACGACGAGACGCCCCCGGAGTACGCCCGGCGCGCCCGCGCCGCCGAGCAGCTCCGACGCGCCGACCGCGCGGACCGAACGGCCCGCCCGGAATCCCGGCCTGAGGACCCGCCCGACCGGGACCGGGAGCCCTTCGTCGAGGAGCCTGGCCGCCGCGACCGGCAGCGCCGTCAGCGACCGCCCCCCGAGCTCCCGCGTGGCGTGGACGCGCCGGACCACGCCGTCCCGGTCGAGGTCGAAGACGACGTGGGCGGCCCCCGCGGCGGCCCCGAGGAGCGGCGCGGGCAGGAGCCAGCCTCCGCGGTCGTCCCCCGCGGCGGCCAGGACCGACGGGCCGCGCGACAGGGCCGCGGCGAGCTCCTCGTCGCCTTCCCTCGCGTCGGGCAGGAGGAGGTCCACCGCCACGCCGCGCGCTCCCGCGGCCCGGACCGCGTCGACCAGCAGCGCCAGACGCGCGCGCGGCCACGGCCACGGCCCCGCCCGGCGGATGGCCTCCTCGTCCACGAGGACGGCGGCCACGCGAGTCGCCGGCCGGATCGGCGCCGCGCGGAGGACCGCGTCACGCACGAGGAGCTCCGCCGGCCCGAGGAGGCCGCTCGCCGCGACTCCCGTGGCCAGGGCGAAGCCGGCCAGCGCGGGCAGCGCCAGCCGCGTCCATCCGCCGGCCTCGCCGCGCGTCTTCCCTCTCCCGCCCTTCGCGGCCGCCCCCGGGAACGCCACGGGCGGATTCTGCGCCGCCCTCCCGGGCGCGCCGCCCGGGCGGGAGCCCCGGGCCCGGGGCCTTGACATAAGCGAGCACACGCTTATATTGAGCTGCATGAAGAACGCCGCCGGTCCCCCAGGGGCCGCCCCCCCCGCTCCCCTCCGCTACACGCAGCGGATCGACGCCCCGCCCGGGCGCGTTTTCCCGCTCCTCTGCCCGGTGCGCGAGTCCGAGTGGCTCGACGGCTGGGAAGCCGAGGTCCTCCGGTCCTCCTCCGGCCTCGCCGAGGAGGGGTGCGTCTTCCGCACCACCGCTCCCGGCGAGCCCGAGACCGTCTGGATCGTCACGCGCCACGAGCCCGCCGAGGGGCGGGTCGAGTTCGCCCGGGTCACGCCGGGGCTCGTCGCGACGCGCCTCTCGGTCCAGGTCCAGCCCGAAGCAGAGTCCAGGAGCCGCGTCGACGTGGTCTACGAGCTCACGCCCACGAGCCCGGAGGGGGCGGCCCACGTCGCCCGGAACCACTCGGAGGAGGCGTTCCGCGCCTCGCTCGCGTGGTGGGAGCGCTCGATGAACCACTTCCTCGCCACCGGCCGGACGCTCCGGCGGAACGAGGCCTGACCGGCCTCCCGGACGAGGACCTCCCCCGCTACGCCCCCGGGCCCCGCGATCCGCGAGCCGGCCGCGCGCCGGGCCCGGGGGCGAGCCCCTTCCACGCGGCGTCCACCATCGCACCCAGGAGCTTCCGGTCCGCCTCCGGGTCCCCGCGGGAGAGGAAGCTCCTGAGCGCCCGGTCGTGGGCCAGGCTGACGAGGAGCCGCGCCACCGGACGCTCCGGGGCGGCGGAGACGTCTCCCCTCCCCCGCAGCCTTCGCAGGCGGTGGGCGAGCTCGTCCTCGAACCGGCCCGTCACCGAGACCGACTCGGAGGCGTCCCGCCCCGAGGAGTCGGGCACGGGGTGGAGGATCAGCTGGATCGCGAGCGGGACGATCTCGGCGAAGTAGGCCGACATCCTCTCCACGACGCCCCGCAGCCAGCGCCGGGGGTCGCCCTCGGGCTCGACAGGGCCGAAGATCTCCTCGATGTCCGCCGGCCGCGGCGTCATCGCCGCCAGGAACAGCCCGTCCTTCGTACCGAACCGCTGGTAGAGGACCGCCTCGGAGAGGCCCGCGACCCTCGCGATCTCCCGTGTCGAGGCCGAGTAGCCGCGCGAGGCGAAGAGGCCGCGGGCGATCGCGAGGACGTCGTCGTCCGGGACCGTCTTCTTCCGCCCCATTCCGCCGGAAAGATAGCACCGGGGCACGGTTATCATCCCGGCCCGATGACGGAGCGGGGCGCGCGCGGGTTCTCGGTCCGGAAGACCCGGCTCCTCCTGTGGGCCGCCGCGGGCCTCCCCTCCCTCGGCGCGCGCGTGGAGCTCCTCTCCGGGCTCCTCCTCGGCCTCCCCTACCGCGCCGAGCCGCTCGGGGGAGGCCCGGACGCGCGGGAGGTCCTCGACGCCTCGCTCGACGGCTTCGACTGCGTGACGTACGTCGAGACGGTCCTCGCCCTGTCGCGCTCGGCGCGAGCGGAAGACCTCGCCTCCTGGCTCCGGCGGGTCCGGTACGACGGCGGCCGCGTCGAGTGGCGGCACCGCCACCACTACATGACGGGCTGGCTCCGCGCCAACGCTCGGGCCGGCCTCGTCCGGTCCGTCGCGCCGCGAGGTCTCGCGGCGTCGAGGGAGAGGCTCCTCGACTGCGTCCCGGGCCTGCCGCCCCGGCGCGTCCGCTTCTCGTGCGTCCCGAAGGCTCGGCTCCCCCGCCTCGCGCGGCACCTCGCGACGGGCGACGTCGTCCTCTTCGCCTCCACGCGCCGGCACCTCGACGTCTTCCACTGCGGGATCCTCGTGGGCACGGAGGGCGGATGGCGCCTGCGGCACGCCGCCCGGAGCCGCGGGAGCGTCGTCGAGCAGGAGCTCGACGACTTCCTCCGGGCGAACCGGATGGCGGGGCTGGTCGTCGCCCGGCCCGTCGACGCCCCGCCGGGAGCCCCGGCGTGAGGGCCCTCCTCCCCTGGGAGCCGTCCTCCTCCGGACTCGCCGCGCTCCTTGCGGCCGCGAAGGGGGACGTCCTCTTCCTCGCCGACCCGCGCGTCGTGGTCGAGCCGTCGCCGCGGATGTTCGAGCGGATGGAGGCCGTCCTCCGGGGCACGGGCGCCGGGTGGGTCTACGCGGACGGCGCCGGCCAGCCCCGCGTCGACTACCAGCCCGGGAGCCTCCGCGACACGTTCGACTTCGGCCCCGTCGTGGCGCTGAACCTCCCGGCCGCCCGCGCCGCCGGTCTCGAGCCGGGCCTGTCCTGGGGCGCCCTCTACGACCTGCGGCTGCGCCTCTCGGAACGGGCCCCCGTCGTCCGCGTCCCCGAGCCGCTCTACGCGGCCGAGAAGGCCGACGCCCGCGCCTCGGGGACGGCCCTCTTCGACTACGTCGACCCGCGGCAGCGCGACTACCAGCTGGAGATGGAGCGGGTCGCCACGGCGCACCTGTCGCGGATCGGCGCCCTCCTCCCCCCCGTCTTCGAGCCGGTCCCCGGGCCGGCCGGGACGTTCCCCGTGACGGCGAGCGTCGTGATCCCGGTGAGGAACCGGGCCCGGACGATCCGCGACGCCGTCGCGAGCGCGCTCTCGCAGGAGGCGGCCTTCCCGTTCAACGTCGTCGTCGTCGACAACCACTCCACGGACGGGACGACCGACGTCCTCGCGGCGATCCCCGACGAGCGCCTCGTCCACCTCGTCCCCGGGCGGCGAGACCTCGGGATCGGCGGCTGCTGGGACCTCGCGGTCACCGACCCGCGCTGCGGGCGGTACGCCGTCCAGCTCGACTCGGACGACCTCTACGCCGGGCCGCACGTCCTCGCCCGGATCGTCGAGGAGCTCGCGCGCGGCCCGTACGCGATGGTCGTCGGCTCGTACACGACGGTCGACGCCACGCTCGCGGAGATCCCGCCGGGCCTCGTCGACCACCGGGAGTGGACGCGCGAGAACGGCCGGAACAACGCGCTCCGCGTCAACGGCTTCGGCGCGCCGCGCGCGTTCGACACGTCGGTCCTCCGCCGGACCGGGTTCCCGAACGTCAGCTACGGCGAGGACTACGCCGTCGCCCTCCGCGTCAGCCGCGACTACGAGATCGGCCGCGTCTGGGAGTCCGTCTACCTCTGCCGCCGCTGGGAGGGGAACTCGGACAGCGCGCTCCCGCCCGAGACGCAGAACCGGTACGACGCCTACAAGGACTGGCTCCGGACGGTCGAGATCGCCGCGCGGAGGCGCCGCGCGGGATCGGCCCCCTGAGGCGCCCGTGACGGACCTGACCGGCGCCGTCGACGCGCTCCTCCGCCGGCAGCTCGCCGACTGGCCGCTGCTCGGCCGGGGCGTCGCGGGGCTCGCCTCGGCGCTCACGAGGCCCGTGGCGGCCGGAGGCGCCGAGGTCCTCCTCCGCCACGTCCCGCACCGGGCCGCCTCGACGACGGCGAAGGTGGACCCGGAGTCGGTCGGGAGGCGCCCCTGCTTCCTCTGCCCCGCCAACCTCGACCCCGAGGAGGAGGGGCTCCCGTTCGGGGCCGACTTCACCGTCTACTGCAACCCCTTCCCGGTCGTCGAGAAGCACCTGACCGTGGTCCACCGGGAGCACCGCCCCCAGCGGGTCGAGGGGCTCGCCGGCACCCTCCTCGACCTGGCCCTCTGCCTCCCGGGCTCCTTCGTCCTCTACAACGGCCCGGAGTGCGGGGCCTCGGCCCCGGACCACCTCCACCTGCAGGCCGGGTCGCGCGAGCCGCTCCCGCTCCTCGCCGACGCCGCGCGTTCGCGGGGGCCGGCGCTCGAGCGGCACGGCGTCCGCGCGCTCCTCCTCCGCGGGGAGGACCGCGCACGCCTGGCCGCCGGGGTCGAGCGGGCTGTCTCGATCCTCTCCGACGTGACGGGTCGGCGGCCCGAGCCGCTGGTGAACCTCGTGGCCTTCCACGAGGAGGGCGCCGGCTCGACCGTCCTCGTCTTCCCGCGGGCCAAGCACCGGCCGGACGCCTTCCACCGCGGCGAGCTGACGGTCAGCCCGGCCGCGATCGACCTCTGCGGCCTCCTCGTCGTCCCGGTGGCGAGGGACTTCGAGCGCCTCACGGGCGAGGAGGTGGCCGCCGTCCTCGGCGAGGTCACGCTGGGCGAGGAGGAGTTCCGCGAGGTCGTCGCGCGGCTCGAGGAGCCGCGGTGAACGTCTCCGTCGGCCTCGTCGAGGGGCTCCCGTCCGTGGAGGTCGAGCTCTCGGGGGCGTACCTCGACGCGAGAGGGAGGACGGTCGGCCCGGGCCGGCTCGCCCTCGACGGCGAGACGACGCTCGTCCCCCGCGAGGCGTCCTCCTCCTCCTTCGCCCTCGACGTCACGATCGGGATCGGCTTCCACTGGGAGCGCCGCGAGCGGCAAGCCTTCCGGGGAGCCCTCCGGGTCCTCCGCCGGGGCGCGGGGTTGACGGTCGTCAACGACGTCCCGCTCGAGGAGTACGTGACGAGCGTCGTCTCCTCGGAGATGAGCGCCTCCTGCCCGCTCGAGCTCCTGAAGGCTCACGCGGTCATCTCCCGCAGCTGGCTGAAGGGGCCGTCCGGCCGCGCGCACGCCGGGGCCGTGGCGCCCGCCGGGACGGCGCCGGGAGAGGTCCGCCGCTGGTACGGCCGGGAGGCGCACCCGGACTTCGAGGTCTGCGCAGACGACCACTGCCAGCGGTACCAGGGGATCACGAAGGCCTTCTCCCCCGCCGCCGCCGAGGCCGTCCGCGCCACGGCGGGCGAGATGCTCCTGTTCGAAGGCTCGGTCTGCGACGCCCGCTTCTCGAAGTGCTGCGGCGGCCTGACCGAGGAGTTCGCGACGGCCTGGGAGGACGAGGAGGTCCCCTACCTCGCCTCGGTCCCCGACGGCCTCGCCGGGCGGCCCGCCGACCTGGAGGCGTTCATCCGGTCGAGCCCGGAGGCCTCGTGCAACACGCGCGACGCTGGCCTCCTCGCCCGGATCTTGCCGGGCTTCGACCAGGAGACGACCGACTTCTTCCGCTGGCGCCTCGAGCTCGACCCGGGCGAGCTGGGCGAGACGGTCCTCGCCAAGCTGGGCACGGACCTCGGACGGATCCTCGACCTCGAGCCGCTCGCGCGCGGCCCGTCCGGCCGGATCCACCGCCTGCGGATCCGGGGCGAGCGAGGGGAGCTCGTCGTCGGCAAGGAGCTGGAGGTCCGCCGGGCGCTCTCGCCGACGCACCTCAAGAGCTCGGCCTTCGTCGTCGACCGCAAGGCGGGCCGGTTCGTCCTCACGGGGGCCGGCTGGGGGCACGGCGTCGGCCTCTGCCAGATCGGGGCGGCCGTGCGCGCGGCCAGGGGCCACGGCTACCGCGAGATCCTCGACCACTACTACCCGGGCACGACGGTCGGGGTGCCGCGGCCGCTCCCGGACTCGCCGCCGTCGCCGTAGACTCCTCCCCCGGAGGCGGACTGCTTGAGCGCCGGCAACCAGGTCCTCGGGTTCCTCCTGAAGCTCCTCGGGACGTCGGTCCTCGTCTTCGCGACCTACAACCCGTCCGGGCCCTCGTACGTCCACTGGCTCCGGGGCGCGGGCGGCTCTCCGCTGCCCCTGAAGGTGCTGGCCGGGGTCGTCCTCCTGGCCGGGTGGCTGTTCTGCGTCCGGGCGACGCTCCGCTCCCTCGGGCACGTCGGGACGGCTCTCGCCGGGGCCTTCTTCGGCGTCCTGATCTGGCTCTTCGTCGACTGGCGCGGGACCGAGGTGAGGTCGAGCGCGATCGCCTGGTTCGTCCTGGCGAGCGTGGCGGCCACCCTGGCGGTCGGCCTCTCGTTCTCGATCGTGAAGCGCCGCGTCACCGGGCAGGTCGACGCGAGCGAGGGCTAGGCGCTGGCTCCGGCTTCCCGGCGGCGCCTCGCGTCGAGGCTCCACGGCCCCGCCCCGCGGCAGGCCACGTAGAGGAAGAGGAGCGAGTAGAGGAGCGCCAGCTCGCCCTTGTTGACCGCCGGGAAGAAGGCGGCCCCGAGGGCGAGCTTCCAGTGGAACTGGACGTACGCCACGGCCATCGTCCCGCTGGCGAGGAAGGCCGCCCAGGAGGTGAACGCCCCCGCCGCGATCAGGAGCCCGGTCGCCAGCTCGACGACCGCGCCGATCCAGAGCTGGCTGCCGACCGGGGGCCGGAAGCCGGAGAAGACGCCGAACAGCTTCTGGACGCCGTGAAAGGCGAACAGGAGCCCCGCGACGACCCGGAGGAGGGCGAAGGCCAGCTCGGTCCTCGGCTCGAGGAGACGGGTCAGCATGCCCTCTCTCCGTCGCCGGGACTGCCCGCGGATGCCCGGCCGGCGTGCCCTCTCGCCGCCCAGCGGGTAGGCTCCTCCGGGATGCCGTTCCGGATCCTGTTCCTCTCGGACACCCACCTCGGCTTCGACATGCCGTCCAGGCCCCGGGTCTCGAGGAGCCGGCGCGGCGAGGACTTCTTCGAGAGCTTCGAGCGGGCGATCGCGCCGGTGACCTGCGGAGAGGCCTGCGTCCTCGTCCACGGGGGCGACCTCTTCTACCGGAGCCGCGTCCCGGCCTGGCTCGCCGAACGGGTCTTCGGGCGGCTGGCGGACCTCGCCGACCGCGGCGTCGACGTCTTCTGGGTGCCGGGCAACCACGAGCGATCCGCGATCCCGCGCGGCCTCCTCCTGACGCACCCCGGGATCCGGGTCTTCGACCGTCCGCGGACGTTCGTCGTCCGCCGGGACGGGCTCGCCGTCGCGCTCGCCGGGTTCCCGTACTCGCCGAGGGTCCGCGACGAGGTCCCCGCGCTCGTGGAGGCCACGGGGCACCGGGAGGTCGAGGCGGACGCGAGGCTCCTGTGCATCCACCAGGCCGTCGAGGGGGCGACGGTCGGCCCGGCCGGCTTCGTCTTCCGGACCGGCGAGGACGTCCTCCGGGGACGAGACGTCCCTTCCGGCTTCGCGGCCGTCCTCTCCGGGCACGTCCACCGCGCGCAGGCCCTGCGCCGGGACCTCGCGGGGCGCCCGCTCGCCGCCCCGGTCCTCTACCCCGGCTCGACCGACCGGACCTCCTTCGCCGAGCGGAAGGAGGCCAAGGGCGCGCTCCTGCTCGCCGTGTCCTCGGACGGGTCCGGCGCCGGGACCGCGTCCTGGGAGTTCCGCGAGCACCCGGTCCGGCCGATGGTCGACCTCGAAGTCGACCCGGGGGTCGGCCCCCGCGCCCTCGAGGCGGGGCTGAGGGACTCGCTCTCCACCCTCGACCCCCGAAGCGTGGTCCGCGTCCGCCTGACCGCCGAGCCGCCACCTGAGGCCCTTCCGGTCCTCTCGGCCCCGGCCCTTCGCGCCCTGGCGCCCGCGTCGATGGACGTCTCGCTGGCGTGGCGAAGCCGGCCGGTCGCGACGGACGACCTCGCGGTCAGCCGCCCGGGGACGACGTCGCGGCCTTCATCTCGGCGAGCGCCCGGCCCGAGAACCCCGGCTCGGCCGCGGCCCCGCGGACCCGGGAGCAGTCCACGCCGGGGCCCGCTTGACCCGGACCCCGAGGGCCCGCCTAATCGGAGCATGAGCCTCCCTCCGATCCGCCTCGCCGGCGTCGACGTCCCCTCGTTCCTCTACGGCACGGCCTGGAAGGAGGAGGAGACCGAGCGGCTGACGCGCCTCGCGCTCGAGGCCGGCTTCCGCGGGATCGACACCGCCAACCAGCGCCGCCACTACTTCGAGGCGGGCGTCGGGGCGGCGGTGCGTGCCGCGATCGCGGGCGGGCTCGTCCGCCGGGACGAGCTCTTCCTCCAGACCAAGTTCACCTACGTCCGCGGCCAGGACCACCGGCTCCCGTACGACCCCGCGGCCCCTCTCGCCACGCAGGTGAGGCAGTCGTTCACGAGCTCGCTCGACCACCTGGGCGTCGAGGCGCTCGACTCGTACGTCCTCCACGGCCCCTCGACCGGACGGGGGCTCACCCGGGACGACCACGAGGTCTGGAGGGCGATGGAGGCGCTCCACGGGGAGGGCGGGACGCGCCTCCTCGGCGTCAGCAACGTCTCCCTCGACCAGCTCGCGGCGCTCTTCTCCTTCGCCGGGGTGAAGCCCGCCTTCGTCCAGAACCGCTGCTTCGCCCGCGCGGGCTGGGACCGGGAGGTGCGGGCCTTCTGCCGCGCCAACGGCGCCGTCTACCAGGGCTTCTCGCTCCTCACCGCCAACGTCGCGGAGCTGGGCCACCCCGAGGTGCTGCGCCTGGCCCGGCGGACCGGAAGGACGGTCCCCCAGCTCGTCTTCCGCTTCGCCGTCCAGTCGGGGATGCTGCCGCTCACCGGGACGACCGACCCCGGGCACATGCGCGGAGACCTGGCGATCGGGTCCTTCGAGCTCTCGCCTTCCGAGGTGAGCCTCGTCGAGACGGTCGCCTCGCTCTGACGGGGCTCGCGGCTCCGGGAGCGCGTACGATCCCTGGGCGGAGGAGGGCACCATGACGGTCCGCGAGGAGCCCCCCGGCTCGCCCTATCCCGGCGGAGTCATCGCCTCCAGGGCCTACCGCAACGGAGTGAAGGTCGCGGACGTGCCGATGGAGGAGATCGGCGCGGCCCTCGCGCACCCCGACTGGTTCCTCTGGATCGGCCTTCACGAGCCGTCCGAGGAGCTCCTGAAGACGGTCCAGGACGCCCTGGGCCTGCACGACCTGGCGGTCGAGGACGCGCACACGGCCCACCAGCGGACCAAGCTCGAGACGTACGACGACTCGCTCTTCCTCGTCCTGAGGACCGTCCGGTTCGAGGGAGAGCCGAAGCGCCTGGAGTTCGGCGAGACGCACGTCTTCGTCTCCCCGCGGTACCTCGTCTCCGTCCGGCACGGCTCCCTGAAGAGCCACCTGGGCGTGAGGGCGCGGTGCGAGGCCGTCCCGACGCTCCTCGGGAAGGGCCCCGGCTTCGTCCTGCACGCCCTGATGGACTTCGTCGTCGACCAGTACTTCCCGGTCCTGGAGGTCCTCGAGGCGGAGCTCGCCGACCTAGAGACGGAGACCTTCGCGGGCCGGTTCCGGGCCGAGACGACGACCCGCCTCTACCGGCTGATGCGCGACCTCGTCGCGGTCAAGCGCGCCGTCTCGCCCCTCACCGACGTCTCCAGCCACCTGGCGCGCGTCGAGAGCCCCGTCATCCCCGCCGAGACCCGCCCCTACTTCCAGGACGTCAACGACCACGTCCTCAGGATCAACGAGGCGATCGACACGGTCCACCAGCTCTCCGCCACGGCCCTCGACGCCCACCTGGCGCTCGCCTCGGTCTCCCAGAACGAGGACACGAAGCGGCTGGCGTCGTGGGCCGCCATCCTCGCCATCCCGACGCTCATCGCCGGGCTCTACGGGATGAACTTCGAGAACATCCCCGAGCTCCACTGGCGGCTCGGCTACCCCGTCGCCATCGGCGTCATGGTCCTCCTCTGCCTCGTCCTCTACCGCGGCTTCCGGAGGTCGGGATGGCTCTGATCGCCGCCCTCCTCCTCGCCCTCGCGCCGGCCGCCCCGGCCGGGGCCGAGCCGACGCCGGCACCCGGCGCCGGCGTCTTCGCCCTCGTCCACGCGCTGGACGAGGCGGGCACGAAGGGGCTCTGGCCCGGCTTCGACCCCGCGGCCCTTCCCCTCGCCGTCTTCGACGGGGAGCGGACGTACCTCTTCCGCCACCCGGCGCCGCCGGCCGGGTTCTCCCCGGTTCCCGGGAGGCCGGGGGTCCTCTCGGCGCCCGGCCGGCACCCCGGAGTCGTCACGAACTCCACGCGGGAGATCGGCGGCGTGAGGACGGCCACCGTCGTCGCGACACCGTCCCAGAGCCTCGAGGACGTCCTCCTGGCCGTCGTCGAGGAGGTCTTCCACGTCTTCTGGCTGGCACGGCACCCCTCGATCCGCCCCGACGAGATGGCACGGTACGTCTACCCTCTCGCCGACGCGGAGAACCTGCGCGGCCTTCTCGGCGAGGACGAAGCTCTCGCCCGGGCGATCGAGGCCGGCGGCGACGAGGAGGCGGCCGGCTGGGCGGCGCTGGCGCTGGCGATCCGGGGCGACAGGGTCCGCCGGCTGGCCGACGAGGTCCGCGCCTGGGAGACGGCGCTGGAGGCGATGGAAGGGACGGCCAACGCGGTCGCCCGGCGCGCCGCCGGGCAGGGCCCGGAAGAGACCGCGGCGCGGCTCAGGCAGGGGCGGTCCGCCGAGGCCGTCCGGTGGCGCTTCTACGACACCGGGGCGGCGCTCTCGTTCCTCCTCGACCGGCTCGAGCCCGGCTGGAAAGTCCGCTCGGACGCCGAGCCGGCCCGGGACCTCGTCTCCTTCCTCGCGCCGGCCCTCGCCCGCCGAGGAGCCCGGCCGGCCGCCTTCGCCCCCGGGGACGAGGAGCGGATCCGGGAACGGGCCTCCGCGGACGTCGAGGCGCTCGCGAGCCGGAGGCTCCGCCTGCGCGAGGAGGTCCTCTCGCGGCCCGGGGCGCGCCTCGTCCTCGAGGCGGCCGAGGGCGCGGCGCCGTTCCGGCTCGAGCGGTTCGACGCCGTGAACCTCCTCGTCCTCGACGGGGGCGAGGTCGTCCACGCGAGCTCCCTGACGCTCTCTGCCGAGGGCGGCCGGGTCGAGGTGAGAAACCCCGCCTTCTCGCGCGGCTCCTTCGCCGGGACGGTCGCGCTGACGGCTCCCGCCGGCCGGCATCCCCTCCGGGACGGGATCCGGAGGCTGACGGTCCCGGGCCTGGCGGGCCCGCCCCGGGTCGGCCGGGCGAACGGGACGCTCACCGTGGAGGCGCCGGGCCTCGTGCTCGAGCTGCGGGACGCGGGCGTCGTGACCGAAGGGGAGACGACCTGCGTCGTCGTCCCGGCGCCCGGCGCGACGGGACGGAGCCCCGGGCCGTGACCGCCCTCTCGCAGCACCTCGCCGGACTCCCCGTCTTCGTCCTGGGGCTCCTGGCCAGCGTGGCCGCGAGCCTCGGCACCGGGGCGGGGGCGCTGCCGGTCCTCGCGTTCCGGCGCGTCTCCCTGCGGGCGCAGGACGTCCTGCAGAGCGTGGCGGCGGGGATCATGCTGGCCGCCACGACCTTCTCCCTCGTCGCCCCGGGGGTCGAGGCGGGCGCCGCGCGATTCGGGCGGCCGGTCCTGGGCGCCCTGGCGGTGGCGGCGAGCGCGCTCGCCGGCGCCGGGACGATCCTCTTCCTCCACAGGAGATCGCCCCACGAGCACTTCGTCACGGGCCCGGACGGGCCGGCCTCGGTCCGGCTCCGGCGGACCTGGCTCTTCGTCATCGCCATCACGCTCCACAACTTCCCCGAGGGGCTCTCCGTCGGCGTCGGGTTCGGCGGCGGCGACGTCGCCAACGGCCTGGAGCTGACGCTGGCGATCCTCCTCCAGAACCTCCCCGAGGGCTTCGTCGTCGCCCTCGGCCTCCTGGCGGCTGGCTACCGGCCCTCCACGTCGGTCCTCGTCTCGTTCGGGACCGGCTTCGTCGAGACCGTGGGCGGCCTCGC
This sequence comes from Acidobacteriota bacterium, assembly GCA_008363385.1. GTDB lineage: Bacteria > Acidobacteriota > Thermoanaerobaculia > UBA5066 > UBA5066 > RHKY01. The sequence goes on along the minus strand of RHKY01000038.1, from coordinate 6,284 downwards.
CGGCGCGGCGGCAGTCAGCCTGTCGGCCTCGGTCCTCCCGTGGAGCCTCGGCTTCGCGGCCGGGGCGATGCTCTTCGTCGTCAGCCACGAGGTCGTCCCGGAGACGCACCGCAACGGCCACGAGCTGGAGGCCACGTTCGGCCTCCTCGGCGGCTTCCTCCTGATGGTCGTCCTCGGAGCCGCCCTGGGGGCGTAGCCCGGCGGGACGTCCCGGGCCGCGTGGCCGCTACGCCGGGCGCAGCTCCCTCCGGGCCTTCCCGACCAGCCCGTCGAACCACTCCGCGAACCGGGCTTCCACGGTTTCCAGCGCGAGCGTCGGGACCGGCGCGACGGCCTCCCCGGGCCACTCCGGCGCGGCGGCCGGGCCCGGGCCGCCCGCTCCCCGTATCGGCCCCGACGGATCCGAGAGATCGAGGCCGGCCCAGAGCGGCACGACCCGGCGGATCTCGGCCGTCACGTCCTCGACGGACCTGTAGTTCATCTTGAACCGGTAGCCCAGGAGCGCGGCGAGCCGGCAGAGGACCTCCCAGGTCTCCATCCCGCCCGCGGGAGGCACCGCGCGCGCCAGCCGCTGGACGCGGCGCTCGGCGTTCGTCATCGTCCCGCTCGTCTCCGCCGTCAACGACAGCGGGAGGGCGACGGTGGAGCTGGCCGCCGTGGAGGTCAGGAAGGCGTCGCCCACCAGGAGGAAGTCGGCTGCCAGGAGCCCCTCCGAGAGGTCCCGCGGGAATCCCGGGGCGCCGATCGGGTCCTCGCCGAGGACGATCGCGACGCGCACCTTCTTCTCGCGCAGGAGCCGGGCCACGTCCGCGCCGTGGGCGGGGAGGTCCGAGAGGACGGCCCCCAGCTCCTTCTCCATCCGCTCCAGCGCCGCTCCGCCCGACGGTTCGACGTACCCGGGGAGCCAGCCCGGGTCGGCGCCCATGTCGAGGAGCCCCTGGGCGTTCGCCTTCTCGTGGAGCGCCAGGACCGAGCAGCCGGTCGCCCCGGCCGCCGCCGCGAAGAGCCGCTCGTCGCCGGCCGTCCGCTGACCGCGGTGGTCCTTGCCGAGCACCATCACCTTCAGGATCGACCGGGCCAGGATCGAGGCCGCCTCGCGCGAGGCGCCGAGGGGCACGCCGGTGAGCTCCTCCAGCCTCTCCCCGGCGAGGCCGGCGACCGAGCGGGCCAGGTCGGGACGGCCGTCGAGGGCCCCCGGGACGAGGTCCGCGTACTCCTTCAGGAGCCCGAGGACGGCGTGGGCCTGCGCGCCCGGCCGGCAGCGGAGATGCACCTCGGCGAAACGGGAGGTCCGGTTCTCCTCGGGGCCGACGTAGACGAGGCGGGCGCCCTTGCGGAGCGCCTGCTTGCAGGCGACCTCGACCGCGAAGGCCTCCTCGTCGAGCGCCGCGCCGACGACGACGAGCGCCTGGGCGTCCAGGACGTCCGCGTACGAGGCGGTGGACGCCACCTCGGGGGCCGAGGTCTCCCGGTTGACGAGCCGGGAGAAGGAGGTGACGTTGTGCGTCCTCAAGGCCAGCCGGGCCAGCTTCTGCGCGAGGTAGACCTCCTCGTTCGTCAGCCGCGGCGAGACGAAGACCGCCACCTGGTCGCCCGAGTAGCGCCGGGTCAGCTCCTTCAGGCGCATCCCGGCGTAGCGCAGGGCCTCGGCGAGCCCCGCCTCCTGCATCTCGCGCCCGACGCGGAGGAGGGGCGAGCGGAGGCGGTCCTTCGACTGGACGAGGGCGTGGCCGAAGCGCCCCTTCCGGCAGGGGTTGCCGCCGGAGGCGCCGTCCCCGCCGGAGCGCGAGGCCCGGACGAGGATCGAGCCGGAGACCTCGTACGACAGCCGGCACCCGGCGCTGCAGGAGCCGCAGACCGACTCCACCCGGGCGGTCCTCCAGGGGCCCGGCTTGGCCAGCGGGAGCCTCTCGGCGATGGCGCCGGTGGGGCACGTGTCGACGCAGAGCCCGCAGCTGACGCACTCGGTGTGGAGGAGCGAGTCGCCCATCGGCGGGGAGACGACCGTGTCGAAGCCGCGGCCCGCGAAGCCGTAGGCGGCGACGCCGACCAGCTCGCTGCAGATCCTCACGCAGCGGCCGCAGAGGATGCACTTGTTGGGGTCGAGGAGGATCAGCGGGTGGCGCCGGTCGACCTCGTGCTCGACCGCCGCCCCCTTGAACGCCGTGACGTCGGCCCCGTACTCGGTGGCGTACCGGCGGAGGTCGCACGTGAAGAAGGCGCTGCACCCGCACTCCAGGCACCGCGTCGTCTCCCGGCGGAGGTCCTCGTCCGTGTAGCCCGTCTCCACCTCCGCGAACCCGTGGACCCGCTCGGCGGCCGGGAGAGCGGGCATCCTCCGCCGCGCCTCGGACGATCCCGGGGGGAGGTCGTCGGCCCGGATGACGCGGTACGCGTCCCTCCGGCTGTAGACCTCGACGGGCTCGGGCTCGGCCCGTCCCGTCACAACGTACCGGTCGATGGCGTGGGCGGCCTTCCTCCCGGCCGCGATCGCCTCGATGGCGGTGGCCGCGCCGGTGACGACGTCGCCCCCGGAGAAGACCCCGTCGACCGTCGTCTCGAACGTCCGCTCGTTCACCTCCAGGGTCTGCCACCGGGTCAGGCCCAGCGACTCGCCGAGGGGGAGGAAGTTGGGGACGCGGCCGTCGAGGAGCTCCTTGACGCGCGTCCCCTGCCCGATGGCGGCCAGGACGAAGTCGCAGTCGAGGCGGAACTCCGACCCGCGGAGGGGCTTCGGGCTCCTCCGGCCGCTCAGGTCGGGCTCCCCCAGCTCCATCCGGATGCACTCCAGGCCCGCGACCCGTCCCTTTGCCCCGCGCAGGACCTTCACCGGCGCGGCCAGGTAGTCGATCCGGACCCCCTCTCGCTCGGCCTCCTCGATCTCGACGTCGTTGGCGGGCATCTCCTCCCGCGTCCGCCGGTAGAGGACCCGCACCTCGGAGACGCCCAGGCGCAGGGCCGTCCTCGCGCAGTCGATCGCGGTGTTCCCGCCGCCGACGACGACCACGCGCCCGTGGATCTCGATCTTTCGCTTCAGGCCGAACTGCCGGAGGAAGTCGATCCCCGCGAGCACCCCCGGGGCGTCCTCGTCCTGGACGCGCATCCGGGTGCTCTCCCACGCCCCCAGCCCGAGGAAGATCGCGTCGTAGCCCCCCTGCTTCAGGCTCGTCACCGTGAAGTCGCGCCCGAGCTGGACGTTCGTCGAGAGCTCGACGCCGAGGTCGAGGATCTGGCTGACCTCCAGGTCGAGGACGTCCTTGGGCAGCCGGTACTCCGGGATCCCGTAGCGGAGCATCCCCCCCGCCTCGGGCTGGGCCTCGAGGATCGAGACCTGGTAGCCGCGGACGGCGAGGTAGTAGGCGCACGACAGCCCCGCCGGCCCGGCGCCCACGACCGCGACCTTCCTCCCGTTGCGCGGGGCCACCTCCGGCCGCCAGGGCTCCTTGTCGCCCAGGTCGAGGTCGGAGAGGTAGCGCTTGATGTAGTCGACGCCCACCGGCTCGTCCAGGAGGTTCCGGCGGCACCCCACGACCTCGCACGGGCGCGTGCAGACGCGCCCGCAGACGGCCGGGAGGGGGTTCCGCTCCTTGATGAGGGCGATGGCCTCGCGGTGCCGGCCGAGGGCGGCCAGGGCGACGTAGCCCTGGATGTCGATCCCGGCGGGGCAGGCCAGCTGGCACGGGCCCACGCAGTCGGCGTAGTGGTCGGAGAGCAGGAGCTCCAACGCCGCCTTCCGCGACCGCCGGATCTCGGGGTTCGACGTCTCCACGACCATCCCGGCCGAGACCCGCGTGGAGCAGGCCGGGACGAGCGTGCGCGCCCCCTTCACCTTCACGACGCAGAGGAAGCAGGAGGCGAACGGCTCGAGCCGAGGGTCGTGGCAGAGGGTCGGGATGGAGGCGACGCCGTTCTCGCGGGCGACCTCCAGGATCGTCATCCGGCCGTCGGCGACGACCCGCTTCCCGTCGATCTGGAGCTTGACGAGCGGCATGGCTACACCCTCGTCACCGCGTCGAAGCGGCAGGCTCGGTAGCACTCGTCGCAGCGGACGCACCTGGCGTGGTCGATCACGTGGGGCTTCCGCTTCTCGCCGCTGATGGCCCCGGCCGAGCAGGCCTTCCCGCAGACCCCGCAGCCGTTGCACCTCTCGTTGATCGTGTACGTCAGGAGGGCCTGGCAGTGGTGGGCCGGGCACCTCCGGTTCACGATGTGCGCCTCGTACTCGGCGCGGAAGTACTTCAGCGTGGTCAGGACGGGGTTCGGGGCGGTCTGGCCGAGGCCGCAGAGCGAGTTGCTCCTCACGAGGCCCGCCAGCGTCTCCAGCTTCGGGAGGTCCTCCTCCTCGCCCTTCCCCTCCGTGATCCGCCGGAGGACCTCCAGCATCCTCTTCGTCCCGACCCGGCAGAACGTGCACTTCCCGCACGACTCGCGCTGCGTGAACTCCAGGAAGAAGCGGGCGACGTCCACCATGCAGGTGGTCTCGTCGAGGACGACGAGCCCGCCGGAGCCCATGATCGCGCCCGTCTTGTTGATCGACTCGTAGTCGATGAGGGTGTGCTCCAGCTCGGCGGGGATGCAGCCCCCCGAGGGGCCGCCCATCTGGACGGCCTTGAACTTCCGGCCGTCCCGGATCCCCCCGCAGACGTCGTTCACGATCTCGCCGATCGTGATCCCCATCGGGACCTCCACGAGCCCGCCCCGCCTCACCTTCCCGGCCATGGCGAAGACCTTCGTCCCCTTGCTGTTGGCGGTCCCGTGGGCGGCGAAGGCCTTCGCGCCGTGCCGGACGATCCAGGGGACGTTGGCGAACGTCTCGACGTTGTTGATGCAGGTCGGGCAGTCCCAGAGGCCCTTCACCGCCGGGAACGGCGGCCGCGTCCGCGGCATGCCGCGCCGCCCCTCGATCGAGGCGATGAGCGCGGTCTCCTCGCCGCAGACGAAGGCGCCCGCCCCCTCCTTCAGCTTGACGTGGAACTCGAAGCCCTTGCCGAGGACGTCGTCCCCGAGGAAGCCCCGCTCCTCGGCCTGGGCGATGGCGATCGTCAGCCGCTCGACCGCCAGCGGGTACTCGGCCCGCACGTAGACGTAGCCCCGGGTGGCGCCGATGGCGTGCGCGGCGATGGCCATCCCCTCCAGGACCGAGTGGGGGTCGCTCTCCAGGACCGACCGGTCCATGAAGGCCCCCGGGTCGCCCTCGTCGGCGTTGCAGACGACGTACTTCTGCGTCCCCGGGGCCAGCCGCGTGAAGCGCCACTTCAGGCCGGTGACGAAGCCCGCGCCGCCGCGCCCCCTCAGGCCGGACTCGGTGACCTCCTGGACGAGCCCCTCGGGGTCGTTCTTCTCGAGGACGCCCTTCAGGGCCTCGTAGCCGTCCCGCTCCAGGTACTCCTCGATCCGCTCCGGGTCGATCACGCCGCAGTTGCGGAGGACGATCCGCTCCTGGCGGTCGAGGAAGGAGCTCTCCTGGCCCCGGCCGTCGCTCGCCCAGACCAGCCACTCCTCGACGGGCCGGCCGTTCCCGACGTGCTCCGCCAGGAGCCGGTCGACCCGGTCCGGCGTGACCGGACCGTACTGGAAGCGGCGCCCCCCCTCCTCGCGCAGCTCCACCAGCGGCTCGCGGTAGCACATGCCCGCGCAGCCCGTCTTCTCCACCCTGAGGCCTCCGTCCGGAGGCGAAGCCTTCGCCAGGAGGGCCTCGTACGTCGCCCCGGCGCCCGCCGCGACGCCACAGGTGCCGAACCCGACGAGGACCCTCACGAGCCGGCCTCCGCCTTCGCCTCGCGGTAGGGCTTCAGGACCTTCCGGAGGTCCGTCGGCTTCAGGTTCCCGTGGGTGTCCTTGTCCACCATGATCACCGGAGCCAGGCTGCAGCAGCCCAGGCAGGAGACCGTCTCCAGGGTGAAGAGCCGGTCCGGGGTCGTCTCCCCTTCCCCGACCTTCAGGAGGTCCTTCAGGCCCCCCGAGATCGCGTTGGCGTTCGCGACGTGGCAGGCCGTGCCGTGGCAGACCTTGACGACGTGGCGCCCCACGGGGCGCAGCCGGAACTGCGCGTAGAAGGTGGCCACCCCGAAGACCTGCGACAGCGGCACCCCGGTCTTCCGGTGGATCTCCTCGATCCGCTCCCGGGAGACGTAGCCGTCCTCGGTCTGGACCTGCTGGAGGAGCGGGATCAGGACGCCGCCCTCGCCCCGGTAGTGGAGGTTCCTGAAGTCGTAGATCCGGGGAGGTTCCATCTCGACGGGCCCCCTCGCCCCGCGCCGCCCCGCTAGTCGTAGGGCGTCTCG
>RHKY01000037.1 GCA_008363385.1 Acidobacteriota bacterium | reverse complement strand
CTCCCCGCCCGGAGGTCCCGCGGCCCGCGCCGCGGCCGGAGGCCGCGGCGCCGGACGAGGCCGCGCGCCGCCAGGCCTCGGTCTCCGTCGGGTACGTCCTCGTCCCGTTCGTGGTCACGGACCGGAAGGGACGCGCGGTCCCGGACCTCTCGCCCGCGGACGTCACGCTCCTGAGCGACGGCGTCCCCGTGGCGTTCGACCTCTTCGAGAGGAGCCGGGACGCGCCCGTCTCCTTCGCGATCCTCCTCGACGTCTCGGGCTCCATGGGGCTCGTCGGCAAGATGGACCGGGCCCGCGAGGCGATCGACGCCCTCCTTGCGGCCCGCCGGGAGGGCGACGACTTCGCGCTCCACGTCTTCGCGCGGGGAGAGGTCCGGGAGGTCGTCCCGTTCACCTCGGACGCCCGGGCGGTCGCGCGGTCCGCCCGCGCGGCGGAGCCGTGGGGGAGGACCGCGTTCTTCGACGCGCTCTCGAAGATGCCCGACCGGAGCCTCCTCGGCCGGAACGGGTCGCGGGCGATCGTCCTCCTGACGGACGGAATCGACAACGCGTCTCACCTGTCGCGGGAGGAGCTCTCCTCGCTCCTCGAGGGCGTCGACGTGCCGGTCTTCCCCCTCGTCCTGAAGTCCCCCGGGACGCCGCTGACGCCGCTCCCGGGGCAGAACCCCGAGACCCTCCTCGACCTGGACGTCCTCGGCCACGTGGCTCGCCTCTCGGGGGGGCGGCTGACGGTCGCCACCTCGGCCCAGGAGCTCCTGACCGCGGTCCGCTCGCTCCTGTTGGACCTCCGATCGCAGTACCTCGTCGGCTTCTCGCCGACGGGCCGCGGTCCGGTAAGATACCGGCGACTCACGCTGAGACTCGCCGGGCCGGCCCGCCCCGTTCGCGTGAGGGCCGGCTACCGCGGGACCGACCCTCCGACGGCGGGGGGCCCCACCGGCGAGCCCCCGGCGCGGGGAAAATCCGAGAAAAGGGGTAAGGAATGAAGAGATCGACACGCCTCCTCGGGATCCTCGGGCTCGCCTCCGCCGCCGCGATCGGCCTCGGCTGCGCCACCACCAAGGACGTCGACCAGCGGATCGCCGAGGCCCAGTCCAAGACAGACAAGAAGATCGAGTCGGTCGAGACCCAGGTCGAGGACCTGCAGGAGAAGCAGAAGGCGACCGACGGCAAGCTCGAGCAGCAGGACAAGAAGATCGAGGAGCTCAGCCAGTCCGCTTCCGAGGCGCTCAAGCGGGCCCAGGAGGCCGGGGTCCTGGCGAAGGGGAAGGTCGTCTTCGAGCAGACCTTCACCGAGGACCGGATCCGCTTCCGCGTCAGCTCGGCCCAGCTGGACGACAAGGCCAAGGAGACGCTGGACGAGTTCGCCGTCAAGGTCCGCGACCTCAAGCGCCCGGTCTGGATCGAGATCCAGGGCCACACGGACAACACGGGGACCGAGGAGATCAACGACCAGCTCGGCGCCAAGCGCGCCGAGTCGGTCCGCCTCTACCTGGCGCGCAAGCACCAGCTCCCGATCCCGCGGATGACGACGATCTCCTACGGCGACACGCTCCCGGTCGAGCCGAACAAGAGCTCGAAGGGCCGGGCGGCCAACCGGCGCGTCGTCGTCGTCGTGATGGAGTAGGCCCTCCCGCGAGGCCGGGGCCCGTCCTCTCGGGGCGGGCCCCGGGCCGGTCAGCCCGGAGGGCGCGTCCGGGATCCCCTCGCCCCTCCGGCGGCACGTCCGCGGGGCCCCTGGCGCGGCGCGGGGCCGGGCGCCTTCCCGGGCCTCTCCACGGGGACGGGGGACCGGTTCGAGCGTTTCCGGAGCGCCGCCACGAGGGCCTGGAAGTCCGCCGGCGGGGGGGCCTCGACGAGGACCTCCTCCCCGTCCGGAGTCGTGAAGCCGAGCCGCCCGGCGTGGAGGGCCTGCCGCCCGAACGGCACGGGGAAGGGGAGCCGCCTCTCCCCGTAGACCGGGTCGCCGACGAGCGGGTGGCCCGCGTGCGCGAAGTGGACGCGGATCTGGTGCGTGCGGCCGGTCCCCAGGCGGACGCTGACGAGCGTCGCGATCCCGAACCGCTCCACGACCGTCCAGTCGGTCACCGCCGGCACCCCGGTCTCGCCCTCGGGGGCCACGCCGCGCCGCCGGTCCCCCCGGTCCTCGACCAGCGGCCAGTCGAACCGTCCGGCGGGACGGGAGAGGTTCCCCTCGACGACGGCCTGGTACCGGCGGTCCATCGTGTGGCCCCGCAGCTGCGCCTGCAGCGCGACGAGGCCCCGGCGGCTCAGGGCGAAGGCCAGGACGCCCGAGGTCTCCTTGTCCAGCCGGTGGACCACGGAGACGTAGGGACGGCCGCCCCGCCGTCGCGCCGCCCAGGTCGAGACGCGGGAGAGGAGAGTCTCCTTCTCCCTGGCTTCGGTCGGGTGGGTGAGGAGGCCGGCGGGCTTGACCACCGCGACGACGTCGTCGTCCTCGTAGAGGACCTCGAGGGCGGTGGCGGTCCGGCGCCGGACCGCGAGGTTGGGGTCCCAGGCGACCGCGTCGCCGGCAGAGACGAGGGCGCCCGGGTCGTCGACCCGGGCGCCGTTCACGGTCACCTGCCCGTCCAGGACGGCCCGCTTCAGCCTCGAGGCGGAGACGTCCGGGCGGAGCTGCTGGAGCCTCCGGACGATCCGGAGGGACGGAGGCGGGGGCGCTCCGGTCGGCATCGGCCGGAGTCTACCGGGAGCGCCCCCCTCGGGCCGTCGCCTCAGGGGCAGACCGGCAGCGCCTCTCCGATCGTGCAGAACCGGTTCCCGAGCGGGTTGGTCTTCTCGACGTAGGTGCCGCTCTGGGTGTCCGTCACCTGGAACGTCACCTCGACGTCCGTCAGGCCGCTGGCGTAGAGGCCGTACTGGCCGGAGCTGCCGCTGCAGAAGCTGACGATCTTGGCGACGAGCTCGACGTTGGCGCTGTCGAAGAACCAGAAGTAGCCCGAGTCCGGGGTGAGGGAGACCGCGCGCGCGTTGCCCGTGTTGTTCGAGTAGTCCCGGTACGTCGCCTGGACCTTGAAGCGGCCGCCGTAGAGGCAGAGCGTCGTGTCGTCGGGCGTGCAGCTCCCGGTCCCGCCGCCGCTCCCCATCTTCCAGCCGAGCGCCTCGAAGGCGGCCTGGTCGTTGGCCGTGAACTGGCCGCGCTCCCCGGGGGCGATCGTCGGGTCCATCAGGCCGACGTAGGTCCCCGTCTTCTCGTCGGCCTTCCAGTGGCTCGCCTGCTGCCCGTCGCCGCCGGAGCCGTCGGGCCGGCCGGTGGAGAACTGCAGCTCGGCGCCGCCGGCCCAGAAGACCTGGGTGCCGCCGGAGGAGAGGACGCGCGAGGCCCCGGAGAAGTTCGCCGGGCCCTGCCCCGGCTGGAAGCGGAAGACGTCGAGCGTCGTGACGGCGATGGGGAAGGTCGGGGAGAGCTCCCGCATCCCGGCGTTGGACGAGAAGCCGAGGACGTGGCCGATCTCGTGGACGGCGGTCGTGTCGAAGTCGGTCAGGCTCGACCCGACCCCGTCGTCGGGGTTGAAGTCGAAGCTGAACGCGGAGTTGAACCCGATGTTCGGCGGGTCGCCGAGGTTGGTCTCGGTGGCCGGGTCGGCGGAAGCCGCCAGGAGGCCCAGGGCCCGGAACGGCGCCGAGGCCCCCAGGATGTACGAGGTCGAGCCCAGGGACGTCGAGATCGACGACGAAGGGAGCTGGCTCAACAGGGCCGACTCCGACGACCCGTTGGCCGTCGAGACGAAGCCCTGCCTCAGCTGCGACCAGAGCCCGTTGCCGCCGACCGACTGGCCGCTCGCGGACCCGATCACGTTCGGGCTGGGCCAGGGCTCCCCGAAGCGCGTCGGGCCGTAGTCGACGTCGATGATGATCGAGACGGGGCTGGCGATCTTCGACTCCCAGAACTGGGCGGCGCGGATAAAGGCGGCCTTGGCCTCCGGGAAGGCGTCGAGCTGGGCCGTGGCCCGGAGGTTGATCCGGAAGCCGTTCGCGTTCACCGTCCGCTTCCCGAGGGGCGTGATGAACTTCAGCGGAACGTCGGGGCGGCGCGCCAGGGCGCGCGCCTCGTCCGACGACGCCGGCCGGCAGGAGACGCCGCCGCCGGGCGCCGCCTCCAGGACGAACGCGCTCGACGGCCCGGCGCCGAGCTCGGGCGCGGCGTCGCCCGCGGAGGGCTCGTGCGCCAGCGCGGGGGCCCCGAGGAGGGCGGAGAGGGCGAGGAGGGAGGTCAGGGGGGATCGGTCGGGTCTCTTCATGGCGTCCTCCGTGGTACGAAGATCCTGACGGAAGGTTCCGCAACGGCGCGGCCCTCCCGTCAGGCGGCGGTCGGGTCCAGTGCGGTGGAAGATACCGAAACCGGAGGGCGCGCGCCTCCCCCGTTCGTCAGAGGCGGCAGGCGGGGCGCCCCGGGGGTGAGGCCCGTCACGGCGGGCGGAGCGTTTACGCGCCCTCGCGCCGGGACGGCCGCCTCCCTACAATCCGCCGACGCCCCGGGAGCAGGCCGGGGCGCCCGGCCCACCGCGGGACGGGCGGCCGGGGGAGGAGAGGCCATGGACGGGAGCGACGGGGCGAAGGCGGCGGGCGTGGAGCTCTCCGAGTCCCAGCAGGCGGCGATCCAGCGGCTGGCCAAGGACGAGAACGTCATCGTCCCCCCGATCTGGCTGGCGCGTCAGGCCGTGCTCCCGAACGACGCGGTCGAGCGGGCGCACGCCGAGATGGACCCGGCGGGCTTCTGGGCCGAGAAGGCGCGCGCGGTCGACTGGATGGAGCCCTTCGACGAGGTCTGCCGGTTCGACCTGCCGCGTCACGAGTGGTTCGTGGGCGGCAAGCTCAACGCCGCCGTCAACTGCATCGACCGCCACGTCTACGGCGACCGGAGGAACAAGGCCGCGCTCCTCTGGGTGGGGGAGGACGGCGAGGAGCACGCCTACACCTACAACCGCCTCTACCGCGAGGTGAACCGCTTCGCCAACGCGCTGAAGCGGCTCGGCGTGGGCAAGGGCGACCGGGTGATCGTCTACATGCCCCTCTGCCCCGAGGGGGTCATCACGATGCTCGCCTGCGCGCGGATCGGGGCGATCCACTCGGTCGTCTTCGCGGGGATGGGGACGCAGGCGCTCCGGTCGCGGATCGTCGACTGCCAGGCGAAGGTCGTCGTCTGCTCGGACTACACGGTCCGCCGCGGCAAGAGGCTCTCGCTCAAGCCGACGGTCGACGAGGCGGTGCGCGACCTGACCTTCGTCGAGCACGTGGTGGTCCACCGCCGCGGGTCGCGGGTCGGGGACGCGCCGTACGAGTTCGAGAGCGAGCGCGAGCACGACTTCTACGACATCCAGCAGGCGCACGAGATCCACTGCCCGCCCGAGCCGATGGACTCCGAGGACCCTCTCTTCATCCTCTACACGTCCGGGACGACCGGGAAGCCGAAGGGGGTCGTGCACGCCACCGGCGGGTACCTCGTCGGCGTGACCTACCTCTCGAAGGCCTACTACCAGATCGGCGAGCGGGACATCTACTGGTCGACCTCGGACATCGGCTGGATCGTCGGGCACTCCTTCATCGTCTACGGCCCGCTCTCGATCGGCGCGACGGTCTTCTGCCGGGAGGGGGTGCCGGACTACCCGACGCCGGAGGTGACCTGGGAGCTGTGCGAGCGGTTCGGCGTCAACGTCCTCTTCACCGCGCCCACGGCGGTGAGGATGTGGATGAGCCACGGCCCGGCCGCCCCGGCGAAGTACGACCTCTCTCGCCTCCGGCTCATCGCCTGCGCCGGCGAGCCCCTGAACCCGGAGGCGCACCTCTGGAGCCAGAAGCACCTCGTCTCGCAGTCCGACGGCCTCGTCGTGGACAACTTCTGGCAGACGGAGGTCGCCGGCCCGGTCCTCGGGACCCTTCCGACGTTCGACGTGCGGCCCGGCAAGGTGGGGAAGCCCCTCCCGGGCGTCTCGGCGCGCGTGGTCGACAAGGAGGGGAGCCCGCTCCCGGACGGGCACGGGGGCCTCCTCGTCCTGACGAAGCCGGTGCCGTACATGCTCCGGACCGTCTGGAACGACCACCCGCGGTACGAGAAGTACTGGCAGCAGATCCCGGGCGTCTACGCGGCGGGCGACATCGCCGTGCGGGACCCCGACGGCTACTTCGCCGTCCTGGGGCGCGCCGACGACGTCCTGAACGTCGCCGGGCACCGGATCGGCACGGCCGACGTGGAGGGGTCCCTCATCCGCCACCCGGCGGTGGCCGAGAGCGCCGTGATCGGCCTGCCCGACCCGGTGAAGGGGGAGAGGATCAAGGCCTTCGTCGTGGTCCGGGCCGGGGTCGAGGCCGGTCCCGGCCTCATCGGCTCGCTGAAGGACCACGTCCGGCAAGACCTGGGGCCGATCGCCCAGCCCTCGGAGATCGAGGTGCGCGCCACGCTCCCGAAGACGCGCTCGGGGAAGATCATGCGCCGGTACCTCAAGGCGGTGGAGATGGGGGAGGACCCGGGGGACCTCTCCACGCTCGCGGACTGACCTGTCCGGGGGGAACCCCCGCGGCGCCTGCCGGCACGACGCCGGGGCCCCGGCGGCATCGTCCCCCGGCTGACCCGTCCCCCCGTCGTCCTGGTTTCTCTCCGGGGAGGGCCCTCGACCGCGTAGACTTCGGAGGTCAAAGGGGCCGTATGGCGAAGAGCTGGAAGGACGGGCTGTCGGTCGGCCACCCCGAGGTCGACGCCGAGCACGAGGCGCTCGTCGAGACGATCGACGAGATCGAGCTGGCGGTCCAGGTGACCGAGGCGGACCTCGAGGTGAGGAGGCTCGTCTGCCGCCTCGCCGACGAGGTCGACGAGCACTTCCTGTCCGAGGAGCTCCTGATGCGCCAGAGCGGCTCCGCCGGCCTCGACGCGCACGCGGCCGACCACCAACGCCTCGTCGCGCGCCTGGCGGAGCTCGAGCGCCAGCTCGCGGACGGCCGCCTGGCGCCGTCGCCCGAGATGGTCCGCTGGCTGCAGGAGTGGTTCTCGCGGCACGTGGACCGCTTCGACCGGCCCCTCCGCCTCGGCGAGCGGTGACGCGGCGGCCCGCGGGGCCGTTTACACTCCGCGGGATGACGCCAGACGACGTGTTCGCGCGGCGGCGCGCCCGCTTCTTCGAGAGGATCGGCGACGGGGTGGCGGTCCTCTTCTCCGTCCCGGAAGCCGCGTTCGGCCACGACATCCACTACCGCTACCGGCCCGACCCGGACCTCTACTACCTGACCGGGTTCGCAGAGCCGGAGTGCGCGGCGGTCCTCGACGGCCGGCGCCGGAAGTGGACGCTCTTCGTCCGGCGGAGGAACCGCGAGCGCGAGACGTGGGAGGGGCGGCGGGCGGGGCCGCGGGGGGCGATCACCGACTTCGGCGCCGACGCGGCCCACCCCGTGGACGAGCTCGACGAGAGGCTCCCGGAGCTGATCCGCGGGTCGGGGACCCTCTGGCACGCCCTCGGCGTCGACCCGGACGCCGACGCGCGCGTGGGGCGGGTCCTCGCGCGCTTCCGCCGCGAGGCCCGCGACCCGCGGCGGGGGCCCACGGCCGTCCTCGACCCGACGGAGGTCCTGCACGAGATGCGGCTGCGGAAGGAGCCCGGCGAGGTCGAGGCGCTCGCGCGCTCCTGCGCGCTCGCCGCGCGCGCGCACCGCGACGCGATGGCGGCGGGGCGAGCGGGGGCGTTCGAGTACGAGGTGGAAGCGGCGGTCCTGAGGCGGTTCACGCTGGGCGGAGCCCCGCACCCGTCCTACCCGACGATCGTCGCCTCGGGCCCGAACGCGACGATCCTCCACTACGTCGAGAACCGCCGGAGGATCGGCAAGGACGACCTCGTCCTCGTGGACGCCGGGTGCGAGCTCGACGGCTACGCGTCGGACATCACCCGCACGTTCCCCGCGTCGGGCCGGTTCACCCGGCCCCAGAGGCGCCTCTACGCCGTCGTCCTGGCGGCGCAGAAGGCCGCCGTGGACCGCTGCCGCCCGGGGGCGACGGTCCTGGACGTGCAGGACGCCGCCCACGACGTCCTGGTCGACGGGCTCCTCGACCTCGGGCTCCTGCGCGGGACCCGCGCGCGCGTCCGGGCGAAGAAGGCCCACGAGCGGTTCACGCTCCACCGCGTGTCGCACTGGCTCGGCCTGGACGTCCACGACCGGGGGCGGTACACGCGAGACGGGGAGTCGCGGAAGCTGGAGCCGGGGATGGTCCTGACGGTGGAGCCGGGTCTCTACGTCCGCCCCGACGAGAAGAACGTGGCCGCGGAGTGGCTCGGCATCGGGATCCGGATCGAGGACGACGTCCTCGTCACCGGCGACGGGCCGCGGGTCCTGACGGCAGGCGCGCCGAAGGAGGTCGACGAGCTGGAGGGGGGGGCGCCGGGGCGCGTCCGGCGCTGAGCGGTCCGGCCGGCAGGGAGAGAAGCGTCCCGGGTCGGGCGCCTCAGGCGCGCGCGACGACGGCGGCGACGAGGAAGTCGCGGTAGAGGCGCCCCACGGCCTCGGCGTCCGGCAGGAACGTCACCTCGGGAAGGCCCGCCGCCGCGAAGGAGGCCCGCCACGCCGCGGGCGAGAGGAAGCCCGGGGCGGGCCGCCGCTCGGGGTGGGTCTGCACCTCGCTGAAGCCCGTCAGGAAGCCGAAGACGAACTCGACGTAGACGGGCCGGAAGGGGTCCGCGGGCTTGACGCACTCCGAGAGGACCACCGCCCCGCCGGGGGCCAGCGCCTTCCGGGCTTCGGCCAGGACGAAGTCGAGGTCCGGCGCGACGTGGAAGCAGTTCACCGAGAGGACCGCGTCGAAGCTCCCGGGCTCGACCCCCTGCTCGGCCCACGGCCGGGTCATGTCCAGGCGCGCGGCGTCGACGGCCGTGCCGGGAGAAGCGGCGGCGCGGGCGGCCCGCTCGCCCCGGCGCAGGAACGTCGGGACCAGCTCCGTGAAGGCGTACCGCGTCACGCGCGGGCCGAGCCTCCGGAGGGCGGCCTCGGCGGCGCTCCCGGCCCCGCCCCCGACCTCCAGCACGCGCGCGCCCGACGCGGGCAGGACGCGCGAGAGCGCCTCGGCGCCGAGGACGTTGTTCACGGCGTAGAGGACGTTGTCGTTCGAGAAGTACCGGAGCCAGAGGGGGACCCGGCTCGGGGCGAAGAGGATCTCCTCCCCGGTCCGCTCGCCCCGGAAGAAGTCGCTCGCCTCGGCCACGAGGATCTCGACGATCTCCGCCCCGACGGCGGCCTCGGGGACCGCGGCGCGGAGGGCCTCGGCCTTCCCGGCGACGCTCCCGGGCCCCCCTCCCGCGGGGAGGAACCTGTGCCCGTCGGCGGTCAGGTGCCCCGCGTCGGCCAGCTTGGCGAGGAGGTACCGCAGGACCCTGGCCGGGACGGAGCCGAGCGAGAGCCGCGACGCGGCCTCGGCCGGGTCGACCCCGCCGGGCCCCGGGAGGGCGCCGACCCCCGCGAGGATCTCCCACGCCGCCGCGTCGACGAGCGTGTCGTAGAGGAGCGTGGCGTCGAGGAAGCGGCGGGTGAAGGGGCGCGCGAGTTCGGGATCGCCGATGGCGCCCAGGATGGCGTCGAGGTCGGGCGTCGGTCGGTCCACGAGGGCGGGATGATACCCGCCCTTACAATCCCCGCCCGTGAGGCTCGGCCTGATCCGCCACGGCGAGAGCGAGGGGAACGTGGCGGTGACGCTCCAGGGCTGCCGCATCGACGCGCGCCTCTCCCCCCGCGGGCGCAAGCAGGCCGAGGCGCTGGCCGTGCGGCTGGCCGACCAGCCGGTGGACTGCGTCGTCTCGAGCCCGATGGTCCGCGCCCGGGAGACCGCCGGGATCGTGGAGGCCCCGCACGGCGTCGGCGTCGCGGTCGACGTGGAGCTCGTGGAGTTCGACTGGGGCGTCTGGACCGGCCGCCCCCTCGACGAGGACCTGGAACGGCAGGTGGGGGAGATCCGGGCCCGCTGGCGGTCCGGGGACGTCGACGTGAGGACCCCGGGCGGCGAGTCTCCCGTCCTGGCCGCCGAGCGGGCGCGGCGGGTCCTGGCGCGGATCGCGGCGCGAAAGGCCGCGGCTCCGATCGTCGTCGCCCACGGCCGCTTCAACCGGATCCTGATGACCGTCCTCCTCGGCCGGGACCTCTCCCGGATGGACGAGATCCGCCAGCGGAACGGCTCGCTCTCGCTCTTCGAGTGGAACGGGTCTGCCCCGGCGACGCCGCTCCTCCTCGACGACGTCGGCCACATCGCCGCCGACGACGTCACCGACAGCGTCCTCGACCCCGGCCCCGTCCGCTGACGCCCCGGCGCAACCGCGCCGCCTGTGGAACCCTCCCCGGACGAATCAGCGGCCGAGCGGATGGGCCCGGGAAACCCGCAAGACGGGATTCCCGGGGGTAGTTCCGAACGCTGGGGGGAGGGGCAAGGGGAGGGCCTGGCTACCGGCGGCGCCGGGAGGCGCCGCGGGGGCCCTCCCCGGACACGTCAGCTAGCGCAGGCCGCGGAGCGGCCGAGCGGAAGGGAGGCGCGCAGCGCCGTGGGAAACCCGCAAGACGGGTTTCCCGGTCAAGACGCCAGCTTCGGGTTCAGCGCCACCGCCTTGTTCAGCGCCTCGACCGCCGCCTGGAACTTCTTCAGGCCGTTGTAGGTCTTGTTCATCTCGTACCAGGCCTCGGCGTAGTCGGGCTTGAGCTCCACGGCCTTCTGCAGGTGGCCCAGGGCGGCGTCGTAGTTCTGGTCGCGGTTCGCCGCGACGCCGAGGCCCCAGTGGGCGCGGTGCCGCTTCGGGTCGATCTCGACCGCGGTCCGGAAGGCCTCCGCGGCGTCGGCGGTCTTCCCTTCCTCGAGGTAGGCCAGCCCGCGCGCCACGTGCGGGTCGGCGCTGCGGGGGTCGATCTCGAGCGCCTTCTCGTACGCCTTCTGCGCGTCGCGGAACCGCTTCATCTTGGCGAACGCGACGATCGTCGTGGCGAGCAGCTCGGGCGACCGCGGGAACCGCTTCATCGCGGCGTGGACGAGGTCGATGGCGCGCTGGAAGTCGCCCGCCTCGGTGAGGGCCCGCGCGGCGCGACGGTGGAGCTCGAGGTCGTTCGGGTTCGCGCCGGCCGCCAGCGTCAGCGGGCGCACCGCCGCCGCGTAGTCCCCCGCGTCGAAGAGCGCCAGGCCGAGCTTGCGGTGGACCGGCGAGTCGTCCGGCGCCGTCTTGGCGGCGTTCTTGTACGCCTCCACCGCGCGCCGGGCCTTGCCGGTGAGGCGCATCAGGTCGCCCAGGTTCTCGAGCAGGACCGGCTCCGACGAGACCCGCGAGGCGGCGCGCAGCCGCAGCTCGCAGCGCTTGACGTCGCCGCGCGCGAAGTCGAGCAGCCCGAAGAAGTGGAGGAGGTGGGGATCCTCGACGCCGCCCTGCTCCATCCACGACTCGACGTCCTTGGCCAGGCGCTTGGCCTCGTCCGAGAGGGGGCGGGCGCCGCCGGCGGAGAGGTCCTCCAGCCGCTCGGAGAAGCCCTCGGAGAGGACCCGCTGGCGGAGCAGCTCGAACGCCTCGCGCGCCTTGCGGCCGAAGAACTGCCGCTGGCTGGCCTGCTCGCGGCGGGCCTTCTCGACGCTCCCCGTCAGGTCCGCCGCCTGCGTTTCCAGCTCCGCGATGCGGGCTTTGGCCGCGGCGAGCGCCGCCTCGGAGTCGGCGAGGCGGGCTTCGACCTCGGCCCGCTCGGCCTCCTTCCGCGCGAGGGCCTCCTGCGAGGCAGCGAGCTCCCCTCCGAGGCGGGCGGCCTCGGCCGCCCCCCGCTTCCGGGTCCCCAGCCAGGCACTGATGGCCCACGCCGCGACCGCGGCGGCCACGAGCGCGAAGACGAGAATCGGCATGTTCAAGGGGCTCCTCCGCAAAGGGATCGCCGGGGCGGGACGCGCGGATCTTACCTCCGGTGGAGCCGGGGGAGGAACGTGAAGTCGCCCGTCTGGGGGATCTCCTCCAGGCCCGAGAGGCGGGCGTCGTGGACGGCCACGTTCCGGGCGGTGTAGAGCGAGAGGTAGGGCAGCTCCTCGGCCACCCGGCGCTGCAGGAGCCCGTAGAGCTCCCGCCGCAGCTCCCTGTCGGCCGTCCTTCGCGCCTGGGCGATCCAGGCGTCGACGAGGGGGTCCGAGAAGAACCCGCGGTTCCACCCGCGCGGCGGGACCGCCCCGGAGTGGAAGACGTCCCGGTAGTGGTCGGGGTCGACGATCCCCTGCCACCGGAGGGAGAAGAGCTGGAAGCTCCCGCGGACGACGTCCTGGTAGAAGACGGCGAAGTCCGAGGACCGGATCCGCGTCTCCACGCCCGCCTCCCGCCACTGCTCGGCGACCGCCGTGGCCTGCAGGAGCGCCATCTCGTCGGTCGAGGTCTTGTACGAGAGGGTCAGGCGGGGGCGGCCGTCCCCGGGGTCCGCGAAACCGGCCCGGTCGAGGAGGCGACGAGCCTCGGCGAGGTCCCTCCGCAGCGGCGGGAGGTCCCCGGCGCGGGCCCAGTGGCCGGGCGGGAGGAGCGTCTCGGTCTCCTCGACGGTGTCCCTCCAGAGCCCGTGGACGAGCGCGGGCCGGTCGAGGGCGAGCGCGAGCGCGCGGCGGACGTCGCGCTTTCCGAGGACGGGGTCGCGGAGGTTGAAGCAGAGGTAGGCGTAGTTGGCCCCGGGGCGGACCGTCACGGCCAGGCCCGGCGAGGAGGCCAGCCTCGGGAGCACGTCCGGCGGAAGGGCGTTGACGACGAGGTGGACGCTGCCGCGGAGGAGCTCCAGCGCCCGGGTCGTGGCGTCCGGGACGATCCGGTAGACGAGCCGCGGGAGGGCGGCGGGAGGGCCGAAGTGGCCCTCCCACCGCTCGAGGACGACCCGGTCGTCCGGACGGTAGTCGACGAGGCGGTAGGGTCCCGTGCCGACCGGCCGGGAGCGCGCCTCTTCCGGGGTGGTCCCCTCGGGGAGGATCCCGAGGAGGAGCTGGGAGGGGAAGGAGGCGTAGGGCTCCCTCAGGTGGAAGACGACGTCGTCCGGGCCCGGCGTCTCGATCCGCTCGACGACCCGGAGCGGCTCCTGCTTGCTGCTGACGAAGCCCTCCGCGAGGAGGCTCCTGAACGTGAACGCCACGTCGCGGGAGGTGAGGGGGCGCCCGTCGTGGAACCGGACTCCCTCCCGGAGGCGGCACCGCCAGACGCGGGCGTCCGCCGTCTCGACCGACGCGGCCAGGTCGGGGGCGAGCTCCCCCCGCTCCCCTTTCCGCACGAGGCCGTTGAAGACGACGTCGGCGACCCGCCAGGAGGCCTGGTCGGTGAGGACGCGCGGGTCGAACGTGATCGGCCCCGACTCGATCCCGACGACGAGCGAGCCGGGGTCGGGAGCGGGGGAGGGGCGGGCGCAAGCGGCCCCGCAGACGAGCAGGAGGATCCCGAGAGCCCGCGCGGCCCGCAGAGGGGCAAGTCGACGCCGCGGATCGGTAGAATGCCGCGTGCCTTCCAGAACCTCCAAGTCTACGCGCTGGGCCGTCTCGCTCCTGCTGGCCGCCGGGGCCCTTCTCCTGGCCTCGAGGGCCGTCCCCTCCTCCCCCGAGCGGCCCCGGGTCTTCGTCCTGGGCTTCGACGGCGCCGACTACCGGCTCGTCAAGCAGATGATCGCGGAGGGGAAGCTCCCGAACCTGGCCCGCGTCGCCCAGGCGGGGAGCTTCTCGCCGCTGCTGCCGACCATCCCGGCGCAGACACCGGTCTCCTGGTCCACCTTCTCCACCGGCATCTCGCCGGGCCGGACCCAGATCTTCGACTTCCTGAAGCGCGACCCGAAGACCTACCGGCCCGAGTTCGCCATTGCCACGGAGGGGGAGCGGGCCTTCCTGCTCGGCCCCCGGAACGCCCTGGCCGCCGCCGCGACCGCGGCCCTGCTCGGGCTCCTCGTCGGCTTCCTCCTCGTCCGGCTCCTGACGAAGAGCAGCCGGATGGGGCTCGTGGCCGGGGTCGCCGTGGCCGCCGTGGCGGGGTTCTACGGCCACCGGCTGGGGCGGCTCCTCCCCGAGACGATCCCGACCGTCACGAGCAACCGGAAGGGGACCCCGTTCTGGGAGGCCGCGGGGAAGAAGGGGATCTCCTCGATCGTCATGCACGTCCCGGTGACGTTCCCGGCGGTCGACTACCCGGACGGCAAGCTGATCTCCGGCCTCGGCGTCCCCGACGTGCGGGGGCGGATCGGGACGCCGAGCTACTACACCTCGGACCCGTTCTTCGCCCCGAAGAACAAGAACGAGTTCTCCGTGGAGCTGATCCGGCTCGAGTCCAACGTCGGGACGATCCAGACGGAGGTCTTCGGCCCCTACAACAAGCTCTTCCCCGAGCCGCCGGTCGTGAAGACCCCGATGACGCTGACGGTCCTCCCGGACGGCGGACGGCTCCGGATCGAGCCGGAGGGGTCCCCCGCCGTCACGCTGAAGCCGGGCGAGTGGTCGGAGTGGGTCCGGTTCACGTTCCGCTTCAACTCCTTGGTCGAGCTGAGCGGCATCGGCCGGTTCCACCTCGCCTCGGTCCGCCCCGAGATCGCCCTCTACCTCTCGCCGATCCACTTCGACCCCGCGAAGCTCCCCCCGTCGGTGAAGATCACCGCCCCCGGGTCCTTCGCCGCCGACCTCGCCGAGAGGTTCGGCCCCTTCAAGACGATGGGGTGGCAGATCGACACCTGGTCGATGAGCGAGGAGACGATCGACGAGCCGACGTTCCTGGACGACGTCTCGTTCACGGTGAAGCAGTTCCGGACGATGATGAACGGCCTCCTCGACCGGCAGGACGTCGGCCTCTTCGTCCAGATCTACGAGTTCACCGACCGGGTCGGGCACGTGATGTGGCGCTTCCTCGACCCGGAGCACCCCGCGTACGACGAGGCCAAGGCGCGCGACTTCGGCCCCTCCGTGGCGCGCAACTACGAGCAGATGGACGCCATCGTCGGAGACGTCCTGGCCCGGATGAAGGGCGACGACGTCCTCGTCGTCCTCTCGGACCACGGCTTCGCGACGTGGCGCCGGTCGGTGAACTACGACACCTGGCTCGTGCAGAACGGCTACATGGCCCTCACGGGCGGCGCGGGGAAGCAGGCGGACCTCGAGCAGCTCTTCGGCCAGGGGGAGTTCTGGCCGAACGTCGACTGGTCGCGGACGAAGGCCTACTCGATGGGGCTGGGCGAGATCTACGTCAACCTGAAGGGGCGCGAGGGGAAGGGGATCGTCTCCCCCGGCGCGGAGTACGAGGCGCTGCGCGAGGAGATCTCGGAACGCCTCCTGGCCCTCGTCGACCCGAAGACCGGCAAGAAGCCGGTGGCGGCCGTCTACACGCGCGAGGAGGCCTACGGCTCCTTCGACGCCGACGTCATCCCGGACCTGTTCGTCGGCAACAGCGACGGCTACCGTGTGAGCTGGCAGGGGAGCCTCGGCGTCGTGACGCCCGAGGTCTTCGAGGACAACGCGCAGGTCTGGTCGGGCGACCACTGCTCCGTGGACCCCGCCGTCGTGCCGGGGATCCTCTTCGTCAACCGGAAGATCCAGGCGAAGGGGACGCCCCGGATCGCCGACGTCCCGGCGACGATCCTGAAGCTCCTCGGGGTCCCGGCCCCCGAGAAGCTGGACGGAGAGCCCCTGCTCTGAAGGCGCCCGCCGCGCTCCTGGTCCTCATCCTGGCCGCGCCGGCGGGGGCGAGGGGAGAAGGGGCCGCCTCCCCGGCTCCCGCGGACGGAGGGGGCGGGACGTGGGAGCGGCGGCTGGAGCTGGCCGCCCTCCAGAGGCGCCTCTCGGCCCTCAGGACGCGGTACGAGGCGACGCTCCGGAAGAGGGAGGAGCTCTCCCAGCAGCTCGAGGCGGCCGAGCTCAACCTCGAGATCCGCACCGCGGAGCGCCGGGTCCTGGACATCCGTCAGGCCGACGTCGAGAGGGCCGCGGCCCAGGCCGTGAGGGCCCGGGACGAGGCCCGCGGGAACGTCCAGCAGCTGAGGGCGGACGTCGGGGCCCGGATGGCGTCCCTCTACCGGATGGGGCGTCTGGGCTACCTCCGGACGCTCGCCGCGGTCCAGACGGGGCGGACCTTCCTGCGCGGGTTGCAGATGCTCGCCCACCAGGCCCGCCGCGACGCGGCCCTCCTCGCCTCGTACGAGGCCGCGCTGTCGGACCTGGCCGGGCGCGAGGAGGCGCTCGCGAAGGAACGGCGGTCGGTGGCGGCCCTGGCGGCCGAGAGCCGCCGGAAGGAGGCCGAGCTGGCGGCTGCCCGGGCGGAGAAGGCCGCCCTCCTGGCCCGGCTGACGCGGGCCTCCGAGCGGGAGAAGGACGCCGTCGAGGGGCTGGAGGAGAAGACGGAGCGCCTCTCGGCGCTGCTGGAGCTCCTCGAGTCGCGGGGCAAGGCGCTCGCGCCGGGGGCCGCCTCCGTCCGGAGGTTCCGGGGGGCGCTCGACTGGCCGGTGCGGGGAAAGGTCGTCGTCCCGTTCGGCCGCGTGGCCAACCCGGCCTTCCCGAAGACGTTCCTCCGGTCCAGCGGCTGGACGATCGAGGCCGGGCCCGGTACCGAGGCGCGGGCGGTCTTCTCGGGCGAGGTGGTCTACGCCCAGTGGCTGAAGGGATACGGGAACCTCGTCGTCGTGGACCACGGGGACGGCGTCTTCACCCTCTACGGCCGCCTGAGCACGGGGACCGTCCCCCGCGGGCAGCGGGTCGCGCTCGGGGACCGCGTCGGCACCGTGGCGATGCCGGCCGAGGACGAGCCGGCCGGGCTCTACTTCGAGGTCCGCGACGCTCGAGCGTCGGTCGACCCCCGGCTCTGGCTCCGGTGAGGCGGGGCCGGCCCGCCGGCTCGAAACCCTGGGCCCCCCCCGCCGCGTATCATCGAGCCGTGAGCCGTTCCCGTGCGGTCGTCCTCGCGTTGTCGGTCACGTTCGTCGCCGGCCTCTTCCTGGTCCTCCCTCGCCTGGGGGCCCAGGAGAGGTCGAAGGACGGCCGGGACGGACTCTACGGTCCCCTCGGGCTCTTCACCGAGGTGCTGACGCTCGTCCGCTCGAACTACGTCGAGCCGGTCGAGGTCCAGCCGCTCCTCTCCGGGGCCTTCGCCGGCATGACCGAGGCGATGGACCCCTTCTCCGAGTACGTCCCGCCGGAGAGGATGAAGGACTTCCGCGAGGCCACCGAGGCCGCCAAGGCCCCGGGAGTCGTCGACTCGGGCGTCGTCCTGGCCCGCCGGTTCGGCTACCCGGTCGTGGTCGCCGCGGCGGCCGGGAGCCCGGCTGCGGCGGCCGGGCTGAAGAGCGACGACCTGATCGAGCGGATCGGGGAGCGCCCCACGCGCTCGATGGCGCTCTGGGACGTCGCGGGGCGGCTGTCCGGGAAGGCCGGATCCCGGGTCTCGCTCCGGATCGTCCGGGACGGGGGCAAGCCCCGCCACCGCAACGTCGAGCTGGTCCTCGGGGCGTGGTCCCCGGAGGCCCCGTCCTTGACGCGGGCGGAGGGGGAGGTCGTCGTCCGGATCCCCGGCTTCGGCGACGGGACGGCCGACAAGGTCCGGAGCCTCCTGGCGCCGCTCGACCGGAGCCGCGCGATCCTGATCGACGTCCGCGGGGCGGCCTCCGGCTCGTTCGACGAGGCCGCCCGGGTGGCCGCTCTCTTCGCCCCTCCCGGGCCCGTCGGCGAGCTGAAGGGGAAGCGGATCGAGGGCCGGAAGTGGTCCGCCGCGCCGGGCGAGCGGGTGCACGAGGGGAGGACGGTCGTCCTCGTCGACAGCGGCACGGCCGGGGCGGCGGAGCTGTTCGCCGCGGCGGTCCGGGGCGGGACGCCGGCGGCCGGCGGTGCCGAGGGGACCGGAGGCGAAGAGGGGGCTCCGGAGCCCGTGCCGACGCCGTCCCCGGACGCGAAGGCCGCCGAGTGGAGGAGCAAGCTGGTGGGCGAGCCGACGTTCGGGATGGGCGCCGTCCAGCAGGTCGTGGCGCTCTCGAGCGGAGGCGCCCTGAGGATCTCGGTCGGCAAGGTCCACGGCCCGTCCGGGAGACCGCTCTCGCCCCGGGGCCTCGCGCCCGACGAGCGGGTCTACCCGGTTCCGGAGGTGGAGTCGCCCAACCCGCCGGACCAGATCCTGAAGCGGGGGCTCAAGCTCCTCGCGTCGGTCCCGGCTCCGGCCGCCTCGTGACGGTGTGACCGCACGCCGCCGGAAGGGGGGCTCCGGGCTCCGGACCCTCCTCGTCCTGGCCGGTGGGGTCCTCGTCGGGGCCGGCGTGGTCCTCGTCCTCCTCCGTCCCGACCTGCTCTCCCGGCTCCGGGGGGCCCTCGGGACGCGTCCCGTCGCGACCCCGGCTCCCCGGACGTCCCCGTCGCCGGTGCCCGCTCCGTCGCCGAGCGCGCCGGCGGCCCGACCCACGAGAGCCGTCCCGTCCGACTTCGAGGCGTCGGGGGAGTCCCGCGGGGCCATCGCGCTGGTGATCGACGACCTGGGCTACTCGGACGAGGCCCTCGCGCGCGTCTCGGCCCTCCCCGGCCCGCTCGCCCTGGCCGTCCTCCCGGAGGCGCCGGGGGCCTCCCGCGCGGCCGCGCTGGCCCGCGAGCGGGGATGGGACCTCCTGGTCCACCTGCCGATGGAGCCGGACTCGGGGAGCACCTCGGAGACGCTC
Organism: Acidobacteriota bacterium; assembly: GCA_008363385.1. Lineage (GTDB taxonomy): Bacteria > Acidobacteriota > Thermoanaerobaculia > UBA5066 > UBA5066 > RHKY01. Next base: position 30,686 of record RHKY01000037.1, on the reverse strand, counting down.
GTCTCGGTGGGCCAGGGCGCCACGGAGGTCGCCCGGCGGGTCGACCTGGCGCTCTCGCGACTCCCGGGCGCGGTCGGCGTGAACAACCACCAGGGCTCCCGGGCGACGGCCGACCGGGCGACGGTCTCGGCGCTCCTCTCGGCGGTGGGCGACAGGGGGCTCTTCTTCCTCGACTCCCGCACGACCTCGGCGACCGTGGTCCCGGAGGAGGCCCGCCGGCTGGGGGTCGCGCTCCTCTCGCGGGACGTCTTCCTCGACGACGTCCCGGCCGGCGGGCGTTCCGGGGAGGAGGAGGCGGCGGCGCCCGAGGCGATCGCCGCGGCCTGGGAGCGGGCGCTCTCGGTCGTGGCGAAGAAGGGGCAGGCGGTCGTCCTGGCGCACCCGCGAGCGGACTCGCTCGACTTCCTCGAGCGGGCGCTCGCCGGGCTGGACGCCCGCGGGCTCCGCCTGGTGCGCGCCTCCGAGCTCGTCGACTGAGCGACCGGGGACCCCTGCGGCGGTCCCTGTCAGTACTTGACCGTGATCGGGTTCGTCTGCTGCACGCCGCAGAGATACGGCTCCGCGACGAAGCGCGGGCCGAGCTTGCCGCCGCCCCCCCAGGCCGCCTTGACCTCCAGGCCGAGCGAGGTGCTCCATCCCTGCCAGGTGAGCGAGAGGCTGACGGAGCCCGAGAGGATCACCTGCAGGAGGGACTGGTTGTAGCCGTACGGCGCGGTGCCCCTCTCCACGAGCAGGAACGGCTTGTCGGACCAGTCGGGAAAGGCGGAGGTGCCCGGGACCTCGGCGGCGCACCAGTCGGACCACGCCGGGAGCGAGACGCCGGCTCCGGCTCCGGCCTTGGCGGCGGCCATGCCGTAGCCGAAGGTCCACCCCGCGCCGACGTCGACCACCTTGAGCGCGCCGACCGAGGCGCCGACGACCCCGCCCGCGACGTCCCCGGACATGTACTGGACGAGGAAGGAGCGGCCGGCGGCGTCCCACGCGGGCTCGATGGACGAGGTGTCGACGGTGCCGTACCAGGTCGCCGACGTCTCCTTCTGGCCCGTGTAGGAGTACTTCACGAGGAGCGCCAGCGAGTAGTCGCTGAAGACCTCCGCGACGAAGCTCCCTTTCATCCCCTTCAGGCTGCTGAAGTCGAAGGAGCCCGACAGGTAGAGCGAGCCGGAGCTGGTGTAGACGCTCGTCTTCGTGGCGGCGACGGCGTCCCCGGCCGAATAGGGGCTCATCACGCTGGCGCCCGTGAAGAAGTGCGCCCACGGGGAGACCTTGCACGTCGTCCCGTCCCATTCCAGCCGCGCGATCGGGCAGAGGTAGACCGCGCCCAGGAACGACCACTTGCCCTTCGGGAACCGCGCCATGGACACCTCCTCGGCCGGGCGGGAGCTCCGGCCCGTCTCCCCGGGTACGGAGCCCCGGGGAGGCGTCTACGGCGGCGGCCGCCGAGAGGCTATCAGACGGAGTCCGGAGAGACCGCGCGCCCGGTCACCTCCCGGCGCCGCGCTCGCCGGCCTTCACCTCGTCCCAGAGGCGGTCCATCTCCTCGAGCGACGCCGAGCCGGGCTCCTTGCCGCGGTCCCGGACCCGGCGGACGACCTCCTCGAAGCGCCTGCGGAACTTCGCGTTCGTCCCTTGAAGCGCCGCCTCGGGGTCGATCCCGTGGCGCCGGGCGACGTTGACGACCGTGAAGAGGATGTCCCCGATCTCGGCGGCGACCCGGGCCTTCTCCGACGGCTCGGCGAGGACCTCCGAGCGGAACTCGGCGACCTCCTCGTCGAGCTTGGCCAGGACGTCGGCGTCGCGGTGCCAGTCGAACCCGAGGTCCGCGGCCCGCGAGGTCAGGCGGACGGCCTTCAGGAGCGCCGGCAGGGCGGAGGGGACTCCCTCGAACGGGGAGGCGGACGGGCCGCCCCTCTCCGACCGCTCCCGCTCCTTCAGACGCTCCCACTGGACGCGGACCCCCTCGGCGTCGCGCACCTCGGCCTCGCCGAAGACGTGGGGGTGCCGGGCGACCATCTTGGCGTGGATCCGCCGGCCGACCGAGGCCAGGTCGAAGGCCCCGACCTCCCGGCCGAGCTGGGCCAGGAAGACGATCTGGAACAGGAGGTCCCCCAGCTCCCCCTCCAGCTCCGGGAGGTCGTTGGCCAGGAGGGCCTCGTGGGCCTCGTAGCACTCCTCGAGGAGGTAGCCGGCCAGGTCCTGGAACGTCTGCTTCCGGTCCCACGGGCAGTCGGCCCGGAGGCGCTCCATCAGGCGGACGAGCGCCGCCGCCGCCTCGCCGGCCTCCCTGTCCGCGGCCGCCGTCCCCTCGCCGTCGTGCATCGAGATCTCCTCTCTTGGGATTCCCGGGATCGGCCGGTAAGATAGCTCTTCCACGAGGGGTTATGTCCGACAACGCCAAGACGATAAAGGTCGTCGACCGGAGGCTCTTCACGGCGGACGGGGATCTCCGTGAGGAGCACCGTCAGGAGCTCGAGCGCCCGGCGCCCGCGCCTGCGGCCGCCGACGAGAAACCGGCGGCCCCGCCCGAGCCCGTCGTCGAGACGAGCGAGGCCTTCCTCGGTCTCCTCGACATGCTCGCCCAGACGGCCTCGCTCTACCTCGAGGGGATCCCGGACCCGGCCACCGGCAGGCGCGCGGTCGACCTGACTGCCGCACGGCAGATCATCGACTCGATCGTCGTCCTCAGGGAGAAGACGCGGGGCCGCCTCTCGTTCGAGGAGACCAACGCGCTGGACGGGCTCGTCGGTCAGCTCCAGCTCGTCTTCTCGAACCTCGCGACGCGCGGGCGAGGGCGCCCCGTGCCCGGCACGGGTCCGGCGCCGGGAGCGAGGCGCGGCTGAGAGGGGACCACGGCACCAGGCCGCCCCGCGGGCCGGCGTGGCCCCGGGCGCTCGCGCTGGCCGCGGCGCTCCTGCCGGTGCTCGGCGCGGGGGTCCCGGCGGCCGCCCAGGTCCTGGTCGGCCCCGGCGAGTCGACCGAGACCGCCTTCCGCAGGCAGATCCGCGCGCCCTGGTTCTCGTGGCTGGCGGCGCACGAGGAAGGGGACGCCGAGCTGGCCGCCTCTCGGGTGGAGGAGATCACGCGCCACGCGAGGAAGATCGGGGTGCGGCGGCTGACGGACATGGCGCTGGCCGCGACGCTCCTGGCGCGCAAGGAGCTGCTATCGGGCTACGTGGACCGGGCCGAGGCGTCGCTGAAGGCGGCGGTCGCCCTGGACCCGGAGCTGCCGGAGGCGCGGTGGGGGGTCGTCTCCGTCTCCACGGCCGCCGGGCGGTGGACGAAGGTGCCAGGGGCCGTCCTCGCCGCGGTGAAAGCCACCTTCGCCGACCGGGAGGCCCGCCGCGTCCTGGGCCTGCGGACAGTCTGTCTCCTGGCGGCCGCGGCGGCCGCGACCGGTCTGGCCCTCGTCCTCCTCCTCGTCCTGGAGTACGGCCGGCGGCTCCTCCACGACCTGCGCGAGATCGCGGCCCGCAGGCTCCGTCCCCCGCTCGACGTGGCGGCCGCCTGGCTCGCGCTGCTCCTCCCTCTCGTCCTCGGCCTCGACCTGGTCTGGCTGGCGATCGCCCTCTTCGTCGCCACCTGGGGCTACGCCGGCCGCGTGCAGAAGGTCCTGGGGGCGGCGGGCGTCCTCGCCCTCGTCCCCGCCCTCCCCCTCCTCGACCGGGTCGGCTACGAGATGGCCGTCGGCGCCTCGCCGATCCTCCGCGGCGCCGAGGCGCTGGCGGAGCGGCGCTACGACCAGAGGGTCCTGGACGACCTGGAGGCGGTGAAGAACGTCCTCACCGACGACGTGGACGTCCACTTCCTCCTCGGCCGGCTCTACCAGTCGCTGGGGCAGAACGACCGCGCGGTGTCGGAGTACACGGCGGGCTCGCGCCTCTCCGAGGCCGACTCGCGCTGCCTCGTCAACCGCGGCAACATCCGGTTCGTCGACGGCGACTTCGGCTCGGCGCAGGAGGACTTCCAGAAGGCCCTCGAGCGCAACGCCCGGGACGTGGCCGCCCGGTACAACCTCTCCCTCGTCTTCGCCGAGACCTTCCGGACGATCGAGGCCGCGCAGACGCTCCAGGAGGCCCGCGCCCTGGACGCCCGCACCGTCCAGCGGTACCAGGACCAGCCCGGCGCGGTGAAGGTCGTCTCCCTGGACTACTCGCTCGACGAGGCTCGCCAGAAGGTGCGCGCGCTCTCCGGCGACGCGCGGAGCCGCCGGCTGCTCGGCCACTTCCGGACGTACCGGTCGGCGGCCGCGTGGAGCACGCCGCTCCTCTGGGCGGCGCTCCTGGCGGTGCCGGGGGCCGTCCTCCTGGACCGCCGCCGCCAGAGGCTCGGGGGCTACGCGGTCGAGTGCCAGAAGTGCGCCCGGACGTTCTGCCGCCGGTGCAAGCCGCAGGGGGAGAGCGCGATGCTCTGCTCGCAGTGCGTGCACGTCTACCTCAAGAAGGACGGCGTCTCCATCGAGACGAAGCTGCAGAAGGTCGAGGAGGTCAAGCGGCGCCGGTCCCTCTCCGAGCGCCTCCGGCTCGCCCTGAACCTGGTCCTCCCCGGCTCGGCGGCGTTCTCCGACGGGGCCGCGGCGCGGGCGGTCGTCCCGCTCACGCTCTTCGTCTGCGGCGTGACGGCCGCGGCCGGGTGGGACCGATGGGTCGTCTCCCCGCGGCCCGGCGCCGCGCCGGCGTGGGCCGCGCTCTCCCTCCCCGTCCTGGCGGCCCTGACGGGCTTCGTCCTCGGGCAGCTCCGGCTGCGCCGGAAGGGCTGAGGAGGCGTCGTGGCGCTGGAAGGGACCCTCCGCGACTTCTCGCTCTCGGACATCCTCCAGCTGATCTCCCTGCAGCGGAAGACGGGCGTCCTGACGCTCAAGAGCCCGGACGACACGGTCGCCCTCGGCTTCGACGAGGGGAAGCTGGTCTCGGCGGAGTCGGCCGCCCGCCGGATGGACACGCGGCTGGGGACGGTGCTCGTCAAGACGCGGCGCCTCTCCGGGGAGCAGCTGGCGCGGGCGCTGGAGATCCAGAGCGAGACGCTCCAGCGGCTCGGGTTCATCCTGCTGAAGCACGGCTTCTGCACGGCCGAAGACCTGAGGACCGGCCTCGACGCCCAGATCCGGAAGATCACGTACGCGCTCTTCCGGTGGACCGACGGCGACTACGTCTTCGCCCAGCAGGACCACGTCGACTACGACCACGAGTTCGTCACCCCGATCGGCGTCGAGAGCCTCCTGATGGAAGGCGCCCGAATGCTCGACGAGTGGCCGATCATCTCGAAGGTCGTCCGCTCGCCCGACGTCGTCTACCAGCGGGTCCCGGTCTCGCAGCGGGTCGTGCCGGCGGAGGCCGACGAGCACGCCGAGGAGATCGGTGAGTCGACGTTCGAGCGCCGCGCCCGGCAGGGGCGGGAGGAGCCGATCCGGGTCACCCGCGCGGAGTGGGCCGTCTACGAGCTCGTCGACGGCCGGCGCTCGGTGGGGGACATCGTGGAGCGGACGTTCCTGTCGGACTTCGAGGGGACGAAGGCGGTCTACGAGCTCCTGACCCGCGGGCTCATCGACGAGGTCAAGGGCCTCCTCCTGACCGACGGGGCGCCTTCGGTCGAGGTGCCCGCCCGCCGGCCCGCCGGGAGCGGCGCCGTCGCCCTGGCGCTCGCGGCCGCCGTCTGCGCGGTCGTCTTCCTGGGCGCGCGGATGCAGCCGAGGAACCTCTTGAACGTGCTCCCGGCCGGCGGTCCGGCGCACCCGGTCCTCCAGGGGCTGGAGAAGTCGGCGTCCCTGGGGCGCCTGAGGCGGCTCGCCGAGGCCGTGGACTCGTTCTACCTGACGGTCGGGCGGTTCCCGCAGTCCCTGGACGTGGTCGTGGCCAGCCGCCTCGTCAGCGCGGAGGAGGCCCGGGACCCGTGGGGGAGGCCGTTCCGGTACATCCTCCAGCCCGACAAGGGGAAGTACTACCTCGTCGGGCTGGACCCCGAGGGGAAGACCGATCCGGACCTGTTCCTCTCGCACCACGTCCGCTCGGGGGAGCCGGTGGGCGATACCGTCGTCAAACCGGTGACTCGCAAGGAAGTAATTGTAGTGAATTGAGTTACGTGATCTTCCTCGTTGCTGGAGATCCGTGCGGAGCAAAACTTGACAAAACCGCGCTAAGGTCTTAGATTCTCCGTCGACATGGGATCTGGAGGATCGCAATGAGCAAGATCATCGGAATCGACCTCGGCACCACCAACAGCGTCGTGGCCGTCCTGGACGGCACGACCGCCGAGGTCATCCCGAACTCCGAGGGGGGCCGGACGACGCCCTCCGTCGTCGCGCAGACGAAGTCCGGCGAGCGGCTCGTCGGTCAGGTGGCCAAGCGCCAGGCGGTGACGAACCCCGAGAACACCGTCTACTCGATCAAGAGGTTCATGGGCCGGCGGTACGACGAGGTGACCGAGGAGATGAAGATGGTCCCCTACAAGGTCGTCCGCTCGGCGAACTCCGACGCCCGCGTAATCCTGGGCGGCAAGGAGATGTCGCCGCCCGAGGTCTCGGCCCTCATCCTCACGAAGCTGAAGGAGGCCGCCGAGGCCCACCTCGGCGAGAAGGTCGAGCGGGCGGTCATCACCGTCCCGGCCTACTTCAACGACGCCCAGAGGCAGGCCACGAAGGACGCGGGCCAGATCGCCGGCCTGAAGGTGGAGCGGCTCGTCAACGAGCCGACCGCCGCCGCGCTGGCCTACGGCCTGGACAAGAAGAAGAACGAGACGATCGCCGTCTACGACTTCGGCGGCGGCACGTTCGACATCTCGATCCTCGAGGTGGGGGAGGGGGTCGTCGAGGTCAAGTCGACGAACGGCGACACCCACCTGGGCGGCGACAACATCGACCAGCGGGTGGTCGACTGGCTCCTCTCGGAGTTCCGGAAGGACCAGGGGATCGACCTCGCCAAGGACCCGATGGCGATGCAGCGCCTGAAGGAGGCCGCCGAGAAGGCCAAGATCGAGCTCTCGACGACGGTCGAGACCGAGGTGAACCTGCCGTTCATCACCGCCGACGCCGGCGGGCCGAAGCACATGAACCTGAAGCTGACGCGGGCCAAGCTCGAGCAGCTCGTGGACGACATCGTCCAGCGCTCGATCGGGCCGTGCCGTCAGGCGCTGAAGGACGCCGCGCTCGAGCCGAAGCAGATCGACGAGGTCGTCCTCGTCGGCGGGCAGACCCGGATGCCGCGGATCCAGCAGCTTGTGCGCGACTTCTTCGGCAAGGAGCCCCACAAGGGCGTCAACCCGGACGAGGTCGTCGCCGTCGGCGCCGCGCTCCAGGGCGGGGTCCTCGCGGGCGACGTCAAGGACCTCCTCCTCCTCGACGTGACGCCGCTGTCGCTCGGCGTCGAGACGCTCGGCGGCGTGATGACGCGCCTGATCGAGCGGAACACCACGATCCCGACGAAGAAGGCCGAGGTCTTCTCGACCGCCGCCGACGGGCAGACCTCCGTGGAGATCAAGGTCCTCCAGGGCGAGCGCGACATGGCCGCCGACAACAAGCTGCTCGGCGTCTTCTCGCTCGTCGGCATCCCGCCCGCCCCGCGGGGGATGCCCCAGATCGAGGTCGGGTTCGACATCGACGCCAACGGCATCCTCCACGTCACGGCGAAGGACCGCGGCACCGGCAAGGAGCAGAAGATCACGATCACCTCCTCCTCCGGTCTCGCCAAGGACGAGGTCGAGAAGGCGGTCAAGGAGGCCGAGTCGCACCGGAGCGAGGACCAGAAGCGGCGCGAGGCCGTGGAGGCCAAGAACCAGCTCGACTCGCTCGTCTACTCGACGCAGAAGCTGCTCGACGAAAGCGGGGAGAAGGTCGGCGCCTCGGAGAGGTCCACGGTGGAGGCCGCGCTGGCCGACGCGAAGAAGACGCTCGAGACCCGGTCGAACGACGCCGACGCGCTCAAGAAGGCCGCGGCGGACCTCCAGAAGGCCAGCTACAAGATCGCCGAGGCGCTCTACAAGACCACGCCGCCCCCGGACGCCGGAGCCGCCCCGGGGACGGGCGCCGCGGGGCCGAAGGCCGGGGCCGAGGACGTGATCGACGCCGAGGTCGTCGAGGAGAAGAAGTAAGGGCCGCTCGCGGGCGCCGCGGGGCGGCCGCCCCCGGCCGGCCGCCAGCAGGAGAGGATGTTGCGAAGGACGACGAGAGGGGGGGCGCGGCCCGGCGAGAGCGTCCGCGGCGAGGAGTACGTCTTCATCGGGACGGTCGCCGAGCGTTTCGGCGTCCACCCGCAGACGCTCCGGCTCTACGAGCGCGAAGGCCTCATCCGCCCCACCCGCTCGTCCGGGAACACGCGCCTGTACGACCGCGAGACCGTCGAGCGGCTGGAGATGATCCTGACGCTGACCCGCGACCTGGGCGTCAACCTCGCCGGCGTCGAGGTGATCCTGGAGCTGAGGTCGAGGCTCTCGCGGATGGAGGGGGAGGTCGAACGGCTCATGGAGGCGTTCCGCGCGCTGGCCGCGGACCACGCCTCGCGGGGGGCGGGGCCCGGGCCCGAGGCGGGGGCCCTCGTCCTGCGCCGCGCGGCTCCCCTGGTGCGCCGCCGCTCGTGACCTGTCCGGCCGGGGCCGGCTGAGGAATAATCCCGGCGTGGCTCCCCGGCACCGAAGGGACGAGGACTCGGCCGTGCTGCGCCGGTACCTCGAGGAGATCTCGCGGTACTCGCCGCTCGCCTCCGAGGAGGAGCGCGAGCTGGGACGCGTCATCCAGGACCCCTCGACGCCCGAGGAGAAGCGCAGCGAGGCGATCGACCACCTCGTCCGGGCCAACCTGCGGTTCGTCGTCTCCTACGCCAAGAAGTTCCACTCGACGGAGGTCTCGTTCCTCGACCTGATCAACGAGGGGAACATCGGCCTCCTGCAGGCCGCCCGCCGCTTCGACCCGGAGCGGGGGGTGAAGTTCATCACCTACGCCGTCTGGTGGGTGCGCCAGGCGATCTCGCACGCGCTGGCCGAGCAGGCGGGCGCCCTGCGTCTGCCTCACAAGCAGGCGGCGCTCCAGTCCCGCGTCGGCCGCGTGAAGGAGGCCCTGACGCGCGAGCTGGGCCGCGAGCCGACGGTGGACGAGATCGCCGCGCGGGCCGAGCTGCACGAGTCGGAGGTGGAGACGCTCCTGACGATCTCCCGCACGGCGGAGAGCCTCTCCGGCGGGCTCGGCGAGGAGCAGGAGAGGACCCTCGAGGAGACGCTGGAGCAGACGGCGGTGGCGCCCGCGGACGAGGAGCTCTTCAAGCGCTCCTCGATCGAGCAGACCCGCGGGATCCTCGACGAGCTGCGCCCGAAGGAGCGCGCGGTCCTCTGCCGCCGCTTCGGGATCGCCGAGGACGGCAGCGACAAGGAGCGCGAGCCGATGACGCTCCAGGAGATCGGCGAGGAGCTGAAGCTCTCGCGGGAGAGGGTCCGGCAGATCGAAGCGCAGGCCCTGTCGCGGATCCGGCGGAGCCTGAAGGGGCGCGCCCTCAAGGCCTATCTGAACTGATCGGGGGGAGGACCGCCGCCCGGTCCTCCCCCCGTTCCCCCCACCTTTCGGCCGCATCTCCGGCGACCCGCGAGACCCGCGAGACCCGACCCGGGGGTCCGACCCGGGGGTCAGAGCTCCATTCTACGTTCTGTGAGCCGCGAGATGGGGCGTTGGCCGTGCGTCCGATTCTCCGAGCCTGCCGATCGAACGGGGCCGGAGGAGCGGGCGCGGGGGTGGTCGACGGGGCGAGCGTTTCCGATCAGAATCCGGCCGGTGGAGACGGCGATCGACGACGTGGCGCCCCCCGCGCCGCCGTGCCCCGACTGCCGGGGGTTCGGCGTCCTGCTCGGGCCCGACGGGCGGAAGCTCGTCCCCTGCCGGTGCCGTCAGGGCGAGCTCGCGGAGGCGCGGCGGCGCTCGGCCCGGATCCCGGACCGCTACGGCAACTGCCGGATCCGGAACTTCAACCCCCTCTCGGAGTCGCAGCGCGCCGCGCGCGCTCTCGCCTCTCGGTTCGTCGAGGAGTACCCGGCGGTGAGCGCCGGCCTCCTCATCGTGGGGCCGGTCGGCCGGGGCAAGACTCACCTGGCCGTCGCCGTCCTCTCGGAGCTGATCGAGACGAAGGGGCTCTCCGGCCTCTTCTGCGACTTCAGCGACCTCCTCGACCGGATCCAGGCGACGTTCGGGCGGGACGGCGGCGAGTCGGCGGACGAGATCGTCGGGCCCTACCGGGACGCGCCGCTCCTGGTCCTCGACGAGCTGGGGTCGCGCCGCCCGACGGACTGGGTGCGCGAGGTCCTCTACGGCCTCCTGAACACGCGCTACAACCGCCAGCGGCTGACGATCGTCACGTCGAACTACGGAGACGAGCCCGAGCGTCCGGGCGCCGAGACGCTCGAGATCCGGGTGGGCAGCGCCGTCCGGAGCCGTCTGGCCGAGATGTGCCAGCTGGTGCCGCTGGCGGGGCCGGACTTCCGCCGCGAGGTCCGCCCGGGACGAGCCTTCGCGTGAGGGCCGCGACGCGTCCCGTCGGCGAGAGCTTCCAGCGGGCGCTGAAGCTCACGATCGCGCACCCGGCCCTCCCGGCGGTCCAGATCGCCTTCACCGTCTGCGTCCTCGTCTCGAGCCTCCTGGCGGTCGTCCTCGTCCTCCTCGCCTTCCTGCCGGTCGTCGCGGGGCTGGTGGGCGGGGGCGGCGGCCTCCCGCCCGCCCTGGCGCGGCTCCTCGGCGAGGAGAGCCTGCCGTCGCCGTCGTTCGGCCTCGTCGCCTTCGCCCTCCTCGTCGCCTTCCTCCTCGGCGGCCTCGTCCTGGCGGCGACCGCCTGGGTGCGGGGCGGGATCGTCGGAGTCCTCGTCGAGGCCGACGCCGCGGCGCCGGAGCTCGGGCCGTCGGCCTCGACGCGCCTGAGGCGGCCGGGGGCCTTCCTGGACGGGGCACGGCGCCTCTTCTGGCGCTTCTTCGGCCTCGTGAACCTGGTCCTGACCGCCGGGCTCCTCGTGGCCCTCGTGGCGGCGCTCGGGGTGCTCGCCTTCGCCCTCGCCGTCGCGCGCGAGAACGTCCTCCTCGGCGTGGTCGTCCTGGCGGCCTGCGTCGTCGTGGCCGTGGCCCTCGCCTTCCTCCTGCGGCTGGCGAACCTCTCGTGCGAGCGCGCGATCGCCGCGCACGACCTGCCGCTGCTGGACGGGATCGCGGCGGGGATCCGGCAGCTCGGCGGGTCGTTCGGCCGCTCCCTGCTGCTGCTGCTCCTCCTCCTCGCGGCGAGCACCGCGGTCAGCATGGCCTTCGCCGCGCCGCGCGTCGTCGTGCAGATGACGGCGATGTCCGGCGGCCGGTTCTCGGTCCCGCTCCTCGGCGTCGTGGCGGTCCTCATGCTCGTCGAGATGGCGGCGTACGCCGTCGTCGAGGTGGTGACGACCGCGGCGTTCGTGGCGCTCTGGGGCGCTCCCGCCGCCGCCGCGGCCCCCGCCGCTGCCGGAGCGTCCTTCCCGCTCGCCGCCCCGGCGCCGCCCGTGGCGTTCCTGAACGCCTTCACGGTCCCCCCGCCGCCCCCGCCCGAGGCGCCCGCCCCGCCCTCCGAGCCGGCGCCGCCCGCGGAGGCGTCCCCCCTTCCCGCCGAGGTCGAGGTCCCGCCCGCGCCGGAGGTCGAGCCCTCCGAGGCGCCCGCCGTACCTCCCCCGGGGACCCCGAGACCGGAGTGACCATGCCCACCGCGACGGAAGACCTCGCCGCGACCCTCACCCCTCTCTTCTCGCTGGACGCCCGCGCGTTCGTCCCCTCTCCCATCCGGGCGCTGGCGCCGCTCCTCTCGGACCCGACGGTCCTCTCTTTCGCCGCCGGCGTCCCGAACCCCGAGACGTTCCCCGCCGCGGCGCTCTCGGCGGCGGCGAGCCGCGCGCTGGCGACCGCGCCGACGCGGGTCCTGCAGTACGACGTCACCGCCGGCTACGCGCCGCTGCGCGAGAAGGTCGCCGCGCGCTCGACGGCGCGCGGATTGCCGGTCGCGGCCCGGGAGATCCTGCTGACGACCGGCTCGCAGCAGGGGCTCGACCTCTCCTCCCGCGTCCTCCTCGACCCGGGGGACGTCATCCTCGTCGAGGTCCCGACGTACGTCGGCGCGCTCGGGACGATCGCGGCGCGGAGGGCCCGTCCCGTGGGCGTCCGCCGCGACGCCACGGGGATCGACCTCGACCACCTCGCCTCGACCGTCGGGCGGCTGCGCGCCGAGGGGACGCCCGTCAAGGCCCTCTACACGATCCCGAGCTTCCAGAACCCCTCGGGCCTGGCGATGACGAAGGGGGCCAAGGACGCGCTCGCCGAGGCGTGCGAACGGCTGGGCCTCTTCGTCCTGGAGGACGACCCGTACGGCGAGCTCGCGTTCGAGGGGCCGGGGGAGCCCGCGGACCCGACGCCGCTCGCGTCCCGGATCCCGGGACGGACGGCCTACCTCGGGTCCTTCTCGAAGACGCTGGCCGCCGGCCTGCGCGTCGGGTGGATCTCGGGCCCCGCGCCGTTCCTCGCTAAGGTCGAGCTGGCCAAGCAGGCCTCCGACCTCTGCTCGTCGACGTTCGCGGCCGCCGTGATCGACCTCTACCTGGCCGAGAACGACTACGACGCCCACCTCTCCGGGCTCCGCGGCTTCTACGAGGCGAGGAAGGAGATCCTCCTCGGCGCGATGAGAGAGTCCTTCCCCGCGGACTGCCGGTTCACGGACCCTCGCGGGGGCCTCTTCACGTGGGTGGAGCTCCGGCACGGGCTCGACGCCGGGGAGCTGCTCCCGCGGGCGGTCGCCGAGGAGCGCGTCGCCTTCGTCCCCGGGGCCCCGTTCGTCGTGGAGGGCGACGGCCGCCGGTTCCTCCGGATGACGTTCGCCAAGGAGCCGCCGGAGAAGCTGGTCGAGGGGGCGAGGCGCCTGGGCCGCCTCTTCTCCACGGCCGCCCGATGACGAGGCGCCGCGTCGTCGCCCTCGCCGGCGCCCTGGCCCTCGCCGGGTGCGCGCCGAGGCCCGAGCCCGTCGTCCCGGCGACCCTCCCGCCTCCCGCCGCGCCGACGCCGGCCCCGACCGCCGCGCCGGCACCGCTCCCCGCCTTCCCGGTCGTCCCCGAGCCGCTCCTGCGCGTGGGCCTGGCCTCGAACGCCGCCTCCTACGAGCTGCCGTGGGGGGACTGGCTGCTGCGCGCGGGCGGCCGAGTCGAGCGCCAGCGACTGCCCGCGACGTTCACGGCGTCGGACGGGACCGTCGTCCTCTCGGACGAGAGGGGAAAGCGGAGCCTGCCGCCACCGGTGGAGGTCGCGGGAGCCGCGGGGGCGCCGGTCGTCCTCGCGGGCGCCCCGTACCGGGGGACGCTCGCCCTCCTCGTCAACGGGCGCGGCACCCTGACGGTCGTCAACCGCGTCGGCGTGGAGGACTACCTGAAGGGGGTCGTCCCTGCCGAGATGGGCCCGAAGGTCTACGACGAGCCGGAGGCGCTGAAGGCGCAGGCCATCGCGGCGCGCTCCTACGCCGAGAGGCACCGCGGGGAGTCGGAGGCCGAGGGGTTCGACCTCTGCGCCACGCCGCGTTGCCAGGTCTACTCCGGGATCGGCGTGGAGAGCCCGCTCTCGTCCCAGGCGGTCGAGGAGACGGCGGGGGAGGTGCTCCTCTTCGACGGGCGCATCGCCGACACCCTCTTCACCTCCACCTGCGGAGGGAGGACGGAGGCGTCGCCGGACGTCTTCACGACGTACGCCTCGAAGGAGCACCCGTACCTGGCGTCGGTCCCGTGCGCCGGGGAGACGCCGGACGAGCTCTCGACCACGCTCCCGCCGGAGAAGCGCCCGACGTCGCTCCTCGGCGTCCGGGGACGGGCGCTCCTCGCCGCGGCCGCACGGACGGGCCGGGCCTACGCGGACCTCGTCGCCGCCCGCAACCTCCTCCGCGAGGGCCTCGGGCTTCCGAAGGGGGGCGGGCCGAGGACGCTCCAGCCCCCGGCCGTCTACGCGGACCTGGCGCGGGCGGCGGAGTGGGGCGACCTCTCCCTCCTGACCGAGGAGACGGAGCGCCGGCTCGCGCCCGAGGGCTGGCCCGAGGAGGCCCGGGCCGCCTACGCGGTCGCGCTCCGCTTCCAGCTCGGCGGGGGGACGGCGCTGCCGGTTGCGCGGGTCTTCCAGCCCGAGGAGGCCGCCGGGCTCTGGGCCGCGGTCCTGGCCCGGACGGGCGACGCCGAGGAGGTCGAGGGCCGCCTCGCGGCGCTCGAGCCGGGGAAGGTCGTCCTGAAGACGGCCAGGGGCCGGAGGGAGCTGGACCTCCCCGCGGCCCTCGCGCTCTACGCGGGGTCGGGCGACGCCTGGACGGCCGTTTCCCGCCTCGAGGTCCGTCCCGGCGACCGCGTCCGGGCGTTCCTCTTCTCGGAGCGCCTCGGGGGCCTCGCGGCGCCCGTGCCCGCCGCGGCCGGCCTCTACGACCGCGAGTCCTCCTGGAGCCACTGGACCCGGCGGGCCACCGGCGCCGAGCTGATGTCCCGGCTGAAGGAGAGGGACGCCTCGCGAAGGGGGACGACCGTGACCGCCGTCGAGGTGCTCGAGAGGGCGCGCTCCGGCAGGGCGCGGGTGGCGCGGGTGACGACGGACGGCGGGACGTTCACGCTCTCGGGCCTGGAGATCCGCTTCGCCCTCGGCATCCCCGAGAGCCTCTTCTCGGTCGTCCGGGGCCGCTCGGAGGAGGCGGGCCCGATCTTCACCTTCTACGGGCGCGGCTGGGGGCACGGCGTCGGGCTGTGCCAGAACGGGGCGTTCGGGATGGCGCTCGCGGGGAAGGGCTACCGCGAGATCCTCGCCCACTACTACCCCGGCACGAGCGTCGGCCCCGTGCCGGCGCCTCCCGCGCCGCCCCCCGCTCCCCCCGCGCGCTGACCCCGCGCCCGAGCGGGGGCGGGCTATCATCCCCGCCGACCCACGCGCGACACGCGCCCCGGAGCCGAAGATGGCCACCCTGACCGAAGCCCCCGCCACGGAGAACGCCGGAGGCGTCTCCTTCCAGATGACCGACGAGCAGCTCGCGATCCGCAAGATGGTCCGCGAGTTCGCCGAGAGCGAGATCGCCCCCCGCGTCATGGAGTGGGACGAGGCGCAGACGTTCCCGCACGAGGTGATGTCCCGGCTGGGGGAGCTCGGCTTCCTCGGGGCCATCATCCCGCCCGAGTACGGCGGGGCGGGGCTCTCGTACGTCGACTACGTGACGATCGTCGAGGAGCTCTCCCGCGTGGACGGCTCGGTCGGGATCTCGGTCGCCGCGCACAACAGCCTCTGCACGAACCACCTCTACCTCTTCGGCAGCGAGGAGCAGCGGCGCCGCTGGGTCGTCCCGCTCGCCCAGGGGAAGCTGATCGGCGCCTGGGGGCTCACGGAGGCGGGGGCCGGGAGCGACGCGAAGGGGACGCGCACGACCGCCGTCCTCGACGGGGACGAGTGGGTCCTCGAGGGCTCGAAGAACTTCATCACGCACGGCTCGGTCGGCGACGTGGCGGTCATCCTCGCGGTGACCGACAGGACGGCCGGCACGCACGGCATCTCGGCCTTCGTCGTGGACCTCCACCAGGACGGGATCCGGGCGGGGAAGAAGGAGAACAAGCTGGGGCTGCGCGCCTCGGACACGGCCACGCTCGTGATGGAGGGGTGCCGGGTCCCGAAGGACGCGCTGATCGGCCAGCCGGGAGCCGGCTTCCGGCAGGCGATGCAGGTGCTCGACGGCGGGAGGATCTCGATCGCCGCGCTGGGCCTCGGGATGGCGCAGGGCGCCTTCGAGGCCGCGCTCTCCTACTCCCGGCAGCGCGAGCAGTTCGGCCAGCCGATCTCCGAGTTCCAGTCGATCCAGAACTACCTGGCCGACATGGCCACCGAGATCGACGCCGCGCGCCTCCTGACGTGGCGGGCGGCGTGGATGAAGGACCGCGGGATGAAGACGACCAAGGAGTCGTCGATGGCCAAGCTCTACACCGGCGAGGTGGCCGTCCGCGTGGCCAACCTGGCGGTCCAGATCCACGGCGGCTACGGCTTCACGAAGGACTTCCGCGCGGAGAAGTTCTACCGGGACGTGAAGCTCTGCACGATCGGGGAGGGGACCTCGGAGATCCAGCGGATGGTCATCGCGCGCCAGCTCCTGCGCGGCTGACCGGCGGGGGCGGTGGCGTGAACGGCTCCGGAGCGTCGCTCGGGCTTCGGCTCGAGAGCCGCGTGCTCGGCAACGGCCTCACGGTCGTCGCCGCGCCCGACCCGTCGCTGCCCGTCGTCGGGCTGACGGTCCTCTACCGGGTCGGGTCCCGGCACGAGGAGCGGGGGCGCGCCGGTTTCGCCCACCTCTTCGAGCACCTGATGTTCGAAGGGACGCCGAACGCCCCGCGCGGCCTCTTCGACCGGATCTGCGAGGGCTCGGGGGGCCAGAACAACGGGCAGACGCGCCCCGACGTGACGGTCTACGTCTCGACCGCGCCGTCGGAGGCCCTCGACCGCCTCCTCTGGCTGGAGGCGGACCGGATGACGGACCTGGACTTCCGAGAGGAGACGCTCGCCACGCAGCGCGACGTCGTCAAGGAGGAGATCCTCGCCAACGTCCGCAACGACCCGTACGGCCTCTTCGAGCTCCAGGAGCTGCCGGGACTCCTCTTCGAGAAGTGGGAGAGCGCCCACGACGCCTACGGCGACTTCACGGACCTCGACGCCGCGACGCTCCACGACGTGAGGGCCTTCTTCGCGGCCCACTACGTCCCGAACAACGCGGTCCTCTGCCTGGCCGGGGACGTGGATCCCGACGAGCTCTTCCGGAGGGCCGAGGAGCTCTTCGGCGCGATCCCGTCCGGGACGCTCCCGCCCCGGCCCGACCTCCTCGAGCGGCGGCGGACCGAGGCGGCGCTCGTCGTCCGGGAGGCGCCGCTGGCCGAGACGCCGGCCCTGGCGGCCGGCTGGCGGACCCCCCCGCGTGACCACCGGGACGCCTGGCCGCTCCTCGTCCTGGGCGAGCTCCTCCACGACGGCCGCGCCGGGCGGCTGCACGCCGGCCTGGTCGAAGGGCGGGAGCTCGCCACGGCCGTCGAGGGGGGGATGAACCCCTTCCAGGGGGGGCTCTGGTACGACGGGACGACGCTCTTCCTGACGAAGCTCTCCTACCGGCGCGGCGTCCCGCACGAGGACGTCCTCTCGGCGCTCGAGGACGAGTTGCGCCGTGTCGCGCAGGAGGGCGTGCCCGAGCCCGAGCTCGCCCGAGCGCGGACCAAGGTCGTCTCGGGCTACCTCTCCGCGCTGGAGTCGCGCCCGGAGCGCGCTCTCGAGGTCGCCCAGGCCACCGCCTTCGACGGGGTCCCCGACGCCGTCGACGCCTTCCCGTCGCGCGTGGAGGGCGTCACCGGCGAGGACCTCGCCCGCGCCGCCACGGGCTGGCTCCGGGCCGAGCAGCGCGCCGTCGTGGTGAAGCAGCCGCCGGAGCGGAGGAGGAGGCCCCGGACGTGAAGCCGCCCGCGCTCCCGCCTCCGGCGGGGCTTCCCCCGCTCGGGCCCGCGCGGCGCCTCCTCTCGCCGTCCGTCGCCCGCTCCGTCCTTCCGAACGGCCTGACGGTCTGGGTCGTCCGCCGTCCCGGCCTCCCGCTGGCCTCGGTCCGGCTCGTGGCTCGCGGCGGCCGCGCCGCGGACCCCGCCGGGCGGCCCGGCACGGCGGACCTCCTGGCCGCCGCCCTGAAGGAGGGGACCCGGTCGCACTCGGGCCGGGAGCTGGCGGCGATCCTCCAGGGGGCCGGTGCCGAGCTGGCGACCGCGGCCGGGCCCGAGGCGATCGTCCTCGAGGCCCAGGGGCCCGCGGCCAAGGTCCGGATCGTCGTCGACTCGCTCGCCGAGGCCCTCAGCGCCCCGTCGCTCCCGCCCGACGGGGTGGCCCGCGTTCGGGCCCTCGCGCTCGAGGAGCTGGCGACCGAAGAGACGGACCCCGAGTTCCTCGCCTCCCGGGCCTTCGCCCGCGCCGTCTACGGCCTTCACCCCTACTCCGTCGTCGCCCCCGAACGGGGCACGATCGAGGGGGTCACGCCGGAGTCGCTCCACGTCGACGCGCGCTCTCTCCTCCGGCCGGAGCGGACGCTCCTCGTCGTGGCCGGCGACGTCGACCCGGACTTCCTCCTGACGCGCGTGGAGCGGCGGCTCTCCGAGTGGCGCCCGTCGGGCTCCCCGCCGCCCGCCGTCGCGGAGGCCCGGGAGACGCCGGGGTTCCGCCGGATCCTCGTCGTCGACCGCCCCGGGTCCGTGCAGGCGGTCCTCGTCGTCGGCCGCCTCGGCGTGTCGCGGTCGGACCCGGAGGCCTTCCCGCTCGCGCTGGCGATGACGGCCTACGGGGGCGCCTTCACGTCGCGCCTCGTGGCCAACCTCAGGTCCGAGAAGGGCTACACGTACTCGCCCCACGCCGTCTCGTCGTGGCTCCCCGCGCGCGGCGTCGTCCGGACGAGCCTGGCGGTGAGGAACGAGGTCGTCGCCGCGGCCCTGAACGAGGTCTTCTACGAGATGGACCGGATGGGTGCCACGGACGCCTCCGAGGAGGAGCTGGACCGGGCCCGGCGGCGGGACCTGGGCCTGGCGACGCTCCGTCTGGAGACGCTCCGGGGCCTCTCGGCCGAGCTGTCGGACCTCTGGCTGCACGGGATGGAGCCCGAGGAGCTGACGGCTTACGCGCGGGCCCTCCCGCGGATCGGGGCGGTCGCGGTCCGCTCGGCGAGCCGCCGGTGGCTCGCCTCGGCGCGCGCGCTCGTCGTGGCGGTCGGGGACGGGCGCCTCCTGCGCGAGGAGCTCGCCCCGTTCGGGACGGCCGAGGACGCGCCGTCCCTATAATCGCCACGGCATGAACCCCACCGTCGGGCGGATCCTGAGCCTCCTGGCGAGGGGATCCGCCCCGGCCGTCCCGACGCTGGACGGGTTCGTCGACTCGCTCCTGCAGAAGTTCGAGAACTGCCGGCAAGGGCTGAAGGACGAGGCGCTGGGCGGGGCGCCCGGCCCCGTCGAGACGTTCTTCCTCGACCTGTACGAGAAGGAGCTCCCACGGCTGCGCGACGCCGTACGGCGGGAGGAGCCGCACCTGACCCCCGCCGCGCGCGAGGAGTACGTCCGGAAGGTGGACGAGCTCGTCCGGAAGGTGCTCGTCCCGGCCTACGTCCGGGTCTCGGCGCCCTTCACGCGGCGGGAGCGGAACGACTTCTACGTGCTGCCGGCCTCGCTGCACCTCGTCGAGCGGCTCTTCTGGGGGGGGCTCGGGATCGCCGCGGGCAGCTTCGTCGTCTGGGCGCCGTTCATCCCGATCTGGTCCAAGGACGTCGTCCTGCCGTTCGCGGTGGCCGGCCTCTTCTTCCCGAACCTGAGGCAGTACCTCTCGATGCGCCGGTACGAGCGCGAGCTCAACCAGCTCGTCTCGCGCGCCGACCGGGAGATCGGCCGCATCGACACCGCCTACCTGACGAGCGGCGAGGCCGAGGCCGAGCGGGACCGCGGCGAGGCTTCCGAGGCCGCCCTCGAACCGGAGAGCCCCGAGGCCGCGGAGGCCCGCCGCCGCCTCGCCGCCGCGCTCGCGGCGGCGGCGAAAGGAGATCCGTGATGGTCAGAATCGCCGGCACGACCGAGGCGCTCGGGAAGCTCAAGTCGTCCCTCGGCCGGACGGTCGTGCGCGTGGTCCTCCTCGCGATGGCGCTCGCGGTCTTCTACGTCGGCTGCACCGCGCGCGTCTCCCCGAACGAGCTCGGCGTGGAGCAGGCCAAGTTCGGCTTCAAGGTCGGCATCCGGGACCGGGCCTTCACGCCGGGCCTCTACTTCGTCGGCCCCGGCGTGACGATGCACACCTTCCCCCGCGAGATCCACGTCCTCGAGGCGTCCTTCGACCGGGAGGCCTCGCTGGCCAAGGCGCGCTCCCCGGAGGTGCGCGGGAAGGTCGAGGGGTACTTCGAGCGCCGGGACAAAGTCCTCGGACGGCAGACCCACCGGACCGTCGAGGCGCTCAACGTCCAGACCTCCGACGGGTACGCCGTCGTCTGCGACGTGACGCTCCTCTACTCGATCGTCGACCCGGTCCGGATCGCCCGGGACTTCGGCTGGGGATCCCTCTACGTCGACTCGTTCGTCATCAACACCTTCCGCAACGGGGTCCTGACGACGCTCGGGAAGATCAACGCCGAGCAGTTCTACGACGAGAAGGCGCGGATCGCCGCCGTGGACGAGGCCGAGAAGCTCCTCGCCGAGCGGTTCAAGGAGCGCGGCTTCCAGGTCGAGAAGCTCCTCCTCCGGAACTACGAGTACGTCGCCGCCTACGAGAAGTCGCTCCAGGACAAGAAGGTCGCCGTCCAGCTGACGGAGAAGAACCGCAAGGAGAGCCTCGTCAACGAGGAGCGGGCCAAGCTCCAGCAGATCGAGTCGAAGGGGAACGCGGCCATCACGATCGCCGAGTCGGAGGTGCAGGCCCAGATCGCCCGGATCGAGGCCGAGGCGCAGCTCTACTCCTCGCAGACCCGCGCCAAGGCCGACAAGGAGGTCAACGTCGCCCAGGCGGAGGCCAAGCGCCTGAAGGCCGACGCCCTGACCTCCGCGGGCGGGCGGTACGTCGTCGCGCTCGAGACGGCCAAGATGTTCGAGAACATCGAGGGGGCCGTGATGACCCCCGAGCAGTACATCTCCTTCATCCGGAGCGCCTGGGCCGTCATCGGCGTCAACCCCGGGAGCGGGCCCGCGCCCGCGCCGTCCGGAGCGGGGGTGAAGAGGTGAAGCGCCCCCTCCTCGTCGCCGTCCTGGTCCTCGCCGCCCTCGCCACGGCCGGCTGCGGCGCCACCTCCTCCACCGAGGTGGGCGTCAGGACGAACCTGTTCGGCATCTTCGAGAAGCGCGGCGCGCAGGAGATCTACCAGCCGGGCGGCGTCTACTTCTTCCTCCCGGTGGTCAACGCCTGGACGACGCTGCCGATCTCGCAGCAGAACCTCCTGATGAACGCCAACCCGAACGAGGGGGACCGCCCCGTCCCCGACGACGTCACGTTCAAGACGAAGGACGGGAACAACGTCCACATCGACGTGAACGTGATGTGGCGGATCGACCCGAAGAAGGCGGGCCACATCGTCTCGTTCGTGGGAGGCTCGCTCGAGGAGATCCGCGAGCGGGTCGTCAGGCCCGTGTCGCGCTCGGTCGTCCGCGACATCTTCAACGAGATCACGAGCGAGGAGTACTACCAGGTCGCGATCAAGAACAGGACGGCGGAGCTCGCCAAGGACCACCTGGCCCGGGCGCTGGCCCCGCACGGGATCCTGGTCGACATGCTCCAGGTCCAGCAGCACCGGTTCGACCCCGACTACCAGGCGGCCATCAACGCGCAGAAGCAGGCCGAGGCCGACCGCCAGAAGCTCGTCGAGCAGCAGAAGGCGATGGAGGTCCAGAAGAAGAGCGAGCTGGAGGCCAAGCGCGCGGTCTGGAACCAGCGCCGGGAGGACGCGCTCGGCGCCGCGGGCCGGATCCGCAACGAGGCGGACGGCTATTACCAGACGAAGATCAACCAGGCCAAGGCGATCGTGGCGACGGCGCAGGCCGAGGCAGAGGGGATCCGGAAAGAGGCCGAGGCTCTCGGAAAGCTCGGCGGCGACGCCTACGTCAAGATGCAGGTCGCCAAGCAGCTCGCCCAGAAAAAGATCCTCCTCGTCCCGGGGACGAACGTCTCGACGATGAACGTCAACGAGCTGGTCGACTACCTCGTCGGCCGCGCGGCGCACGCCGCCCCCCGGCCGGCGCCCCGGGCCGCCCCGGAGCCCACCCCGGTCCCGGAGCCGTAGGGCGGCGGAAGGGCGCCAAGACGCGGCGGCCCCCCGCTGGTAGGATTCCCCCGGCAGGGGCTCGCGGCCGGAGGTTCCCGGCCAACGGCGCTTCTTTCAGCCCGCTCGACTCGTCGGAGGAGCTGCGATGGCTCGACGTCTAGGGTCTCCGGGGCGCCCAAGTCGACTGGCCGTGTTCTTTGCACCTTTGCTGACGGTTTGCGGGCCTCTCTCGGCGGTTCCGGCGACCGACGGCAGCGCGGCTGACGCCGGCCGTGAAGGCGGGGACGGCCGGGACGGCCGACAGGCGGTCTGCATCCTCCCCGAAGGCTGGAGGGAGTCCTACCCCTACTCGCTGCGGCTGGCGGGGCCGCACGGGACCCAGGACGGACCATGGATCGACCTGGATGCGATCCGCTTCGACACGGGGCCGCTCGTGACGAAGGGACCGGACGGGTCACGGGTCTTCCTCGATCCCGATCTCTCCACCTTCGCGGCAGAGCTGGTCCGGGCGCCGTTCGCGCTGGGACCGACCGACCTGTTCATCGTCCAGGCGGAAACTCCGTCCGCGCAGTCGGGCCTCGCGAAGTACCTCGCCTCGAACGGTCTCCAGGTCCTGGGCTACCTTCCAGAGCTGGCGTACCTCGTGAGGCTGGGGGAGGCGGACGTAAAGGCGATCGCGAGCCGGAGCGAGGTCCAGTGGATCGGCCTGTTCCAGCCGGCGTTCCGGGTCTCTTCCCCTCTCGACTTCCTCGTCCGGTCGGAGCCGCGGCGCGAGCTCAAGCTGACGGTCCACCTCGACCGGGCTGACTTCGAGACGGACCAGGAGATCCACGACGCGCTGCGCCGGACCGGATTCGAGATCCTCGACGTCTCACGGAGCGAGGCGTTCTGGGTCGTCCGGCTCCGCGGCGCCGCGGTCGGCGTTCACCGTCTGGCGGCCGTCCCCGGCATTCTCTGGGCCGAGCGCTTCGTCGATCCCGTCCTCCACAACGACGTGGCGCGAACCTCAGGGAACGTGACGACGGGCCGGGGCGCGAGCGCCGGACCGATCATGGACGTCGAGGACGTCTGGGCGCGTGGGATCCGCGGTGAGGGCCAGATCGCCTCGGCAGCCGACACGGGGCTGTCGACCGGGAACCTGAACACCCTCCACTGGGACTTCGGGCAAGTCGGGGTTCCCGCGAATCCGCAGAGAGTCATCAAGGGGTACGCCCTCGGACGCCCAGCGACGTGGGACGACAACCAGACGACGGGGGGCGGTCACGGGACACACACCTCCGGGTCCATCGTCGGGAACGGGATCCGATCGGGTTCGTCGCCCTCGACGAACAGCTTCGGCTCCTCGCACGCGGGAACGGCGCCCAAGGCCCAGTTCGTGTTCCAGTCCATCATGGACTCGGGCGGCGCCCTCGGCGGACTGCCGGCCGACCTGAACAACCTCTTCCAGCCCCCGTACGACGACGGCGCCCGCGTGCACTCGAACTCCTGGGGAGCGCCGGTGGCGGGCCAGTACACGACGGACTCGATGAACGTCGATCGCTTCGCCTGGAACCACAAGGACATGGTCATCACGTTCTCGGCCGGCAACTCGGGCGTGGACACGGCCGGTGCCGATGGCGTCGTCAATCCGGACTCCATCGGCGCACCAGGGACCGCGAAGAACTGCATCACGGTCGGGGCGTCGGAGAACTACCGACCGACGGTGCAGTACGAGTACCCGTCGGGGACCTGCAACACGCCGACCTGGAGCTGGTTCAACGGGGCGAATTTCTCGGCGAACCCCATCGCGTCCGACCACATGGCCAACAACGCCAACGGGATGGGGGCGTTCTCGTCCCGGGGACCCTGCGACGACACCCGGATCAAGCCGGACGTCGTGGCTCCCGGCATCTTCATCCGGTCCACGCGGACCGACGTGAACCAGGCGTACGAGCAGTGGGGGATCTGCGGCATCCCGGCCGGCGAGCAGCAGTACTACCTCAACATGGGCGGGACCTCCATGTCGAACCCGCTCACCGCGGGTGCGGCGACTCTGGTGCGCCAGTACTACGTGGCCGGGTGGCACGGAAACGGGAGCACCCTGACGAACGGAGCGCCCGTCCCCGCCGATGGCTTCAACCCCTCCTCCGCCCTCGTCAAGGCGACGCTGATCAACGGCGCGTGGGAGATGAACCCCGGGCAGTACGGGACGGGGGGAACCCGGGAGATCGTCCCCGGGTGGGACACCGGGCGGACGCTGCCGAACAACGTCGAGGGATTCGGCCGCGTGGACCTGGAGCACTCCCTCTTTCCGGGCTCGGGCTGGGACGACGACCCTGGCAGGCTCATGGCGGTTCACGACGTGTCGGCTGGCCTCCAGACGGGGCAGGCACACGCCTACACGTTCGACGTGAGTTCGAACGCGGATCCCCTGATCGTGACGCTCGTTTGGACGGACCCGTGGGCCGCGTCCGGCGCCGGAACGAAGCTCGTCAACGACCTCAACCTCACCGTGACGAACCCGGCCGGGACGACGACCTACTACCCGAACGGCGTCGACAAGACCTCGGGCGTCGACAACCGGAACAACGTAGAGCAGGTCAAGGTCTCACTGCCATCGTCCGGGACGTGGACGATCGACGTCGACGGCTACAACGTTCCGGGAAACGGCAGCGGCGGGACGACGACGCAGCCCTACGCGCTCGTGATCTCGGGGGTCGGGTGCCAGTCCCGCCCGGGCGTCCCGACCGGTCTGGTCGCGACGCCGACGCCGGGGGTCTTCGGGAGCATCAGCCTCTCCTGGATGGCCGGGAGCCCGGCGGGGGCCAGCTACAACGTCTATCGCGCCGACGGGGCCTGTCCCGGCGGCACGTATTCCCTGGTTGCCAGCGGTGTCGCAACAACGAGCTACGTAGACTCCGGGCTGGCCGAAGGCGTGGCTTACTCCTACAGGGTGCAGGCGATCGACGCCGGAGGCACTTGCCCGTCCGCCAGCTCGTCGTGTGCCTCGGCGACCACCAACGGGACCTGCACGCTCCCCCCCGCCTTCGCCGGCCTCGTGAGCGTGACTCCCACGTTCGGAACCACCTGCTCCCTCTCCCTCTCCTGGATCGCCGGGACCTCCCGGTGCGGCGGCAGCGTGACCTACGCCGTCTACCGGTCGACGACGAGCGGCTTCGCGCCTTCGACGGCGAACCGGATCGCGACGAACGTCACCGGGACCGCATACGTCGACTCCTCCGCCCTCGTCTCGGGGACGCCCTACTACTACGTCGTCCGCGCGGTCGACGGCACAAACGGCGCGGAGGAGACGAACACGGTGGAGCGCAGCGCGACGCCTGGGGGACCGGCGACGACGCTGACGGAGACGTTCGAGGCGGCCGGGGGCTTCGACCTCGCGGGCTGGACCCATCAGGCGTTGAGCGGGTCGACCGACTGGACCTGGAGCACGACACAGTCGCAGACACCGACCCATTCCTGGTTCTCCCTAAGCCAGACCTCCGTGTCGGACCGCGTCCTCGCGAGCCCGGCGATCACGGTCACCGCAAGCTCGTCGCTGTCGTTCTGGCACACCTACGCGTTCGAAGGTTCCACTACGACGTGCTACGACGCCGGAACGCTCGAGGTCTCCACCGACGGCGGCTCGAGCTGGAGCGTCGTCCCGGACGGCGCCTTCGTGAGCGGGGGCTTCACCGGGACCGCGAACGCGAACTTCTCGAATCCCATCGGAGGCCGACGAGCGTGGTGCGCGGGCTCGATCGGCTCGATGACGCAAGTGCAGGTGAACCTCGGCGGCACGTGGTCGGGCCAGACGATCCGCCTTCGATGGCACGAAGGCGATGACAGCTCGGCCCGGGCGACGGGCTGGTACGTGGACTCGGTGACCTTCAGCAACGTGGCGGGCGGCACCTGCACCACCTCCGCCTCCGACGTCCGGTTCTTCACCGCGCGCGCCACCGGCGCGTCGGGGGCGACGTCGGGGCAGGTGAAGCTGGAGTGGCTCAACCCGACCGGGAGCTACACCGGCACGCGGATCCTGCGGAAGACGGGGAGCGCGCCGACGGGACCGACGGACGCCGGCGCGACGGTCGTGATCGACGACAACGGGAGCTTCGCCGGACAGCACCGGTCGTTCACCGACACCGGGCGCACCCTCGGCACGACGTACTACTACGCGGCCTACGTCGGCTTCTCCGGGACCTACTCTTCGGGAAAGCACGTCGCCGCCCGGCCGCAGGACACGACCTCGGCGACGGTCCCCGTCCGGTGGGTCTACTCGACCGGCGCGACGAACCTCGCGGCGCCGGGGATCGGCCCGTCGCTCCTGAGCGTCTCCAACGACCGGATCCTCCACGCGACGGCGATGGGGACCGCCGGGGGCGACTGGCCGTCGACCTGGACGCCGATGGCGATGAACGCCCCGTCGCAGGGGCGCCCCCTGATCCGGCAGGTCACGGTCGGCTCGGCGACGCGGGTCGCCTTCGTCGGGTCGCAGGACGGGCGCGTCTACTGCGTCAACGCCGATACCGGCGCCCTCGTCTGGACGAGCCCGGACCTGGGCGGGCCGATCCAGGGCTCCCCGGTCGGGACCTTCACCGCCTACGGCCACCCGTACAGCCTGATCTACGTCGGGACGCGGTCCACCTCGTCGGCCAACCGGATCCACGCGCTGAACGTCTCGAACGGGACGATCGCCTGGACGTTCGACAACGGCGGGGTCGCGACGCCCTCCAACGCGATCGGGATCGTCAGCGGCTCCCTCTCGGTCGACCCGGCGGCCAGCCGCGTCTACTTCGCCAGCCGCGCCCGGACCGGCGGCTCGCCGGACACGCTCTGGTGCCTGTCGTTCAACGCGTCGAGCGCCGCGAAGGTCTGGTCGCAGGCGGCCGGGGACGTGGACGGCTCGGTGACCAAGGTCGGCTCGCGGCTCTACGTCGGGACGACCGGCGGCGCCGTCGTGGCCCGGAACGCGGACGGGACGGGGGGCTGGACGCTCCCGCTCGGCGACGGCGCCGTGAAGGGGTTCCTCTGGCCCGACTCGGGGACGCCGACGCACCTCTACCTCTCGACGACGAACCGCGTCTGGAAGGTCCGCGACGACACGAGCGCGGGGGTGAAGGTCTGGGACCCCGGGGTGGCCGTCCCCTCGCCCTCGCCGGCCGTCCTCTGGCCCGGGGCCTCGCACCTCCTCGTCGGGTCGGGCGACGGGAGCCTCTACCAGCTCGACAAGAGCGGGACGGCGGGGCAGACCGCGAAGTCGGTCGTCCTGGGGCCCGGGACCGCCGCGGTCGGCGCCGTCGCACTCGACGTCACGAACGGGCTCGCCCACGCGGGCTCCGGAACGGGCGCGCTCTACGCCGTCGCCGTTCCGCTCCCGTGAGGCGAGGAGGGAGTCGAAGATGAGATCGCGCCTGCCGAGTCCGCTCCCGTTCGTCGTGGCGGCCGGGCTCCTCCTCTCCGGCGAGGCCGCCGGACAGACGAAGGGGCTCGCCTGCAGCGGCGTGAAGGTCGATTCCCTGCCCGCGGGGAAGGGCGGCGGGACCCCCTTCTCCGCCTCGGCGATCGAGGACCTGGAGTTCCGGGTCGTCTTCGCCCTGGCGCCGCCGGGCCAGCACGTCCTGAGGCTCCGCGTGCTGCTTCCCAAGGGAGCCCTCTACCAGGAGATCGCCGTTCCGTTCTCCCTCGACCCGAGGGCGACGGGGGCGACGGAAGCGGTCCTCGAGGGGTACCCCCGTCCGGTCCCGGTCCGGACGCTCCAGAAGACGACCGACCGCAAGGGCACCTGGTGGAGCGTCTCTGCTACGCTCCCGGTCGCAGGGACGATGGTGGTGGAGAACTCCCTCTACGGGACCTGGCAGGTGGAGGCCTATCTCGACCGGGAGAAGAGCCCCTGCACACCGCCGGTCTCCTTCGACCTGGCCCCCTGAGCGCGGAGCGATGGACGAGAAGGCGCGGGGCCGGCCGGACGGCCGGGACGGGGAGGCCGACGGGCCGGCGCGGCGGTACGACCCGCCCGCGGTCGCATGGGAGGAGCCGATCGAGGTCCGGGCGGCGCTGACGCTGGCCTGCACCAAGACCGACTTCATCTGCAGCATCGACAGCGCCGCGAGCTGAGGCAGCAGGGAGCCGCGATGCGCTGGAAGATCGACCCCCGGGTGGCCTGGCAGACGGTGGCCGGCGAGGCCGTCGTCGTGGACCTCTCCGCCGGGAGGTCGCTTGGCCTGAACGAGGCCGGCACGTTCGTCTGGTCGCGCGTCGCCGGGTCGGACGACGAGGAGATCGCGCGCGACATGGCGGCGGCGTTCGGGATCCCCCCGGACCGGGCCCTGTCCGACGTCCGGGCCTTCCTCACCGGGATGGAGGCGAGGAAGCTCGTCTCTCCCGCGCCGTGACCGGCGCCGGGCAGGCCCGGCTCAACGCCCGGGCCCTCGCCGCCGAGCAGCCCCTCATGGCGAGCCTGGAGCTGACCTACGCCTGCAACTGGCGCTGCGTCTTCTGCTACAACCCGCGCCACCACGACCGCTCGCCGTTGACGACGGGGGAGTGGGTCGCCCTCCTCGGCGACCTCCGCGAGCTGGGGATCCTGACCGTCTCCCTGACGGGCGGCGAGCCGCTCGCCCACCCCGGCTTCCTCGAGATCGCCCGCGCGGCCCGCTCGCGCGGGCTGGCCGTGCGGGTCCTGACGAACGCGAGCCTCGTCGACGACACGAGGGCGGAGGCGATCGCGGAGCTCCTCCCCGCGGCGGTCGAGGTGAGCGTCCACGGGGCCGTGCCCGCGACGCACGACGCCGCGACGGGTCGGCCCGGGTCCTTCGCGGCGATGTGGGCGGGGGTCGATCGGCTCCTCTCGCGCGGCGTCCGGGTGACGGTGAAGACGCCGGTGACGCGACTCGACGAGCGGGAGGTCCCGGGGATGATCGCCCTCGTGCGCGGCCGCGGCCTTCCGTACGTCCTCGACCTCTCGATCACGCCTCGCGACGACGGCGATCTCTCGCCGCTCGCGTTCGCGCCGACCGAGGAGGGGATGCGAGCGGTCCTCTCCCTGCCGGAGTACCCGGCGCTGCGCGCCGCGCGCGATCGGAAGCCGGGAGAGCCGGCGTGCGGCGTCGGCCGGATCGGGCTCGCCGTCGACCCGGAGGGGAACGTCTTCCCGTGCGTCCAGTGGCGGCACGTCGCCCTCGGGAACGTCCGGCGGACGCCGCTGCGCCAGATGTGGAGAGGCTCGCCGGCGCGGAGGGAAGCGGCCGAGACCGCCACGCGGGCCACGACGATGCTCCTCGCGGAGGGGGGAGCCGTCGCCGCAGCACCGTTCTGCCCGGCGCTCGCGCACCAGCTCTCGGGCGACGCCCTCACCGTCGACGGGCCGTCCGAGAGGCGTGCCCGGCTCGCCGCGGAGGCGAGGGAGCTGTACGGCTCCTGAGGCGTTCCTCCTCTGCGGCCGCCGGGTCGCGCTGGCCGGGGCGCCGCCGTCCGGGGCCGAGCTCGACTGGCTGGCGCGGCGGCGCGCCGGCGGGGACGCCCCTCCCGACCTCGTCCTGACGGTCGAGGAGGGAGCCCCGTGGAAGACGCCGTTCCGGCCGCCGGACGGACTGCCTGCCGAGATCGTCGTCGAGGGCGACCGGGTCCTCGTGCGAGGCGCGGCGTACCGGGGCGAGGTCCGCCCGGGGTCGGGCACGGCCCGCCTCGTCCGCGTCCCTGGAGCGGCCGAGCCGCTGCACGTCCTCTCGAAGGTCGCCCTCTCGTGCCTCCTGCCGCTGTCGGGCGGCCTCCTCCTCCACGCCGCCGGCGTGGCCGCGCCGTCGGGAGCGGTGCTCTTCTTCGGCCCCTCGGGCGCGGGGAAGTCGACCCTCGCCGGCCTCTCGCCGTACCCGGTCCTCTCGGACGAGCTGGTGGCTCTCCTCGGTCCGCCGCCGTTCCGGGGCCTCCCGACCGGGTTCTGGGGCACCCTGCCCGAGACGGCCGGCAGTGCCCGGGGCGGCCCGGTCGGCGCGCTCGTCGAGCTGGAGAAGGGGCCGGCCTTCGGGCTGGCGCGCCTCTCCCCGGCCGGAGCGCTCCGTCGCCTCCTCGGCGTCGCGCTGATGCCCCCGGTACCCTCGGTCTGGTCGGCGGCGCTCGGGGTCCTCGGCTCCGCCGTCGCGGAGCTGCCGGTCTACCGGATGGCCTGGTCGCCCGAGGAGCCCCCCTGGGAGCGGCTGGAGCAGGCGGGGGTGGTCGCGTGACCGCTGCCCGCGACGCCCTCCCTTCTCTCGCAGAGGTGGCGCGGACGTACGACGAGGCGGCGGACGGGTTCGACGAGCGCTTCGGCGCGGACGCGAGGACCGTCGCCCGGTTCGAGAGGATCGACGCGCCGCAGCTCCGCCTGGCGCGCCGCAGGGACCGGGTCCTCGAGGTCGGGTGCGGGACCGGACGGCTTCTCGCGAAGGCGCGGGCGCGGTTCCGGGCCGGCGTCGACGTCTCGATCCGGCTCCTCCTCCGAGCCCGCGACCGCGGGCTGCCGGTCGTCCTGGCCGACGCGCACGCGCTCCCGTTCCGCGACGGGACGTTCGGCGCGATCCTGTCGGGGAACGGCGTCTTCCGGTACCTCGACTACGCGCGCGCCTTCCGGGCCTGCCGGAGAGCGCTCGAGCGCGACGGTCTGCTCGCGGCCCACCAGTACGTTGCGGACGGGGCGGCGGTTCCCGGCGAGGCGAGACACGTCCGCGAGATGGCCGACCTCGTCCTGCCGGCCCGAGCCGCCGGGCTCGTTCCCGTCCGGGTCCACGCGCTCCGGAACCTCGGGACCTGGCCCTGGGTCCTGCCGCTGCCGCGGTTCCTCGCGAGTCGGGCCCGTCACCTGACGGTCGTGCTCAGGGCCTGAGCCGAGAAACCTCAGTTAGGTCGGTCTGAGGGAGGGTTAGGGGAGGAAGAAGGCGGGGGGAGAGGGGTGTCTCCTCCATGGTGGTGGGGGGTCCA
>RHKY01000036.1 GCA_008363385.1 Acidobacteriota bacterium | reverse complement strand
ACGTCGGGCCTCCCCGAACCCCTCCCCCAACGATCGTCGCTCCTTTTTCGGGGGAACCCCCGCCGCTGACGCGGCTGGTCGCCGGGTTCCCCCGAACCCTCCCGGCGGGCTCGACCTGCCCGGCTGCTCGATGACCCCCGTCCGCGGTGGACGCGCGCGTCAGGAGACCGGCGGGGGCGGAGGCGCCGCGGGGAGAACGGGGCGCGGCGGGGAGCGGCGGATGACGACGATGGTGCGGTCGTCCTCGGGGGGCTTGCCCGCGCTCCAGTCCCTCACCGCGGCCAGGAGGCTCTCGGCGATCTCGCGGGCGGGACGGCGCCCGAGCCGCGACACGATCTGGCGGGTCCGTTGCGGGCCGAACTCGCGCCCCTTCCTGTCGGTCGCCTCCAGGATCCCGTCGGTCAGGAGGACGAGGACGTCCCCGGGCAGGAGGGCGATGGACCTGCGGCCGTAGACGGCCGTCGGCGACGGGCCGAGGACCATGCCGGTGGACGGCAGCTCCTCGAAGCGCCGGGAGGCCGCGCGGTAGAGGAGCGGCGGCTGGTGGCCGGCGTTGACGTAGATCAGCTCGCCGTCGGCCTCGAACTCGCCGTAGAAGAGCGAGACGAACTTCGTGGTGAGGCGGCTCTTGTTGAGGATCCGGTTCAGGCGCTCGATGGCGCGCGTGATCTTCAGGTCGCCGCCGATCCCCATCCTCAGGCCGACGTAGACGTCCCGGACGAGGAGCGCCGCCAGGAGGCCGTGCCCCGAGGCGTCGGCGACCGCCGCGCCGAAGCTCGTCGGGCTGAGCGGGAGGAAGTCGTAGAAGTCTCCGCCCACGAGCTCGGCCGGGCTCGTGATCGCCCAGACGTCGTAGTCGGCGACGTCGGGGACCGACTTCGGCAGGATCGACTGCTGGATCCGCCGGGCGTCGTTGATCATCCCCTCCAGGCGCTCGGTCCTCACCTTCGAGTCGAGGACGGTCCGGATGATCCCCAGCGACAGCAGCAGGTCCTCCCCCCGGACGCGGGGGTGGACGTCGAACGAGAGGAGGTACCGGGCCTCGCCGAACGAGACGGCCGCGAAGCGGGTGACGCCGAGCCTTCCCTCGAGCTCCCGGTCGACGGAAGGGTCGGAGAGGTCGGTCAGGACGAGGCCGTCCTCCTCGGCGCGCCGGAGGGGCGCGTAGGCGGCCGGCACGGCGAGCCCGACCGGCGCCTTCTTCGAGCGGCCGAAGCCCCGCTCCAGGACGTACCCTTCCTCGGACTTCACGTAGAGGCGCCCGCCGACGATCCCGAGCTCGTTGCGGAAGTTCCGGACGACGGCCTCGGCCACGTTGACGACCGTCGAGAGCGTGTCCTCGCTGCGCTCGATCGCCTCGAGCGTCCTCTCGACGTTCTTCAGGAGGGCGCGGTAGTCCATTCAGCCGAAGCGGGCGAGCTCGGTGACGAACCGGTCCTGCCAGGCGTGGCCCCGTGCGTCCGAGACGCCGCCGTTGATCAGGATCGCGAAGGCGTACCGGCGCCCGCTCTGCGCCGTCACGTACCCGCAGAGGGTGACGACGCCCGCGATGTTCCCCGTCTTGGCGTGCACCCGGTAGCGCGTGTACCGGCCGAGCATCCGGTGCCGGAGGGACCCCTCGACGTCCCCCGTCACCGCGAGGGTGGTGTCGAACATCGGGAAGCCGTCCCACCTCGTCGCGAGGACCTCGAGGAACCGGAGGTAGTCCTCGGCGGACGCCAGGTTCCCTCGGGACCTCCCGGACCCGTCCGCGAGCTGGTAGCGGGAGGGGTCCAGCCCGAGGGACGCGAGGAACGCGGAGACCTCCGCCAGGCCGTTCTCCCAGGTTCCGCGGCCGCGCTTCTCGGCCCCGAGGGTCTTCAGGGTCTGCTCGGCGAAGAAGGAGTGCGAGCGCTTGTTGCAGACCGACAGGACGGGGAGGATCGGCGTCTCGTGGACGTGGACGAGCGTCCTCCCGGGGCGGCCCGAGGGCGAGGGCTCGGTCCGGACCCGGATCTCGTCCCCGAGCCGGATGCCCGCCTCGCGGAGGACCTGCGAGAGCGCCGCGGCGAAGTAGAGGGGGGGGTCCGGGACCGTGATGTCGCCGCTCCAGGTCCGCTGGCGGCCGACGATCCCCGACGCGACGACGGTTCGGCTGCCCGCCTCCCGCTTCACGCCGACCCGGGCCGCGCGGGTCCGGGCGGTGACGACGCGGCCGATCAGCGACATCAGCGGCGGGCCCGCCGGGTAGAAGCCGAGGACCGCCGAGGCCCCCGGCCGGTAGCCGCCGGTGGCCCGCACGAGGACGATGTTGTCGTTGTACGAGAGCGCCGAGACCGGCGCCTGCCACCAGTACTGCTCCTGCGCCGCCGGCCAGTCGGGGTGGACCCGGACGTCGTCGAAGAAGGAGGTGTCGAGGAGGAGCCCGTCCGGGACCTCGCGGACGCCGCGCGCCGCCAGCGACTGGGCCCAGGGCCGGAAGACCGCCAGCGGGTCGTCGTCGTAGAGCCGCCCGGAGATGGCCGGGTCTCCGCCGCCGGCCACGACGAGCGGCCCGCGCAGGACCCCGTCCGCCCCGATCTCCTGGTCGACGTAGAGGCGCGTCCGGAACCGGTACTCCGGCCCGAGGCGGTCGAGCGCGGCCGCCGAGGTGAAGAGCTTCGCCGTCGAGGCGAGGATGAGAGGCGTCTGCGCGTTGACGAGGAGGAGCGGGCTCTCGTCGCCGAGCCGCTGGACCGCGACGGCGAACTCCCGCTTTCTCACCGGGGGCCGGGCCGCCATCGCGGCCAGGCGCGTCTCGAGCGAGAGGTTCCCCGCCGCGGCGGGCCGGCTCGTGCGTTTCGGCTTCTTCTTGCCGGCCGCGGACGCGGCCGACGGCAGGCCGAGGACCAGCCCGAGCGCGACGGCGAGGAGGAGGCGGAACGCTCTCACGACCCGAATCGAAGCATTTTACCTCCTGGAACCTAGAATGCCCACGTGGCGCTCCGGATCGACCTCGACCGGCGGACGGTGACCGTCAGCCCGGCCGTCCTCCTGGCCGGCGCCTTCCGGAGGATCGGGTACGACCGCGGACGGGAGGAGCGGCTCTGGATCGGCCAGGCCGTCCACCGCCGCGTGGTCGCCGACGCGCTGGCGGGGATCGCCGGGTACGAGGCCGAGAGAGGGGTCCGGTTCACCTTCCCGGTCGACGACTTCACGGCCACGCTGGAGGGGCGCGTGGACGGCCGGTTCGTGGACGAGGAGCGGCGCGTCGTCGTCGACGAGGTGAAGTCGCTCCACTTCGCCGAGGAGCTGCCGCGCCTGACCGGCTCGCCCCGGCTCGAGCGGTTCCGGCTCCAGCTCTCCTGGTACCTCCTCGCCGTGGCCGAGACGGAGGGCGTCGAGGTCCGGGGCCGCCTCGTCCTGGCCGACATCGAGACCGCCGCGACCCGCGTCACGCCGGTCGAGCTCGACCGCGACGCAGCGCTCGCGGACCTCGTCGAACGGGTGCGCGACCTCGTCGAGGAGGTCCGCGCGGGGCGCGCGCTGGCCGAGGCCAAGGCGGCGGAGGCCGAGGCGCTCTCGTTCCCCTTCCCTTCCGTCCGTCCGGGCCAGCGCGAGATCTCGGCGGCGGTGGAGCGCGCGGCCCGGCAGGGCGAGCACCTCCTCGTCGAGGCCCCCACCGGGATCGGGAAGACGGCGGCGGCTCTCGTGCCCCTCCTGAAGGACGCCCTGTCGCGGGGCCGCAAGCTCTTCCTCCTGACCGCCAAGACGACGCAGCAGGAGATCCTGACCCGGACGCTCTCGGCCGTGGGCGGGGCGACGTACCGCGTCGTCCGCCTCCGGGCCAAGGAGCGGATGTGCGCCAACCACGTCGTCCTCTGCCACGAGGAGCACTGCCCCTACGCGCGCGAGTACGGGGCCAAGCTGGAGGCCTCGGGGCTCCTCGACCAGCTCCTCTCCTCCGAGCTCCTCCTGGAGCCGGACACCGTCTTCGAGGCGTCGCGGCGGGAGGAGGTCTGCCCGTTCGAGGTCTCCCTGGAGCTGGCCGACGCCGCCGACGTGGTCGTCGGCGACTACAACTACGCCTTCGACCCCGTCGTGTCGCTCGCCACCCTGCGGGACCCGGAGGGGCTCGCCGGGGCGCTCCTCCTCGTGGACGAGGTCCACAACCTGGTGGACCGGGCGCGCGGCTACTACTCGCCCGAGGTCTCGGAGGCCGAGCTGGACGCCCTGGCGGCCCGCCTCGGGCTCGTCGCGGGACCGACCCTCTCCGACGCGTCGGAGGCGATCGGCGTCCTCCGGGAGCTGGTCCGGGAGGCCGCCTCGGAGGTCGACCCGGAGTCGGCGGACGGGACGGCCCTCGTCTCGCTCGACCTGGACCGGCTCGACGACGTCCGGCTGGGGATGGAGGCGCTGCTCGTCCGCCACCTCGCCGCGCTGCGGGAGGGGGGCGAGAGGGTCCCGGACGACCCCGTCGTCGGCCTCTACTTCCTCTTCGCCCGCTTCCACGACGTCGCCCGCCTCGCCTCGCCGGGGGGAAGGCTCGACCCCGCGTTCGACGTCCTGGCCTCGCGCCTCCCGTCCGGGTCGCGGCTGTCGATCCTGTGCAAGGACCCGTCCCGCCAGCTGGCGCCCGTCTTCGCCGGCGCGGCCGCCGTCGTCGGGATGTCGGCGACGCTCTCGCCGCCGGAGTTCTACCGGGACCTCCTCGGCCTCGACCCCGACCGGACGGCCGTCCTCAGGATCCCGTCCCCCTTCCCGCGCGAGAACCGGCTGGTGGCCATCGCCTCCGGCGTCGACACGCGCTACTCCGCCCGCTCCTCGAGCGTCCCGGCCCTGGCACGGCTCGTGGCCGACGTGGCCGAGGCCTGCCCCGGGAACCTCCTGGCCCTGTTTCCCTCGTACCGGTTCCTCGACGAGGTGCTGGCCCGGATGCCTCACCTCCCGGACCGGCGCGTGCTCCGCCCCTCCGACCGGGCCACCGAGCTGGAGCGGCACGCGGCGCTCTCGGCCCTGAAGGACCGGGGCCTGCCCGTCCTCCTCTTCGCCGTCTCGGGCGGGGCGTTCGCCGAGGGGGTCGACTACCCGGGCGAGATGCTCGCGGGCGTCGTCGTCGTCTCCCCCGCCCTCCCCCAGGTGCGGTTCGAGCAGGAGCGGATGAGGCTCTACTTCGAGGAGCGCTTCGAGAAGGGGTTCGAGTACGCCTACGTCGTCCCCGGGATGACCCGGGTCGTCCAGAGCGCCGGCCGCGTCATCCGCTCCGAGACCGACCGCGGCGTCATCGTCCTGGCCTGCCGGCGCTTCCTGATGAACCCCTACCGGCGGTACCTCCCCCGGGACTGGTACGAGTCCTCCACGGACGAGCTGTCCGTCCGGGACGCCGGCCCCGCCGTCCGGGGCTTCTTCGCCGCCGCGGCTCCCCCGGGGAAGGGTGGGGCCGGTACCGCACCGGTGCTACCATCCGGCGCCGGTTTTCCGGCCCGCGAGCCGCGATGACGCCCACGCAGGAGACCATCCGCCAGACCCTCGCCCCCATGGCCCTGGCCCCGCTTCCCGACGACGAAGAGGTCTCGCTCTTCGAGGCCGGCGTCCTCGACTCGTTCGGCCTCCTGGAGGCGATCGCCCGACTGGAGACGGCCTTCGGCGTGAAGGTCCCCGACGCGGACCTCGTTCCCCGCCGTTTCGAGACCCTGGGCAAGATCGAGCGCTACTTCGAGTCCCGCCGCTCCGTCGCCGCTGGGTAGGGACGGAGATGGCCCGCGTCGCCGGCCTCGGGCGCGCCCTCCCCGGCCGCGTCGTCGCCAACGCCGAGCTCGCCCGGTCTCTCGGTGTGACCGAGGAGTGGATCCTGGGCGCCTGCGGGATCCGCGAGCGCCGCCGCTCGGGCCCGGGCGAGGACGTGGTCGAGCTGGCCCGCCGCGCCGCCTCGAGCGCGCTCGAGGCCGCGGGCCTCCCCCCCTCGGCCCTCGGAGCGATCGTCGTCGGGACGGGGAGCGCCCCGCGCCGGTTCCCTGGCGTCTCGGCGGAGCTCCAACGGCTCCTCGGCGCCCCGGGGATCCCCGCCTTCGACGTCCCGCTCGCCTCCGCCGGCGGGCTCTTCGCCCTGGCGCTCGCCGTGGACCTCTCGCCCCGGTACGGGAACGTCCTGGCCGTCGGGGCCGACGTCCTCTCCGGGGCGCTCGGCGAGCCGCCCCCGCGCGAGACGGCGATCCTGTTCGGCGACGGCGCGGGGGCGGCCGTCGTGACGAGAGGCGCCGGGGGCCTCGAGGTCCTCGACGTCCGGCTGGGCGGGGACGGCGCCTTCGCCGACGCCCTTTTCCGGGACGCCTCGGGCCCGCTCGCGATGGACGGCCGGACGGTGATCCTGCAGGCCAGCCGCAAGCTGCCGGGGGCCGTCCGCGACCTCCTCGACAGGAACGGCGTGGCGCCCGGCGACGTGGACCTCTACGTCCTTCACCAGGCGAACCTGAACCTCCTGCGCGCCGTCGGCCGGAGCCTGGGCGTGCCCGAGAGCCGCGTCTTCGTCGACCTGGACCGGCTCGGGAACACCTCGGCCGCCTCGGTCCTGATCGCCCTGTCGGAGGCGGTGGAGGAGCGGACGCTACCGGCCGGGAGCCTTCTGGTCCTCGGGGCGTTCGGCGCCGGGTTCAGCTGGGGCGCCGCCCTGCTGGCCGTCCGGGGCTGAGGCCGGGGACGGCGGGGCCGGGGCGGGCGATCCCGGCGCCGGAGGGGCCTGCTCGCCTCGCCACGAGAGGTAGGCCCGGGTCAGGGCCCCGACGAAGACCCGCGCCACGCGGTCGGAGCCCGTCTTGGTCGTGTGGGTGAAGTCGCCGGTGACGAGGCGGGGCTCCGTGGCGAACCAGCGACCCATCGTCCCCTCGCCCCCCATCGCGGCGAACGTGTCGAAGAAGGCGCAGCCGTTCGCCCGCGCCACGCGCCGCTGCGCCTCGACGATCCGGGGGATGGAGGGCATCGTCACGACCTCGCCGGTCTCCCCGCGGGTCCCCCGGTCCATCGGCGCCATCAGCAGGACGGAGGCCAGCGGCAGCGCCCGCCTCACCCGGCCGATCACCTCGGCGTACTCCCGCTCGTACCGCGGCCCGGGGATCCCGGCGTAGCCGCTCTCGTTCGTCCCGAGGCCGACGACGACGAGGTCGCTCCCCCGGAGCGAGAGGGCCGACTCCCACCCGGCCGCGTCGAGGAGCGAGAGGAAGTGGACCGAGGCGCCGTTGGCGCCCAGCGCGTCATAGACGACTCCGGGGCCGTCCCTCTCCAGGACGGCGCCGTAGAGGACCACCTCGCCGTCCCCCTTCGGCCAGAGGGCGAGGCTCCGCGCCGGGGGGACCTCGCGGTCGAACGAGCCGGTCGCCCTCTCCAGGCCCGCCGTCGAGACCTCCTCCGGCCGCCCGTCGTCGACCGACACGACGAAGGTCCCGCCGCCGGGCCGGACGAGGAAGCTGACCTGGAGGCGGGTGAACGCCTCCTTCTCCAGCCTCAGGACGGTCCTGGCCGACGGCGCGGAGGCGGCGAAAGCGACCCCTGCCAGGCCGCAGTGCCCGCCGTTGCCCGACGAGAAGAGGGGGCTCAGGAACCGCCACCCGGAGGAGGCGATCGAGAGCCCCCTGTGCCCGTACCAGCCCCAGGGCCGGCCGGCCAGGACGAAGCCGTGCCCCGCGCTCCCGAACGCGGCCTGCAGGCGCGCGCGGGCCTCGCCGGAGATCAGGTCCCCGGTCAGGGGCGAGTCGCCGAAGTGGCTGATCCGCACGACGCCGCTCCCCCGCCTCACGGCCTCCAGGCGCTCGAAGAAGCGGTCGAGCTCGCCGGTGGGGTCCTCCACCTCGCCCCCCGAGGGCTCGCCCAGGCGGGAGAGCGGGATCCTCGGCGGTTCCGCCGGTGCCGCCGGCGCGGCCGGTGACAGAACCGACGCTGCCGGCTCGGCGGGTGGCGTCGCCGGGGATTGCGGCTCGGACGGCTCCGGGTCGGTGAAGACCAGGAGGGGGACCGAGGGACGTCCCGAGAGCGAGCGAACCGGCCGGGCCAGGTCCTCGGCCCGGAGCGCCCGGAACCGGGAGAGGGAGGGGACCGCGTACGGCAGGGCGAACCCGGCGGCGAGGAGGAGCGCCAGCGCGTCCCGGCGCGGCAAGAGGGGGCGGAGGCGGCCGGCGTCCATCGGTCCTCAGAACGAGAAGTAGATGAAGGGCGCGGGCCTCGACCCGGACGCCAGGCGGACGGCGGCGGCCGCCGCCAGCAGGAGGCCCGCCTGGGCCGGCACGGGGAGGGCGACGAACCGCCGCGTGAGCGCGCCGAGCCACCCCTCCGGCAGGAGCTGCGCCGCCAGGCCGGCGGCGGTCGCCACGAGGACGAGCGCCGGGACGTTTCCGAGGCCGGGACGCAGGTCGAAGAGGACGGCGAGGACGTCCCGGGCCTGCGAGAGGGACGCGGAGCGGAAGAAGACCCAGGAGAAGGCGACGAAGTGGAAGGTGAGGAGGCCGCCGAGGAGGCTCCGTGCCGGAGAAGGGGCCTTCCTCGGTCCCCGGCGCCCCCGGCTCTCGACGAGCCGGACGGCCGCCAGCCCCGCGCCGTGCATCAGCCCCCAGACCGCGAACGTCCAGGAGGCCCCGTGCCAGAGGCCCCCGAGCCCGAAGGTGACGACGAGGTTCAGGTACGGGAAGACGGTCCCCGGCCGCTTCCCCGGCAGGGAGAAGAAGAGGTAGTCCCTGAGCCACGTCGAGAAGGAGATGTGCCAGCGCCGCCAGAACTCGGCCAGGTCCGTCGCCCGGTACGGCGAGCGGAAGTTCTCCTTCAGGCGGAAGCCGAGGATCAGCGCGGCGCCGATGGCCATGTCGCTGTATCCCGAGAAGTCGGCCCAGATCTGGACCGCGTAGGCGTAGACCGCCACCAGAACCTCGAGCGAGGTGAAGAGACCCGGCAGGTCGAAGACCCTCTCGACGAGGTTGACCGACAGGACGTCGGCGACGGCGACCTTCTTCAGGAACCCGAGCGCCACCAGGAGGAGGCCCTGGCCGACGCCCTCGTCCGTGGCGAGGTAGGAACGGCGCGCCAGCTGCGGAAGGAGCGTCTCGGCCCGGGTGATGGGGCCGGCCAGGAGCGTCGGGAAGAAGGAGACGTAGGCGGCGTACTGAAGGAACGACCGGGCCGGCTCCTGCTCGCGGCGGTAGACGTCGAAGACGTACGAGAGCGACTGGAACGTGTAGAACGAGATCCCCGCGGCGAAGACGATCCGGAACGGCGGGGCGCTCCCCTCCCCGAGGAGGGGCCAGGCCAAGGGCGCCAGGAGGTCGAAGTACTTGAAGCCGACGAGGAGCGAGAGGTCGACGACGAGGCTCGTGCCCAGGAGGAGCCTCCTCCGCCCCACCCCCTCCGCCCTCCCGAGCGCGGCCCCGACGAGAAAGTCGACGGCGATCGTGGCGGCGAGCGGGAGGAGGTAGACCGGGTTCCAGGTGGCGTAGAAGACCAGGCTCGAGCCGAGCAGGGCGAAGGGAGCCGCCCGTCCGTGCCCGGAAGCCGCGCGCAAGAGGAGCGCGACGAGGACCAGGAAGAGGAGGAACGCCGGCTCGGCCAGGCTCACGACCCGCCCCGTCCGGCTCGCTCGCGCTCCACGGCCGCCAGGAGCCGCTCCGAGAGGAGCTCCGCCATCCTCCGGTACCCCGCGGCGGTCAGGTGGACGTAGTCACGCTGTGCCAGTCCCCGGCGCGCCCACCTGACGATCGCCCCCTCTCCCCCCATCGCCGCCTTGGCGTCCCAGTAGGCGCACCCAGTGGCCAGCGCCGCCTCCCGGATGGCTCGCCCGACCAGGCGCTCGGTGGTGGCGAGGAGGCGCCGGACCCGCCGGCTCTTGCCGGCCCGGTCGAACGGGCCCGTCACCAGGACGGACGCGTACGGGGCGTCCTCACGGAGCGACCGGAGGGCGGCCTCCACCTCGGCCGTGTAGGCGTCCGGGTCGAGGTCTCCGCGCCCCATGTCGTTCGTCCCGTACGAGACGACGATCAGGTCCGGGGCGGCGCGGTCGAGGAGGGCGCGCCGCGTCCGCGGCTCCCACCGCGAGAGGGCCCCGATCTCGGCGCCGTTGATCCCGAGGCTGTCCCAGAGGACGCCGCTGCGCCCGCTCACGAGGTCCACGCCGAGGAGCCTCACCGAGCCCCCGCAGGCGTCGGCGACCTCCAGCCGGTGGGGCGACTCCGGGAGCGGCTCGCGCGTCCCGACGGCGACGATCCGGACCGGAAGCTCTCCCGATTCGTCCACGTCCACCTCGGCGCAGAGGGCCGTCTCGGAGTCCTCGGGGGACCCGGCGAAGAGCGTGTCCCCGTCCACGGTCACGGCCAGGCAGGCCCCCTCGGCCAGAGACGCGAACTCCACGGTCGCCGAGCGGAACGTCGCCTCCAGCACGGCCGGGGAGGGCGACTGCAGCGGGACGAGCCCCACGCCGGAGAGCCCGTAGATCCCGTCCTTCAGACCCTCCCCGAGCCCCGCCGTCTCCCATCCCGTGGAGGGCAGGCTCCGCGCCCGGGCGTGCCGGAAGTACTTCCACGGCCGGCCCGGCATGACCTGGCCCGGCCCGGCGTCGCCGAACCGCTCCTGGAAAAGGCGGCGGAGCTCGCCGCTCCAGTAGTCCGCGGCCACGTGCGAGTCCCCGAAGTGGAGGACCCTGACGACGAA
Source organism: Acidobacteriota bacterium (assembly GCA_008363385.1). Lineage (GTDB taxonomy): Bacteria > Acidobacteriota > Thermoanaerobaculia > UBA5066 > UBA5066 > RHKY01. The sequence continues at coordinate 70,725 of RHKY01000036.1, read as the reverse complement.
CGGCTCCGCGCCCGGCCCCGCTCGGCGGAGCGCGTCGAGCGCGTCGCGGAACGCCGCGAGCGCCGCTGGCGAGCCCAGGATCGGCGTCGGGCCGGACGGCGCCTGCTTCCTCGACTTCGCCGGGGCCCGGGAGGCCTGTCGCTTCGCCGTCGCCCCCTCGGCAGGCGCGGAAGCCAGCGCGAGGGCCAGGAGGCCCGCGGCAAGCCGGAAGGCCCGACTCACCGCTCCACCCGCGAGAGGACGGGCGTGGCCGGTGGCGACTGCAGGTTCGTCAGGACGAGCCTCCCGCCGGCCTCCCGGTAGACGCGGAGGTCCGAGGCGGGTCCGGCCGGGGCGGCGCCCCGGTCCGCGGCGGCGGGCCTGACCGTGGAGGCCCGGGCCCGCTCCTTCGGGAGGTCGAAACGAGCCGCCCGGGTCACGTCCGGGAGGTGGCGATTGACGAGGTCGGCGAGGCGGGCGACGAGGAGGCGGGCGAGCCGCTCGTACCCCTCGACGGTGAAGTGGACCCGGTCGGGTCCGACGAGGGGCGGCCGCGCGGCCGCCCACCGGCCCAGCGTCCCCGGTCCCCCCATCTCGCGCGACAGGTCCACGTAGACGGCGCCGGCCGCTCGCGCCACGCGCGCCTGGGCCTCGGCCACGGTGGCCACCCCGGCGACGGGGACGAACCCTCCCCCGGCGAGCCTCCGCTCCTGCTCGGGCGGGCCCGCGACGACGATCGCGGCGCCGGGGGCCTCGGCCCGGATCCTCGCCAGGAGCGCTCCGACGGCGGCCTCGTAAGCCGCCGGCTCGAGGGCGCGCTCCCGGGCCTCGTTCGTCCCGAACGTCAGGAGGACCATGTCCGGCCGCCCGCTCCGGACGAGCCGGGCCAGCGCCTCGAGCTCCCCCCCGGCGACCCGGTCGGCCCGGGCACCGACCACCCCGTTCCGCTGGACCTGCACCGGGCTCCCGAGCACGCCGCCGAGGAGCTCGCCCACGGCGGACGGGAAGGCTCCCCCGGCGACGTGCGAGTCGCCGGCATGGAGGAGACGGAGGGGCCGCCCGGAACCCGGGGACCTGGCCGCGACGAACTTGGACGCCAGGACTCCCTCGGGGGCCGGAGGCTGAGCGAGGGCGCCCGGCAGGTGGAGGAGCGAGAGCACCGCGGCCGCCGCGAACCCGGCGCCGGGGGCGACGGGTGGCGGCCGCCTCACCCGCTCAGTTTAGCGGCCCGGAAGCGACGATGGCGACCGGAGCGAGCGCCGGGTCCGCGGCCGACTCGCGGGCCAGCCGGCGGGAGACGCGACGCCACGGCCCCCAGTGGTTCTGGTGGCCGCGGCTCCACATGAAGGCCATCACCTCGATCGCCTGGTCCGGGTCGAAGGGGGAGTACCTCACGTCCTCGGCGAGGAGCCCGTGCTTCTTCATCTCGGCCACGTTCGCCCGGAAGGTCCGCGGGACGAACTGGCCGATCCCCAGGTACCGGCCGCAGGCCGACCGGACGTGCGGGAGGAGGCGGCTCTCCTCCCAGAGGACGTGGTACATCACGAGGGCCTCGTCGGAGATCCCGAACCTCTCGCACTGGTCGAAGACCCGGTTCCAGATCTTCCACTCGTGGTCCGAGTTCAGCTCCGGGATCGCCCCGGGCCAGCCCGCCGGCAGCTCGGTCGCGCCCGGGACGTCCCGGACGAGCTCGGGTACGGGCTCGTCGCCGTTCAGCGAGCCGGCGTCGTCGAGGGGGGTGGAGAGGGCAAGGAGGGACGCCAGGCCCAGCCCGGCCAGCCGGAGCGGGGTGACGGCCCTTCGTCGTGGCGTGTCGGGGCAATCCCCGGGTACGGAATCTGACATGGCTTCCAAAACCTCCAAAAGTAAGGTTCCGGGCGGGCTCCGCCCCCGGCGGGCGGGACCCCGAACGGCCGGCACCGGCCTACGAAGCGGCCGGATCGCCCGCGGCTTCGGACTACCTCGGACGGGGGATCGAAGCGAGAGAGCCGACCTCACGAACCGCCAGAGCGGTGATCCCGACCGAGGCCGCGGGGAACGTACGCCATTCCGCCGCGCCGAAACGGACCGTAGCCCGGCCCGCAAGGGCTGTCAAGCGGCCCGTGACGGACGGCACAGATCGTGCTTTCTCAAGCAGGATCCGCGCCGCGGTCAGGTCTCTTCGCGTTCCCGAGAGCCGCGAGCGCGGGCCGGATGCCCCTCCTCGCCGCGGAGGGTCGCCACCGCGTGCGGGAGCGCCGGCGCGACGACCTCCAGGCACTCCACGGCCCCGCGGGGCGAGCCCGGCAGGTTGACGATCAGGGTCCGGCTCCTGACCCCCGCGATCTGCCGCGACAGGTCGGCCGCGGCGAAAACCGCCCTGGAGGACGCCCGCATCGCCTCGGCCAGCCCGGGCACCTCGTAGTCGAGGACGGCGGCGGTGGCCTGCGGCGTCACGTCCCGGGGGCCGAGCCCGGTCCCGCCGGTGGTCAGGACGATGTCGGCCGTCCCGGTGTCGGCCAGCCGCCTCAGGTTCCACTCGATGTCGTCCCTCTCGTCGGGGACGACGCGGAGCTCCACGACCTCCGCGTCGAGCAGCCGTCGCGCCGCGTCGGCCACCGCGGGCCCCGAGGCGTCGGCCCGCTCGCCCCGGAAGGAACGGTCGGAGACGGTCAGGACGGCGACCCGGGCCGCCCCGGTCACCCCCCGACCTCGCTCATCCCCCGCGAAGGGAGCGAGAGGGAGGGCACGCTCATCCCGACGAACATCGGGTGGCGCTCCTCCTTGACGAGCGCCGCGTGGCGGATCCGGGCCACCAGCTCCTCGTCGGTCGCCCCCTCCCGCATCGGGGCACGGAGGTCGACGCTGGCGTGACCGAAGAGGCACCCCTTCAGGACGCCGTCCTGGGTCAGCCGCATCCGGTTGCAGCTGTCGCAGAAGCGGTCCGAGATCGGCGTGATGAAGCCGATCCTCCCCCGGTGCTCGACGCGCCCTTCCCCGCCGTCCGCCCCGCCCCCGGAGAAGACGCGGTACTCGTCGGCGGGGCCGGCCACCGGCTCCTTCTCCGCCGGGACCAGCGTGTAGCCCGCCGCCAGGAGCCGGTCGTGGATCTCGCGCCAGCCGATCCAGTCGGACTGCTGCCAGCCGTTCTGCCCGAACGGCATGAACTCGATGAACCGCACGGAGAGGTCGCGGTCCTTCGTCAGCTCCGCGAGCGGCAGCACCTGGTCGTCGTTCAGCCCCCGGATCACGACGGAGTTCAGCTTGACCGACTCGAACGGGAGCGCGAGCGCCAGCTCCACGGCCCGTCGCACCGGCTCGAAGTGGTCCCGGCGGGCCAGCTTGGCGAAGTGCTCGGCCTCGGCCACGTCGAGGGAGATGTTCACCCGGCTCAGGCCCGCCCCCACGAGGTCGTGCGCGAGCCTCGGGAAGAGGACGCCGTTCGTCGAGAGCGCGATCCCGCCCGGGAAGCCGATCCCCGACAGGTCCCGGACGATCTCGACCAGGTCCGGCCGGGTCGTCGGCTCGCCCCCCGTCAGCCGGACCTTCGTGACGCCGAGCCCGCGGAGCAGGCGCGCGGCCCGCGCGATCTCCTCCCTCGTCAGCAGGTGCGGCAGCGGACGGAACTTCTGGTCCTCCGGCATGCAGTAGACGCACCGGAGGTTGCACCGGTCGGTGACCGAGATCCGGACGTACGTCACCGTCCGGCCGTGCCCGTCGACGAGGGGCGAATCCGTCGAATCCACCACCGCGGATTCTAGCGGCCCCGGGGCCGGGCCGGAACCCGGGGCTTCTGGCCTCGGACCCAGGAGCCGCTCTTCCCGCCGCTCTTCTCCGTCAGCTCCACCGGGCCGATCACGATCCCCTTGTCGGCCGCCTTGCACATGTCGTAGAGGGTGAGGGCCGCGGCGGAGGCGGCGACGAGGGCCTCCATCTCGTAGCCGGTCCTCCCGGTCCCCCGGACACGCGCCAGCACCTCCACCTCGTGCCGTTCGGCCCGCCTCCGGAGGACGACCTCCACCGCGTCGAACAGGAGCGGGTGGCAGAGGGGGATCCAGTCGGCCGTCCTCTTGGCGGCGGCGATCCCGGCGACGCGGGCGACCGCCAGGGCGTCCCCCTTCCGGTTCTCCGAGGCGTCGAGGGCCGCGTAGGCCCGCGGGCCGAGCCGGACGAGGGCCCGCGCCTCGGCCGACCGCGGCGTCGGGGCCTTCCCGGAGACGTCGACCATCCGGGCGCCGCCGGAGGGGTCGAGGTGGGTCAGCTCAGGAGTCCTTCGTGAGCGCGGCATAGTCCTCCGGTCTGTTCACGTTGGCGAAGGCCTCGGGCTCGCCGCCCGGCATCGCGGCCGTCTCCTCCTCCGGGATCAGGACGCCGCCCAGCTCGGCGATCGCCTCCACGAGCGCCAGGCTCCCGCGCAGGACCCTCCCGGTCAGCGGCAGGAGCGCGCTCCGCCTCCAGACGGAGCAGAGCGTCTGGACGGACCCGCCGGAGACGGGCGCCACGACCGGCGCGGCGAAGACCTCGGCGACCTCGAGGAGGCTGGCGAGGAAGGCCTCCGAGACCCGCGGCATGTCGGCGGCCAGGACGAGGTTGACGTCCTCGGGGCTGTAGGCCAGCGCCGCCAGGACCCCGTAGATCGCCGCGTGCGGCTCGGCCTCGTCCCGGACGAAGAGGTAGCCGGAGCCGCGGAACGGCTCGGGGTCCTTCCCGACGAGAGCCGCCCTGCCGCAGACGAAGGCCGCCTTCTCGACCTGGTGGAGGGCCATCGTCCGGCCGCGGTAGGGCAGGAGGGCCTTGTCGCGCCCCATCCGCTCGGAGCGCCCGCCGACCAGGACGAACCCGAAGGCCATGCGGCGCCGATGGTACGCCGGTAGGATGCGGCCGTTGACGAGCGTCGTCGTCCCGATCCGCGGCGAGGAGCCCCCCTCTCCCGCCTTCCTCGCCGCCCTCGGCCGCCCTGGCGGACCGGACGGGATCGAGCTCCTCGTCACCGCCGACGACTCGACCCCCGCGGCCGTCCTCGCCGCGTGGGAGGCCGCGGGAGCCCGCGTGCGGACGAGCCCGGAGCCGCGGGGGACGCGCCAGCGCGAGGCCGCCCGATCGGCGACGGGCCACGTCCTCCTCTTCCTTCACGCCGACACCGTCCTCCCAGGAGGCTGGAGGGAGGAGGTCGAGGGAGCCATCGCGTCCGGCGCGGTCGCGGGCGCCTTCCGCCTCGCGTTCGAAGGGGGCGGGGCGCGCCTGGCCCTCGTCGCCCTCGCCGCGAACCTCAGGACCGCGCTCACCCGGATCCCTTACGGGGACCAGGCCCCCTTCGTCCGCCGCGACGCCTACGAGCGCCTCGGCGGCCACAGCCCCTGGCCCCTCCTCGAGGACGTGGACCTCTTCCGCCGCCTCCGGCGCGAGGGCCGGGTCGCCCTCCTCCCCGACTCGGTCCGGACCTCCCCCCGCCGCTACCTCGAGAAGGGGATCCTCCGGACGGCCCTGACGAACCGCTGGGTCCTCCTCCGCTTCGCCCTCGGAGCCTCCCCCGTCACGCTCGCCCGGACCTACCGGAGCTGACCCCGGTCCCGGCTCCCGGCTCTCCGGTCGCGATCCCGGTCTCGGTCCCCGGCTCTCCCTCCCCTGGCGTGATTCCGGTTCTCACCTCCCCGGGGCGCGGAGGGGCGTGGGGAACCCCCCCCCCCCCCCCCCCGACCATGGCAGCCTTGTTGAAGCCCGCGCTCGCGTCCCGCGAGCGCTTCGTTTGAGGCCAAAGGCCTCAAACGAGCTTCAACAGATGCCCCATCTTGGCCTTCTTGGCCGCCAGGTAGTCCCGGGTCTCGGCGGTCGGCGGGATCTCCAGCGGGACGCGCTCGACGATCTCCAGGCCGAAGCCGTCGAGGGCGACGTACTTCGACGGGTTGTTCGTCATGAGGCGCATCCGCCTGACGCCGAGGTCCCGCAGGATCTGGCAGCCGATGCCGTAGTCGCGCACGTCCGGGGCGAAGCCGAGCTTCTCGTTGGCGGCGACCGTGTCGAGGCCCTGCTCCTGCAGCTCGTACGCCCGGAGCTTGTTGAAGAGGCCGATCCCCCGCCCCTCCTGCAGGAGGTAGAGGAGGACCCCCTTCCCCTCGCGCGAGATCGTCTCCAGCGCCAGCTGCAGCTGCGCGCCGCAGTCGCACCGCGCCGAGCCGAAGACGTCGCCCGTCAGGCAGGAGGAGTGCACCCTCACGAGGACCGGGTCGTCCTCGTGGATCTCCCCCTTGACCAGCGCCACGTGCTCCTCGTTCGTCACCTCGGAGCGGTAGGCCACGGCCCGGAAGTCCCCGAACCGGGTCGGCAGGTTCGGCGAGGCGACCCGGTGGACGAGCCGCTCGTTCCGCATCCGGTAGCGGATGATGTCGGCCACCGAGACGATCGGGATCCCGTGCTTCTCGGAGTACCGGAGGAGGTCCGGGACGCGGGCCATCGTCCCGTCCTCGTTCAGGATCTCGCAGATCGCCGCGGCCGGCAGGAGGCCGGCGATCCGGGCGAGGTCGACGGAGGCCTCCGTCTGCCCGGCGCGCTTCAGGACGCCCCCCTTCTTGGCCCGGAGGGGGAAGACGTGCCCGGGCCGGAGGAGGTCGTGGGGCTTCGTCTTCGGGTCGACGAGCGTCCGGATCGTGGCCGCCCGGTCCGCCGCGGAGATCCCCGTCGTCGTCTTGCCCCGCGCCTCGACGGAGACGGTGAAGGCGGTCCCGTAGTTCGACGTGTTCTGCTCGACCATCGGGTGGAGGTCGAGCTCGTCCGCCCGCTCTTCCGTCAGGGGGACGCAGATCAGCCCCCGCCCCTCCCGGGCCATGAAGTTGACGGCGTCCGCGGTGACGTGCTCGGCCGCGAGGCAGAGGTCGCCCTCGTTCTCGCGGTCCTCGTCGTCGACGATGATCACGAAGCTGCCCTGTCGGTAGAGGGCAGCGGCCTGTGCGACGGAGACGAATCCCACGCTGGTGGCTCCTCGGAGACGGGGACCCGCGAAAGGCGGGCCCGGCCCGCGGATTCTACCGGTTCGCCTCCGGCGCGGCCCCGTCGGCCGGGCGGAAGGCCCGGGACTGCCGGAACGGGTGGCTCGAGAGGACCGAGCGCTTGCTCACCTCCCGGACGAGCGTCCGGAGGAAGACCTCGAACTGGTGCGCGGCCGGGACGAACGCCTTGGGGAGCCGCTCCCGCGAGAAGCCCGCGTGGAACCGCTCGAAGAGCGACCAGTCCTTGAACATCAGGTGGCGCATCGACCCCCGGCGGAAGCCGTCGAGCCCCTCCACCAGGGCCTTCAGGGACTTCCGGTCCGGGCCCTTCTGGTAGGCCTGGGTCGTCTGGACGAGGGCCCAGAGGTCGTCGCGGAGCCTCAAGCTCTGCTCCAGCTTCGTCCGGTAGTCGGGGAAGAGCGCCTTGCCGTCGATCTCGGGCGAGAACGTCTCGGCGAGCGCGATGACGTTCTGCTGGAACAGGTCCCGGAGGATCCCGCAGGCGTCCTCCAGCCGGGCGTAGACCAGCTTGGGGTCCTTCATGAGGACGACGTCGACCAGCTCGACCTCCATCACCTTCCGGACCTCCATCTCGGTCGAGAAGACGAGGCGGTCGAGGACCTCGGCGAGCGGGGTGTCCGGCTGGAAGCGGGGCAGGAGCCGGCGCCGGATGAAACGGCAGAGGGCCTCGGTCTCCCCCTTGATCAGCCCGAAGACGAGGAGGGCCCGCTTGGCGGTGGCCGGAGACCCGATCGACTCCCGGATCCGCTCCGTGTACCGGAGCCCCTTGAAGAGCTCGACGAAGAGCGCGGCCAGCGCCCCCTTCTGCCCCGGGTCGCCGACGGAGGCCAGGACGCGGGAGAGGGACTGCTTGGAGCCCCGGTCCAGGACGGGCCGGAGGTTCTCGCGGAACAGGACGCCGAGGTTCGGGTCCTGCTTCAGCGTCCCGACGACGACGCGGCCGAGGGAGAGGTACGTCTGCAGCGGGAGGAACGGGACGTGCGCCAGCTCGTCGAGGAGGCGCGAGAAGTCGTCCAGCTTCTCGATGACGAGCGCCAGCTCCCCCTCGGCCGAGCCCTTCCGGCGCGCCCCCTCCGCCGCCGGCCCCGGGCGGGAGACCTGGCTCTCGAGGTACTGGAGGAACGAGGCCAGGTCCTCCTTCCCCTCGCCGAGGAGGTGGGTCGTCAGGAGCGCGAGGTGGCCGACCCCGAGGCGGACGACGGCGACCTCCTCGACGTAGTTCTTCAGCGAGGCGTGCGAGCGCTCGAACGGCGAGAGCGGCAGGAAGTCGAGGACGAAGAACCTCTCGATCCCCTTGAGCCACATCTCCATCTCGAAGAGGTAGTCGTACTTGACGCGGTTCGAGAAGAGAGCCGACGTCTCGAGCACTGTGAAGCGCGGCATCGGCGGCAGTGTACCGCCCGCCGACGGCGATTCAGAACGGGTAGCCGATGCTGAAGTGGAACTCCCCGGCCGATTCCTGGGGCTCGCGGTCCAGCTTCCAGCCGTACTCGACCCGGAGCGGCCCCACCGGGGTCAGGTAGCTCAGGCCGACCCCCGCGCCCCAGCGGAGGTCCGAGGCCCGGATCCTCCGCCAGTCCGACCAGACGTTGCCGACGTCCAGGAAGAGGGCGGCGCGCAGGTCGCCGAAGACCGGGACGCGCCACTCCAGGTTGGCGCCGAGGATGCCGTTCCCGCCGTACGCCTCGCCCGCCTCGTTCAGCGTCTGGCCCGGGATGCCGAGCAGGTCGAGGCCGAAGGCCCGGTGGCTCGTCCGTCCCCCGGCGAAGAAGCGCTCGACGATGGGGACCGTCAGATTCGGCTCGCAGTCCGGTCCCGCCGCCTCGTCGCACGGCTTCCACGACTCGGTGGCGCCCGCCCGCGCCGAGAGGACGACGACGGTCCCCCGGAGCGGTCGGTAGAGGGTCCCCTGGGCGAAGAGCCGGACGAAGTCGGAGTCGGCCGCCAGGAACGGGAAGGCCCACTTCAGCTCCGAGACGACGAGGCTGCCGGAGCGCGGGTCGATCGGGTCGGACCGCGTGTCCCACGTCACGCCCGGCCCGAGAGAGGACGTCTTGTTCTTCTGGTTCTGCCGCTCGTCCGGGTCGAGCCCCGGGTCCTGCGACGGCTCGGTCAGCTCGAACTGGTACCGGAGGGTCGCCTTCACCGTCGCCCCGAGCCGGCGCTCGGTGTCGAACCAGAGGCCGCCCCTCCGGACGTCGAAGCCGGTCCGCACCTCCTCGGCCACGTACACCGAGGCCGAGAGGGGGATGCCCCAGTCGAGGAGGTTCCGCTCGCGTGCGACGAAGAGGAGGCGGCTCTCGCGTGCGGAGTAACGGGCCTCCCCGCCCACGACGATGGCCCGCCCGAAGAGGTTCGAGTAGGTCAGCCCGAGCGAGAGGCGCGGGTTGAACCTCCGGTCCGCGCCCGAGTCGTACTCGGCGCCGAGGCCGTAGGTCACGCTCCAGGGCTTGGCCTCGGAGAGGGTCAGGAGGACGGTCCTCCGGCCCGTCGACGGGTCGGCCGGGAACGCCGAGAAGTCGACGCGGGAGAAGACGTCCAGCCGGGAGAGCCGCTGCTGCGTCTCCACCAGCCGCGAGAACGAGAAGGGGTCCCCCTCGCGGTACGCCAGCTCGCGCTCCACGACGCCGGTCCGGGTCCTCCGGTGGCCCCGGACGACGGTCTTCCCCATCTCGAACCGGCTCCCCTCGGCCACCCGGTACGTCACCGCCACGGGCCGCGTCCCGTCCGCGCGGGGCTCGGAGGGGACGGTCAGGACGGAGAGCTGGAGGTCGCTGTACCCCTGGCCGGAGTAGGCCGACCGGATCGCGACGACGTCCGACTCCACGTCGGCCGGCAACAGGGGCCGTCCCTGCCGGACCACGAGGAGCCGCTCCAGCTCCTCGGCCGGCAGGGCCGCGACGCCCTCGAGCGTCCGCGAGGCCACGACCGAGCGCGGCCCCTCCAGGACGGGGAACGTGACCTCGAGCGTGAAAGGCGCCTTGCCGTCCGCCACCCGCGGGGGGTCGACGCGGACGTCGGCGAAGCCGCGGGCCCGGTAGGCGGCCGCGATCGCCTCCCGGTCCGCCGCGAGGTCCCTGTCGACGAGCCGCCCGGACTCCAGGAGGCCCCGGGCGTGAGTCGCCAGGGACGGGAGGACCTCTCGCGGACCGAGGAACGCCGCCCCCTCGAGCGCCACCGACGACACCGCGTACCGCTCCCCGCGGACGACGGAGATCCGGATGCTCTCGACGCCCGGCTCGAGCGCCGACGTCACCTCGACGGAGGCCCGCGCGTGCCCCCGGCGCTGGTAGGTCTCGAGGAGGGCGTCCCGCAGCCGGCGGAGCGCCTCCTCGTCCGGGGGGTCCCCACGGGACCACGGGGAGTCGGGGTGTCGCCGGACCTCGCTCTCGGCGATGCCGCTGACCTCGAGCCGGACCTGGGGACCCGCGAAGACGGAGTAGCGCGGCGTCGCCACGCCCAGGGCCGGGTCGGGATCCGCGCCCAGGAAGCGGACCTCCGCGCGCCCGTAGCCTCGCCGGACGAGCGCTTCCGAGAGCTTCCCCGCCTCGTCGCGCGCGGCGGCGTCGCGGTACGGCCTGCCGGCCCGCTTCCCGCCGCCGAGCGCCGCGGCGGTCAGGCCCTCCGGGAGAGGCCCCTCCAGCCGGGGCGCCCCGGTGCGGAAGAGGCGCCCCGCCCCGACGCGGACCTCCACGTCGACGGCGGTGTCGTCGGCGGTCGGCGTCACGCCCACGTCGACCGTGGGCGCGAAGTAGCCTCGCTCCCGGAGGAGCGAGCGGACCCGGCGCGCGGCCTCCGCGGCCACCGGCGACGACCAGCGGTCCCCGGGCTCGACGCCGATCGCGTCCCTCAGGCGCCCCCGGGCCGGGAGGTCCTTCCCGGCGAGCCTCACCGACGCCACCACCGGAGCGGCCTCGTACCGGACGACGACGTCCACCGCCTCCCCCGACGGGCTCGCCTCGACCAGGAGGTCCAGGAACCGGTGGGTCGCGAAGAGGTTCCGGAGGGCCTCCCGCACCGCCGGCTCGGTGAGCCGCTGGCCCGGGTTCAGGTCGGTCAGCCGCGCCAGCTCCTCCGGGCGATCCGCGGGGACGTCCCCGGCGAACCGGAGCGAGGCGATCGTCCGGCCGAGGAGGGCCCCCCGCGCGGCCGGCGGGGCGCCGAGGGCCGGGAGCCCGGCGAGCGTCGCGAGGGCCAGGGCCCGGAGGTGCCGTCTCACCGGAGCCGGTGGCGGACCTTCAGGTCCGCCGAGTAGACGCCGTTCTCGTCCCGCCGGAACTGGAGGAAGACGTTCGGCGAGATCTGGTAGTCCACCTCCAGGATCTGCTCCTGGTTCGACGACGCCGTGTAGGAGTAGGTGACGGTCAGGTCGCGCGAGATCGACTTGCCGATCGTCAGCCGGGCCGCCTGGAAGGAGGCGCCGGAGAAGACGGGGTCGATCTGGAGGCGGTCGAGGCCGAAGAGCTCGCGCGTCCGCTCGGCCGCGGCGTCCGTGGCGAGGGAGGCGAGGAGCTGCTTGGCCGCCACGGAGATCGACTCGTCGGAGGAGACGACCCCCTGCCCGGGCGGCGCCCCCGCCACCGTCGACTCCGGGAGCTCGCCGGTCAGGAGGAGGGAGACGATCTGCGCCTCGGACAGCGGCGGGTCCGCGCTGAACCGCGGCGCCAGGCGCGACGGCGTGCCGGTGAGGCCGAACGAGACCTGGTAGTCCCGGATCGTCGTCCGCGTCGAGAAGTCGAAGAAGGGCTCGATTCGCTCGGGGTTGGAGAAGAGGATCTTCCCGGAGAGGACCTCGTACCTCTGCCCGCGCAGCGTCATCCGCCCGCCGTCCTCCGCCTCGACCTGGCCGAAGAGGAGCGGCCGCCCCCAGGTCCCGCGGGCGAAGAGCTCCGCCCGGGCCCTCAGGCGGGCGACGTTGTTCCTCGCCTCGATCGACGCGGGAGGCGCGACGATCCTCACGTCGAGCGCCAGCGCGTCGAACGCCGAGGCGGCCGGGGCGCCCCCGAGGGCCGCCGGCCCGAGCCGGCCCAGGAGGCTCCCGAGGTCGAAGTTCAGGTCCTCGGTGTAGAGGCCGCTCGTCATCGTCAGGTCGCCCCTGGCCGTCCGGGGCCACGAGTCGCCCAGGAGGACGAGGTCACCCGAGACCGTGCAGCGGAAGCCGGGGAACGGGCGGCTCCTCACGTCCTCGAGGTGGGCGTTCAGGCGGAGGGACTTCACGGACAGCCCCTCCAGCGCCAGGACGCCCGCCAGCGAGACCAGCCCGTCGTACCGGAAGGTCAGGCCGCTCACCTCGACGCGCCCGGGGGTGAGCCGGAGCGTGCCGCTGATCCCCTCCACCGGGTCGTTCGAGTCACGGGGGAGGAAGTCGACCCCCTCCAGGGCGAGCCTCCCGGTCAGGACCGGCGCGTCCAGCGTCCCCCCGACCTCGAGGCCGACGGCGATCGGCCCCGTCGCGGCCTCGGCGCCGACGAGCGACGTCAGCTCGGCCGCGTCGACGACCCCCTCGACGCCGAGGGCCAGCGGGCGCTCCCCCTCCAGCCCGATCCGGCCCGAGAGCGTCAGGCTCGTCTCCGGCCGCAGCCCCGAGCCCGCGTCGCCTTCGCTCCGGAGCGTCACCGGCTGGATCCGGACCTCGTCGCCCCGGACCCGGATCCGCCCCCCCGCCGTCTCGAGGAGACGGCCGGCCAGGCCGATCTGGCCCTCGCCGAGCTCGACGTCCAGCGCGGTGAGCTCGCCCGTGGCGGGGTCCACCTCCACCCGGCCGGACGCCGACAGGGAGCCGGCCAGCGCGACGTCCGAAGGGACGCCGACGGCCGCGCCGACGGCGCCGAGAGACTCCACCCGCAGGTCCAGCCGGGTCTCGACCGCGTCCCCGACGGGGCGGCTGTCGACGAGGAGGCGCGCCACGCCGGGCACGACGAGGGAGCCGTCCACGTCTCGCCCGTCGACGTCGAGCTCCAGCCGGGAGACGGCGGCCTCGGCCCCCACCGCCCGCCCCTCGTAGGCCGGCCGGCGCGCCGACAGCCGGGCCACGAGGCGCGGGTGGTCGAGGGTCCCCTCTCCCTCGAACCGGCCCGAGAGGCCCGCGGCCAGGCCGGGCACGAGGTCCGCGGCGGCCGAGAGCCCGTCGAGCGGGAGGTCCTCCAGGTCCACCCCGAACCGGAACGACTCGTCCCACGCGTACTCCGCGTCCCCCTTCAGGCAGCCCCCTCCCCGGAGGGCCGTGGCGTCGAGGAGGCGCATCCGGTCCCCCTCGAACGCGAGGGTCGCCACCATCGAGTCGACGGGCTGCCCCCAGGCCGAGCCGTCGCTCCACTCCAGCCGTCCCGAGCCGTGGACCTCGGGCGTGAGGCCCCGCAGGGGGATCCGCCCCGTGACCGGGCCCGAGAGCGGGAGGTCGAAGTCGAGGAAGTCCAGGATCCGCTGGAGGGGCCAGGCCTCCACGTCCAGCTCGAAGCCGGAGAGCTCGTAGTGACCCCCGAGGCTCGCGCCCCAGCCGTAGCTCCCCGTGGCGACCAGCCGGGCGCCGCCGTCCAGCGCGCTGAACGGCGAGAGGGTCAGGACGTCGCGGTCGACGAGCGCGCCGGCGGTCACCTCGCCGAACCGCGCCCCGCGCATCCGGAAGCCGCGGGCCGTCAGGCGCCCCTCCACGCGCGGGTCGCCGAAGGCCCGCGTCAGACGGCCCGAGAAGCGTCCCTGGCCGCCCAGCTCCAGGGCCGGCTCGAGCGGCTCGCCCGTGATGGCGGGGTAGAAGTTGGCGGCCAGGCGCTCGACGTCCGACAGGTCCGCCGCCTCGACCTCGAAGCCGAGGTCGGGCTCCCAGGACCCGATCGCGATCGAGCCGAAGAGCTCGACTCGCGTCCGGGCCTCCGTCGTCAGGGGCGTCCCGCCGAAGAGGATCTTCCCCTTCTTCAGGAGGAGCGTCCCGCCGCCCGAGACCGGCAGGGCGTGCCGGCCAGCGACGGCGGACGGCCGGTCTCGCTCGGCCCGGAGCCTCAGCTGAGCCGACCCGTCGGCCCGCTCGAGCCCTCCCTCGGCGAAGGTCAGCTCCGCGTCGAGGTCGGCGCGGCTCGTGAGCCCCGTCCCCGGAAGGCCGATGTCCGAGAAGAAGCGCTCGAAGTCGAGGCCGGTCCCCCGCGCGGCGATCCGCACCGGGAGCGGCGGCCCCTTCAGGCGGGCGACGCGCACGACCGCCTCCGCCGTCCCGCCCAGGAGGGCGAGCGGCCCGGCCTCGACGAGGACGCCCTCCGGGTCGATCCTGAGCCTCCCGGTCCCGGACACCTCGAACGGCCCGAGTCGCCCGGCGGGGACCTCGAACCTCCCCCGGACGCGGAAGCCCTCGCCCTTGGGGACCCTGAGGAGCGCCTCGGCCTCCACACGCCCCGACAGCGCGACGCCCGCGCCGAAGTAGCGGTCCAGGGCGTCCGCCTCGAAGCTGGCCCGCCCCGCGAACGCCACCTCCGGCGCGTCCAGGTCGTCCACGCCTCCGCTCGCCACGAGCGAGATCTCGGGGTGCTCCACCACCACCCGGGAGACGTGGACCCGTCGCGGGGAGAGGACCGCCTCGGCAGAGAGGCGGAAGTCGAACGGCTCCCGTCCGCCGAGGACCAGCCGCGCGGAGCGGCAGAGGAGGGTGACGCCGGTGACCTTCGAGTGGCGGCCGGAGCGCGCCGTCAGCGCCGCGCCCGCGACCGTGACGTCGAGCGGCGCCTTCCACTCGCGGAACCTCAGCTCGCCCCGCTGGAGGACCGCCTCGCCCAGCCTCACGTCGGTCCCCCCGCCCGAGGAGTCGTCCCGGCCCCGGAAGAGGTTCGAGAAGTTCGTCGAGCCGTCCTCGTAGACCTCCAGGAGGACCCGCGGGGAGAGGACGCGCACCTTCTTCAGGTCGACCGACCGCTCCGCGACGCGCGGGAAGCCCCGGAGCTCGATCTCCGACGCCGAGAACGCCGGGCCCGGGAGCCCGCGCGGGTCGTTGGCCAGCTCCACCTGCCGCACGACGAAGCGCGGCGGGAGGAGGGCCAGGTCGAAGCCCCCGATCGTGACGGGCCTCCCGGCCGCCTGCGTGAGCCTCCGCTCGGCCGAGCGCCGGAGGACCTCCTGGAAGCGGTGGGACCGGAAGACGGCGTAGACGACGAGCGGCGTCAGGACGCCGAGGAGGAGGAAGAGCCGCGGCACCCGGACGCGGGTCAGCCGCCTCAGCGGGGCCAGCGCGGCCTTCGGGTCGCGGATCGTCCTCGGGATCAGCGCCGGGACTCCACTCGCTCCCCGCCGAACGAGAGCTTGGCGGAGAGGACGTCGAAGAAGGTCCGGCCCGGCGGGCGGATCAACCCGACGACGTCGGCCGAGCGCTCCACGACGACCCGCGTCTCGGGCCCGACCCGGAACCCCTCCTGCCCGTCGAGGGTCAGGTCCATCTCGGTCGAGCCCTCGACGGCCAGCCCGAGCCGGACGGAGTCCGGCAGGACGAGCGGGCGGAGGCTGAGCGTGTGCGGGCAGATGGGCGAGAGGACGATCGCCGGCATGGTCGGGTCGAGGATCGGCCCGCCGGCCGAGAGGTTGTACGCGGTGGAGCCGGTCGGGGTGGAGACGATCAGCCCGTCGCCCCGGTAGCGCGCGACGCGGTGCCCGCCCACCTCCACCCGGATCCCGGCGATCCTCGCGATGGCCGCCTTGGCGAGGACCGCGTCGTTGACGACCCGGAACCGCCGCGGAGGGCGGTCGTCCTCGGAGACCGTCACGGAGAGGAGGCGCCGGCGCTCGATCGGCGCCTTCCGGAGGAGCGACAGCTCCAGGAGCTCCTCGTAGTCGTCCGGGCGGCAGGCCGTCAGGAAGCCGAGCGTCCCGATGTCGATCCCGAGGATCGGGACGCCGCGGGCCGGGTAGCGGGCCACCGAGAGGAGGGTCCCGTCCCCGCCGAGGGAGAGGACGAGGTCGACCAGCTGCGAGATCTGCGCGCGGGGCGCTCCCCCGCCGCCCCCGCGGGCGCTCGACGACTCGATGTCGTGGACGACCGTCAGGCCGCGCCGTGTCAGCTGCCGGTCGAGCTTGCGGGACAGGGCGAGGGCGTCCGGGTGCGTGTACCGGGTGACGAGCCCGACGCGCCGGACGGGCCGGGGCTTCGGGGGCCGCGACTTCACCCGGGCAGTTTAGCGGGAATCCGGCGGAATCCGGCCAGGCACTCGACGTTCCCGTCCGCCCCGGTGATCGGCGAGTCGACCGTCCCCGACGGGACGAGCCCCAGCGCCACGCAGGCCGCCACGACTCGCGCGAGCGCCCGCCCCCTCACGGCGGGGTCGCGGACGATCCCTCCCCTCCCCACCTCGCCCCGCGCCGCCTCGAACTGCGGCTTGACGAGGACGACGACCCAGGCCCCGTCCTGAAGGAGCGGGGCGACGGCGGGGAGGACGAGGGTCGCCGAGATGAACGAGACGTCCATGACGGCCACCTCGACGGGCTCGGGGACCTCGCCCGCCGAGAGGTAGCGGGCGTTCACGCGCTCGCGGAGGACGACCCTCGGGTCGTCCCTCAGGCGGGCGTGCAGCTGCCCGAAGCCCACGTCGACGGCGTAGACCCGGCGGGCCCCGCGCGACAGGAGGACGTCCGTGAAGCCGCCGGTGGAGGCCCCCACGTCCAGGCAGACGCGCCCCGCGGGGTCGATCCCGAACGCGTCGAGGGCGGCGGCGAGCTTCACGCCCCCGCGGGAGACCCAGGGATGGGGCGGCCCGGCGACCGCGAGCTCGGCGTCGGCGGAGACGAGCATCCCCGGCTTCGGGCGCTCCCGGCCCCGGACGTGGACCCTTCCCGCGAGGATGAGCGACTCGGCGCGGGCTCGCGATTCCACGAGGCCCCTCTCGACGAGGAGCCGGTCGAGGCGGACGCGCGGCGGCCCGGCGGGCGTCACGGCCCGATCTCGACCAGGACCTTGAGGACCTCCCCTCCCGCCCGGGCGAGCCGGAAGGCCTCGGCGGCGCGCTCGATCGGCAGCCGGTGCGTGACGAGGCGGCGCGCCGAGACCACCCCCTCCTCGAGCAGCGCCAGCGCCGCCCGCGTCTCGGCCGGCCCCGAGGAGTAGCTGAACGCGAGCGTCAGGTCCCGGAAGTAGGGCTCCGACGGGGCGAGCCTCCAGACGGCGTCCGGAGAGACCGGCGAGTAGAAGACGACGCGCCCTCCGGGCGCCGCGCTCGCGACGGCGGCCTGGACGGCCTGCTCGGCCGTCGGGACGACGAGGACCGCGTCGGCCCCGCCCCCGCCGGTCGCCCCGCGGACGCGCGCGGGGAGGCCCGGCTCGGCCGGGTCGAAGACCTCGTCGAAGCCGAAGCCGAGGGCCAGCCGGCGCCGGGCCGGGTCCGGGTCGCTTCCCAGGAGCCGGGCCGCCCCGGCCCTCCGGGCCAGGAGGCCGAGCAGGACGCCGTTGGAGCCGGTGCCGACGACCAGGACCGAGTCCCCCGGGAGGACGCGGGCCCGCGCCACCGCCTTGACCGCGCAGGCCAGAGGCTCGACGAGCGCGCCGTCGTCGAAGCCGAGCCCGTCCGGCAGCTTCAGCGTGTCGGCGGCCACGGCGGCCGCGTCGACGCGGACCAGCTCGGCCAGGCCGCCCGGGTCGAGCCGGTTTGGCTTCCAGGCGGGGCACATGACGGAGTCCCCCCGCGCGCAGGCCCGGCAGGAGCCGCACGGGGCGTGGTGGTGGACGAAGACGCGGTCGCCCGGGCGGAACGCCGTCACGCCCGGCCCCGCCTCCACGACGACGCCGGCCGTCTCGTGCCCGAGGACGGCGGGGGCCTTCGTCGCGACGTACCAGGCCGTCGTGTCGCTCCCGCAGAGCCCGACGGCGCGCATCGCGACCAGGAGGTCGCCGGGGCCGGGGACCGGCGCGGGCCGCTCCACGACCTCCACCCGGTCCGGCGCGTGGACGACGACGGCCTTCACGGCAGGAGCGCCGTCTTCATCCCGTCGCCGCGGGAGAGGTCGGCGAAGGCCTCCGCCCACTCGGAGAGCGGCCTCCTCCGCGTGACCAGGTCCTCGACCGGGAGCGCCCCCTCCGACAGGAGCGACAGGGACTTCCTCACGTCGGCCGGCCGGTAGTGGAACGAGCCCGTCACCGTCACCTCCTCGTAGTGGAGCCGGTAGGCGGAGAGGTCGATCCGGGTCTCCCTGGGCATCCCGGCGAACAGCAGCAGCGTGCCGCCGCTGGCCACGAGGTCGACGAGGCCCGGGACGAGCGACGCCTCGCCGCTCGTGTCGACCACGAGGCCGGCGCCGCGGCCGGCCGTCGCCTCCGCGAGCGCGGCGGGCAGGGACGAGGCGACGACGTTGACGACCGTGGCGCCGGTCCTTCGGATCCGCTCCAGACGCGCCGTCCGCCGGCCCGCCACGACGACCCGTCCGGCTCCCCACAGCGGCAGGAGCGCCGCGAAGGTCAACGCGATCGGGCCGCTCCCGTGGACCAGGACGTCGGGCCGCCCCTCCAGAGGGGAGCGGTCCAGGGCGTGGACCACCGAGGCCACCGGGTCGATGAGCGCCGCGGCCTCGAGGGCGAGCCCGTCCGGGACCGGGAGGAGCCCCGACCGGACCACCCGCGCCGGGATGCGCATCCTCCCGGCGAAGGCGCCCCACGACGGGTGGTCGAACGCGCTCTCGCAGAGGTGCTGGCGTCCCGCCCGGCACGCGGCGCACTCCCCGCAAGGCCCCGTCACGGCCGCCGTCACGCGGAGGCCGGCCGGCAGGTCCACGCCGTCCCCCGCGGACTCGACCCGGCCGGCCCACTCGTGCCCCAGGACGAGGGGGAACGGGAACTTCGGGTGCCCGCGGCGCAGGAGCTTCAGGTCGGTTCCGCACGTCAGGGCCACGTCCACCCGGACGACCACCTCGCCGGGGCCGGGCCGGGGCGCGGGGACCTCTTCGAGGGCGGCCACGCCCGGGCCCTCTGCGAGGAGCGCCAGCATCGGGGCGAAGGGTAGCAGGCTCCTGTAGCATGCCGGGGATGCTCGCCCCCCTCCTCGCGGCCGCCCTCCCGTTGCTCCTCTCTCCTCAGGCCCCCGGGCGCGCGGAGGCGAGGCCGTCCGCGCCGGCCACGCCGGCGTCCGTGCCCTCGGCCGCCTCGGCGCGAGCCGCCGCGGAGGTCGCCGTGACGTCCGTCGAGCCCGCGATCGCGCGGGTCGGGGAGCGGCTCACCTTGACGGGTCGCGGGCTCTCGCGGGTGAAGGCCGTCCTCTTCGGGACGTTCTGCCCGGTCCTCGTCGAGCAGACCGACGAGAAGATCGTCTTCGTCGTCCCCTTCGACCGGCGGCACCCGGAGGGCTTCGAGGCCGCCCCGTTCCTCCTGGTCCCGGGGCGGGAGGTCCTCGTCGCGGGGTCCTCGGTCCAGGTCCGCTACGGCTCGACCTTCACGCGGCCCGAGTCGGAGACGCCGTCGGCGATCGTCCTGCTCGACGAGCGCGTCTCCGTCCGCACCGGCTCCCCTCGCCGCTTCGAGGTCCAGGTCCCGCGGGTGAAGGGGCTCGTCGTGGAGGTGAAGGTCGAGGGCGGAGACGGCGCCACAGGCGAGGTCTCCGTGAGGCTCGAGCCCCTCGACGCGGCCGGGGCGGGGGCGACCCGAGTGACGTACGGCGGCCGGCTCGTCTGGAAGCCGAACCGGCGCGAGCTGTTCGGGGCCCGGGCCGAGGAGGACTCCCCCCGGAAGCTCGCCCTGACGCTCACGAGCGACGCCGCCCGGGACCTCCCCGTCTCGGTCAGCGTCCGCGCGGGCGCCCAGGCCGAGGAGCCGGCCACGCGCCCGTAGGGGCCGGCCTACCCCGCCCGGACCCCGATCGGGACCACTTCCGCCCCGCGCCCGGCGAAGTGGTCGCGGAACGAGGCGAGGAGCCCGTCCTCGTCCAGCCCCAGCTCCCGGCGCTGCTCGGCCTGCGTGGCGTGGGCGACGAAGCGGTCGGGGATGCCGATCCGCCGGACGCGCGCCTGGACGCCGAGCTCCTCGAGCGTCTCGACGACCGCCGAGCCGAACCCGCCGGCGAGCGCGCTCTCCTCGACCGTCACGAGCCGGGTCCCGTCCTTGACGAACTGGGCGACGAGCTCGGCGTCGATCGGCTTCACCCAGCGGGCGTTGATCACCGTCAGCGAGGGGCCGCCCTCCTTGGCGAGCCGCTCGGCGGCGCGGAGGGCCGGCAGGACCGGGTCGCCCACCGCCAGGACGACGCCGTCGCGCCCGACCCGGAGGACCTCGCCCTTGCCGACCGGCAGCGGGCGCGGCTCGAGGTCGAGCGCGACCCCCCAGCCGTTCCCGCGCGGGTAGCGGACGACGACCGGGCGGCCGGCCTCGACCGCCGTGGCGACCAGGTGCTGCAGCTCGTTCTCGTCCTTCGGCGCGGCGACGAGCATGTTCGGGAAGACGCGGAGGGAGGAGAGGTCGTACGCCCCGTGGTGCGTCGGCCCGTCGGCCCCCACGACGCCCGCCCGGTCCAGGGCGAAGACGACGGGGAGGTCCATCAGGCAGACGTCGTGGAAGATCTGGTCGTAGGCCCGCTGGAGGAACGTCGAGTAGATCGCGCAGACGGGCCGCATCCCCTGCGTCGCCATCCCGGCGGCGAAGAGGACCGCGTGCTGCTCGCAGATCCCGACGTCGAACGCGCGGTCGGGGAACCGTCGCGCGAAGACGTCGATCCCCGTCCCCTCCGGCATCGCCGCCGTCACGCCGACGATCCGCGGGTCCTTCTCGGCGAGCTTCACGAGCGTCTCGGCGAAGACCGACGTGTAGCTCGGGGGGGCGGACTTCTTCGGGATCTCGCCCGTCTCCACCGTGAACGGCGACGGTCCGTGCCAGAAGACCGGGTCCTTCTCGGCCAGCGCGTACCCCTTCCCCTTCACCGTCCGGACGTGGACGAGGAGGGGGCCCTCCATCGACTTCACCTCGCGGAGCGTCCGGACGAGGACCGGGATCGAGTGCCCGTCGATCGGGCCGACGTACCGGAAGCCGAGCTCCTCGAAGAGCGTCCCGGGGACGAGCGCCTTCTTCACGCCGTCCTCCAGCTGCCCGGCCAGCTCGGCCAGGCGGGCCCCCTGCGGGAGCTTCTTCAGGATCTTGTCGACGTCGCCGCGGACCCGGTTGTAGATCTGCCCGCGGGCGATCCGGAGGAGGTAGCCCGACATGGCGCCGACGTTCGGCGAGATCGACATGTCGTTGTCGTTCAGGACGACGACCAGCTTCCGCTTCAGGTAGCCGGCCTGGTTCAGCCCTTCCATCGCCACGCCGCCCGTCAGCCCGCCGTCCCCGATCACGGCGACCACGTGGCCCTCCTCGTGCCGGAGGTGGCGGGCCACCGACATCCCGAGCGCCGCCGAGATCGAGGTGGAGGCGTGCGCCGCGTTGAAGACGTCGTACTCCGACTCCGAGCGGTTCGTGAAGCCGGAGAGGCCCCCCTTCTGCCGGATCGTCTGGAGGCGGTCCCGCCGGCCGGTCAGGGCCTTGTGGGGGTACGTCTGGTGGCCCACGTCCCAGACGAGGAGGTCCCGTGGGGTCTCGAAGACGTAGTGGAGGGCCACCGTCAGCTCCAGGGCGCCGAGCCCCGAGGCGAAGTGGCCGCCCGTCCGGGCCACCGTGTCGATGACGAAGGTCCGGAGCTCGTCGGCCAGGGGGACGAGCTCGTCCACGGTGAGCCTCCGGAGGTCGCGGGGCCACTGGATCTTGTCGAGGCGGGGGGTGGGTCGGACGTTGGACATCGTCATTCCTCGTCTACGCGGCGCGGATTGTACGGATGGGGGTTACTTTGTCAAGCAAAGTCCATTGCGCTGCGTCACCGGTCCCGGTGCGCGGCGAACCGGGCCAGCGCCGCGAGCCGTCCTTCCCCCGGCTCCAGGGCCGACGCCGCGGTCAGGGCGGCGGCCAGGGCCCGCTCCCGCTCCCGGCGGGCCCCTTCCAGCCCGAAGACGGACGGGTACGTCAGCTTGTCCTGACGGGCGTCCTTCCCGGCGGTCTTCCCGAGGGTCGCCGCGTCGGAGGTGACGTCCAGGAGGTCGTCGGCGATCTGGAAGACGAGCCCGAGGGCCTCCCCGTAGGTCCGGGCGGCGGAGAGGAGGTCCTCGCCGGAGCCGGCGTAGAGCGCGCCCAGCTCGACCGCCACGGCGAGGAGGCGGCCGGTCTTCCGTGCGTGCACCTCCCTCAGGCGCGCGGCGGCCCGCTCGGGCTCGTGCCCGTGCCCCGTCTCGGAGAGGTCGAGCGCCTGGCCCCCGGCCATCCCTTCCACGCCGATGGCCCGTGCCGAAAGCGCCACGGCGCGGGCCCGCACGAGCCCCCACCGGTCCCCCGGGGGGCGCGTGGCCAGGACCTCGAAGCCCAGCGTCTGCAGCGTGTCCCCGGCCAGGAGCGCGGTCGCCTCGCCGTAGACCACGTGACAGGTCGGCTTCCCCCTCCGGAGGGCGTCGTCGTCCATCGCCGGAAGGTCGTCGTGGACCAGCGAGTAGGTGTGGATCAGCTCCAGGGCGCACGCGGCCTCGCAGAGGGACTCGCGCGGCGGGAGGTGGGAGCCCGGGGCCGCGAGCGCTTCGGAGACGGCCAGGCAGAGGATCGGGCGGAGCCGCTTTCCCCCCGCCAGCACGGCGTACCGCATCGCCCCGGTCAGCTCCTCCGGGACCGTTCCCTCGGCCGGGAGGACCCGCAGGAGCGCCTCCTCCACCTCGGCCCGGCGATCGGAGAGGTACCCGGCCAGGGAGCCCGGGGCCCCTTCGCCCGTCACCGGCCGCCGTCCTCCGGGAGCTCGTCGCCGTCCAGCTCCTCCGTCTCGAAGCCCGCCGCGGACTCCTTGACGACCACCTCCACCCGCCGCTGGATCTCGTCGATCCTGGCCCGGCAGAAGCGGGAGAGCGCCACCCCTTCCTCGAAGAGGGCCAGGGCCGACTCCAGCCCCTTCTGCGGGTCCTCCAGCTCCGTCACGATCTCCTGGAGCCTCGCCAGCGCCTTCTCGAACGTCAGGCCCTTCGGCAGCTTCACCTTCTCAGACGACATCGGTACCTCCGGGACCGCGCCGGTCCCCTCCGGGAACGACCTCTCTCACCTCCGCCAGGAGCTCGCCGCGCGCCAGGAGCACCCTCAGCCGGTCCCCGGGAGACGTGCTCGACGCGTCGGTGATCGGGACGAGCTGCCCCGCGCGGCTGACGACGGCGTAGCCGCGGGAGAGGACCTGCAGGGGGTCGAGGGCCGACAGCCTGGACGCCCGCTCGGCGAGGGCCTCGGAGGCGCGGAGGAGCCGCGCCGTCAGCCGGTCCACGAGGGCGCGCCGCTCGGACTCGACCGCCTCGCCGCGGCGCGGGAGGGCCGCCCGGTCCGGCCAGGACCGGAGCCGTCCCTCGGCCCACGCCAGCCGCTCGCCGTAGAGGGACGGCAGCCCCCGGACGGCCGACAGGAGGGCGCGGGAGAGCCCTCCCGCTTCTCGCGACGCGTCCTGCACCCGGGAGGCGAAGCCCGCCAGGGCCTCCTCCCCCGAGAGCGAGAGTAGCTCCGTCCGCGCGTCGGCGAGCCGCGCCCCGAGCGCCGAGACGAGCTCCTTCTCCCCGCGCGCGAGGAGTCCCTGGAGCTCTTCCCGCCGGGCCACGACCAGCTCGGCCGCCTGCGAGGGGGTCGCCGCGCGGACGTCGGCGGCGAAGTCGGTCAGCGTCACGTCCACCTCGTGCCCCACCGCCGAGATCGTCGGGATCTCCGAGGCGGCGACGGCCCGGACCACCCTCTCGTCGTCGAAGGCCGCGAGGTCCTCCTTGGAGCCCCCGCCGCGGGCCACGATCAGGACGTCGGCCCCCCGGTGGCGCGAGAACGCCGCGACCGCGGCCGCGATCTCCTCCGGCGCCCGCTCCCCCTGCACGGTCACCGGGTAGACCGTGACGTGGGCGTTCGGGAACCTCCGGGAGAGGACCTTCAGGACGTCGCGCAGGGCCGCCCCGTGCCGCGAGGTGACGACCCCGATCCGGCGCGGGAGGGCCGGAAGCGGGCGCTTCCTCGCGGGGTCGAAGAGCCCCTCCTCCTGCAGCTTCCTCTTGAGCTGCTCGTAGGCCACGCGGAGCGCCCCGACCCCGGCCGGCTCGAGCTCGGTCGCGACGAACGAGAGCCTCCCCGAGGGGGGGTAGACGTTCGGGGCGCCGAGGGCGAGGACGACCGTCCCCGGCTCGGGCCGGAACGGCAGCCTCCGGACCTGGTCGGACCACATCATGGCCGCGACCGTGGCGCTCTCGTCCTTCAGCGAGAAGTAGGCGTGCCCCGACGCCCACACCTTCCACTCCCCGATCTCCCCGCGGACCCAGGCCGGCCCGATCGCGGCCTTCAGGGCCCCGTTGACCCGCGCGACCCACGCCGTGACGGTCATCGCGTCGCGGCCCCCGGCCGAGGCCCCCTCGCCCGCGAAGAGCGGCGACGTCGCGCGGCTGGCGGTCATCCGGGACTTGGATGGGACGTTCACCGGCGGATTCTAGGCGGGGCGCGCGCCTACCCCGCCGCCTCCAGCCGCGCCCACTCGCGCCTGGCGCGGTCGACGCAGTCCTCGATCGAGAGGCCGGAGAACCAGTTCCCCAGGACGGCGAGCCTGAGGCCCGCCGAGAGGCGGTCCACCTCGCGGACGACCTCCTCGTGCCCCAGCCCGGGCGAGGGAAGGACGGCCCTCCGCTCGGTGACCTCCTCGACGTCGGACCCGTCGAGTCCGAGGAGCCGCGTGGCCCTCTCGAGCCGCTTCTCCGGGGTCAGGCCGGGACGGAAGTGGAAGGAGAACGCCCGCCGGCGGGGGTCGGGGACCGAGTCGCGCGTGACGACGGAGAAGAAGACGTCGTCCCGCGGGATCAGGAACATCGAGACCGGGAGGGAGACCTTCGAGGCCTCGACGGCGAAGGAGAGCGTGTCGACGGTCGTCTCCTTCACGCGGGCGGCCTGCGCGGCGAGCCCCGGCGCCGCGCCGGCGAGGAGGGAGGCCGCCGCCGAAGGCGGGGTCGCCACGGCGACGGCCGTCGCCTCGACGGCCTCTCCCCCGTCGCACTCGACGATCCAGCCGGCGCCGCCTTCCGAGAGGCCCGAGGCCGGCCGCCCGGTCGCCACCTCGACGCCGGCCTGCCGCGCCAGGGCGTCGGTGACGGACTGCAGGCCGCCCCGGAGCGTGAAGCTCCGCGGGAAGTCCTCCCGGCGCGTCGCGCGGCTCTTGAAGAGCATCCCGGCCGGGAAGCCGTCGGCGCTCTGGGACGGCACCGCGGAGAGCATCGGCCCGAGGACCTTCTCGTAGTTCCTCCGGCCGACGATCGAGGCGTAGAACTCCCGGACGGTCTTCCCGTCCTTCCTGGCGAAGAGGACCCGCGGGAAGCTCACCGCGAGCTCGGGCCAGGAGAAGAGCCGGAGGAGGACGGCGAGGTTGGCGCCCGGGACGAGCCGGTCCCCGTCGAGGAACCGGAGCTTCGTCGGGACCCTCCGGACGACCTCTCCCCCCAGGCCGCAGGCCTCGACCAGCTCCACGAGGCCGACGTAGGAGTTGTAGCAGGTGTGCGCTCCCAGCTCGAACCAGTAGCCGCTCGCGGTCCGGCGCGTCGCCAGGCACCCTCCCGGGGCCTCGCCCCGCTCCAGGACGAGGACCGAGCGCCCGGCCCGCGCGGCGCGGAAGGCGAAGGCGAGCCCGCTGATCCCGGCTCCGACGACGACGACGTCCCGCTTCCTCATGCGGCGCGGAGCTTGGCACGAACCGGGCGCGGCGCGGGAGCCCCCGGCGCCCGCCGCCCCGTCAGGCCCGAAGGGCCTCTTGCCGGGCGGCCGGAGCCGCGGCGAGCGGAAGGCAGGACAGGAGGAGCGTCAGGCGGAGGACCTCCACGTCGCCGAAGTTGAACTCGAAGAGCCCGGCGACCGTCAGGGCCGCGAGCGCGGCGACCGCGCCCCGCGCCACGGCGCGGGCCGCCGCGGGGGCGCGCGGCAGGGAGAGCCGCGCCCCCGCCACGAGCGCCGCCCCGACGAACCAGAGGTAGGCCAGCGCCGACGGGACGCCGGTCTCGGCCGAGAGCATGACGACGTTGTTGTGGAGGTGTCCCGGCTTCTCCAGGAAGACCCCCGGGAGGCGATACCGCGGGTACCGCTCGTTCACCTGCCCCGGCCCCATCCCGACGAGCGGGCGCTCCTCCACCATCGCCAGGCCGGCCCGCCACATCAGGAGCCGGTCGGCGACCGTGGGATCCGCCGGGTCGAACGAGGAGAGCGCCCTCTGGCGGACCGCGGCGGGCGCCAGGAGGAGGAAGGCCGCCAGGACCGCCGGGACCGCCGCCACGAGCCAGGGCCGGAGGAGCACGAGGAGGACGCCGAGCCCGGCCAGGAGGCCGGCGTACGCGTTGCGGGTCAGCGTCAGGACGAGGACGCCGGTCCCCAGGCCCGCGGCGGCCAGGTCGAGCGTCCGCCGGCGGCGCGTCCCCCCCGACGAGACGCCCCGGGCCAGGAGGGCCAGGACCATCGGGAGGAGGACGCCGGCGAACGTCATGTGGTTCGAGGTCCCCCCCCTAAGCCGCGTCTCGAGGTCGCCCCGGCCCATCGAGAGCTCGACGGCCGCGGCCGCGACCAGGCAGAACGCCGAGAGCCGGAGGGCGTCCAGGACGAGGTCGACGTCCTCGCGGTCGCGCAGGACGAGGAGGGCGGCCGGCAGGAGGAGGAAGGTCCAGAGCCCGCGGACCTCGGGCAGCGTCCGGGACGGGACCTCCGAGAGGAGGGCGGAGAGGAGCGTCAGGACGCCGAAGGCGCCGACGGGCAGGAGGAGGGTCCGGCCCCGGCCGAGTCCCGCCAGGAAGGGCTCGCCGGACCGCATCGCGCGCGCGCGCGAGGCGAGGACGGCGGCGAGGAGGAGCGCCAGCGCGGCGTTCCCCGGCGCCTGGAGCGGCGCCAGGAGGGCGGTGACGAGGAGCGCGGCGAGCGCGGCGCGGTCGGCCGCGGTCCGTCGCGAGAGGGGCGCCGGCAGGGGGATCAGGGCGGTCTCAGGCCTCGCGGGCGTCGGCGCCGAGCGCCTCGTCGACGAGCATCACCGGGATGTCGGAGACGATCGCGTAGACGCGGCCGCAGGCGGCGCAGTGGAGCCCCTCGGTCACCTCGGGCTCCTCGTCCTTGAACTTGTCCCGGTAACGGTCCGCGACGCTCCGCGCCACGTCCTCCTTGAGGCGGCAGAGGACGACGGGGGGGCGGTCGTCGCAGGCGGGGCAGGCGAGGATCGCGAGCAGCTCTGGGTCGACGGCCATGCCGGGATCCTAGCAGGGCCGGCGGCCCACGCGCTCGCGCGCTGTGGCTCCCCCTGCGGTCCTACAGCCGCTCCTGGAGCGGCGTGATGGCCCGGGCCCGGCCGGTCGCCTCGTCGACGTCGACGACGGCCCCGCAGAGCCTGACGTCGCGCGAGGCCGTCTCCATCGAGCGCGGCGTCTGGAGGAGGAAGCGCTCCAGGATCGACTTCGGCTCGAAGCCGATGACCCCCTCGTAGGCGCCCGTCATCCCGGCGTCGGTCTGGTAGGCCGTCCCCTTCGGCAGGACCCTGGCGTCGGCGGTCGGGACGTGCGTGTGGGTGCCGATGACGAGCGAGGCGCGCCCGTCGAACCACCACCCGACGGCCTGCTTCTCGGAGGTCGCCTCGGCGTGGATGTCCACGACGACGACCTTCAGGTCGGGGCGGCGGGACTTCATGTCGAGGAGCGCCTGGTCCCCCACCCGGAACGGCGAGTCGGTGTTCGCCATGAAGACCTGGCCCTGGACGTTCAGGACGCCGACGGGGATCCCCGCGGGGGTCTCCTGGACGGTCCAGCCCCGTCCCGGGTTGCCCGGCGGGTAGTTGGCGGGCCGGAGGAGGTTCTCCAGGTCGTCCAGGAGCGGGACGAACTCCTTCTTGTCCCAGATGTGGTTGCCGGACGTGAAGACGTCGACCGGGAGCTTCGAGAGCTCCGCGAAGATCTCGGCGGTCACGCCGAAGCCCCCCGCGGCGTTCTCGACGTTGACGACGGTGAAGTCGATCGCCTCCCGCTCGATCACCCGGTCGAGCAGGTTCAAGGCCTTCCGCCCCGGCTTGCCGACGACGTCCCCGACGAAGAGGATCTTCACTTGGCGTATTCGACGGCGCGCGTCTCGCGGATCACCGTGATCCGGATCTGCCCCGGGTACTGCAGCTCCGACTCGATCCTCTTGGCCAGGTCCTTCGACATCCAGTAGGTCTCGTCGTCGGTCACCTGCCGGGCGTCGACGATGACCCTCAGCTCGCGGCCGGCCTGGATGGCGAACGTCTTCTCGATCCCCTTCATCCCCTCGGTCATCTTCTCGAGCTTCTCGAGCCGCTTGACGTACGTCTCGAGGATCTCGCGGCGGGCCCCGGGGCGGGCCGCCGAGATGGCGTCGGCGGCGTTCACGATCACCGCCTCGACCGTCCGCGGCTCGTAGTCCCCGTGGTGGCACTCCATGCCGTGGATGACCGCCTCGCTCTCGCCGAACTTCTTCAGGATCTGCCGCCCGAGCTCGAGGTGCGTCCCCTCCTGCTCGCGGTCGATCGCCTTGCCGATGTCGTGCAGGAGCCCGGCGCGCTTGGCCACCGCCACGTCGGCCTTCAGCTCGCTCGCCAGGTGGCAGGAGGCCCACGCGACCTCCAGCGAGTGCTGGAGGACGTTCTGGCCGTAGCTCGTCCGGAACTTCAGGCGCCCGAGGAGCTTGACCACCTCGGGGTGGAGGTCCGGGATCTCCAGCGCCTCGGCGGCGCCCTTGCCCGCCTCCTGGATGTGCTGCCACAGCTCGGAGCGGACCTTCTCGACGACCTCCTCGATCCGCGCCGGGTGGATCCGGCCGTCCTGGATCAGGCGCTCCAGCGCCCGCCGGGCCACCTCGCGGCGGATCGGGTCGAACGAGGAGAGGAGGACCGCCTCCGGGGTGTCGTCCACGATGATGTCGACGCCCGTGGCCGACTCGATGGCGCGGATGTTCCGCCCCTCGCGGCCGATGATCCGGCCCTTGACGTCGTCGGACGGGAGGTCGAGGACCGAGACCGTGTTCTCGACGACGTACTCGCTGGCCATCCGCTGGATCGCCATCGCCAGGTGCCGGCGCGCCTTCTGGAGGGCGTTGTCCGCGGCCTCCTCCTCGATGCGCCTCACGATCCGGGTCGCCTCCAGCCGGGCCTCGTTCTCGAGGTCCCGGATCAGGTCCTTCTTGGCCTGCTCGGCGGTCAGGCCGGCGATCTCCTCCAGCTTCGCCCGCTGGGCGGCGACCAGCTCGTCGGCCTTCTTCTGGGCCTCCACCTCGAGCTCGCCGACCCGGCGCTCGCGCTTCTCGAGGTTCACGGCCCGGTTCTCGTTCTCGAGGACGCGCTTCTCGACCGTGGTGAGCTTCTTGTCGAGGGACTCCTCCTTCTGGAGGATCCGCTTCTCGAGCTCGGTCAGCTCGGCCCGCCGCCGGGCGCTCTCCTGCTCGGCTTCCTCGCGCGCCCTGAGGACGCGCTCCTTGCCCTCGAGCTCGGCCTTCTGGGCGGTGGCCTCGGCCCTGCGGACCTCCGCCTCGGCCCTCAGCCGGGCCTCGTCGAGCGTCTTCTTCGCCTCGACCTCGGCCAGGGCCCGGGCCTTCTCCGCCACGGCCCGGGACCGGGTCCCGAGGACGAAGAAGACCACGCCCAGGACCGCCAGCGCGGCTCCCACGGCCAGGATCACGGTTGCGCTCACGGGTCGCTCCCCCTCGTCTCCGTCGTTCCGACGGTGGTCCGGGTCCCGAGGAGAAGCTGGTGGGGTCCCCCCGCTCCCTTCGGCGTCCGTCCGGGGACCGGGCGTCTGTGCCTGGCCCCGGTGCCGGGTCCCTCCGCGCTAGGCGAAGGGACCCGGCGTGCCGGGAGAAAGGCCCCCGCCTCGGCCGTGTGAGCGAAGTCGGATGAACCCGCCGCTAAGCAGGTCGGACCCTCCGGAGCAGTCCATCAGTTCCGCGAAGCCAATTCCCCCATCCGGGGGGCCCGGAAGGCTGCGTCGGCCTCCGGGCATGACGGCCGCGGCGTCACAGGACGGCTCGGACCAGGAGGATCCTGGAGTGACGCATCGGTTCAACGACGTTCGACTCATTCACGTACCGCGCAGGGCGCCGATCGATTCGGTCGCGGGCTGCGGCACCCCCACGGGGGGAGCCGCCTTGAGGATCTCGTCCAGCCTCTCGACGAGCCG
Source organism: Acidobacteriota bacterium (assembly GCA_008363385.1). GTDB lineage: Bacteria > Acidobacteriota > Thermoanaerobaculia > UBA5066 > UBA5066 > RHKY01. The sequence goes on along the minus strand of RHKY01000036.1, from coordinate 40,615 downwards.
GGTCGCCCTGACGGCGAACCGGCCCGGATCACCCTCTTCTGCCTTTGTCCGGAACTGGTGGTATTCGTCCGAAATGTTGAGAGCGGCCAGGATGGCGATCTTGGTGGCGTCCACGGTCGGGGCGTGGTCGGCCACCTCCCGCATCTTCCGGTCCACGAAGGCGGAGAGCTCCCGGATGTACTCGGTGTCCCCCACCGCCCGGACCGAGTAGGTCTGGCCGAAGATCTCGACCTGGGTCACCTGCGACTTCGCGTTCATCTCTGGCCGGGCCTCCCCGAGGAGGGCCCGTCCGAGGATAACACGCGAAAGCGGACGAGGTTAGAGGTCCGCGGGGGGGGTCTCCTCGGCGGAGAGGAGCGCCACGAGCCGCTCGATCCGCCCCCGCAGGGACTCGCGCTCGGACTCCAGGCGGGAGAGCCTCTCCGAAGCCTCCAGCTGCCGCGCCTCGATCTCCCGAGCCGTCGTCAGCTCGCCTGCCAGCCGGTCCCGCTCGGCCGCCGTCTCCTCCAGGGCCCCCCGCAGCCGGGCGTTCTCGGCGAGGAGGTCCCGGAGCCGGGCCGCCACCCCTTCGGCCCTCGCCTCGAGGGCGTCGAAAGCCTGCTCCAGGCCCGCGCCCTTGCGCTCCTCGCCGGCCGCCGCCCCTTTCGCCTTGCTGGAGCTGCTCATCCGCTCACCCCTCCGCGATCCCGTCCACCCGCGTCTCGCCGAGCCCGAGCAGCCGGCGCGCCGCCGCGTCCCGCCAGGAGTTCACCTCCTCGCGGGAGAGGGAGCGCTCGGCCGAGCCGAACCGGAGCGACAGGGTGGTCTTGACGTAGTCCTCGGGGACGCCCGTCCCCGAGAAGCGGTAGCGCGCCGTGACGGCCAGGAGCTCGGCGGGCGCCTCCCGCCGGACGGCGGCCAGGAGGTCGGCCCACGGCCGGCCGAGGCGGTGCGTGACCGTGAGGTCCACGTCGCTCCCGGGGAGACGAGGCGGGGGAACGACCGTCTCCGGCCGGGGAGCCGGGCGGAGCGCCGAGAGGTCGAGGTCCAGGACGACGGGATCCGTCAGGTCCCAGGCCGACGCGACCGCGGACGAGAGGACCCCGACCCAGCCGCCGTCCCGCCCTTCGGCGGTGACGACCCGTGCCGAGCGTCCCGGGGCCAGGAAGGGGAGATCGGCCGGGACGAACCGGGCGGGGGGTGCTCCGAGCCCGCGATAGAGGGCCTCAACGATCCCGGAGCCGTCGAAGAAGTCGACGGCGCTCCCGGGGGTGGACCAGTGAACGTCCCTCCGGCCGTGGAGGAGGGCCGCCACGCGGCGCCCTTCGACCGGGCGGCCACCGGCCATCCCGAACGAGCGGCCCGCCTCGAAGAGGGCCACGTCCAGGAGGCCCCGGCGGACGTTGTGCCGGGCCGAGCGGAGGAGGCCGACGACCGGCGTCGCCCGGAGCGTCGTGTACGGCTCGCCGAGCGGGTTCTCGACGAGCGCGGGCGCGCCCGGGGCGACCGGCTCGAACGGGGCGTTCTCGGCGGCCGAGACGAAGGAGTAGGTCTGCGCCTCGGTCAGCCCGAGCCCGGCGAGGAGGTCGCGGGAGCGCTCCTCGCGCTCCAGGAGCTCGTCCACGAAGGTCGGGTTGTAGGCCCTGGGGAGCGCCTCGGGGAGCCGCGCGTAGCCGACGTGCCGGACCACCTCCTCGATCAGGTCCACCTCCAGCTCGAGGTCCACGCGCGCGGTGGGGACCCTCACGCGGAGGAGGTCCCCGTCGCGGTCGGCCGAGAGACCCAGCGCCCCGAGGATCGCCAGCGTCCGCGAGAGCGGGACCTCCATCCCGAGGAACGCGGGGATCCGGGAGAGCCGGAGGGGGACCGTCCGGGGCTCGACCTTCCGGGCGACGACGTCCACGACGCCCCGCGCCGCCGTCCCGCCGCAGTCGGCGAGGATCAGGCGGGCGGCCCGGTCGAGCCCCTCGACCGTCGCCTCCGGGTCGCAGCCCCGCTCGAAGCGGTGCGAGGCGTCCGTGTGCATCCCGAAGGCGCGCGCCGTCGAGCGGACGGCGGGCGGGTGGAAGTGGGCCGACTCGAGGAGGACCCGCCTCGTCGACGGCCCGATGGCGGTGTGGAGCCCCCCCATCACGCCGGCGAGCGCCACCGGCTTCTCGGCGTCGGCGATCACGAGGTGCGCGGGCGAGAGCTCCCGCTCGACGCCGTCGAGGGTCACGAGCTTCTCGCCGGGACGCGCGCGGCGGACGACGATCGCCGGGCGCCCGTCCGGGCCCTTCGCGAGCGTGTCGAGGTCGAAGGCGTGGAGCGGCTGCCCGATGTCCCACAGGACGTGGTTCGTCGCGTCGACCGGGGCGCTGATCGGCCCCATGCCGAGGGCGGCCAGGCGCTCCTGCACCGCGGCGGAGGCCGGCCGGACCGAGATCCCCTCGAGGACGCGGGCCGAGTAGCGCGAGCAGAGCTCCGGCTCCTCGATCGTGACGGAGGCCAGGCTCGCGGCCGGGGTCTCCCCCTCCGGCACGCCGAGCCCGAGCTGGGGGTCCCGGAAGGCGCGGCCGAGCGCCACGGCCGCCTCGCGGCCCAGCCCCCGGTGGTTCATCGCGTCGGGGCGGTTCGCGGTCAGCTCCACCTCGAGCGTGGCGGAGGCCCCGGCGCCGTCCACCCCCTCGACGATGAACCCGACCTCGGTGAGCCGGCGGCGCAGCTCGGCCGCCTCGGGCGGGGCGCCGTCCAGGTAGGTCGCGAGCCACTCGAGCCGGAACTTCATCCGCTCAGCTCCAGGCCCGGTCGAGGAACCGGAGGTCGTTCTCGAACAGGAGCCTCAGGTCGGGGATCCCGTAGAGGAGCATCGTGATCCGGTCGACGCCCATCCCGAAGGCGAAGCCGGTGTACCGCTCGGGGTCGATCCCGCCGTTGGCGAGGACCTTCGGGTGGACCATCCCCGCGCCCATGATCTCGATCCAGCCCGAGGCCGAGCAGATCCGGCAGGGCCGCCCCTCGGCGCCCTCCGCCCCGGTCCCGGGGACGCGCCCGTCCTCGCAGAAGACGCAGCTCACCGCCACGTCGACGCCCGGCTCCACGAACGGGAAGAACGTCGGCGCCAGGCGGACCTCGGCCCGGCCGCCGAAGAAGGCCCGCGCGAACGCCGCGAGCGTCCCGCGGAGGTGGGCGAACGTGATCCCCTCGTCGACGACGAGCCCCTCGACCTGGTGGAAGACCGGCGAGTGCCGCGGGTCGATCTCGTCCTTGCGGTAGACGCGCCCCGGGACGAGGACCCGGATCGGCGGCTTGCGGCTCTCCATCGTCCGCATCTGCACGGGCGAGGTGTGGGTCCTGAGGACCAGCCGGTCGCGGCCGGGGCCCCCGCCCGCCACGAAGAACGTGTCGACGGCGTCGCGGGCCGGGTGCTCGGGAGGGAAGTTGAGCGACTCGAAGTTGTACCAGTCCGTCTCGACCTCGGGCCCGTCCACGACCTCGTAGCCCAGGCCCCGGAAGGCGGCCTCGATCCTTCGCCTCACGACAGTCAGCGGGTGGAGGCGCCCGACGCGCGGGGCGCGGGGCGGGAGCGTGACGTCGACGGCCTTCGCGCGCTCCGCGGAGCGCGCGAAGAGCTCCCGGGCCTCGGCCTCCAGAGCGTCGATCCCCTCCTCGGCCGCGCGCTTCAGCTCGTTCACCGCGGCGCCGAAGGCCGCCTTCTCCTCCTTCGGCACGTCGCGCAGGCGCGAAAGGAGCTCCGTGACGACGCCCTGCTTCTTGCCGAGCCAGCGCACGCGCAGCTCGGCCACCTGCGCGGGGACGAGCGTCCCCGCGCGCGCGGCCTCCCGGAGCCCGTCGAGCTCCGCGCTCAGGCCCTCCCGCACCGCGGCGGGAGACCGGGCGTCGTCGTTCACGGGGGCGTCAGGCGGAGGCGAGCGCGCTCTTGGCCGACTGGACGATGGACGCGAAGCCCTTCGGGTCGGCGACGGCGATCTCCGCCAGCACCTTGCGGTTCAGGTCGCTCCCGGCCTTCTTCAGGCCGGCCATGAGCTTGGAGTAGCTCATGTCGTGCATCCGGGCGGCGGCGTTGATCCTCACGATCCACAGGCCGCGGAAGTCGCGCTTCCTCTGCTTGCGGTCGCGGGTGGCGTACCCGAGCGACTTCTCGACCTGCAGCTCCGCGATCCGGAAGCAGTTGTGCTTGGTGCCGTAGTAGCCCTTGGCCAGGTCCAGGACCCGCTCCCGCCGGTCCTTCCTCTTGGTTCCGCGCTTGACGCGAGGCATGGGTCTCTCTCCTCAGTCTTTCGGTCGTCGTGTCGGGGCGTAAAGGGGCGGGAGCCGGTCCCCTTCCGGGGCCCTAACCCGCCCGGGCGCTCAGGCGTACGGCAGCATCTCGCGGACGTTCTTCTCGTCCGCCGGGGACACCAGCGTGCCCTGCCGCAGGCCGCGCAGGCGGCTCGCGTTCTTCTTCGTCAGGATGTGACGCTTCATGGCGCGGTTGCGCTTGAAGGCGCCGCTCGCGGTCTTCCGGAACCGCTTGGCCGCGCCGCGGTGGGTCTTCCTCTTCTGGGTGGCCATGGGTGCTCCTTCCGGGGCCTCAGTGCGCCGCCGGCTTCTTCAGCGGCGCGTAGATCTGGTGCATCCGGTTGCCCATCATCTCGGCCAGCTGCTCGATGTGGGCCTTCCCCGTGAGGTCGCGGGTGAGGCGCTCGAGGACCTTCCGCCCGTTGTCCAGGCGCGACATCTCGCGCCCGCGGAACTGGACGGTAGCCTTGACCTTGTCCCCTTCCTCGAGGAACCGGAGGATGTTCTTCAGCTTGAAGTCGTAGTCGTGGTCGTCGATGTTCGGCCGGAACTTGACTTCCTTGACCTGCGTCACCTTCTGCTTGCGCTTGGACTCGTGCTCCTTCTTCTTCTTCTCGAAGGTGAACTTCCCGAAGTCCATGATCTTGCAGACGGGGGGGTCGGCCTGCTCGGCGATGACGACGACGTCGAGTCCGTCCTCGCGGGCCCTCGCGATCGCCGACTGCGGGTCGACGATCCCGACCTGGTCGCCGTTGGCGGCGATCAGCCGGACCTGGGGGAAGCGCAGGACGTACTCGTTGATCGGCGAGTTCTTCTGCGGGGGGATGCGCGGACCGCCTCTGAAGAAAATGGTCTCTCCTCCTCGTGCTCAGCGGGCGGGCGCCACGGCGGGCGCCCCCCACACCGTCGCGCGGGCGGCGACGGCGTCCCTCATCTCGGCGACCAGCGCGTCGAGGCTCCTCGACCCCGCGTCCCCGCTGCCGTGGCGGCGGAGCGCGACCGTGCCCGCCGCCCGTTCCTTCTCTCCCACCACCAGGAGGGCCGGGACCTTCTCGATCTCCCCCCTCCGGATCTTGGCTCCCAGCTTGTCGTCGCTCTCGTCGCCCGTGGCCCGGAAGCCCTGCGCGACGAGCCTCTCGACGACCTCCCGCGCGTAGCCGACGAACCGCTCCGAGACGGGCAGGACCCGCGCCTGCTCCGGCGCCAGCCAGAGCGGGAAGCTCCCCCCCGTGTGCTCGATCAGGATCCCGAGGAAACGCTCGAGCGAGCCGAGGACCGCGCGGTGCAGGACCACCGGGCGGTGCTTCTGGCCGTCCTCGGCGACGTACGTCAGGTCGAAGTTCTCGGGGTTGGCGAAGTCGACCTGGAGCGTCCCGAGCTGCCAGGGCCGGCCGATGGCGTCCAGGACCTGGAAGTCGAGCTTCGGCCCGTAGAAGGCGCCGTCGCCCGCGTTGACGGAGAACGTGCGGCCCCGCCGCGTGAACGCCTCGCCGAGCGCCTTCTCGGCCTTCTCCCACGCCGCCGGGTCCCCCATGAACTTCTCCGGCCGCGTCCCGAGGCCGACGCGCACGTCCGTGAAGCCGAACGTCCCGTAGACCTCGTCGACGAGGTCGATGAAGAGGTCCATCTCCGCGGGCATCTGGTCGAGCGTGCAGAAGATGTGGGAGTCGTCCTGGCAGAACGTGCGGACGCGCGTCAGGCCCTGCGTGACGCCCGAGCGCTCGTACCGGTGGAGCCGCCCGAAGTCGGCGTAGCGGACCGGGAGGTCGCGGTAGCTGAACGCCTGCGCGGCGTACATCAGGAAGTGGCCGGGGCAGTTCATCGGCTTGACGCCGTACTCCCGCTCGTCCACCTCCGTGAAGAACATGTTGTCGCGGTAGTTCTGGTAGTGCCCCGAGCGCTTGAAGAGGTCGACGTCGAAGACCTGCGGCGTGACGACCTCGCGGTAGCCGTACTTGACGTACATCTCCCGCATGTAGGCGACGAGCAGGTTGTAGACGGCCGCTCCCTTCGGGAGGAAGAACGGGGAGGCCGGGGCCCAGGGGTGGAAGAGGAAGAGCCCGAGCTCCTTGCCGAGCTTCCGGTGGTCGCGCGCCTTGGCCTGCTCCAGCCGGTGGAGGTGATCGTCCAGCTCCTTCTGGGAGAGGAAGACCGCCCCGTAGATCCGCTGGAGCATCGGGTTCCTCTCGTCCCCCTTCCAGTAGGCGCCGGCGGCGTGCGTCAGCTTGAAGACGCCGAGCTTCCCCGTGGAGGGGACGTGCGGTCCGCGGCAGAGGTCGACGAAGTCCTTCTGCTCGTAGCAGGAGACGTTCCCGTCGGGGATCCCCTCGATGATCTCGACCTTCAGCGGGTCGTCCTGGGCCCGGAAGACCCCGACCGCCTCGGCCTTCGTCATCTCGCGGCGGACGACCGGGTTGTCTTCCGCGACGATCCTCCGCATCTCGGCCTCGATCCGCTCGAGGTCCTCGGGCGTGAACGCCCGGCCCGGGTCGAAGTCGTAGTAGAAGCCGTTCTCGATGGCCGGGCCGATCCCGATCTTCACGCCCGGGAAGAGCCGCTTGACAGCGTTGGCGCAGAGGTGCGCCGTCGAGTGGCGGTAGAGCTCGAGCGCGTCGGGGTGCCGGGGCGTCACGACCTCGAAGGCGCCCGACTCCGGGAGCGGCCGCGACAGGTCGAGGAGCTTCCCGTTCAGCCGGACCGCGAGCGCGTCCTTGGCCAGCCGCGCGCCGATCCCCGCGGCCACCTCGGCCCCGGTGGTCCCGGCAGCGACCTCCCGGACGGACCCGTCGGGAAGCGTCAGCCGGACGACGTCGGGGACGTTCGCGGTCGGGACGGGGGCGGACATGGCGGGGCTCCTTTCCTCGCAGCGATCGGACCGTGGAGGACGCGAGCCGGGAAGAGGAGGCGGGCGGGCGTGGTAGGCGCTAGCAGACTCGAACTGCTGACCCCTTCCGTGTGAAGGAAGTGCTCTACCGGCTGAGCTAAGCGCCTGCGGATCGCCCGTGGAGAAGGAGCAGGGGGCCCGTGGGGCCCCGCCCGCCGCCTTTCGGGCGGAGGGGTCGGGAGCGGCGCGACGTGGTAGGCGCGAGCAGGATCGAACTGCTGACCCCTACCGTGTCAAGGTAGTGCTCTCCCACTGAGCTACGCGCCTGCATCAAGCTACGTCGGCCGTCTCCCGGGGCTGCCGGCGGGAGCCCGGCCGGCGCGACGCGCCGCCGGGGCCTTCTCGACCCCGCCCTCGACCCGGATCTCGTTTCTCCAAAGACCGTTCCGGCCCTCGGGCCGGAGCCGCGAAGTCTACGCGCCGCATCCCGACCCGTCAAGCCGAGGCCGTCGGAGCGGCCTCGGCGACGGGCCCGCCGCGCCGGGGAATCCGGCGGGAAGGCCGCGGCGTATCCAGCCCGCGATGGGACGAGAATCGACGCCGTGACGCCGCCCCCTCGCCCCCCCACCCTCCCGCCCCGCGGCACCCTCCCCGCGCGGGCCGCGAGGAACTGATGGACCTGGGCGCCGTCGCCGCCAACGTCGTCTCCCCCGCCTTCCTCTTCTTCTTTCTCGGCTTCGGCGCCGTCCTCCTCCGGTCCGACCTCGAGATCCCGAACCCGCTGCCGAAGTTCTTCTCGCTCTACCTCCTCCTCTGCATCGGCTACACGGGGGGCGAGAAGCTCGCCCACGCCGGGCTCTCTTGGAGCGTCGCTCTCTACATCGCGGCGGCCGTGGGGATGGCCCTTCTCGTCCCCGCCTACACCTTCTTCGTCCTCCGGCGGATCCTGAGCGTCTACGACGCCGCGGCGATGGCGGCCACCTACGGCTCGATCAGCATCGTGACCTTCATCGTCGGGACCGAGTTCCTGAAGAGGCTCTCCGAGCCCTACGGCGGCTACATGGTCGCGATCATGTCGATCATGGAGTCGCCGGCGGTCATCGCGGGGATCGCCCTCGTCCGGATCTTCGCCCCGCGCGGCGAGGGAGCGGCCGAGCGCCCGGGCGTACGGCACCTGGTCCGCGAGTCGTTCCTCAACGGGACCGTCTACCTCCTCCTCGGCAGCCTCCTCGTCGGCGTCCTCACCGGGAAGTCGGCCGGCAAGGGGCTGGAGCCGTTCACCGTCGGGATCTTCAAGGGTATGGTCCTCTTCTTCCTCCTCGACACGGGGATGCTGGCGGCCCGGCGGCTTCGGACGCTCCGGCAGGTCGGCCCGAAGCTGGTCCTCTTCGGGGTCGGCGCCCCGCTCGTCAACGCGCTCCTCGGCGTCCTCCTCGCCTGGGCGATGGGGATGGGGCGGGGCGACGCCCTCCTCTTCGTCCTCCTCTGCGCGAGCTCCTCCTACATCGTCGTCCCGGCCGCGATGCGGCAGGCGGTCCCCGAGGCGAACCCCGGCCTCTTCGAGCTCCTCTCGCTCTCCGTCACGTTCCCGTTCAACATCAGCCTCGGGATCCCGCTCTACTGGAGCGCCGTGAAGCTCCTCGTGGGGTGACGCCATGAAGCCCGTCAAGCGCGTCGAGATCGTCGTCGAGGCCCTGCTCCTGCCGCGGGTGACCGAGCTCGTCGAGGCCGCCGGGATCCGCGGCTACACGGTCATCCGCAACGCCGGGGGGAAGGGGAGCCACGGCGAGCGCCACGAGGACGAGCTCGTCGACCTGCACCGCAACGCCTACCTCGTCGTCGCCTGCGAGCCCGAGCAGGTCGAGCCCTTCCTCGCGTCGCTCCGTCCGCTCCTGACCCGCTTCAGCGGGATGTGCCTGGTCAGCGACGCGCTCTGGGTCCGGCACTAGCCTCCGGCCGGCCGGCGTCGGGTCCCTGCCGGCGGACCCAGAGCCGCTTCTCCACGCGCGCCACGACCTCTCCCGCCTCGCCGAGGACCTCGGTCCGGAGCACCGGCTCCGCCTTCCCTTCGCGCTCCACCTCCTGCCGCACCGCCTCGACCGTCCCGGGGGGCACGTGGAACGTCGCGCTCACCCGGCCGCGGCCGGGGCGGACGAACTCGATCGCGGCCGACCTGTCCCAGACGACGTACTCGGGCCCGAGGTGCCGGACGAGGAGGAAGACGAACCAGGGGTCGCACATCGAGTAGAGCGAGCCCCCGAACTGGGTCCCGAAGAGGTTCCGGTTGTAGAACCGGAGCGGCATCGTCACCCGGATCGTGTGGTCGTCCCCCTCGCGGCGGCGGACGCTCACCCCCGCCCCCACGTAGGGCGGGTACAGGTTGACGAGGCGCATCAGGAAACGCTGCTTCGGCGTGGCCATCGCGCCCGAGAGTACCCCCCGGGGAGGGCGGTTTTCCGCGTGCGCCACGTTCGGATACTCTGCGTCCCGCGTGAAGCTCGTCATCCAGATCCCGGCCTGGGACGAGGAGGGCCAGATCGGGGCCGCGGTGAAGGAGCTTCCCCGGCAGGTGCCCGGCTTCGACGCGGTCGAGGTCCTCGTCGTGGACGACGGCTCGACCGACCGGACGTCCGAGGAAGCCCGGGCCGCGGGGGCCGACCACGTCCTGAGGCTCCCGATCCACCAGGGCCTCGCCGCCGCGTGGCGGGCCGGGCTCGACCGGGCGCTCTCGCTCGGAGCCGACGTGGTGGTCTCGACCGACGCCGACCGCCAGTACGACGTCCGCGCGATCCCGGACCTCGTGGCGCCGATCCTGGCCGGGCGCGCCCACCTCGTCGTCGGCGACCGGGGCGTCGGGACGAAGTCCGACTTCTCGCCCGGGAAGCGGCTCCTTCAGCGCCTCGGCTCCTGGGCCGTGAGGCGGGCCTCGGGCACCGACGTCCCGGACGCGGCGTCGGGCTTCCGCGCCCTGTCGCGCGAGGCGGCCCAGCGGATCCACGTCTTCTCGAAGATGACGTACACGACCGAGACGCTGATCCAGGCGGGGAACAAGGAGATGGCGGTCGTCTCGGTCCCGGTCGGCACGAACCCGGCCGTGAGGCCGTCGCGCCTCTTCCGGAAGACGTCGCGGTACGTCCTCGTCCAGGGCGCCAACATCCTCCGGATGACGGCGCTCTACAAGCCGCTGCCCGTCTTCTTCGGCCTGGCGAGCCTCCTCTTCCTCGGCGGCCTCGGTCTCGTCGGCCGGTACGTCTACTTCGTCCTGATCGACCGGAACCCGGCCGGGCACGTCCAGTCGCTCCTCCTGGCCACGGTCCTCTTCCTCGCCGCGGTCGTCAGCTTCCTCACCGGCCTCCTGGCCGACCTGATCTCGATCAACCGGACGCTCCTCGAGGAGGTCCTCCTGCGCCTGCGCCGCCAGGAGCGGCCCGCCGAGCCCCGGGAGCCGGAGCCCTGAGCGCGCGAGGGGGCGCTCTCCGTCTCCTGGGCGCCCTGGCGGGCACGGCGCTCTTCCTGGCGCTCGTCGCCTTCCTCGTCCGCCAGGCCCGCGCCCTGCCCGGCGGCTTCACCCTCTCGCCGGCGAGGCCGGCCCAGGCGCTCGCGGCCCTCTTCCTCTACTCGCTCGGCTACGCGGTCCGCGCCGGGAGGCTGAACGCCCTCCTCCCGCCCGACGGCCGGCTCGGCTTCGGAAGGGCCTGGTCCCTCTCGGGCTCCATCACGTTCCTCCTCCAGGTCGTCCCGTTCCGGGGCGGCGAGGTGGCCGCGTGGGCCGTCCTCAAGCGCGAGCTGGCCCTCTCCTGGCCGAGGGCCGGGGCCGTCCTGGCGCTCGTGAAGGTGATCGACACGGCCTGCCTCCTCCTCGTCGGCGTCGGGGGCGGGGCCCTCCTGGCGCTCCGGCGGGGCTCGCCGGTCCTGGGCGGGGCGGCCGCGGCGCTCTTCGTCTCGGGCGCGATCCTCCTCGCCATCCTCCCGTACGCGGGCGGCGCGCTCCTCCTCCGGCTCTCGCGGCGCCTCGCGGAGAGGCCGCGCCTCGTCCGCTTCCTCGGCGAGGTGGACGCGGGCCTGAAGGTGGCCCGCGAGCGCCCCGCCTCGTGGGCGCTCGCCTGGCTCTCGGGGCTCGGCTTCTTCGCCTTCCACCTCGCCTCCCTGAGCCTCTTCCTCGGGGCCCTCGGCGCGACGGTCACGGTCCCGGGGATCGCGTTCGCCTCGCTCGCCTCCGTCGTCTCGGCGGCGATCCCCTCCCCCGCCGGCACCTTCGGCCCGATGGAGTCCGGGTTCTCGGCGGGCCTGGCGCTGGACGGCGTCCCGCTCGCTCACGCCGTGCCCGCCGCCGCCCTGACCCACCTGGCGACGACGGCCGTGACCGGCCTCCTCGCCCTCCCGCTGCTCCGCCGCGGGAAGGTCAGGCCTTCGCCAGGAACCTCGAGCCCGGCGTGACGACCGTGTCGCCGACCCCGCAGAGAGGGCACGACTCCGCGGGCCACGCGGGCACGTCGAGGACGAGGAGGGCGCGCAGCGGCACCCCGTCGATCCGGTCGGCGGCCTCGCTCCCCCGCCGGTCCACGATCGCCCCGCAGACCACCGGCTCGGCCCCGTGCGCGCGGACGAGGTCGAGCACCTCGCGCGTCGACTTCCCCGTCGTGACGACGTCCTCGACGACGGCCACCCGCTCCCCCGCCTCGAGCGCGAGCCCGCGCCGGATCGTGAAGACACCCTCGACGCGCTCGGCGAAGATGGCGCGCGAGCGGGCGCCCCGCCCCGCCTCGTGCCCGATGACGATCCCCCCCATCGCCGGCGAGACGACCACGCTCGGGGAGAAGGGCAGGAGGAGCGCCCCGAGCGCCTCGCCCAGGGCGCGGGCCCGCTCGGGCCACTGCAGGACGCGGGCGCACTGGAGGTAGCGGTCGGAGTGGAGCCCCGAGGAGAGGCGGAAGTGCCCGGAGAGCAGCGCCCCGGTCTCCTCGAACTGTCGGCGGACCTCTTCGGCGTTCATTCGTTCCCGGCCTCCGTCCGCCGGCGGTCGTCGGCGGCCTCGGTCCTCTCGCGCCGCGGCTTCAGCGCGTAGCGTTCGATCTTCTTGTAGAGGTTCGAGCGGGGCGTGTCGATCGACTCCGCCGTGCGGGTCACGTTGTCGGCGTTCTCGGCGAGCTTGTGGAGGAGGAAGAGGCGCTCGGCCTCGTCCTGGAACGCCGCGAGCGTGGGAACGGCGAGGAGGCGCCCCCAGACGTCCTCGCCCCGCCCGTCCCCGGGGGGCGGCAGCTCCGGCGCCGGGGCCGCGGGGCCCGGCGCGGGCTCCTCGCCGGGGGCGGGGACGACCCTCCCGCCGCGGACCACGATCGCCCGGCGCTCGGCCTTGGCCACCGCCTCGGCCAGCGAGTGCGAGCCCGACGCCGCCGCGTCCACCTGCGGGGCGTCGAGGACGTCCCCCTCCGTCATGATCATCAGCCGCTCGACGTAGTTCTTCAGCTCGCGGACGTTGCCGGGCCAGGAGCGGGCCGCCAGCGCCTCGAGCGAGGCGTCGGTGAAGCGCTTCGGCCGGTAGTTGTTCGCCCGCGCGAAGAGCTCGGCGAAGTGGAGGACGAGCTCCGGGACGTCCTCGGGGTGCTCGTCGAGGGCGGGGGTCCGGATCGGGACGACGTTGAGGCGGTAGAAGAGGTCCTCGCGGAACCGCCCGTCGCGGATCATCGCCGGCAGGTCGCGGTTCGTCGCCGCCACGACGCGCACCTTCACGCGGACGACGCGGGCGCTCCCGACCGGCTCGACCTCCCCTTCCTGCAGGACGCGCAGGACCTTGGCCTGCGTCTGGGCCGACATGTCGCCGATCTCGTCGAGGAAGATCGTCCCGCCGTCGGCTTCCACGAACTTCCCGGTCTGCTTGCGGTCCGCCCCGGTGAACGAGCCCTTCTCGTGGCCGAACAGCTCCGACTCGATCAGCGTGTCGGGGATGGCGGCGCAGTTGACCTGGATGAAAGGCCCGTTGCGCACGCGGGAGGCGTCGTGGAGCGAGCGGGCGACCAGCTCCTTGCCGGTCCCGCTCGGCCCGACGATCAGGACGGTGGCGGGCGTCGGCGCCGCGCGGGCGATCTCGGTCAGGAGCCGCTGCATGCGCGGGCTCCGGCCGACGATCCGCGTGATGCCGAGCCGCTGCCTCAGCTCCTCGTTCTCGCGCTGGAGCCGCGAGGCGTCGAGGACCCGCCGGAGGGCGTTCAGGACCGCCTCGAAGGAGAGCGGCTTCTCGAGGAAGTCGTTCGCCCCGGCGCGGATCGCCTCCATCGCGGTCCTCACGTCGCCGTGCCCCGAGATCATGACGACGGGCGTCGTCACGCCCCGCCGCCTGATCTCGGCCAGCGTCTCGAGGCCGTCCTGGCCGGGCATCTTGATGTCGAGGAGGACGACGTCGTGGTCGGGGGACTCCGCCGCCGCGGACATCCCGGCGGAGACCGCGGTCACCTCGAACCCCTCGTCGAGGAGGAGGCCCTTGAGCGACTCGCGGATGTCGGACTCGTCGTCGCAGATCAGGATCCGGTGCGCCATTCCGCGGGGAGGATAGCGGAACGGGGCGGCGCCGGCGCCCTACCGGAAGAGGGGCGCCTGGCTCTCGCCGCCCGGGGCGGTCCCGTGCCGGAGGAGCTCGGCGACGAGGCCGGGCACGTCGCGCCAGCGGGTCAGCCGGTCGGCCGGCTCGGGCTGCCGGCTGGCCACCCACGAGAGGGCCTGCGCCGCGTCCCAGGCGGTCCGGGCCGGCACGGCCGCCCCCGGGACGCGCCCCCGCGGCCTCACCGCCCGCTCGGACGGCGGGAGCCGCAGGAGCGGCGGCACGAAGCCGACGTCCAGGCCCTGCGACGCGGCGTGGAAGACGCGCGCGGCGGCCGTCACCCCCCACCTCCTCCGGACGGGGCCGTCCACCCAGTCGCGGAGCCCCTCCGCCGTCACCCGGCGCTCGCCCCAGGCCCTGAGGTCCGCGCGCTCCGCCTCGGCGACCCTCAGGCCCCGGTCCAGGAACCTCCGGATCGCGGCCACCTCCAGGCCGCCCGTGTGGGCCCGGGCGAGGCGCTCGCGCGCCGAGCCGACCAGGAGGCCGTTCAGGCAGGCCAGGCGCATCCAGGCCAGGACGATCGCGAAGCGGCTCGACCCGTCGACCGAGTTGAGGGCGACGACCGTCAGCGCGACGGGCTGCCCGTCCCCGGCGTCCAGTCCCCGCCCGGGCGGGGCCTCCAGCAGGAGGAGCATCCGCTCGCCGTACTCCGTCAGCTCCACCCGCGCCCGCATCCCGGCCGGGTCGAGGCCCGACCGTCGAGCCGCCTCGACGAGGGCCGAGAGGACCTCGGCGTGCGGGACGAGCGCGTAGCGCTTCGAGACGACCGCGACCGGCACCTCGGGCGCTCCCGCCAGAGGCTCGCGGACGACGACGTCCAGGTGCCGGTTCGAGCCGAACCCGACGCGCCGGAAGCGCGGGAGCGAGGCCAGCGCCTTCTCGAGAGACACCGCGGGAGGCGGCTCGTCCGTCCCGACCCAGCGGCCGGCGCGGAGGAGGGTGACACCCGGCAGGAGGCGGCTCGCTTCCATTCCCCGGCGGTTTCCCGTCGGGATCTTAGCCGGGCTGCTCCCCGGTCCGGGCCGGAGGGACCTCCCGAGCCGCGGCCCCGGCGGGCCGGACCGAGCGACCCAGAGCGACCGCATGCACCGTGGCCCACGCGGCCGCCAGGAAGGAAAGGAACAGCCATCCGCGCCACCTCTGGGCCGGGACCTCCCCCCCGGCGACCGGAGCGGCGCCGCCGATGCGGACGACGGTCACCGGCGCGCCCTGCCCTCCCTCTCGGCCGACCTTCTCGAACCGGCCCTCGGGGTGCGAGCGGAGGACCTCCGCGGCCAGCTCGGGGTGGGACTCGAGGACGACGACGGCGGGCCCGACGAGCGCCTCGAGCCGTCCGGCCAGCGCCTCCGGGGCCACGTCCTCGAACGGCTGCCTGCGGCAGAAGAACTGGAACCCGACATGGTCGGCCTTCAGGTCGTCCGACACCAGGAGCACCGGCGTCCCGGCCGGGTACGGCCGGACGACCCGCGCGATCCTCAGCCAGGTCTCCGCGTTGTCCGCGACGCTCTCCCGGTAGAAGCTCCAGTTCGCGGTCCCCACCGCGGCCACGCCGAGCGTCGCCAGCAGGGTCCCGCACGCCGTCGCCACCCGGCCGCTGCCCAAGAAGACCGCAACGAGCTCGGCGAAGGCGAGCCCGGCGAGGAGGCAGACCGGGGGCAGGAGGATGTTCAGGTGCGGCCAGTAAGGCGGGTCGGAGGTGAGGATCGCCCCGAGGAGGAGCGTCAGGCCGATCCAGGCGATCAGGACGGCGGCCCGGGGGCCCGCGCGGCCCGAGAGGGCCAGCCCGGCGCCCACCACCAGGAGCGCCGCGGCGGCCGGCGAGAGGCCGGGAGCCCGGAGCGTGAAATGGGGGCTCTGGTCGGGCTCCGAATGGAAGGCCAGGAGGGCCTGCTTCGTCTGTCCGGCGAGGAGCTCGACCCAGCCGTCCGCGTCGTACTTCTTCAGGGAGTGCTCGTACGTCAGCTCGTCCCAGAGGACGACGACGTTCGCCCGGCCCGCGAACCCCCTGGGGTCCCGCACAGCGTACGCGAGCATCGGCCCGAACGCCACCACGAGTCCGAGGGCCCAGGCCGCCCAGCCGGGAAGCGTCCTCCGGAACGCGGCCCTGTCCCGCACGAGAAGCCAGACTGCGAGGGCCGCGACGACGAGCGGGCCCACGCGGCCGGAGTCGTAGTTGAAGACGGCGAAGGCCGACAGGACGCCCGAGAGGGCCCATCGGTGCGCCCCGCCGAGCCGGAGCGCCCGCAGGAGGAGCAGGGCGGAAAGGGCGACCAGGAACGTGGCCTTCGGCCCGAAGAGGGTGCGGCTGAAGTGGATGTGCGTGTAGGAGACCGCGAGGAGGCCGGCGGCCAGCCAGCCTGCGAGGCGCCCGAACAGCTCCCGGCCGAGGAGGTACGTCACCGGGACCGTGAGCGTGCCCGCCAGGACGCCGAGGATCACGAGGCCGTACTGGTCCCGGCCGAAGAGCTCCATCCCGAGCCCGAGCACCCGGTGCAGGGTGAAGAGGTGCTCCGAGGGGGCGATCCCGAACCACTCGGCCCCGTTGCCGTCGAGCAGCGCGAGGGTGTGGTCGCCCATGAACGGGACGTCGACGTGGACCGCCGAAGGCAGCTCGGTGAGCCTCCAGTGCCGCAGCCCGAAGGCCACCAGCGTCAGCGCCCCGACGGCGACCCGCTCGACGGGGGTGGTGCCGAATCCTCGAGGGCCCGGCGCCCGGAGGAGCGGGACGACGAGGAGGAGGATCGAAGCGGCCCAGGCCCCGAGGCAGAGGAGACTCTCCCCCCGGGCGACGTACGCCGCGAGCGCCACGGCCCAGGCGGCGGCGGCCGCGGCGACGAACGGGCGCGCGCCCCGGGGGATCCCGTGCCGGACCTCCTCGGCCGCCGGCGCCGCGGGCCCGAGGGCCCATCGCGACCTCCGGCCGAACAGGAACGCGGCGGCGGTCGCCGCCACGAGGAGCAGCGCCCCCGTGACGTGGTGACCGCCCCACGACCGGATCGCCTCCCGCCGGAGGAGGATCTCGCCCGTGAGCAGGTACTGCCCCCCGAGAGCGAGGGCGAGCGCGCCGAGGAGGAGGCCTCGGGCGACGCCTCGTCGTCCGTCCGCCCCGATCCCGGTCGCCCGTCGTCGCATTCGCTCCTCCCCCGGGCCTCGTCACCGCCCGTTCCGCACCGACGGGCCCGATACTGCAACAGCAACGAACTCCGTCGCAACCGGCTCCCCGCGGCGGGGGCCTTCCGGGCTCCGGGGGCGGGGAAGAGCGCGGCTACCGGCGGCGGCGCGAGCGCGGGGCGCCGATCGCCCTCCTCCGCTTCGGCGAGCCGGTCGTGCCGTTCAGGGCTCCGAGCTCCTCGGCGACGGACTCGAGCACGGCGCGCGCGGAGGCGACCTCGGAAGCGGAGAAGCGCGAGAGCGCGTTCCTGGCGGCGGTCTCCACGCTCGGCCCGGAGCGCTTCGTCAGCCGCCGGCCCGCCGCCGTCAGCTTCAGGAGCGCCCGCCGGCCGTCCGCCGGGTCGGCGACGCGGTCGAGGAGGCCCGCCTGCCGGAGCCGCTGGACGACCCCCGTGAGCGTGCTCGGGTGGAGGTGGAGGAGCTCGGAGAGGCGGCCGGAGGTGACGCCGGGGAAGAGGCCGACGAATCGGACGACGAGGCGCTGCGGCCCGGTGATGCCGAGGCTCGCGGCCATCCTCTTCGACACCGACTGGAGCCGGTGGTCGATCGACCAGAGGAGGCGCATGAACTGGAGGACGTCTCCGAGCCGGGCGTCGTCGTCGCCGGGCTCGTGGGCGGCTGATGCAGGCGCGGTTTCCCTCATGGTTTCATTTCAACACGCGTCCCCGCTCCGGGGCGGCCACCTGCCCGAAAGGGAAGGTCGTGGGAGGCCGAAGGGGCCTGGACCCGCCGGGGGACCGTGACACGCTTCCCGTCTCCCGACGCGAGCGGCGGGAGGGGCCTCGCCTGGGTCGCCCCGTCCCGCGTCCTCACGGTCCGCCGGCGGGTCCCGCGGCGGCGCCCGGAGGAGGTGGCGGGGTCTCCTCCGCGCGCGGCCGGCCCAGGGGTCCCCAGAGGCCGGGGATGACGAGGAGGTTCGTCGCCAGCAGCAGCGCGAACGCGTAGAGGGGGAACGCCCCGGCGCCCGGAAGGCCGCTCGCGGCCGCCTCGAGCGCGAGGACGGCCGTGACGAGGCCCCGGGCGTGGAGAGCCGAGAAGATGCTCCCCTCGTCGTCGGTCGCGTCGAGGAGCCCCGCCCGCCGGACGATCACGACGGTGGCCCTCCGGGCCAGGAGGACGACGGCGAGGAAGAGAGCCGAGACGCCGACGGCCCTCCACTCCAGCCCTCGCCAGTCGACCACGAGGCCCAGGAGGACGAAGAAGAACGTCCGGACGAGGAACGTCGTCTGGGAGATGAAGTCGTGCAGCTTTCCCTTGAGGACGGCGAAACCGGCGTCCACGTCCGGCAGCGCGGGCCGCTCGACGAGGCGGGCCAGGAGGACCGGCTCGTTCGAGAGGGTCAGACCGAAGGCGACGACCGCGACCGCCGCGCCCCCTCCCAGCGCGTGCAGGCCGGAGTGGAGGAGGAGCACGATGCCGAGGGTCAGCGCTTCGCCGAAGCGCCCGCCCGAGAGCCAGCGGAGGGCCCGGCTCCAGAGGAGCCCGAGGAAGACCGCGACCGCCACCCCGATGACGAATCCCGTGCCGACCCCCCGGATGAGGGCCCCGGCCACCGAGCCGCCGCGGAAGGAATCCACGGCGAGCGTGAACCCGAGGATCCCGAGGACGTCGGCGAGCGTGGCGTCGATGACGGCCCGGGTCTTCAGCTCCTCTCTCAGCCCGAGCCGGGCCACGAGCGGCAGGACCACGGCGCTGGACGGGGCGCCGAGGAGCGCCCCGAGCGCCAGCGCCGAGGCCGTCGGCAGGCCGAGGAGGCCGTGGCCGAAGAGGGCGATCGTGCCCGCCGTCAGGAAGAACGAGATCCCCGCGAGGGCCGCTCCGGCCCCGACGCCGCGGCTGGTCTGGTCCAGGTCGAGGTCGAGGCCCGCCTCGAAGAGGATGACGACGAGAGCGAAGCCGCCGAAGTAAGGGGCCGCGACCCGGAAGCTGTCTCCCGGCAGGGCCCCGCCGAGGGGGCCGAGGGCCACGCCTGCCCCGATCAGCAGGACGACCGGCGGGATCCGCGTCCGGTGGAACAGGGCCTCCGCGGCGTAGGAGAGGACGAGGAGAGCCCCGAGGAGCGCGAGGAAGTCCGGGACGCCCACGGGCGCCTAGCCCCGCCGCCCGGCGTGCGCGCCGGGCCGCTGTCCCCGGTGGCGAGCGGCGCCCGGCCCGGCCGGTGTAACGGTCTCCAGCATCCCTGCATTGCAGCACGTCGGCGGCGGCTCGGGAAGGGCGGGGGCCCGGCCTGCCTCTCTGGGCGACTCGATCGAAGGCCCTGGCCGGGTCCCCGGAGCCGGCGGTCCCCTTCGGCGGGTCCTCGCGCGCACCATTTGAGATCAAATCTTCAAGCGTGTATCCTCGCCCTGGATGAGACGGAGCCGAACGACGCTGGACGAGGGGAGACCGAAAGAGGTCGGTCCGGGGCCGGACGGCGGAGAGGGTCGCTCCCGGACCGCCGGAGCGCGGGTCGCTCTCTTCGGCGAGGCGCTGTGGGACCTCTCCCCCGGCGGCCGCCGCCCCGGCGGGGCGCCGCTGAACGTCGCGACGCACCTGCGGGCCTTCGGTCTCGACCCTCTCCTCGTGACGCGGGTCGGCAGCGACGGCCCGGGAAGGAGCCTGGTGCGAGAGATGCGCCGCCGCGGCCTGCGCACGGAGGGCGTCCAGGTCGACCGCCGTCGGTCCACCGGCGAGGCCGTCGTCCGGGACGGTCCCGACGGCCCCTCGTTCGAGATCCCGCGCGGGCGCGCCTTCGACGCGATCCGCACGGGGGAAGCCCTCCGCGCCGTGGGCGCCCACCGGCCCGCCGCGCTCTACTTCGGGACCCTGGCCCAGCGGGCCGCCGCCTCCCGGCGCGCGCTCGCGGCCCTCCTCGCGGGCACGACGTGCCCGCGGTTCGTCGACCTGAACCTCCGGCCCCCGGACGTGGACCCGCCGGTCGTCCGGGCCTCGCTCCGGGCAGCGGACGTCCTGAAGGCGAGCTCCGCCGAGGTCGTGGCCGCGGTCCGCCTCCTCCGCTCGCGAGGGACGCCTCACGCCCTGCCGATGGCCCAGCGGCTCTTCGCGCGGATCCACGCGAGCCTCCTCCTGGTGACGCGCGGCGCGGAGGGCGCGATCGCTTGTTCCCTGGCCGGCGGGTGGCTCGCGGTGGCCGACGTCCCGCGGAGGCCCCTCCCTGGCCGCCTCGTGGACACGGTGGGGGCGGGGGACGCCTTCTCGGCGGCGGCTCTCGCGGGCTGGCTCGCGGGCTGGCCGATCCCCACGCTCGTCCGCCGGGCCGCTGCCTTCGCCCGCGCCGTCTGCACGATCCCGGGCGCCGTCCCGGACGACCCCGCCTTCCACGAGCCCTTCCGCCGGAGCTGGAGGCTCGCGCCGCCGTGAGCGCCGGCCTCTCCCTGGCGTTGCTGAGCATCCACGGGCTCCTCCGCGGCAGGGACCTCGAGCTGGGGCGCGACGCGGACACCGGCGGCCAGACGCTGTACGTCCTGGAGCTGGCCCGGGCCCTCGGCCGCCACCCGCGGGTTGCTCGAGTCGACCTGATCACGCGGCTGGTGGAGGACCCCCGCGTCTCCCCGGACTACGCCGTCCCCGAGGAGCCGATCGGGCCCGGGGCGACGATCGTCCGGCTCCCGTTCGGACCCCGGCGGTACCTGCGCAAGGAGCTGCTCTGGCCGCACCTGGACGGGCTCGTCGACCGTTGCCTGGCGTTCTTCCGGGCCCGTCCCCGGTTCCCGCACCTCGTCCACTCCCACTACGCCGACGCCGGCTGGGTCGCGGTCAGGCTCTGCCAGTCCCTCGGGATCCCTCTCGTCCACACCGGGCACTCGCTCGGGCGCGAGAAGCGGCGCCGGCTCCTCTCGGACGGCCGGAAGGAGTCGGCCGTCGAGAGGCAGTTCCACTTCCGCGAGCGGATCGCGGCCGAGGAGGAGGTGCTGGAGGGGGCCGCCCTCGTCGTTGCGAGCACGGCGCAGGAGGTCGAGGCCCAGTGGGCCTCCTACGAGGCGTTCCGCGGCCGGCGCCTGACGGTGAACCCCCCCGGAGTCGACACCTCCCGGTTCGCCCCTCCGGGTCCCTCGCACCCCGCCGACGAGGGGCTCGACCTGGTCGGGCGTTTCCTCGCGGACCCCAGCAAGCCCCCGGTCCTGGCCATCGCCCGCCCGGCGCCCAAGAAGAACCTCGCGCGGCTCGTCGAGGCCTTCGCCTCCGACGCCGAGCTGCGGAGGCGGGCGAACCTCGTCGTCGTGGCCGGCACCCGCGACGACGTCCGGCGCGCCGAGGAGGCCGAGCGGGAGGTCCTCACCGAGCTCCTCCACCTCGTCGACCGCCACGACCTCTGGGGGAGTATCGCCCTCCCGAAGAGGCACGCGCCCGAGGACGTCCCGGCCCTCTACCGCTTCGCGGCGCGCCGCCACGGGGTCTTCGTCAACGTGGCGCTCACCGAGCCCTTCGGGCTGACCCTCCTGGAGGCTGCGGCCAGCGGCCTGCCCGTCGTCGCGACGGCCGACGGCGGGCCGCGGGACGTCGTGGCCACCTGCCGGAACGGGCTCCTCGTCGACCCCCTCGACACGGCGGCGATCGCCCGCGCCGTGCGCGAGGCCCTCTCGGAACCCTCGCGCTGGCGCTCCTGGGCCAGGGCGGGGCTGCGCGCGGCCCGCCGGTACACGTGGGACGGACACGTCGAGCGCCACGTGGCGGCGTGCGGCCGGCTCCTCTCCCGCGAGCGGAAGCGGATCCGGCGCGGCGCCGCCGCGCTGTCGGCTCCGCGGCTGCGCACGGCCCGGTGGGTCCTCGTCACCGACATCGACGACACGCTCGTCGGCGACGCCGAAGCCCTCACGGAGCTCGTGGCGTGGCTCCGGGAGCACGAGGGGACCGTCGCCTTCGGCGTCGCGACGGGCCGGACCCCGGACCGGGCGCTCGAGGTGCTCCGCGCCTGGGACGTCCCGACGCCGGAGGTCTTCGTCACCTCCGTCGGGAGCGAGATCCGGTACGCGCCCGACCAGCGCCCGGACGCCGGGTTCAGCCGCCACATCCGCCACCGGTGGCGCCGGGACGCGCTGGCGGCGCTCCTCTCGACCGTGCCCGGTCTCGTCCCGCAGCGGGCCGAGAACCAGGGGCCGTTCAAGCTCAGCTACGACGTCGACCCGCGGCGCGTCCCGGCCGACGAGGAGATCTCGCGACGGATCCGTCGGGCGGGGCTCCACGCGCGGCTCGTCTCGTCCCAGGGGCGCTTCCTGGACGTCCTCCCCCTCCGCGCCGGGAAGGGGCTGGCCATCCGGTTCCTCTCGCACCGGCTCGGCGTCCCGCTCGAGCGCTTCCTCGTGGCCGGGGACTCCGGCAACGACACCGAGATGCTCCGGGGGGAGACCCTCGCCGTCGTCGTCGCCAACCACAAGCCCGAGCTCGAGTGCCTGCGGGGGGCCGAGCGGGTCTACTTCGCCCGCCGGGCGTACGCGGGCGGGATCCTCGAGGGGATCTCGCACTACGGCTTCGCCGGCAGCGGCGTCCCCCAGCAGGTGACGGCGTGACCGAGGGTCTCGCCGACTTCGCCGAGGGCCACCGCGAGGCCCTCCACCTCCTCCTCGACGCCGCCTTCTCGGACGGGCGGCCGGTGCTCCTCCGGTCGGACCTCGTGAGGATGCTCGAGGACGTCGACCGCGGCTACGACCGGCTCGACCTCTCCACGGGACCTCTCGCCGAAGCGATGTCGCGGGCGCAGGAGGCGATCCTCCGCTACCCGTGGGTGTACCTCGCGGTCCGGGAGCGAGTCGGGCGCTGGACCTTCTACCGGCTCCACCGGGATCGCCCGGTCCCGGAGGAGGTGTCCCTCGGGGACTTCCTCCGGTTCAAGGAGCGCCTCGTCGACCCCTCCCCCGCGGACGAGATGCTCGAGATCGACTTCGGTCCCTTCTCGCGCGGGTTCCCGAAGCTGACGGAGCCCCGCTCGATCGGGCAGGGGGTCGTCTTCCTCAACCGCCAGCTCTCGAGCGGCCTCTTCGCCGACGGCAAGGAGGGGCTCGAGCGCCTCCACGAGTTCCTCGGCCTGCACGCCCTCGACGGCCGGACGCTCCTCCTGGAGCGGCGGTTCGAGGACGTCCCGGCGCTGCAGGCGGCGCTCCGGCGGGCCCTCGCCGTCCTGGAGGCGCGCGCCCCCGACGCGGCGTGGGAGGTCGTCGCGGAGCCCCTCCTCGGCCTGGGCTTCACCGCCGGCTGGGGGAGCACGGCAGGCAGGGCCGCCGAGACGATGAGCCTCCTCGTCGACATCCTGGAGGCGCCCTCGCCGGGGGCGCTCGAGCGCTTCCTGGCCCGGATCCCGATGATCTCGCGCCTGCTCGTCCTCTCGCCCCACGGGTACTTCGGCCAGGACGACGTCCTCGGGCTGCCGGACACGGGCGGCCAGGTCGTCTACGTCCTGGACCAGGTGCGGGCGCTCGAGCGCGAGATGCGGGAGCGGCTGCGAGCCCAGGGCGTCGACGTCGAGCCCCGGATCCTCGTCGTCACCCGCCTCATCCCCGAGGCCGGAGAGACGACGTGCGGCGAGCGCCTCGAGAGCGTCCACGGCTGCCGGAGCACCCGGATCCTGCGGATCCCGTTCCGCGAGGCGAACGGCGAGGTCGTGCGCCCGTGGATCTCCCGCTTCGCGGTCTGGCCCTACCTCGAGGAGTTCGCGCGGGAGGTGGAGCGCGAGGCGCCCGCCGAGCTGGGCGGGCGGCCGGACCTGGTCGTCGGGAACTACTCGGACGGGAACCTCGTCGCCGCCCTCGTCGCCCAGCGCCTCGGGGTGACGATGTGCAGCATCGCCCACGCGCTGGAGAAGACGAAGTACCTCCTCTCCGCCCTCCACTGGCGCGAGATGGAGGAGACGTACCACTTCTCCTGCCAGTACACGGCCGACCTGATCGCGATGAACAGCGCCGACTTCGTCATCGCGAGCACGTACCAGGAGGTCGCCGGGACCGCCACGACCGTGGGCCAGTACGAGAGCTACCAGTTCTTCTCGATGCCGGGCCTCTACCGCGTCGTCGACGGCGTGGACCCCTACGACCCGAAGTTCAACGTCGTCTCCCCCGGCGCCGACCCCGAGATCTACTTCCCCTACTCGGAGACCGGGCGGCGCCTGCTCGCTCTCGAGCCCCAGCTTCAGGCGCTCGCCTTCGGCCCGCCGGGGGCCGACGCCCGCGGGCGGCTCGCCGAGCCGGTTCGCCCGATCCTGCTGTCCCTCGCCCGGCTGGACCGGATCAAGAACCTCACGGGCCTCGTGGAGTGGTTCGCCTCGGACGACGCGCTCCGGGCGAGGGCGAACCTCCTCGTCGTCGGCGGGCACGTGGACCCGTCCCGGAGCTCGGACCACGAGGAGGCCGAGCAGGCCGCGCGGATGCACGAGCTCTTCGACGCCCACGGCCTGGACGGCTGCGTGCGCTGGGTGGGCCGGCGCCTGGAGCGCCACGTCACGGGCGAGCTCTACCGGTTCGTGGCCGACCGGCGCGGCGCCTTCGTCCAGCCGGCGCTCTTCGAGGCCTTCGGCCTGACGGTCGTCGAGGCGATGAGCTCGGGGCTCCCGACCTTCGCCACCTGCCACGGCGGGCCGTCGGAGATCATCGAGCCGGACCGTTCGGGCTACCTGATCGACCCGAACGACGGCCGGAGCGCCGCCGCCGCGATCGGGCGGTTCCTCGTCCGCTGCGCGGCGGAGCCCGGGGAGTGGGACCGGATCTCCCGCGGGGCGCTCGCCCGGGTGGAGGCGCGATACACCTGGAAGGGGTACGCCGAGAGGCTGATGACGCTCTCGCGGATCTACGGGTTCTGGAAGTTCGTCAGCAACCTGGAGCGGCAGGAGACGGCGCGCTACCTCTCCATGCTCTACCACCTCCAGCTCCGGCCGCTCGCCCGCCAGGTGGGCCGGCCCTGATGCCGCCCGGCGCGGAGGCGGGGCCGGCTGCTACGATCCCCGCCCGGGGCGACGCGGTTCGGAGGCGGATGCGGCTGCTCCTGGCGAAGGCCTTCACGGACGTCCGGCGCCGGGTCCAGACGGCCCCCCGGCGGGCGCTCCTCGTCTTCGTGGTGGCGATCGGCGCCCTCTGCGGCCTGACCGCCGTGGCGTTCCACGGCGCCCTGGCGCTCGGGCGGCGGCTCCTCGTCGGGCCCGCGCTCGACGCCGCCTCCCCCTGGCTGCGCACCCTCCTCGTCGTCGCCCTCCCGGCGGCCGTCGCCGCGCTCCTCGGAGTCCTCGTCCCCCGCCTCGCTCCCCGCGCGGGGGGCGGGCTGGCCCTCGTGAAGCAGGCCTACGCCGCCGGGACCGCGCCGCTCGACCCGCGCACGCTCGCCGGCACGTTCGTGGCGACGCCCCTCTCGCTCGGCTCGGGGGCGCCGCTCGGTCCGGAGGGGCCGACGGTGCTCCTGACGAGCGGGGTCGCCGTCCTCTCGGCCCGCGCCCTCGGTCTTCCGGCGCGGGTCCTGCGCGGGATGGTCCCCCTCGGGGTCGCGGCCGGGATCGCGGCGATCTTCAACGCCCCCATCACGGGGGTCGTCTTCGCGCTGGAGGAGGTCGTCGGCACGGCGTCGCGCGGCGTCCTCGGCGGCTCCCTCGTCGCCGCGGTCGCGGCGGCCGTCGTCCAGCGGCAGCTCCAGGGGGGGCTCCGCCTCCTGCCGGCCACGCCCGCCGACTGGCGCGACCCGCGCGAGCTCCTCGGGTTCGCCGTCCTCGGCCTCGTCGCCGGCCTGATGGCCGGGGCCCTGCCGAAGATCGTCCAGGTGCTGCGGGAGCGGCTGGAGCGGCTGACGCGCGCGGCCGGCCGGCACGACCTGGCGGCGAGGGGAGCCCTGGCCGGGGCGGCGGTCGGGCTCCTCGGCCTCGCGTCGCCCGAGACGCTCGGCATCGGCTACGAGCCGATCTCGGGCTGGCTCGGCGGGGGCGGCACGGCGCACCAGGCCGGCGTCGCGTTCCTCGCCAAGACGCTCGGGGTGGCCCTCGCCCTCTCGGCGCCCCTCGTCGGCGGGATCTTCGCCCCGTCGCTCTTCCTCGGCGCCTCGCTGGGCGCCGCGACGGCTCACGCCGCCCTCCTCCTCCTCCCCGCGGCCCGGATCGACCCGGGCGCCTACGCGCTCGTCGGGATGGGGGCCTTCTTCGCGGGGTTCCTCCGGACGCCGCTGGCGGCCGTCCTGATCGTCTTCGAGCTGACCGGGGACTACGCGCTCGTCCTCCCGCTGATGCTGGCCGTGGCGATCGCCTCGGTCGTCTCGCGGCGGCTGCTCCCGCCGACGCGACGCCGCTCCTCGACGGGGGCGGCGGACGGCCCGAGGAGGGCGACCCGCTGGCGCGGCTGAGGGTGGCCGACGTGATGGCCCGCCCCGCCGCCGTGGTGGCGGCGGGCACCACGCTCCTCGACGCGGCGCGGCAGCTCGCCGCCACGCCCCACCCCCTCTACCCCGTCGTGGACGAGGAGGGCCGCTGCACGGGCCTCCTCGCCGCCGCCGAGATCGACGCGGCCGCCCGGGAGGGGCGGCTCCAGGAGACGGTCTCCCAGAGCTCATCGCCCGTGCCCGTGGCGGTCCTCTCCGGCGACACGGTGTCCCGCGCGGCCCTGGCGCTGGCGCGCGCGGGGACCACGCGCTGCCCCGTTCTCGACGAGGCCGGCGGCCGGGTCGTCGGCTTCCTGGCGGCCTCGGACGTCCTCTCCGCCCGGCTGCGCTCGGCCCGCGAGACGCGCCGGGGGCCGGAAGACCCGCTGGCCTGAGCGGGCGACGCGCCCGGCGCCTCCAGGGGAAGGGGTGGCGGAAGCGTGTGGGGGTCGAACCCACCCGCGCGTTTCGCCTAACACCCGTGGTTGCAGCACTCCCGGGGTCCGGTGTCCTGCCGGTGTCCGTCTCGTGTCAGAGTCCAACGGGAATGTCCCGTCAGGCGGGCCAAACGAGACACCACAAGAACTCTCCTACGCTCCCTCCCACCAGAACTCATCGAACCACTACGGCGGTTAACTGGTTTGACGGCAGAAGATAGCTCGCCTGCCAGCTAGGCCAGGTACACGCCTCGTGCAGCTTGAACGGCCTTCCAGTCTTCTCGAAGTTCGTCAAGGTTCGGTCGTGTTCCGAGCGTGTCGAGGGGCTGGGAGTGCCCGCCCATGTACCGGCATGCCTTCTCGAATACCGGCAAGATGACACCCACTGCTGCACTCAGGCGGTCCCCGCGGATTTTCGGGAGGGCGGTCATCATCACGTTCGCCTTGAACCGCTGAGTCACCCTCTGGAGGAGCTCTTGTTCAACAACGATTTCGCACCAATTCCGGAGGATGTCGTACGCCTTCTCGATGAGAGCGTCCCTGGCTTCGCCGGAGGCTGCCCCAGCCTCCTGTACGAGCCGGTTGATGCGACCTGCCGTCGATTGCTGGGTATCCCAGCGCGGACTCGTCCCGGCGAATACCACGCCGATAGCACCGTCTTCTTCACGAATCTCAAAGTAGCTCACCGCGGACTTCTCGTTATCGAATTCGGAGAGGAGTTCGACCACGAACCAGATGTTGTGCGTGAACACGATGACCTGGTTCTCCCGACTCAGGGCGACGATGCGGTCCACCACGTACTGCATGCGCTTCTGGTCGAGACTGTTCACGGGGTCATCGAACACGAGGGGCGCGCACACCTTTCGAAGCGATGCTTCCGCCAGGAAGTCCGCGAGGGCGATGACCTTCTGTTCGCCTTCGGAGAGGATTTCGCTTAACGCGTGCGTTTCATCGAGCTTCTTCGTTCGTGCCGGCTCCCCCTTTCGCCCGGAAAAATCCAGGGTCACGGTGGGCGCCCGCAACGCCGCGCATTCTGTCCGGAACTGCGACTCGAAGTCCTGATTCAGAAGCTGTTCGCTCGCCCGCTTCGATACTTCCGTAAGTGACCGGAGCACCACGGGGAAGCGTCCCGAGAGCAGCGTGCCTGCTTTCGTCGCCCACTGCGAACGCTCCACGTACGACCGAATCTCGGGCAGGAGCGTACCGAGTTTCAGGCGGGCCTCGAGTGCTCGCAGGCCGGTGAGTTCCTTGGTGTACAGGCGTCCTCGCTCTTCCGCTTTCGCACTCAGGTCTGCGACGAGCGTCCGCGCCTTCTCGGCTTCCGCTGTCGCGAGCCGGACAATTTCCGCTGCGAGTTCCGGTAGTCCGTCCGGCACGACATCGCGTCGATGGGACACCGCGTCCTGGAGCGCGAGCACGCGCTGCACGAACGTTCGACCTCGTTCGACAGCAACCGAGAGGGGCATTTCCTCCTTGTGCTCGTCAAGCCCAGACGCAAGGGTCTTCCCGTCGAGTGCGAGGACCGGTCGCCCGAGGTCATCCACGGCCCGCTCTGCTCCCTGGAGCATCGTTCGCGCTTCCCCGCGGCTGAACTCCCGGTACTTCCGCAGGAGCGCAACCGCCGCCTCGTCTAGTGGCTGACGGCAATAGATGCACGAGTCCTTTTCGTGCGGGTAGTCCTGGTGGTCCAGGTCTTTCAGGTACTCCTCACCTGCGAGGACGAAGGACTCCCACGCTTGCGACATGCCGCCCGGTACATCCTCAGGACGGAAGGCTCTCTTCGTGACCTCTTCTTCCCGTGCCGTCGCAGCCTGCAAGGCAGCCATGCGCGCCGCGTAACCGGCCCACGGGAATGCCGCTACGGTCTTCGCTGCGTTTGCTAGCGCCGCGTATGTGTCGTGGTCTTTTCGCGCAAGGCGAAGGTGCGCGTCGACCGATTCCGGGCGCAGCGCTTCCACGCGCTCTCGTAAGGGCGCAAGCCCAGCCTTTTCGTCAGGACTCACCGTTCCGAGAGTTTCGAGCTCAGCGAGGTTTGTTGCCGGTCCGAGTGCCTCTATCTTCGCGTAGAAGGGCGCTTCCCGCGTGAACTGCGAGACAAAGGGGTTCGACCCCGGCGTCTTCTCACTCCGAGCTCTCTCCAGGCGAGCCTTGACTCCATCAATGCCCGCGTGCGTCGCGCGGAACAAGGCGAGGTCGCCCGGCGTGTACACGTACGACAGGTCGTCATCGACGTGCAGCGCAACCGCACTTGCGTCAAACACGCTCACGCGCGTGAACGGTGGTACGCCCGTCTCATCATTCCAATCAAGCTCGCCAGGGACGGCGCCTTCCGTGAACCCTATCTTCGCGTGCGGCGGCGCACCGTCACCACCACGAATGTTCCGGAGAATCGGCTCGGCAGACCGTACCTTCGCCAGGCGCTTCAAGATGCGAACGTAACCGGTCTTTCCAGCCCCGTTCTCGCCAAACAGAACCGTGAGACGCTCGTTGAACCTGACGTCCTGGTCTTTCGTGAGCGCGTTCACGTTCCGGACCTCGTACAGTCGTGACAGTCGCAGCGCCGCAGCAGCGGGACCTGCCCCGACACCCGTCCCGAGCGTCGCAACCGGCGTAAAGGACGACCCGCTCAGCTCCTTTTCGGCCAACAGGAGGGCGAACGCACGGTCCAATGCTTCCGCCCCCACGTCGCGCCGCGTCGCGAGCACCTCGCCGACAATCGCGCGCACCCAGTGGTCCTGACCGTTCGCCCAGTCAACGAGAAGTTGCTTTGCGTCCAGCGTCGTCGTCTCGCTTGGCACCTCGGTCATTCTCCATCAACCTGTAGGACCACCGTGACGGACACCCGACTTAAGAGCGTTTCGGTCGCCACGAACCGTCATCACCGCGCCACGCGGATTACGCCTTGGGTTTGCGGTTGAGGCGGGTGACGTTGAGTCGGAATCGTGCGAGGGCCGGTGACACGCCGAACGCGGCGCCGATGCCGTTCTCATCTTTCCCTGCGTGGTGGAGTTCCTTCAGGGTCTTGTAGGGGACGAGGGCCGCGGCGCCGCTCCCGTACGCTTCGGCTTCAATTCCTGCTTGGAAGGTCCGTCGGCTGGGTTCTCCGTTCAGGAAACGAACTTCTGTCGCGGGGTGTCCGAGGCGGAGGTGAAAGAACTCCTCCATGAGCGTCGCCCGAATACGGGTTCGTGGGTGCGCGTCGTTGTACAGGACGCAGTAGGCACCGTCCGGTGTAGGGAACGCGGCACCCGACCAGGACCGAAGCCCGGCGCCGCGAAAATGCGAGATGAAGTCAATCGCCGCCCCTGCCGCAACGAGGGCACCATGCGCATAGACGTACGTCCGCCGGAGTGTTTCGAAGGCGAGTTCTGGTTCAAGGATGCAGTCCAGCCCGAGATCCAACTCCTCGCGGAGGGCGAGTCCTCGGCGCTCGTTAGCCCACTGGTTTGGGTTTGGGGGAAGAAACCCCTTGGGGAGCGGACTGCTGCTCACGCTGTCGGACGGTATCGTACGCTGCCTTCACCATCGCCACGAGCGCCTCAGCGTCAACACCGGAGAGTCCTGGGAGCGCGCGTAGGTGGACCTCCACGTCAGCGATCGACGTCGTTCGTGGCGTGGCTTCCACGCTGAAATCCGCCAGGTCTCGCTTCAACCACTTCACGGCGTGCAGGAGAATCGCGCTGTCCGGCGTGTACCCTGACTTCGTTCCCTGCAGGAGGCGCATGAACGTGGCCGGGCTGCAACCGACCTCGGCCGCCGCTGCTCGTCCCGAAAGGTTTCGCTCCTTCATCTCGTCCTTGAGATAGACCGCCAAGAGGTCGAGGTTGAACCCTCCCATCTCTTCTTCCCTCCTCAGTCCCTTGACCCGAACCGGGGCGGTGCTTCATACTTGAGGCGATGATTCAACCGCGAGGACCACCCGTGCACTCGGAGTGTTTCACAGATGAGGCGCCGACACAAGACCGAAGAGGCGGGGGCTCACCCCCCCGACAAGAAAGGAAACCATGGCACTGCGCGTCCAGATTCACTGCATCAACAAGAATCCCAGGAACGACCCCCACAAGCGCATCACACACATCGGGGGCGTCAACGCGGACAAGACCCGGTGGAAGCTCACCGAAGACGACGCCATCACCGGCATCAAAGCCGGGAAGTGGGACTTCTTCGTCAACGTCAACGCTCGACCCGTCGACGTCATCATCGCCACGAGCCAGTACGGGAACGAGTACCTCAAGACCACAGCGGACGGCGTCGAGCCCAACAACCTCCTCAGCCTCCCCGAATGCCCCTGAAAGGAGAAACCGATGAAACCTCGTGTGCACGTCGTCCCCCACGGCAACGACTGGGCGGTCAAACGTGAAGGCAATGACCGAGCGACCAGCCTCCACCAGACCCAGCACGACGCCATCGACGCCGGAAGGCCCATCGCAGCGCGCGACAAGACCGAACTCGTCACGCACCGACCCGACGGGACCATCAGAGACAGCGACAGCCACGGAAACGACCCCTGCCCACCACGGGACAGGCGCTAGGATTCCCCGGGGGTCGCGTAGAGGTCCTACCCCTCTCGTGACTCCGCCGACAACCCCAAGGAACGCCGAAGATGAAACGCCGACCAACGAACCGACGCATCGCGTTCGACATCGAGACCGAGCCCTTCTCCGTCGCGTTCAAGGAGGCGACGACACTGGCGGAGCGAGTGCGGCTCGCGCCCCGTCCCCGACTCGCCTGCCTCTATGACGGAACCACCGGCCGATACCGGCACTTCCTCCCCGACAACATGCCGGCACTCGTCGCGTGCCTCAAACGCGCCGACGAAGTGATCAGCTTCAACGGAAAACGCTTCGACCTCCCAGTCCTTCGGCGCCATCATGGCCTGACCGGCCCCGTGCCAGCGCACGGCCAGCACACCGACCTCTGCGAGGTGCTCGAGGACCTCGCGGGCTTTCGCGTCAGCCTCAATCAGGCCGCCACGATGAACCTCGGCGAGGGGAAGCACACCCTCGGCCGCGACATGGCCGCGCTCGACATGGCCGGCCTGAAGGTGGCGTGCCAGTCCGACGTGCGCCAGACGTACGAGCTCTGGAAGCGCCACCGAGACGGCACCCTGCAGTACCCCCGCGCGTTCAATCGTCGGGAAGCGGACCTGGGCATCGACGAGCCCAGCCAAGAGCACCCCGTGCTCGAGTACGCCAGGGTCGCTGGGTTGCGGGATCCTGATGATCCCGGCGAGATGACCGATGGTGAAGAGGCCGAGTACCTCGCGCTGGTTGAGGGGGGCGGGGACCCATCCTGGGCCGCCGACTTCTTCGGCTTTGAACTCCCCGCACGTCGAGGCGGGACAAAGAAGCACTCGACCGCACGAACGAAACGCCACCACAAGCGAACGTAGCCCCGACATGCGGCGCGACGTGATTCTTCGTTGTGCCGGTTAGATGTAGAACTTGAATGGGAGGGGTGGCTGCTCCGTCGTTGGTCCGGCCGTGAGGATCTCTCCTATCGCGTCGGCGAATCGGAGCGTCACGGGAATGCCGTCGGCGAACCGGCAGCTGTTGTAGTTGAGCTTCGTGAGTGCGAGGACGTCCTGACAGACTACCTTGATGTCTGCTTCCCCGCGATGCACGTCTACCAGCAACGGCTTGGGCACCTCCCGTCCAGGGTAGGTCTTGAGTCGTGGCGTGTACCCGCTCGTCCACAGGTACGCGGTGTGGGGGGTCTCCGCGTACATCAGGCCTCGCAGGACCGGGTGTTTCTTCTGTCGGAAGAGCCGGAAGCTCCCGGTACGCTGGATGCGAACACCGACCACGTTCGTGCCCTGGGGCACGGCGCCTGAAAAGCCCTTCCACTCTTCGTCGTCGAACCGTGTCCGTCCGTGGATGAACAGCTCGCGAGGAGGCCTCCCGGTCGCCTTCTGGTACGCAGTCGTCGCCATCGCTACGACATCCCGTGCGGCTCGCGCATCGAGATGGAACGAGCGCTGTTCCGGGGAGTACCACGGGCCGACTGCCCCTCGGAAGACGACACCATCGCCAGAGTCGAGAAACATCTGTGCCGCACAGCATGCGTGGCGCGCATCGCCGCTCTGCTCGTCCTTCTTGAAGACCAGGCCGAGATAGCAGACGCCGTCGCGGACCGTTCCAAGCTTCCAGGGGCGTCCCCCGGCCTTGTAGTACACGGCCGTCGCCAGGTTCCACGCGATATCGGTGACGACGAGATGGAGGTCCCGTAGCGGCTGCCCCGCCGCGTTCAGGACCTCGGCGTACGCGATGGTGCTTTCCCGCACGATCTGCACGGCCACTCCGTGGCCGATGAGCCGGGCTTTGACCTGGTTGTGGAAGTGCGGTTCGAACTCGTATGCCTCGGCGAGCGCGTTGATGTCCTCGAAGAGCGTCGGCGCATTCCTCAAGCTCCTGCCGTACCGTGGGGAGAGTCGCCGCTCGACGGGAATCCGCAGTGACTTCTCGACGGTGGAGTGTGGCCGGCAGACCTGGTAGAGCATGTCGGGCACGACGAGCACCCAGACGTCCGGTCGTGTCTCTTCCTGGCGTAGGCTCTCCAGCAGGGGCTCGACGAAGAGGTCGGCGGCTTGGTGGACGCGTTGATGGCGGTCGTCGAGTCGCAGGGCACGGTTGAGCGCGTCGGCCGGGATTTCACGGCGGAGCGCCGGCGTGGGTTCCCACTTTGTCCGCAGGGCTGCTTCGAACCCGGGAAACGGGGGTCTCGCGACAGGGTTGCCGGGAGCGAGTACCGGTCCCTGAATGCTCGCAATCCAGCGCTCCAGCCGTTCGAGCGATGTCGGCGTCCCGATTGCCGCGGCGCGCACGCCGTACACCTGCGTATCCAGCGGCCCGAACAGCGTCAGCCCATCCCGCGGGTCCTCCACGCGCTGTCCCATCCCGAATTCGAGAAGGGGCTCTGCGAGGTACTCCAGCTCAGTCACTCGGGCACTTCCTCGTCGTCCTCGTCGATGGATGCTTCCTCGGGCGTCGGGAGTTCCTCGAAGGCCTTATCCGAATACGAGACCGGGCTGCTAAACCGCTCGGGAGAACTGTCTACGACAATCTCCTCTGCCTCGGCTACCCCGAGCCGTATGGCCGTCACCCCGTCGGCGAGAAACTGAATGGTCGCGGTCGTCCGGTCCCGCCAGGCGTCGTTCCACCAGTTCTTACATGCGGACCGTCGCGCACGAGCAAGGCGCTCAGGGCTGTCCCAGGGATGAACGCCATCGTCGGAGAACACGACGTGCGGCTGCACCGCGTAGACCGATATCGGGGAGAACAGGACGCTGGCGCTGACCGCGAAGTGGTACCAGCGCCCGAGGTACCGACCGACGACGACCCGCCAGTGCTGCTTCCGGTCGTTGCCTTGAAAGCGCAGGGTACGTTTCTTCTCCGTGCCTTTCGTGAAGTACCACGCAGTGCGCCGGGACGCCATCAGGTGCGAGCGCAACCCGTGGGCTCTAGCATGCCGCTCCCAAGCGACCCGAAAGAGCTGGCTGACGATGCGGTAACCCTCATCCGCCAAGATGCCCGCATCGGGCAGACCTGCCGTGCGCAACGTCTCGGTGACCACCGCTTGCGAACGCTCCACGACGAGGCCCTTCTCTGACAGCTGTTTGGGGCCGGCGAAGGACACGAACGCCGTTCCGACCCGAGCCACCGGGAACCCGAACTCCCAGAGCGCGGGCCCATCGCCATCGACCGGGCCACAGTAGTGGATGAAGATCTGCGTTGGCGCCGACGTAATCCTGTATCGATTCGAGAGGTACTCCTCGCTCCGGACCTGTACACCCCTTCCCGTCCCGAACGCCTGTTGCCACCACGACGACACGGCGGACGGCCCCGCACCGGAGGCCTTCGGCACCGCGTCTTTCGCTAGTTTCGCGAACAACGCCGCGAGCCCCGCAGCCCACTGCTTCTCGAAGGAAATCCCGTTGCGGTCGGCGAGCTGGATATTCATCTCGCGTGGCGGGAGGTCGTCGATGAGCGCGGGAATCACAAAGTCCTTGAGCGTCTCGTCGCGCTCCACATTCCCCGCCACCTGAAGCTCCCGCAGGGGACCACGCTTGTGGTTCGAGGAACGGGACACGACAAAGACGACCTTCGCAGCCCGTTCGCGGATAGCCGTCTCGATATCCCGCCAGAACCACTCTCCCCCGAGCAGCTCGGTCAGGTCCGACCAGACCAGATATCCCTCCGCAGCCAGGCGCAGCGCGAGCCATCGCGTGAAGAGGTTGTCTTCAGGATTCGCGTGGCTCAAAAAGACGACGTCACGCACTCTTGCTCCGGTTCGATGGGCTGCCTTCCTCCTACGAGCCGCACCTTACTTCTCGTATGGTCCGAGGAATCGTTCTCCGTTGAAGTGGATAAGGTGGGTGGGTGCGTCTGCGACCCAGACTTCTGTTTCCCAGGCGATGTCGCCGAGGTATTTGTTGAGGGTCTTGCGGTCGAGGAAGGCGGTCACGAAGACGAGGCCGACCTTCGCCTTGTTGAAGAGCGTTTTGAGTTCTGCGTGTCGTTTCGGGTTGACGGGGCCGTGGCTCGTGACTGCTTCAATCAGTACGAGCCACTTCTTCGCTTGGTGAAAGACGACGACGTCGGGCATCTTCCCGTGCTCTTCCACCTTCACGCCGAGTGTCGCGAGCTGTTCCTTGTCGAAGTACGCCCACTTCTCGTCCGTATCGCCGATGTAGATTACCTGCCCGCCAGGTGTGTAGCGCGCGCAGAACTCATCGAGTATCTGCTTGACGAGCACGTTCTGGCCGCCCGCCGAGAGCGTGATCGTCTTTCCTGGCGCGACGGTCACCGGAATGCGTTGCATCGTGCGCTCGTGTGCGTACCGCTCCTGCAAGGTCCCGATCCGCTTCAGGCGTTTCCCCAGCTCCGCTTTCCATTGCGGTGTTCCCACCGAGCGAAGCAGCGCGAGAACCTCATCAGGCACTTGATACACGTTGTTCGGGCTGTTCGTCGGCCGCGAGGGCTCGTCCGGGTTCTGTACGGCGAGTCCTGCCTGGACGAACTGGTGTACGGTGAACCGTCGCACGGTCTCGCGCGTGTTGGGCGCGTACTTCTTCCCATACTCTGCCTGGAAGAAGTCCATCATCTCCGTAATTCCGCGGAGCGGCGCGCTCACCTCGGCCCAGGTGCCACCCGGCTTGAGGTCCAGGAGCGCGAGCAGCGTCAGAGCTGAGCGCTCGTTCTGCTGCTCCCGCGGCACGCCGACGTCCTTGAGGACCTGGAGTGCTTCGTCGATCTTTCGTTTTGCCCGTACCGGGTCCACGTTGTTTTCTGTTGCCATAGGGAAGAGTTCCTCCTCGACCATCCCGTCCAGCGCGTTCTGGTCGGGCCACTTCTCACGCACGCGAGACCCCAAGCGTTCCAAGGAGTCCTTGGAAGGGTACTTTAGGCTGCGCAGGTCGGTCGCGTTTACCTGCGTGTGACCATTGAACTGACGAAAGAACGCATCCACGAGGGTCGAGTTCAGGAATGCGCTCAGTCCCCACGCTAGTCGCGCCGACAGCCCGGCTCCGCCTGCATGGAAGTAGTTGAGGTGGTTCTCAAACCCAACCCTCTCGCACGGCACACGTTTCGGGTCGAAGACGCTCGCCACCACTCGACGTTTCTCTTCTTTTGCCGAGAAGCGGTTCACGACCACATACGTTCCCGCCGGGACCAGCAGGTCCTGCGTTCTGGGTGTGTCGATGATGGCGTTCGGCTTTGTGAACGCGTGGCGTGGCCACGAGACGAGGCCGTTCTTGCAGTGCCCGGGATAGATGAGCGGGACGCACTCCTTCGACGGGTCTCGTCGGAGGAAGGGGCGGGCTCGAAAGTCTACGACACGACCAGTCGAGACCTCCAGTCCTAGGCTGGTGAGGCTTGCTGGTAGGCGGTCCATGCGGGCGGCGATGTCTGCCTCGAGGCCGTCGGTGGTGAGCCTGATGAAGCGCTCGGGGTCACGGGGCCGTACGACCTCCTCGTAGGGAACCGCGCGCTCTGTTGCGCCTTCGTCGTCCGCGTGTGCGCTGGACGAGATGAGGACGGTCGCGCCGTGTTTCTTTGCCCGCTCTGCTGCGAAGATCACGTTTTCCTGGATTACGTCGTCGCCCTTGAACAGGTGGTCCCGCCGTTCGAACACGTGGATGCGTCGGAGGCTCATCCGTCCGAGCAGGTCATCCCGGAATGGTCGGAAGTAGGGGCCGTTGCAGAAGCTCCGTGGCGTGATCGCGACAAGCTGTCCCCCGTCGACGAGCAGTCGTGTCACGAGTGCGAGAAACGCCGTGTACAGGTTCCCCGCCTCGACACCGATCTGCTGCAAGGCTCGTCGTTCTGGGCCGTCTGCCCGCAGCTTCCGGTAGGGCGGATTTAGGATTGCCGCGTCATACCGTTCTTTGCTGGCGGTGCCGAACAGGTCCCCATTGATAGCCCTCACGCCTTCGTCGATGAAGTCCTCGCGAACGACGCGGCTTGTGAACGTTATGCCCGCAGCAGAACACGTCTCCTTGCACTGACGCATGGTCTCTTCGAGGTGTTCGACGAGGACTGGATCGACTTCGTACGCGGTCACCTCGATGCGGTTCACGTCGTGTCGCTGGCAGCGTTCGGCGACGAATGCGGCCGTGAGGGACCCGACACCGGCGCCCGCGTCGAGCAAGCGAATCGCGTTTCCCCGCGGTTCAAACATGCCTGCCATCAGGCGCGCGACCGGGAGGGGCGTCATGAACTGGCCGAGCGCGGTTCGCTGACTGACATCGAGCCGTTGTGCCGCCGCCAGGCGAATCAGGTCCACGCGCGAGAGCAGCGCGTCAGGGATGAGAGCGTGCTCGTTCGGAGACGTGATTGCGGCCGCGTATCGACTCGGGGCGAGGATGTCAGTGGACCGACTCACGGTGCGCCACCTCCACCAGGGCAGGAGCGCCTGGCCACGCTTGACGTCCGCGTCCGTATCACAGCACCCAGAATACCGCCGGCGCCACGAGGACTTCCGGCCCTCGGTCGCCCCCCGTTCTGCGAAGCTGCCGTCATGTGGTATCCCATTCCACCGCCACTATTTAAGCCCTTCGCCGGTATTGTCGCGTGAATCGGCCGGGGCGGCCGTAGTGCATGCGCGCCGGCCGAGCGAGAACCAACCGACTCGACTGGATCCCCGGCATCACGACCGGCGTGGGATCGGAGGACTGGAGCCTTGATTCTCGGCGAAGAGGCGGGAAGGGGTCCCCGTCGACCGTCTCCTGAAAGCGGTCACAGCCTGTGTGTAGTTCCGGGTCCCGCCGGCACTCGAGGGGTGGGGAGCGAGAAGATGCGTCCTCTCGCCGCCCGACGTGCCACCGATACCGAGCCGAGATCGTTGGAAACCCAGCTTTCGCGCTTTCCGCCGACGTCAATCTCCTACCGCGCCAGCTCGAGCCGGTGAGGATCCACTCCTTCACCGAGAAGCGCTTCGGCGTCGTTCCCCAGGGTTCGCGACCGTCGGCCCGACGTTCTTGGGTACGCCACGTTCACCGACAATGGCGTCAAGCAGATCCTCGTTGCTGCGGGCCCGGGGGGCTATCCTGATCTCCGATGGCAGCAGTTGACCCGGACCGCTTAGCGTCGGCACGCACTGCCGCCTCACGTGCACCGGCAGCCCGGCTCGACGAGATCTCCTTGCAGCAGCTGCTCGAGCAGAGCCGTCCGCTCGATGTCGAAGCGCCGATCTTCGATCTCAGTGGCTATCAGTTCGTCGCGCCGAGCGCTATCGCGAGTCTTGCCGCGCTGGTTCTCAAACTGGCCAGGGAGAGACGTCGTCCACGGGTTCTTTGTCCCGACCGCAGCGTCCACGGCTACCTTTGTCGCGCCGGTTTCTTCGCTGGCATCGAGGGCGCAGCGGAGATCCAGCCACCGGTCTCCGAGTACGACCGCCTTCACTCGAGGATCCGGGAGGGCTCGAACCCGCTCGTCCTAGAGTTGACCCGCCTCGAGAGCGGCGCGGCGCTCCCGAATCGCTTGAATCAGATTGTCTCGGTGCTGCGGAAGCGATTCCGCTATCTGAAGCACGACGCGTTCGACGTTGCCACCGCTATCTCAGAGATCTGCCAGAACACCTTCGACCACAACCATGACGCCTGCGGCTTCCTCACCATGCAGGTCTACGGACGCGGCGCCAAGCGGTTCCTCCAGGTCGGCGTCGCGGACTACGGCGACGGCATCACGGCGAGCCTCGCCCGTAATGCGAAGTACCGTGGGCTCTCGGATTTCGAGGCCATCAAACGAGCGACAGAACTCGGCTCCTCCGAGCACGACGACCCGACCCGAGGCACCGGCCTCTACCACCTCCTCGCCATCGCCTACCGCCAGCAAGGCTCCGTGCAGATCTGGTCTGGGTCCGCCAAGATTAGGTATCGCTTCGATAAGCGCCAGGGCTGGGGATTCGCGGTCCCCTCACTCCCGGGTGTGCATATCTCCCTCTCGCTCCACGCCCGACAAACACCCCCTTGACGGCCACGTCCTCCACCACGTACACTGAAGGAGCCATGAAGGAGCGTTTCCCTCTCGTACGATTCGGCCCACAGCTCTGGACCAGGGACCTCGCTAGGAAGATCAGGACCGACATCAGCGCCCTCCTCGAAAAGCTCCAGGCCGGCGACGAACTCGCGATCGACGCCAAGGGCGTCGAGGTCTTCGACTACTCCTTCGCGAACGAACTCTTCGGCAAGACGATCCTCTCCCTCGCATCCGAGTACGCCGGTCGCTTCGTCGTCATCGAGCACCTCACGCCGTATGCTCACGAGAACCTCCAGAAGGCGCTGGAGAGCCTGGGACTCCAGATGATCGAACGACGAGGAACGGCACTTCGTCTCCTCGGAAAGGTTCACCCGGCCGACCAAGCCACCTTCGATGCACTCCGCAACACGAAGACGCCCACAAGCGCAGCGACACTCGCCACTGTACTTGGCGTAAACCTCACTGCAATGAACGAGCGCCTCACGAAACTCACTAGTATGGGTGTCATCAGACGCGAGAAGGCGGTCTCCCCGGCAGGACGCGAGCTATATGAATACCGACTTCTCTCCTGAGCCTCTCTCTCTTTTTTTTCGCTCATACAGCAGGTCCACTGTAGTACGTGCACGGGCCCGCAGTCCCCCGGAAAGCTCACACCCGCTCTCGAAGCCCAGAACGTCAACATCTTCTGCGGAGGAAACCCATGAAGACCTACATGATCGGGTACGACCTGAACCACCCCGGCCAGGACTACACGAGCCTCGAGGACGCGATCAAGGTCCTCGGGACTTGGTGGCACTGCCTGGACTCCACGTGGATCGTCAAGACCAACCAGAGCGCGACTAGTATCCGCAACACCCTCAAGTCACACATCGACGCGAACGATGAACTTCTCGTCGCCGCCCTGAATGGCGAAAGCGCATGGACCGGTTTCGACAACAAGTGCTCCGGCTGGCTCAAGGACAACATCACCCCGTCCTAGCCAGAACACCGACACGTACCTCAGGTAGCACTGACGAAAGCGAGGCAGAAGGAGTATGACAACGAATCCTCCCAAGGGCGACGGACACACGAACGGGGCGGTCCGCGAGCGCTCGCAGGTACAGAACACCCCGTCACGGACCACTACGAGAAGCGGGACACGGCCGCGGGCCGCTTCATCAACGCGACACCCGCACTGGGCCTGCAAGGTCCCAAGAGCATAAGGAGCACCATCATGAAGTCGCGAGTACACGTGGTCCCTCACGGGAGGGACTGGGCGGTCAAGCGTGAAGGGAACGACCGCGCCACCAGCGTCCACCCGACCCAGCGGGAGGCGATCGATGCAGGGAGGCCCGTCGCGCAGCGGGACAAGACTGAGCTCGTCACGCACCGCCCCAACGGGACCATCCGCGATAGCGACAGCCACGGCAACGATCCCTGTCCGCCGAAGGACTGGTCCCGCCGCTCGGAAAGTAGTCCAGTCGCCGCTCTGAAAGGGATCCACCCCCAGGCCTGACCGCCGGTTACCGTCCGAGGTGCAAAAGCCGAGGAG
>RHKY01000007.1 GCA_008363385.1 Acidobacteriota bacterium | reverse complement strand
AGCCCCAGAGGATCAGCCATTGCGACTGGCCCATTCCCGACGTAGTCGAACGTGCGCGTCATGGCGTTCACCCGCCGTAGCGGATCTTCCTGGAGGAAGCGTCCGACGGAGGGCTGGTAGTAGCGAGCGCGGTAGAAGTGGAGCCCGGCCTCGCCGACCTCTCTGCCGGTGTAGGTGAAGGGGTGGGTCCTGGTGCCGTTCTCCGCCTTGACGTTCCCCCACGCGTCGAAGACGACGGAGTGGGTGACGTTGCCTGCGCTGTCGTTCGTGGCGACGACGGATCCCAGCCCGTCGACGCTGAAGTAGCTCATCGTCCCGGCCCTGCTCATGGCGATCGGTTCATCGATGCCGGGCCCATTTAGGAAGTACGCCGTCTGGCCGCCAGTCGTCTCGGCGATCGGGTTCAGCCCGTCGTAGAGGTACGTACTCGTCGTCCCCGAGACCGTCTTCGAGGACCGCCGGCTCTGATGGTCGTACGCGTAGCTCGCCGTCAGGCCCGTCCCGATCGTCCGCAGCCGCGGCTCGGCGTCGTACCCGAAGGTGAATCCCGTCCGACTCGTCACGTTGCCGGCAGCATCATAGCCGTACGTCGTCGGCGGGGCCGTGCTCACGCTCTGGAGCCGCTGCCCATTCAGAGGGTTCGACCCGTTCTTGAAGTACGTGTACGAGAGCGTGTTCCCGTTCACCGTGTCGGTGAGGCGGTTCCCGATCGCGTCGTACGTCCACGAGTCGACCTCTCCGTTGAAGGGGGCCGCGTTCGGGTAGTCCGTCCGGGTCAGCTGGTAGAGCGAGTCGTAGTAGTACGCCGTCGGGGCGTTCGTGAAGCCCTGGCTCGGTACGTTGGCCACGAGGCTCGTCCGCTGCCCCAGCATCGTGCTCTGCCCGGTGTAGTTGTTCACGTCGTAGCCGTAGGCGTAGGTGGCCAAGTTGGACCCCAGCGTGTTCGCCAGCTGCGTCAGCCGGCCCTGGTCGTCGTACGAGTAGCCGCGCACCTGGCCGTTCGGCATCGTGATCGTCGAGTAGCGCCCCGCCAGCGTGTACGTGTACTTGAACGTCCCCGCCACCGGCGTCCACTCGATCGTGTCCAGGCTCTCGTCGGGGTAGTACGCGTAGTCGGCGCCGGGGCCGTTCTGGATGTCGACCGAGGCCACCTGATCCCCACCGCCGACCGGGTATCCGTAGAGCACGGTCCCCCGCGTGCCCTGGCTGCTCGACGCCATACGGTAGGAAGCGTCGTAGCCGAACGCGTGGCTCTCCGTCGGGGAGAGCGTGCTGTCCTGCACGCTCGTCAGCTTCTGCCCCTGGTACGTGTACGTGATCCCGCCGCCCGTGGAGTAGTTTTTCGTCGTCAGGCGCTTCTGGCCGTCGTAGTAGTACACGAGGTACTGGCCGCGGCGGTCCGTCTTGCGCTGCAGGAGGCTGTCGTTCCAGTACAGGTACGTCTCGTACGCGCCGTCCGGGAACGTCGTCCGCTGCAGGCGCTTCCTCGAATCGTACGAATAGCTCGTCACGTTGTTGTTCGCGTCGGTGATCGAGTAGAGCCGGTCGTTGTTGTAGGCGTACTGGGTCACGTCGCCTGCCGGGTCCACGCTCCGGCCGAGCCGGCCGAACTGGTCGTGGCCCAGCCGCGTCAGCTTCCCGTTGGGGTCGGTCACGTCCGTGAAGAGGAGGCCCGTGCCGGCGTCCCAGACGTCGTAGGCGTACGTCGTCGTGAAGTCGAGCGGAGACCCCGGCGTTGGCTTGGGGAGCACGACCGTCAGGACCCGCCCCACGGCGTCGTAGGTGTACGTGGTCTGTGCGCCCTGCGGATCCGTCACGGACGCC
This sequence comes from Acidobacteriota bacterium, assembly GCA_008363385.1. Lineage (GTDB taxonomy): Bacteria > Acidobacteriota > Thermoanaerobaculia > UBA5066 > UBA5066 > RHKY01. Next base: position 164,876 of record RHKY01000007.1, on the reverse strand, counting down.
ACCCGGCCGAGCGAGTCGTGGCCGTAGGTCGTCACGGGCCGCGTCCCGGCGTCGTTGTTAGCGGGGGCCGTCACCGTCTCCAGGTTCCCGACGGCATCGTAGGCGTAGTCGGTCTGCCCGCCGCTGGCGCTCGTCTGGCTCGTCACCCGGCCATGGCTGTCGTAGACGTAGGTGGCGACCGTGTCCAGGGTGGTTCCGTCGCTCTGGACCCGATAGACGTGGTGCAGGGCCCCGGGAGCCGGGCTGCCCGCGCCGTAGTAGTCGTACCGCCACCCCTGCCAGTTCGGGTCGAGCTGGCCCGTGGAGGGGTTCTTCGGCGTGATCGAGGCGACGTTCTCGGGGAATGCCGGGTCGTAGGCGTACTCGAATCTCACGGCCGTCGACCCGGCCTGGTCGCGCGTGACGCTCAGGACCCGGCCCGCGCCGTCGTACGTGTACTCGGTCTTCACGCCGACCTCGTCCGTGGCCAGGAGGACCGCCCCGTCGGCGTTGTACGTGGCGCGCGCGACGGACCCGCCGGGCGCGACCCCTTCCGTCACGAAGCCGGGCGAGGTCGTGGTGAAGACCGAGGTGTTCCCCGAGGAGTCGGCCTTGGCCACCTTGTTGGCGTTGTTCTGGTAGTTGTAGGTGTACGTGAAGGTCTCGCCCTCCTCCGTGTAGGTCTTCAGCTTCCCGGAGGTCTCGTACGTCAGAGAGGTGACGACGCGTCCCCACTCGTCCGTCACGGCGGAGAGCATCTTCCCGAAGTGGCCAGTGACGTACGCGTAGGAGGTCGTCCGCCCGGCGGCGTCGGTCACGGACGCCAGCGTGCCGTCTCCGTTGTAGGCGTACGAAACCTGCCGCCCGGTCGAGTCGCGGACGTCGCTCACACGGCCGTCGGCGCCGTAGTAGACGTCGACGTACCGGCCGCTCCCGGCCGTGTCGGAGACCCGCTCGAGCCGCCCGTTCGCGTTGTAGGTGTAGACCCGGGCGTTGCCGAAGTCGTCCGTGACGGTCTCGAGCCGGCCCGTGGACGAGAAGTGGTGGACCGTCCGGCTGCGTTGGAGGGTCAGGTCCCAGGAGCCGTCGGGATTCCGGACGAGGACGTCGTGGCGGCCGGCCGGTGCTGCGTACGTCGCGCCGTCGGGGTTCTCGGTGAAGCGATACCGCCTCCCGTCCGGCATCGTCAGGTCCGCCTGCTTGAGGTACGTGCTGGGCGCCGCGTAGAGGTAGGTCGTGTAGTAGAGCCGCGCCCCGAGGCTCAGGCTCCACGAGGAGCCGACGCCCGTGTCGACCGGCCGAGTGCTCAGGTACGACCGGCTGACCACGATGGGGGCGCCGACCGCGGGCACCTCGAGGTCGACCATCGAGGCGGCGTAGGCTCCCGAGGCGATGAAGTTCGGGGAGCGGCTCGAGTTGCACGGATCGCACGGCGAGGCGGGCGACGGGGACGGTGCCCCGAAGCCCGGTACCGGGTTGCCGCACCAGTTTCCCGATTGCCCCAGGAGCGGGAGGGGAGCGGCGAGTCCGAGGAGCAAGAGGCCCCGGAGCCCAATGATCGCGAGACGGAGCTGCGGTTCGGATCTCATCGTCGTCACCTCAGTAGTAGACCATCGTCAGGACCTGGCTCCTGACCTCGTTCCCCAGGCTGTCGAGGACCGTCGCGGTCACCGTGTAGGGGCCCGCCGCCACGTACATCCCGTTGTCGGCCCGTCCGTCCCAGACAAGGGACACCGGACCGGGCGACTGCGCGGGGGCAGTGAGGGTCTTCAGGACCGACAGGGAGGCCTGGTTCTGGAAGGTCACGGTCACCGACGCCGTCTGGCTCTGGTAAGTGGCCAGGGTGAAGGAGACCGTCTGGGACCCCTTGAGGGGCTCGAAGTAGGCGGGCGTGACCCCGAGGCCCGTGATCGTCGGCTTGATACCGAAGACGACGACCGCGTTCTGGGAAAAGGCGTACCGCTGCGTGATCACCGTCGCGACGGTAACGTCAGTCCGCAGGGCTCCCGTGGGATCCACGCCGGCCCAGGTCACCGTGTGCGGCCCGGACTCCTCGTACTTGTTGAAGAAGAGGCAGAACTTCGGAGGGTCGCACCCACTGATGTAGCCCTGGCCGGGGGGCGACAAGGCGACGCTCACCTGGCCCGCCTGCGGGAAGTTGTACGTGAAGGTCATCGGCTGGTTGTTGAACGGGTCGAACGGCTGGATGTTCAGACCGTCCTTGATCTGGCTGAAGTTGTTGAGATAGGCCGTCGTCCGGTCCCACGTCATCGAATGCGACCCGTCCGTGACGTCGAACAGGTAGAAGTACGCCCCGTCAGAAACGAGCTGTCCCTGGTCGTTCCGGCCGTCCCAGACGTCGTTGTAGCTCCCGGTCGTTCGCTGGGCAGGGGTGGCGGTCCGGACCGTCTGGCCCGCCTCGTTCTTGATCCGCAGCGTCGTCGTCACGGCGAACGGGACGATGGAGGCGTACGTCACGGTCTGGCCCTGCGAGGCGTTGATCTGGAGGACGTTCTGGGACGCCGTGAAGTTCCCGACAGTCGGGGTGTGGACGACGACGGTGTAGTTGTCGTACGTGTCGGCCGCCGTCAGGCGGAGGCTGTAGAGGCCGTTCGCCAGGGGGAGGGTCGCCCAGGTACCGAGGGTCCCGTTCGAGACCGGGGACGACGAGGTGACGATCGTCGTCCAGCTCGTCGGATTGGCGCCGGTGCCGTAGTCGAGAGTCCAGCTCGAGAGGTTGGCCATCGTGACCGTTCCCGTGACCGGGACGTCAGTCGCGCCGTTCTGCAGGACGTTTGACACGAGAGCCGTCGGCCCGGGCGCGGTCACCTCCACGCTGAAGGTACGGTCCAGGTAGATCATCCCTTTCGCCGGGGTGCCCACCTGCCCACCCCCCGCGTCGGCCTCGATGAGGTAGTTGAATGTCCCGTCGGGCTGCGGCGTCCCCCCTCCGTCCTTCCCGTCCCAGGACAGGCCGACCGACGTGCCGCCGCCGGTGAGAGTCCTTACGACCTGGTCCTGGGCGTTCCGGATGGTCAGCGTCCAGCTCGCCGACAGGCTGCTCCCGAGCGTCCAGATGGCATCGCCGTCGTCGGGGTTGAACTTCCGCTTCGAGAAGGCGATCGAGCTCACGTACTCCGGGTCGCTCGGGGCCGCGGTGAGCCACGGGTCCCAGGTGACGCCGGTGGAGACAGACTGGCCGGAGCCGAGCCCCCGCCCCGAAGGGCCCGTCGGCGAGTTCCAGTAGTTCAGCCGCGCCGTGATCCGGTTCGTGGGTGTGTTATTCGTGACGCCCGAGGCGTTCCCCTGGAAGTGGCAGTTGAGGATCGCGGGGTTGGCGGCGCCGCCGGTGACGAGGACCGCCGCCGAGGAGGAGCTCGTGATGAGGAGGTGGTCCAGGGTCGGGGCGCTACCGTTGACGTAGACGGCGCCACCGCACGTGCCCGCGTAAGAGACGGTGGCATAGGCGAGGCGGCTTGCCGGATCGGCCGTCGGGCCGAACTGGACGCACTGCCAGCTTCCGGGTGCGGGGCTCGCGGCGTTGGACGTGACCCGGTTCGACCGTCAGGGACCAGGTCGCGTTCACCGTGGGGTTGGCGGTGACCTCCCAGGGGAGGCCGCTGAAGAGCCGCCAGGTCTCGTGGCTGGTGATGTTCCCGCCACGGTACCCGATAGCGTTCTTCGTCCCGCCGCCGTTCCCCGAGACCGTCAGGCCGGTGGCCGAGAGGAGGCGGGTGTTGGCCTCGGCGCCGACGGCGTAGTTGGTGTTCCCGGTGAGCGCGGTGCCGCTGACGTTGAGGCCGCCGCCGTTGACGAGGTTGATGCCGTACCGGCTGTTGCCGGAGAGGGTGGAGTTCGTGACCGTGGGCGTGGTGGAGGTGCCGGAGACGTAGATCCCGTCGGTGGTCACCCCGGAGACCGAGACGGCGTCGAGGGTGGGCGTGCCGCCGGTGACGGCGATGCCGGCGGTCGAGGAGCTGGTGACGGTGACGTGGTCGTGGGCCGGGCTCCCGCCGGCGATGACGACCCCGCCGGCGTTACCGTAGTTGCCCGTGTAGGAGACGTTGACGTAGGAGAGCCGGCTGGTGGCGCCGGGGAGGCCGCGTTGGAGGTGAAGGTGATCGGCGAGCCGCTGGTGCCGATGGCCGTCAGCTTGCCGTTGACGGTCAACGCCGTGTTCAGCGCGAACTTGACGAGCACCCCCGGCTCCACGGTGAGGGTGACGCCGGCGTTGACCGTGACGTTGCTCGTCACGATGTAGGGGCTGCCGGCTAGGGTCCAGGTCGTGTTGGTCGTGATGGGTCCCCCCACGTCCGTGGCGGAGACCTCGCCGGCCGCGCAGAGGAAGCCGGCGAGCGTGGCGGCGACCAGGGCGGTACTTCTTCTCACTTCGATGCCTTCCGCGTCTTCTCCGGGACGTACAGCCTGATTGCGTTGACGGTCGCTGGGCCGAGCTTGGAGAACCAGTTCACGGCGAGCCGGTGCTCACCAGAGGGGAGCTTCGCGCTGTCGACGACGAGCTGGGCCGGGTTGCTCGGGCGGACCGCGGTGAGGATCCGCTCGTGGTCGAGGAAGAGCTGGACCTCGGTGGGCTGGGAGACGAAGTGCGCGGCCCGAGCGGGATCGAGCTCGACCCGGACCGTCAAATCGCCGTCGGCGACGTACCGCTTCGCCGCAGCGTCGTACGGCACGAGCGCCTGGAGTGACATCCGCGGGGCGCGATCCTCGAGCGCGTTGAGGACGGGGCTGGGCGCGCCGTCTTCGTGCCTGCGGGGCGGACGCGCGGGAGCGTAATCGAGAAAGGTTCGATCCCGGTTCCCCGTAGCGAGGATCGCTCCGTCCGGCAACGGCGTCGCCACCACCGAGAAGACCATGTCGGTGAGCTCCGGGACGAAGATCGTCCGGCTCTCGTCCCAGCCGTCCCAGCGCTCGAGGATCCTCCCGGCCGGCCGCGGCTCTCGGTCGACGATGACCTTCAGGACGGGACCGGTCCGGGTTTTCGTGATCGGGTCCAGGGGGGCCTGACCCGCCTCGACGTGGACGCGACCCGGACGGGCGAGGGAGTACGTCAGGATCCCGTCCGCGGAGGAATACGTCACGTCCTCAGGGCTCTCCCGATTCCTGCCGGGGCCGGCCAGCGGATCGAAGGCCGACAGGGTCTTCTTCCGCCCGTCGAGGAGCCGGAGCCGGACGAAGTAAGCCTCGTTCGGGACGACCCCGCCCCGTTCGTCGCGCCCGTCCCACGACAGCAGCACGGACCCTGGGGACACTCGCCGGTCGGCCGCGAGCGCCCGTACCTGAAACCCGTCTCTGTCGACGATCGCGGCGGACAGGGTGCCACTGCGAGAGGCGGTTACGGTGACGTCCACCCGCTGCCCAAGGGTGGGGTTGAAGGACCCGGACGAGACGGCGACCTTCAGGCCGGCCCCGGGCCGGGCGCCCCCCTTAGCAGCGGCCGGAGCCGGGCCGGAGGCATCGGCCTGGGTGGCGATCAGGATGCCGAGGAGGATTGGGACGACATGGACGCTTCGACTCATGGGCGATTCGGCCTTTCAGTAGTCGACGATGGTCAGGATCTGGCCGGTGGCTCGGTGGCCGAGACGGTCCGAGACGGTCACCGTGACGGTGTAGGGACCGGGCGCGACCCGCTCCCCGTTGTCGCCGCGACCGTTCCAATGGGCAGTGACCGGCCCGGGCGCGATCTCACCCAGGCGGAGCCTCCGGAGGGCAGAGCGGCTCTCTTGGTTCGTGAAGGTCACTTCGGCAGCTGCGGGCTCCCCCGCGTACGTCTCCAGGGAGAAGGTGAGGCTCTGCTCCCCCAGCTCGGGCTTGTAGTAGGAGGGGCTGACCGAGACCCCGCGGACACGGGGCTTGCCGCCATAGAGGACGATCGCGTTCCGGGAAAGCCGGTCCCGCTCGCAGACGACGTAGATGGCGTGGACGTCCTCTCTGAGGGCTCCGGTGTCGTCCACGCCGGCCCACTCGTAGGCGAAGGCGCCCGCCGGCTGGAACTCGTCGATCCGCCGGCAGAAGCTGGGCGGGTGGCAGGAGAGCCCACGGGTGTACGTGGACGGGGAGAAGACGAGGCGGATCTCGCAAGGCTCGTCGAAAGCGTGCTCGAACCTGAGCGGGACGTTTCGGAATGGGTCGAACCGCTCGTAGTCCGGGTGGGCCTTGACCTCCGTGCCGCCGTCGACGTCGCCCGTCGCGTCGATCGTGACGACCTTCCGATCGGCGGAGAAGGTGGCGATCCAGGTGTAGAGGCCGTCTCGGAGGCGCCGGCCCCCGGGCCCCCGGCCGTCCCACACGTCGGAATGACGGCCCACCCGCCGGTCGGCATCGGCGAGCGTGAGGACCGGGACGCCTTCCGCGTCGCGGATCGTGATCCGCTCTCGAGCGGGGACGGGGAGCTCCGTCTCGAAGCTCACGGTCTGTCCGGCGCGCAGGTCGAGCTGCCGGCTGCTCGCTTCGACCCGGGCGCCGTCGAGGCCCTTGCCGGGCGCGAGGTCGGCGGGGCTCGAGCGAGGCGCACCGAGTACGGCAACGCTCGAGAGGAGCGTCATGAGGACCAACGCGCGCCTTTGAAGAAGCCGTGCAGGGCTGCGTCGCGGATCGAGTCGCCGCGGGGGCGGAGGGGTCGCGCACAGAACCGTGCCGTGGACTGCAGGGGTCGATCCGTGGCGGTGGGGTTCTCTCGCGCCGTACGACGTCCACCCCGTCGATTCGTCGAACATGAAACGGCAGCGAAGCTACCTCCGCACCGAGTCGCGGATCAATGGATCATTTGAATCAGATGAACGAAGGACCGGCTTGGCGCGGTCGTTTGACCGTTGGCCGGGAATTCGCGTCCCGGTGAGGCGTAGGCTTCTTCTCGTGCGAAGTCTCCCCGGCAGTACCTGTGGCGCGGGGAGACGGGACGTGAGGATCGCGACACTCTGGCTCTCGGTGCTCATCATTGGGCCCGTGGCCGGGCTGGGGATCGTCCAGGCTCCGGCCCTCGGCATCTCCGGATCTCTCTCTGCCGCCCGGATCACGTCGCCCCTCGACGGCGCCGTCTTCCCGCGCGACTTTGCCCCGCCGACGTTCCGTTGGGAGGACGAGAGCCGGGCCACGCACTGGGCGGTCCGAGTCGACATAGAGGGCGGCCACACGCCGGGCTTGGGAAGCTCCCCCAAGCCGGAATACCGCCCTACCCCGGAGGCTTGGGAGGAGATCAAGCGGGCCTCTCTACAGAGCGATGTCGTCCTTACGGTGACGGGCCAGGTCGGGATCGGGGAGGCCGAGCAGGCCGTTTCTAGGGCGTCGGTCCGGCTTCGGACTTCCCCCGACCCGGTCGACGCTTCGATCTTCTTCCGGGAGGTGCCGCTTCCGGTCGCCTTCGCGATGGACCACAAGACGTGGATCCGCTGGCGGGTGGGTGACGTTTCCTCGAGCGCTCCTCCCCGAACGGTCCTGGAGAAGATGGGGACCTGTGCGAACTGCCACTCGTTCTCCCGTGACGGCAAGTCGCTGGCGATGGACCTCGACTTCGCGGCGGACAAAGGGGCCTACGCGATCGCTGACGTGGGGGCCGACGTGCGGATCGGCCGGCCTCAGCTGATCTCCTGGAACGACTACCAGCGGGAAGACGGGCAGGCGACGTTCGGGATGCTGTCGACCATCTCGCCGGACGGCCGGTGCGTGGCGAGCACGGTTAAGGAGACGATCGTTCTCGGCTTCCGGCCGGACCTTTACTGCTCGCAGCTGTTCTTCCCGATCCGGGGGATCCTGGTCATCTACGATCGCAAGGAACGGGCATTCCGGCCGCTGCCGGGCGCTGACGACTCCGGCTTCGTCCAGACGAATCCGGTCTTCAGCCCCGATGGGTTGGAGATCGTTTTCGCCCGCGCCCCCGTCGGCGAGAGTCCCCCGCGTGCCTTGGCGGTCGAGGAAGGACAGTCGCCGGCGGTGGTCGAGGACTTCTGGGAGGGGCGACGGAAGATCCAATACGACCTCTACCGGATGCCGTTCAACGGCGGGACGGGGGGAGAGCCGAAGCCTCTCCCGGGCGCCTCCGGGAACGGGAAGAGCAACTTCTTTCCGCGCTACTCCCCGGACGGGAAGTGGATCGTCTTCTGCCAGGCGGACAGCATGATGCTGAATCGCCCCGACAGCCTGCTCTACATCCTGCCAGCCGAAGGAGGTGTGGCCCGGCGGCTCAGGTGCAACGCTGAGGGGCGGATGAACTCCTGGCACAGCTTCTCGCCGAACGGCCGGTGGCTGGTCTACGCGTCGAAGCGGGCGGGGCCGATGACGCAGATGTGGCTGACGCACATCGACGAGAACGGGGAGGACTCCGTGCCGGTGCAGCTGGAGGGGTTCGTGGCACACGACAGGGCCGCCAACCTGCCGGAGTTCGTGAAGCTGGGCCCCGGCCAGCTCCAGTCGATACAGGTCGAGAAGGTGATCCGCGACTCGGGGCTGGGGCTTCCGAAGCGACCCGATCGGTGAGGGGATACTGGAAAGGCGTGCAGAGAGCCGGGGGATACTCCGCTTGTGGCGAGGGCTTCGGACAAGAAGATGTGGGCCCGTCGAGCCGCGATGTACCGGCAGGGGATGTCGCTGCGTCAGATCGGCGAGCGGGAAGGGGTGACCGCCTCGTCGGTCCTGGCAGCGCTCAGGAAGGCGGGAGTCAAGCTGCGGCCCGCGCGGGCGCCGAAGGGCCCCTGGCCGATCGCCTACCTCGACGAGGCGATCAAGCTCCGGGCCAAGGGGCTGACGCTTGCCGAGATCGGGGCGCGCGTCGGGCGGACGGGCGAGGCCGTGCGGCTGGTGCTGAGACGGCGCCACGATTTCCCACGGTGAGCGGCCCCCGTTTCCGCGGCCGAGGACCGGCCACGGAAGCGTTCCACCCGGGGTGCTCCTGATTCACCCGCTCCCATCGTCGTCGCTTCCACGCCGCCGCCGGGCATTACGCCGCGTACGGCGGCTCGAGGGACGAATCGCCGACGCAGGCTGTTGGGCGGGCGCCGCCGCCAGGCGAGCCAGCTCCCTGAGCCGGCGGCGCACATCCACGTCCCCGGGCTGAATCCGGTCGGCCCGGCGGAGCGCCCGGAGAGCCTCCAGGTAGCGGGCCTGCTTCGTCCGGACTCGGGCGATCAGCACCCAGAGACGATCCTCGTTCGGAAACCGGCGCACGGCAGACTCCGCCTCAGCCACCGCCTCGTCCAGCCGCCCGAGCGATTCCAGGGCGTGACAATGAAGGTGCGTGAAGCGAGAGTGGTTCGGGTGCGTCGCCGAAGCGTCACGCGCCGCCGCCTCGGCCTCCTCCATCTGCCCGATCCTCTCGAGCGCCCGGATCTCGTTGGCCTTGGCATCGACGTGACCTGGCTCGAGGCGGAGCGAGTTTCGGAAGCACTGCAGCGCCCTCCCGTACTCCCCGGCGTCCGTGGCTGTGACCCCGAAGCTGTTCCAGCCTCCCGCGGTCCGGGGAGCCCACGTATCCAGGCGGGCGTACTGACGGAGGAGGTAGCCGTAGTAGCTGACGAGCTGGAGACGGATCGCCGCCTTCAGGCCCGGCAGGTCCTGGAACGGCGTTCGGGTGCCGGTCGCGCTCAGCTCGTCCACGAACTCGAATAGGCGTCGGTTCTCGGGAGTCCAGATCGCCTCGTCCGGCGCCGCACGCCAGAGCTCGTATCGCGTCAGAGTCGCCGCCTCGACGAATACGAACACCGGCCGGCCGACCTCGCGGGCCGTCCGGTACTCCATGTGCGTCCAGGAGAGGTCCTCCACCGGGCTCACCGAGCCGTAGCGTGAGCCGACGACCAGGACACACAGGTCGGCCTGCGCGGCATGCCGAAGAGCCACCACGCCGGCGGATGTGTTCGGCAGAGACGCGGCCTTCTCGAACAGAACCGGAGCGAGGCCGAGCCCTTGGAGGAACGACTCGACCTCCTGCCGGACGCTCTGGAGGTCGTAGCAGGTCGAGCTGACGAAGACCGTGGGAGGCATCGGCGCCGGCCCGATCAGGATTCCGGATGAGGACACGCTGGCCCCCTCATCCTTCCGACGGCAGCTGGTAGATCCTCAGATCGCAGCCCACGACCACCCCCATCTGGGCGGACCGGAAGGCGCGTCGCTTGTGCTCCATTGCAGGCGTGTATCGGCACTGACCCACCCACGCACCGCAGTCCATCAGTACGAACGGTGTCATCTCGTCCTCCCGCAGGGTCAGGATCAGACGGGGGCTGTGAGTATGCCCGATCACGCAGAGCTTCGGCGCCGGCAACGCCAGCCTCAGCAGCTCGACCATCGTGCGACTCCTCCGGCGTGCCGTCTTCAGAAAAGTCAGCACCGCCTGATCCGGCCCCTCCGCCCAGTAGCCCTCCGGCGGGTAGCCCACGACGTTGAACGTGGGGCCGTCCGTGGTGCTCGCGACGTCCACCTCGCTCGAGACCGCGGGCAGCTTGGGGCGTTTCTGGATCGGGAACGGCGGCACGTACGGCTCGAACGTCGCGCTGGAGATCGGGCCGATCGAACGCGCGACTCGAAGCCGCGAGGGATCCCGGGAGATCCCTGTCGTCGCCTCGGAGACGAACTTCCCGGTGGCGTGGAGGATTCCCTTCTTGAACGAAGTGGGAAGGAGCTCGACGGGGTCGAACGTGTCGCCGTGGGTGACGAGGATCGCGGGGTCCTTCGCGCCCGCGGCCGTGGCGCCGAGCGGGAGGAGCTCCTCCGCGTCGCGGAAGGCGTCGTCCCCGCCGCGGCAGGAGAGCTTCTCGTCGTGGTTCCCGGCCAGGAACTTCCACCCGTGGGACGAGTCGAGACGCTCCACCGACGAGCCGTGGTCCTGCCGGATCTCCGCGATCATCTCGGGGACCGCTCGGGGAGCGCCCCCCTTCTCCCGATCCACGCTCTCCTCGCGCCAGAGGTCATACCGGTCGCCGAGCTGGACCTTGACGAGGTCGGGGAGCGTGTCGAGAGCCTGCATCAGGCCGCCGAGAGTCCGGCGCAGCTCCGGCCGGAAGCAGTACCCCTTGAAGTTTTGGGCCGCCTCGTCCGACGTCAGGTGAAGGTCCGGGAGGAATGCAGCCGCAAGCGACGGAGGGATGCGCAATCGAGGCTCGTGGAGTCTGGAGACGAGCGTGACCGGGCCAAGGGCGGAGGAGAGAGCCGACAGAACGTCCGCGTGCGTCGTCATCGTCTTTCCCTCAAACCGCTGGAACCACCAGGACGGGCTCGGGCTGGACGTTCGGAGGAAGGCCCGGGATCGTCACGGTCACCCGGACGGGTTGAGCCGGCATCGCGAAGCGGATGTATTGGCGTGCCGTCGCCTCGACCTCGCTCGCAGCCTCGGTCCACTTCACGGGGGCAGAGAACGAGACCCTGGGGGGGAAGCTCCCGATCAACCCCTCGCCGGCGCCGTCCCGCACCTCGATCGTCAGCTCGTTGGGGGAACCCGCCGGCAGCAGGCGGGAGCGCGGCGTTGCGACGACGACGAACCGCTCGCGGGTCCCGTGCCGGAGCTCCGTCCGCAGGTATCGAAACGCCTGTGGGTGCTTCACCAGCCCCACGTGATGCCCGTAGGGGACCGGGTACACCACGCGGTCCCCAGGATGCGCCGTCGCAAAGTCGAGGGCTCCGCGGACGGGCGTCGTCCCGTCCCCCTCGAACCCTTTCACGATCTGATATCGGCCGCTCGGGCTCACCCGGACCCCCACCGCGGTCTCCACCCCGGACCCGACGATCGCGCGGACGGGGACAGGAAGGGGACGGGGACCGAGCGGGGGCACTTTGCCCTCGATGTCCTCCGGAAGGGGGACCGAGTGCCGACGAAGGCGCTGGGCGGACTCGGTGGCAAGGTCCGCGCGGAAGCCGTCGGCCAGAAAACCCGCAGACGAGGCGCTTCTCGGTCGTTTCCTGGAGTCGAAGATCAGACCCGTCGTCTCCCGGAACGGCATGAGGTCGTACGAGCCAGGCCAGTCTCCAAGCAGCTCCGCCAGCCGGGAGGGTCCGAACGGCAGGTCGTCGATCTCGTCGGCCTGCTGAAGGGACGCGAGCGTCTTCAGCAGCCCGCCGAACGGGACTCCGAACGTCACCAGGAGAGCGACGCGGGCCGCCGCGTGGTTCCCGGTGAAGAGCGCATGAGCCGCGACGAGGCCGCCGTAGGAGTGGGCCAGGACGACGAAGGGCCGATCTGAGCGGTATCCGCTCGCCCAGCGCCCGATCTTGGAGTCGAGTGCGTAGGCGGCCTCCTCGATCGATCTGCGCCAGTCGAACGCGAAGGTGTGGATGCTGGAGGCCGGGTACCCGATCCCCTTCTCGCCGGTGGTCAGGAACTCCAGGAGGGGGGTATAGACCTGTGGGCTGAAGGCCCCGAGGGGGACCCTCTCGAGGACGCCTCCTGGGACGAGCCGGCGGTCGTCGGGCGACCTGAGCCGCAGGAGGTCGATCGCCTCGGCGAGATGGAGGAGGTTCCACTCCGGGTCGAGCCAGACCGTTTGGCCGTCCTCAGGGCGAACGAGGCGGGAGCCCATGAAACCCGGGATGAGAATGACGGCTTCTCCAACTGTGGGCATGCTCACTCCTTCATTCGGACGCGGGGGTGATGATGGCCTCGTATCTGGAACGACCCTCGCTTCCCCAGGGCGAGAGATCGGCCCGCTTGGGGGGGGCGCAAGATGCTCGGCCGGCCCCCTCAGGTTCCGTTCGAGCGGAGAGATCTCGACGAGGGCGGCGGCCCTCGGTAGAAGTCAGCGCAGCCCGGGGACCCGACCCTCTTTGTGATCGAAGGGCCCGACTTCGGCCTGTATGCGCCTCAGAGAAGAGGCCGTACCACAGTGGACCCGCACGGGGTACCAGCTGCCAGAGCGGTCTCAGGTTCTCGGCAAGGGCTTGCGAAGCCCGCGCCCCTCAGGGCTGCTCGCAGTGGAAGTTCGCGTCATAGTCGAATCGCGCGTCCCGAGAGAGGTCGATGATCCGATGGAAACCGCTCGAGCCCAACTTCCGCGTCGAGCTTCCGGCGTCATAGCACCGAGGGATCCCCCATTTCCCGTTCCGTATCTTCCCCTGGTGGTTGTGCCCGTAGAGAAGTGCGTCAACCCTCTTGGCACATCCCTGAAGGACCTCCCCGAGGGCGGCGGCGTCTTTGAGCTCATGGAATGGCGCCGGATCGAACGGATGGTGATGGAGGTAGACGACCACCTTCTCGCATGCTCGCACGTCGCTGCTCATCAGCGCCGTCCGGAGCCTCGTCAGCTGTGCCTTTCCGAGTTCGCCGTTCGCCCAGAGGCTGTCGTACCAGTGGACCTCCTCGGCCATGGAGTCCAGCCCCAGGAATGCCACGCCCTCGATGATGTCCAGCTTCGGATACACCTGCTTGGACGCGCCGAAGAAGGTCTTCTTGAACTCCTTGACGAAACGGGGGAGCCCCAACGAGCCGCTTCCGTAGTCGTGGTTGCCTGGAACCACCAGCACGTCAAACCCGCGAAGGCAATCGAGAAGCGCCTTGGCCTCACCGTAGTTCTTCCCGTCGAAGGCGCTGTCGACGAGGTCTCCGGTGACAACGACTACGTAGTTCGAAGCTGGCTCCTTGAGGAAGTTGATATCCCGGACGATGCGAGAAAAGCGGTCGCCGCAGCCTGAGAAACCGATGTGAAGATCGCTGAGGTGGATGATCTTCTTCATGGGACGCTCTCTCCTTTCGAGCGGGGGCCGAGCCTTCACAAGAGACGCGAACGACCCGGTAAGTCGAATGTCGCGAAGCTGCGTAGCTAGCGCGACGAGAGCTGCAGCCGGCCATCTGGGTCGGAGTGCTGCAGTCGTCACTCAAGCGGGGCTCACGCCGACACGGAAGCGAAGGGGCGCCGGGCGCCGAAGGCGCGATCGACGGGGCGGCCTTCGTCACCATCCTGCGCTGAAGGCCTTCGTGATAGCGAAGCTGAAGCTCCCGCCGTCGAAGGAGTTCCTGCCGCCGGTGTACTGGCACTCGATGAAGAAGGGGCTCTTGCCGTCCTGACCGCTCAACGGCTCCACCTTCGCGATGAGGATCGCCTTGTGCGTAGACGTCCGGTCGAGCTCGGTCGAGACCGGCGACGCCTGCCCGAATGTCACCGCGTAGCTGTACTTGTAGCCCAGGAAGGCGTACTTCAGCCAGACCCCGACGCGGACCTCGGGGGCGAGGATTCCGAAGTCGGGGCTCGTGCCGGGATCCGAGACTCCGGACGAGATCGACAGCTCGGGGACGCGCTGATAGGAGAACTGCGCTGCGCCGCGTGCCTCGAACCCCAGGGGGCCGTCGTCGTGCTCGGGAGGGTAGAAGAAGTAGGTCCAGATGGCGCCCGCGTTCACCGCGAGCGTGCCGGTGTCGATGCGGATCGCGTCGGCGATCTCCTCGGCGTCTCCCGAGACCGGCTCCGACTTCAGACTGAGCTTGAAGTCGCCGTAGAGGTTCGACTTTCGCTTTGGCTTCATCCCGCCGATGGTCCCGTGCGCCTCGATGACTGGCTGCAGGGTGGAGCTGCCCGAGCCGGAGTTCAGCTGCAACGACGAGCCGAACTGGAGCGGCTTCGGCTCGATCGGGAGGTCCTTCTCCGCCCCGTCGCGCATGACCTTGAGCGTCGCCTTCTCCTTGACCGTCGTCGAGTAGGCCGTGGTGAGGGCGTCCAGGGCGAGGAGCGCAGGGTTACCCGCAAGAAGGATGGCGATCACGGCGGCTCGGGTCTGAACGGACATCGAAAGGCCTCCTCTGTTTGCTCGCGACGGGGTCTCGGACTTGGAATTCTGAGAACGTGGAGGATCACCGCCCTGGGGAGGGGCGCCGACAGGAATCCCCGGAACCGGGGATGTCAGGCTCGCGCGGCAGGTGGGGCCGGAGCATGCGCCGACGGGGATGCGTCCGATGCCGTTCTTCGCGTTTCGGCACACCCCAGAAGGCGGCGCTCTCTGGACGCGGGCTCAAGCTACGCGCCACTCCACGTAGGTGGCAGCGCCAGACCTACCATGGCCCGGAGCCGTCACCAGACTGCGTAGATCTGCTTGATATGTCGCGTCGCCGCCTCCTTTCGGAGGGCGAACTGCCTCGAGTAGTCCCTCTCGTCGCAGAGGACGTTCCGCCCGGTCGGCTTGTCGACGGCGACATCGTCGTGGTCCGGCAGGCATCGCCGCTCGGGAAGGTCCACCTTCAAGTCGTCGGGATACGTGGAGTACCAGCGCCACCACTGACCGCTGATCAGCCGCCCCTTCCATTTGGCAGCCGCTGCCACGGGGTCGGGATGTCCCTTGACGGGGCCCAGGACGCAGTCCGGGATCTCCTTGAATCCCCTGAAGTCGTACGCGAATCCGCTCGTCTCTGGGGGAGCCGCGGGCGTCCACAGCGGCAGCGCCCCTCCGCCCGGCTTGGCCATGAGGTACCCCCAGTACGTGTGGGCGTAGAAGTCTCCGACGGCGTGAACGGCTTGGGCGAAGTCGGACAGGTCCCTCGTGAGCAGCCGGTCGACAATCCGCAGCCATCCCTCCTGCACGTACGCGAAATCGAAGTGGTCCCTGGGGTCGTAGGCCAGGGTGTCAACGTCCTGCCAGAGGCTCACGGCCTTCACCCGCCGGAGGTCCCCGGCCGCCATCCCCTTCAGACCCTCGTCGAAGATGTGAGCATGCTCCGATGCCGCAAACGCTGGGCGTTGCCTGGCGAGGCGCTTCCGGGTCTCGACCCAGGCAGCGAGGGAGGACGGGGCGGGGTTGTATCGGGAGCGCACGGTCCACAGGTGGTCGCCGTTGAAGACGAACAGGGGAACGTACTCGACGTCGGCGGCCGTTCGGACTTCTCCACCTGGCGCTCGGGAATCCTTCGCCTCCCTCGGGGCGTTCTTCACGAGGGTCATCGGCTCCAGGAGTCGCCACGCACCCGGCTCGTCCTGGTACATCACCCACGCGTGACCGCGAGGCTCGCGGCCCCTTGCGTGGTCGACGATGTGGCCGAGAGCGACCCGAATGCAGCCTCGGCTAATCCCGGCAGCCTCGAGAAGCGCCGCGAGGAGGAACGCGAGGTCTTCGCAGTCCCCGCCGCCCCTCACGATCGTCTCCTCCGGGAAGTACCAGGTGTCGAAGCCACGTGGGTCCGGCTCGTGCCTGAATCTGGAGAACAGCTCGCAGACCGTCTCGACCCGGAAGTCGAAGTCCCCGATTCGGTGCCGTACGAACCGGGCCTGGTCGGCAGCAGGGAGCTGCTCGAGGAGTTCGTCGAGAACATGTCGAACCACGGCGTTTCCGGCGACCGCCACATACTCCCGGATGTCGATGTCGTAGCCGGTGATCCGGGTGCGGGGCACCAGCCTGTGCGCCGGCACGACGGTGTCTCGGAAGATCTGATCTCCGGCCCAATGCCATTTCTGCCAGGGTCTGATCGCTGACGGCTGCAGGCACATGACAGCCTCCTCTCCTACGGCCTCGCGCCGTTCCCGAGCGGCGAGAACCAGATGTCGTCCGGCGTCGTGTCGGCCGTCGCGACGTCGGGGGCGAAGTCCGCGCGATCGCCGAGGGCGATCCGGTAGGCGGCCTGGCAGAAGCCGCTGCAGAAGAGGAGCTTCTCGCCCGGCGGGATCTCGATGCCCATCAGGAGGCGGACGAGTTCGCGCAAGAGACCGGGAATGTCGTAGTGATAGCCCTCCGCCTGGAGGGCTTCCCCGGCCGCGACGATGGCGTCTCGCTCGTCGGCGCGGAGGTCGCAGATGCATTTGATGCCGCAGGCCGTGACGCGTGGGTCGTCGTAGTCGTCGATCCGGCCGGTGTAAATGCCGCCGGACCTTGCGATCCCGGTCTTCAGCACCTCGTCCAGCTTCTCGTCCCAGGCGACCCGCCCCTGGGGGTCCCGGATCGTGCAGTCGAGGATCGGCGTCCCGGGTCCGGCGTATTCATCGGCGATGAGGAACGTGTGCGACCAGGGGCTCGGCCTCCCCCGGTGATAGGGACCCAGGCCCTGGGCCTGACGGATCAGGTGGTCGATGGGACGATCGAGCGCGACGAGGACGATCACGCCCTTCAAGGTCTCCGGGCCGGCCTGCTCGGCAATGCTCTGGAGGAACTCGGACAGCTTCCTCATGTGCGGCACTCCCTCCCTCGATTGACGCATGTATGGAGGCGGACGGTCTCCTTACCGAGGACCTGCGGTCGCCTGCTGTGCGCCGACGCCCGGTTGCCGCGACGCAGAACGACGCCTTCGAGCCGACGAACGAGAAGGGCTCGCAGCCGGTCGGGATAGCTAGCGTTCCGTCCTCGCGGCCTGTCGTTCGAGCAGGTGGAGGGCGCCTGCAAAGCCATAGGTTGTCATGTAGACGCGAAGCGCGGCGAGACGCGTCTCGCCTTCGCTCGCGCCGCAGACCCTGGACGCCCAGTAGGCAACGTACGGAGTAAGCTCGCCGTCCGTAACGAGTCCCGTGGTTACGTACGAGTTCAGGCGCTCGAGCCCATCCAACAACCGATCGAAAGCACCGCGGATTTCGCACTCCAGAGCGGAGAACGGTCTCTCTCGGGAATGGGTCGCCAGGGCCGCCGCGACCAACTCGTCGGATACGTACACGTCGCGTTTCGACGCCTCGCCCTCGTCAGGGTGCAGCGGGACCCTACGGTTCTGCCAATCGATCATCAGCAGCGCAGCCTGAACCAGGGGCTCGGCGAAGAGGGCCTTCATCTCCTGGGCGACCCACTCGGCCCTCTTCCACTGCTGGGCGGTTCGGTACTGAATGAGACCGACCCGAAACGCGTAGAGCCCGCCCAGAAGGCCGAGAGCCTTGGCGAGGTCATCGAATGACGAGGGCATGAGGTCCATTCCAACCTCCTGTTGAAGGCGGGGTTCGTCCGGATCGATGAGAGAAGCGAACGAAACGATGGCAGTCGATTCGAGAGGGAAGTACAGCGCGCGGGCGACGCCCCCCAAGCGACCCGAGCATCCGACTCTCGGACCGCGCTAGGGGGAATCCGTCTCGAGCGGGTCGCCATCCGTAGCATCTTGGGCCGGGAACGAGCCGGAGACGGCTGAGCGGTCACGGAGTCCGGCCCTCATCTCCTGTGAGCGCCGGTGATCGCGCATGGCCACACCGAGGGCGTGCGCCGCTGTTGGCTGCGCCACATAGAGGACCTCGCCGGCGCGACCCGTGAGCACCAGGAAGTCGACCGCCGCCAGCCGCTCCATTGCGGTGCGCACGAGCTGTTCCGACAGGGCATCGCCGTCCGCCGCAGCCTCGGCGGCCATCTCGACGTAGAGGTCGTTGGCGTAGTGAACTCGGGCGATCCCCCGCTTGTAGAGGGCGCGCACGAGGGAGCGTGCTGTCGGCACCTCATCGAGGACCCGGAGCACCTTCGGGAAGTCACTGCTGTACTGACGCCAGTTCTGATCCGTCATCCGGCGAGAAGCCGATTGGATTTCGCCGGCGGAGACCCAGCGGCGCCGCTCTTCGACCCGGGTGGCTACGCGCTGGCCGAGCGCGTTGAGGCTCTTCGGTAGGCCATCTGCCGCCTCGTAGACCGCGGCTATGCAGTCGTCCAGCCGCTCGCGCTCCTCCCTGACGCGGGAGTTGCCCGGATGGCGAAGGCCGAGGGCATCGAAGCCCAGGGTCAAGAAGTGCCAGGAGTAGCGATGATCGTTGAACGCGCCAAGGGTTGTCTGCAAAACCCGCTGATCCAACGAAGGGTTGACATGCAAGAGCCGGCGAAAGAGATGATCCGTGCCAATGAAGCACAGCTTGACGCAGAGCGGCGTCTCGCGAGTAGTCATCAACCGGCAGAGGTCGCTGAGCCGCGTCAGGAGATCCTCCGAGGCACGCTCGGCGTCATCGATCACGAGCGCTGCCGCCTCACTACAGAGTGACTCCACGACGTGGTGTTCCGTCCAGATCGCGGATGTCTTGGTCAGGTAGTCGACATCGTCGGAAGGCCGGTGCTTCGACCCGAGGCTAATGCGGAGCTTCCCCGTCGGCAGACCCCTATCGAGTCCAACCTCCATGTCGGTCGAGATGCCGAGCTCGCTGCTGTGGACGGGCTTCAGCAGCATTCTGCAGAAGTCCGGCCATGAGGTATGTCGCGTGAGCGGCACGTAGACGTAGCGCGCCTTCTCACGCGCGAGGAACGTGAGAGCGAGAGAGGTCTTCCCGACGCCGCTCGGTCCGTCGAGGCAGACGTGAGTGCCTGGGTTGAAGAAGTTGTCGCGGAAGGCGTCCATGTCGTGCTTCCGGGACAGCCAGACGCGATGCCGACCGACACCGATTCGGGGTCGGGTGTTGAAGGCCCGTCCGACACGCTCACGCCACTCGATCGATACGTCGGGCATTGTCTGGTCCTTTCTTTCTTCGCGCGCCATACGTGCCTGTGGGTGAACGACTCACGAGGACGATGTCGGGGGAGGTAGCGTGGATGGGACGGCCCACGCTCCGCGCCCTTCGGTCGACATCGCCGTGACGCCGGCCGACGGCCTCTCTCCCCTTAAGTGGCGGGAACGCCATGATCTTTCCGCGTCCCCCCCGGTTTCTTCGTCACCACACCGGCCGGGTCGTCGTCTTCCGGCACCTAAGGCTCGTGTTCGCCGGACCAACGGTGTTGCGCGACCACGTCTCAAGACCGAAACTCATCCCGATTCCTGGACTCAAGCGTTCGTCCTCCGCACCCTTCCGGCGCCTGCCAGAGCCGGAAAGGGACGTGCACGGCCACCGCCTCCGTGTTCCGGCCCGGATCTTCCGCACTGCGGCTTCCGGTCTCGCGATTGAAACTGAAGGAGAGACTATTCAGTCGTCCGGCCGTCCGCATCCCCCGAACGGGTGAGCCGACCGGATCGGCGTCCTGTGGCCCGGCGTGGGCGCCGGTGGCGCCTCGGGGGCGCAGGGGCTCAGGTGCGTCACGATCCTGGAAGAGTCTCGATTCAGGCCGCAACAACATGCCATTGCCTCGAGTGGTGGAACATCTACTCCGATAGCTGGACGAGCGATGGCCGCGGTTTACACGAAAAGTCCCACTGACCGGTTGGACCTCGTCCTTTCGGTCTGATGCCTCACTCGTCTCTCCATGAGTGCCCATCGATCCTCCTGCCTGCTGGACGACCGAGGTACTGCGCTCGACAATGGGCATGTGGCAGAAAGCCCCACCATTGCGAGTCCCCAGGCGACCGCCGGAGCAGGTGTCGCTTTCGAGTTTCAAGTTGACGCCACGTTCCTCGCGTTTCTCCTAGTCGGCGGCTCACCGCCACTCCTCCGCGGCTGCCGGCTCGAGTCAGTGCACCTCCAGTCGGGGTCCCTCGGTTGGCGGACCGACGACCTCCTGCTCGTGGGGAGGGATCAGTCGGGCGACGCGCGGCGCGCAGCGCTTCAGGCGAAGTGCCGCTTTCGCTTCCGGAGATCGGACGAGGCGAGCGTGAGCGCGCTCGCGAAGGCCTGGGCTGACTTCAACGACGCGCAGCGCTTCGACCCCGACCGGGACGTCCTCGGCCTCGTGCTCCAGGCGGCGTCGAGCGACTTCACCCACGGCCTGCGGGCCCTCCTCGACTGCGCCCGCGCGTCCGTCGATGAGGGCGACTTCGACCGCCGCCTGAAGATCCCGGGCTACCTGCCGAAGGAGGCGCTGAAGTACCGAGAAGCCTGCCGCGAGATGCTGGAGGGGGCCACCGGCGGGGCGATCCCGGAAGATCGGCTGCTCGCCTTCCTCCGGGTGCTGGACTTCGTCTGCCTCGACCTCGGGCCGGACGCCGGCGCTGCAGAGGCGTCGATCCGCACCATCCTCCAGGTCGCGGCTGACACGACACCCGGCACGCCCCAGACGGACACGTGGCCCGAGATGGTCGCGGCTGCGCTCCGCTGGGACGGCCGCGCGCAGAGCGTCACGGCCAGCGATGTCGCGCGGGAGGTCGGGTGGCCAGCGCTGCCGAGGAGCGCCCCGTTCCAGAAGGCGCTCGAGTCGCTCCGGAGCACGACGGACGTCGTCCTTTGCCGGGTCACGGCGTCGATCCAGGGCGTCGAGGTGCGGCGGGCGCAGCTGGAAGCTGAGCTCCTGGGCCTGGTGAACAGCGGGGGCATCGTCGTCGTCGCCGGCGAGCCGGGCGCCGGGAAGTCGGTTCTCGCCGGCCACGCGTTCAGGGAGGTCCGGGACGACGGGATCGCGCTCGCGTTCCGACCCGGCATGCTCGCGTCGGGCGGGTACCTCGACGGGGTGCTCCTGCCTCACGGGCAGACGACGGCACGGCTGCTCGCCACCGGGGCGCTCTTCCCCAGGAACATCGTCCTCGTCGAGAGCGCCGAGCAATTCCTGGAGAAGGCCGACCCGGAGCGCGACCCGCTGCGCGACCTCCTCGCGACGCTCGGCGAGGACCCGAGCTGGGTCGTTCTGATCACGTGCCGCTCCTTCGCGGTCGAGACCTTCCGGAGCGCCTTCCTGGAGGGGGCGGCTCGGCCGGTGAGCGTCCTCAAGGTGCCCGAGTTCAGCGACGCGGACCTCGGCGTGGTCGCAACCGCCATCCCTGCGCTCGCGACGCCGCTCGGTGAGCCGAGGCTCCGGAGACTGCTCCGGAACCCCTTCAAACTCGGGATGGCGGCCCGGATGACGTGGGCGGCGCCGCTCCCGACGGACGCGCGCGGCTTCCGCAGGAAGGTCTGGAGCGAGGTCGTGCGGTGCGACAGCTACCAGGCGGGCGGCATGCCCACTCGCCGCGAGAGGGCGTTCCTCGAGGTCGTCCGGCGGCGCGCACGATCTCTCGCGGTGTTCGTCCGCTGCGACGACCTCGACGCCGCGGTGCTCCAGGAGCTCCGCCGCGACATGCTCGTCGTCGCGAGCCCCGACGACCCGGACGCTCTCGCACCCGCGGACGACGTGCTCGAAGACTGGGCGCTCCAGCGCTGGATCGAGGACGAGTTCACGGCCGCGGCGCGGGTCCCGGGCGACTTCTTCGGCAGGATTGGGACGCACCCGGCGATCCGGCGGGCTTTCCGGGTGTGGCTCACCGAGTGGCTCGACGGCGCCTTCGACGAGGCGGCGGCGTGGGCGCTCGGCGTGGCGCGCAGCGCCGGGCTCGCGCGACACTGGGTGGACGACACGCTCACGGGCGCGCTCCTCTCGCGCGCCGGCGGGCGCTTCGTCGAGACGATCGCGAGCGCGGAGCAGTTCCGGACGGACGGCCTCCTCCACCGGCTCCTCCACCTGACGCGCGTGGCGTGCAGGCGCCTGCCGAGCGCGGCGCACGAGCCGGGCCTCGTCGGCACGCGGCTCCTGCTCCCGGACGGCGGGGCGTGGGAGGCGCTCCTCAGCTGGCTCGACAAGGTCCCAAAGGACGGGCTGGAACCTCCAGCGATCCCCCTCTACCTGAACCTCCTCGAGGACTGGGCGCTCCGGGTCACGCCGCGGTCGCCGTACCCAGCCGGCTCGGACGCCGCCGGGAGGACGGGGCTCCGCATCGCCGCGCGCGCGCCCGAGCGCTCGTACTCGGAGCGCCACGACGCGGAGGAGCGCGCGCTGGCCGTGGCCCTGCGCGTGCCGAACGTCGCAGCCGACGACCTGCAGGCGCTCGTCCAGACGGCAGTGGGAGCGGGCACGCCTCGCCGCGAGTCGACGATCGTCAAGCTTCTGCTCGGGATCGTGACCGGCGCCGCCGCTGCGCGCGACCTGCCGCAGCTCGCCGTCGCCTGCGTCGAGCACGTGTTCGGCATGAGCCCCGGCGCGGAGGCTGCGAGGAGACCGGACTGGGAAGACCACGACATGCACGCCGTCGAGACGGCGTTCGGCATCCCGCCGAACGGCAGGGAGCTCGGCTTCCCGCCGAGCGGACTTCACGGCCCGTTCTGCCACCTGCTCGCCCACCACCCCACGATCGGACTCGACCTGATCGTCCGGATCACGAACCACGCCTGCGATGCGTACGGTGCCGCGGACGTGCGACTTCTGGAGGCGCCGGGCCGGATCACTCTCTCGCTCCCGGACGGGAGGGCCGTGGAGCAGTGGATCAACGGACGCCTCTGGGGGCTGTACCGGAGTGCGACGGTCGGACCGTACCCGCTTCAGTGCGCCCTGATGGCGCTCGAGAACTGGCTGCTGGAGCGCGCTGAGGCGGAGGACCCCACGCTCGAGGCAGCGCTTCTCGACCTGCTCTCGCGGTCGAACAACGCCGCGATCACGGCGGTCGTCCTAAGTGTGGCGCAAGCGTGGCCGCAGGGTACCTGGCGGACGATCCTCCCGCTTCTCGCGCACCGGGAGTTCTTCGAGCTCGACCGCGGGCGCTGGATCGCGGACCAGGGAAGCGCGGGGCGGATCCTGGAGGGCATCGGGTTCCGGAGCGCCCCGGAGGACGAGTGGTACGCGAAGGAGCGAAGGAGGTCGAACGCGCGCGAGCACCGGAAGGAGGACCTCGAGGCGACGGCGGTGCGGCTCCAGCTCACTGACGCGCGCGAGCAGGTCTGGGCGCTCGTCGACGGGCTCCGCGCCGCGCTGCCCGCCGAGGCGTCGCGCACGGACGACGACCGGCTGTGGGAGCTCGTGCTCCACCGGATCGACGTGCGGAGGTTCCTCCCCGCCGGTCCCGCCGCTGAGGGCAGGGTCCTGATGCAGGCGAGTCCGCCGCCCCCCGAAGTCGCGAGGTTGCTCCACGCGCGCCGTCCGCTGATGGAAGCGCACACGAGCAGGCTGAGCCTCCTCATGTGGGCGACGACGGTGTTCGAGAGGAGGAGCGCGACGGGATACGACCCGAGCGCGTGGCGGGAGAAGCTCGGCGAGGCCGTGCGCTTCAGCAACGACGGCCCGGTCGACGAGGAGTTCAGCGACCCCACTTCGTCGGCGCCACCCTACGTCGCGGCGGTGTGCCTCCGGGACCACTGGGAGGAGCTGAGCGAGGCCGAGCGCGACTGGTGCGTCGACGAGGCGTGCCGGTCCGTCGTGGCGAGCACGGACGACGAATTCTCCCTCGGGGGGGAGAGCGCGCACGCGCTCGACGGGTCGATGGCTGCCGCGAACGTGCTCCCGGGCCTCGTGGCGAAGGTGCGGGGCACGCCCATCGAGGCGACGGTCCTCCGGGCGCTCGCGTGCGGGGTGCTGCACGCAAAGGGTGGCTACGTCGAGGTGACGATGGCAGGGATCGGGCGCGACCTGCTCCTCTCGGACCGTGACCTCGCGCTGACTTGCCTCAAGGCGGGGGTCGCGTACGCGCGCCTGATGCAAGAGCGGGGGCGCCAGTGGGCCTGGCAGGACACCGCGGGGAAGCAGCGTGCGCGAGCGGAGCTCCGCGGGATCGTCGAGCGCCGAGAGCGCTGGGAGGACCCCGAGGTGTTGGGCGCGCTCGACTACACGAGGTGGCCGTGGTGGGGACTGGTGAAGAACCTCCTGGCGGTCTTCGGCTCCCAGCCGACCGACGAGCTCAGCCGCATCTGCTTCCGGCGGCTGGCGGAGCTCCTCGCCCGCTCGTGGACGGCGGAACGGCGATCGTTCCCCACCGGCCCGAACGATGACGACGAGGACGGCAGGTTCGAGGCCGGGGCGAGGCACGACGTCTCCGGGGCTCTCGCGTCGATGGTCCTCGCCCACCGACCCGACGCAGCGCTCGCCATCACGCAGCCCATCCTGGCTGCGACGGGCGATGCGCCTCGGGAGGTCGGGGACTTCATCCGGGACCTCCTCTCCGCGCAGGACGGGCGCGGGCCCAGCGACACGTTCGTGGCGCTGTGGAGGGCGTTCGCGACGAGGTACGAGGAGACGGCTCGCGGCGGCGGCCGCGAACGAAACGAGCTCCTCCGGTGCCTCTTCTTCGACATCTCCTGGAAGCCAGGGGTGCGCGAGTGGGAACCCCTCAAGGGTCATGAGGGCGAAGTCGGCGCGCTGTTCCGACGCCTGCCGCCGTCAGACCAGTTGCTCGAGGTTTTCGCTGGGTTTCTGCGCACCGTCGGCTCGGCGATCGTTCCGGACGCGCTCGCAGACGTGGCTGAGAAGCTCGCCGAGGGCGCCGGGCGAGTGCAGCTCACGTCGGGAGCGATCCAGCGGCTCGACGCCGTCCTGTCGCGGCTCATCTACGGGGGATCGCCTCGGATCCGCAGGGACGAGCGCCTGCGCTCCGGGGTCCTGGCGCTCCTCGACGCGATGATCGAGGGAGGCTCGTCGTCGGCTTACCGGATGCGCGACGACTTCCTCACGCCGCTCGCACCTCGGTGATGAGGACTGGACTTCAGCCCTCGATCCGGGAGCAGTCGCCTTGGTTTCGCGAACCCGGGACTCGCTCGCTGACAAGGAGGAGCCGGAGTTCGGCAGGAACGGTTTCGTTCAGCCCGCGCAACCTCGACTCGCCTCGGCCTTGCAGTAGCACCTCGACTGCTGGTAATAGTGGATAGGCCCTTTTCATCGCCGTCTCGAATGACCTTCCAGCAGGCGCGCTTGTGCTCATTTGGACCGGTGTCCGCCACGGAAACGGCTTCCCAACGCGCACCCGTAGCTCAGTCGGATAGAGCGCAAGCTTGCGGAGCGGGAAGCCACCCTTCCGGGAGCGCCGGACAGCTGCGAACGCCGCGCCGTCCGCTTCAGGACGCGCTCGACGACCTCTCGGTCCCCGGCGCGCGCGCCGACGCCATGAGCGCAAGCTGCGGGATTGCGGGGAGCCATTCGGGAGACGGCGGGAGAGACGGTCCCAACGCCCCCTACCCCCCTTCCCCAATGCCTGACTCCCCGCTGCAACGGGCGGACGCCCGCGCGCCGTTCGACAGAGCTCCCGCGCCACGAACCTCGCTCCTTTCCGCCCGCGCCGTCGGCGTCGATGTCCCGTATCTCGACGCCGCCATCGAGCGCTTCATGCTCCACGCCGCCGATCGCGATCAGAGCCCGAAGACCGTCCGCAACTACCGGTATTCCTACCGGAACTTCCGGGCGTTTCTCCTCGACCCCTCCGTCGGGCCGCTCCCGCCGGCCGACCGCATCGGGAACCTCGACGCCTGGGCCGCGTGGAACCGTCGCCGGCAGCTCTCCCGGTTCACCGTCAACATGCACTGGCGTGCGGTCCGCGCGTTCTTCAACTACCTGGAGGCTGCGGAGGCGGTCGTGAACCCCTTCCGCGGTGTGAAGGCCCCCGGGGTGCCCTCCCGCCCGCCGAAGGCGCTCGGCGCCACCGAGCTCCGCCGGATCCTCCGGGCCGCCGAGAGCGGGCTCTGGCCCTCGCCGTTCGTCCGCGTCCGCACGGTGGCGATCATCGCCACGCTCATCTACACGGGCCTCCGGAAGTCGGAGCTCCTCCAGCTGAGGAACGGCGACGTCGACCTCACGGAGGGCTGGGTCACGGTGAGGACCGGCAAGGGGCGGTTCGGCGGCACCGGGCGGGCCGTCCCCATCCCGCGTGTGCTCGCCGCCATCCTCGCCGGCTACAAGGCCGAACGCGCTCGCCGCGGCCTCGGTCCCGCTCATCTGCCGCCGGAGGAGGCCACCTCGCTCTCGTTCTTCGTGAGCCGCTCGAACCGGCCGCTGTCGGAGTCGCAGTTCCGCCGCACCATCGCGGCCGTGCGCCGCCTGGCCGGTGTCCGCTTCTCGGCCCACGTCCTGCGCCATTCGTACGTCACGATGAGCGTCTGCGAGCGAAACGTCCCCCTGCCGCTCGTGCAGGCGGCTGCCGGCCACGCCCGGCTCGAGACGACCGCCGGGTACATCCGCGTCCGTCCGGAGGACGTCCGCCGCCGGTTCGAGGGGTTCACGTTGTAGGCTCGCCGAGGTTGAGACGGAGCTTGGCCGTCAGCTCGGCCGCCACCTCACCCTCGTAGACGTGCTGATAGCGCGCGAGCGTGGAGAAGTCCGCGTGTCCCATCGCCTCCTTCGCGAGGCGATCGGACACGCCGGCGCGGCTGAGGAGCGTGCAGAAGGTGTGCCGGAGCATGTGGGGCGTCACGTGGATCCCCGCCCGGCGGCTCACACGCCGGAACAGGCGGACGAGCGTCGACTCCGCGAGCCCGCCGCGCCCGCGTGTCCCGAGGAAGAAGTGCGGGGAGGACGTCTGGGCACGCCGCCGGAAGGAGAGGTGCGCGGCGCAGCACCGTGCCAGCTGGGGCGTCATCGGGATGGTCCGCGGCTTTCCGCCGTGGCGCCCCTTGCCGTGGCGGACCCTGATGATGTCCGGGCCGAAGTCGACGTCGGCGACGTGGAGCTGCAGCACCTCGGCGCGGCGCAGTCCCGCAAGCAGCATGACGGCGAACACGGCGGTGTTGCGTGCCCGGAGGGGCGGTGGGACGCTCGCGTCGTTCCGAACGAAGAGGAGGACGGTCTCGGCCGCCTCCTGCGTCAGGAAGCGTGGCTCCGTCGATCCCGGGTGGGGTGCGCGCAGGTACCCGAGCGGATTCTGCATCGCCCCGTCGCGGGCTACCCGGGAGAGGACCATGCGCACGCCCCGCCAGTAGTTGTTGACGGTCGACCGTGCGAGCCGTGAGCCGTTCATCGAGGCGACCCAGTCCTCGAGGGCGCGCAGCTGCTGGCGGGGATCCCCACCGAGGAACTGCCGCTGTCGCCGGTCGTCCTCGGCGAGGAACCGACGGAAGGCGCTGTAGCTCTCGCGAAGCCACGCGGCCGTCCGCGGTGAGAGGTTCTCGACGGTCTCGATCCGGACGATGGCACCTCGGATTCGTGCCTCCATGTGCTCGAGGGACGGGAATCTGAGCGGGAGGAGGGTGTGAGGGCCCCCGTAGAGGTCGGGACCGCAGCCCTTCCTCGCGTTCCCGTACGCGAATGGGCCCGTTGGCTGCAGGGGGTGGGGCACGTTCGTCGTCATGCCGTCCGGGGAGAAGGAGGGATCTCGATCTCGTCCGTCCTCGGCACGTCGACGAGCGACCTCCGCCGCCGCTCCGCCCGCCGGATCTCCTTCAGCGACCGCGGCGGGTCCTTCGCCCCCGAAAGCTGAATCCGCCGCGCCTTGAAGCTCTGCCCCCGGATCACCCAGTAGCACGCTCCGACCGGCAGGTTGGCCAGCTCCCGCGTTCGCGCGGCGATCTCCTCTGAAGGCGCCAGGAGCGGGTCGTCCAGCCGGTCGTAGGGGCGCACCTGCTCCCGGTGGACGTTGCCGAGCGGCTCGAAGAGGTCGCCGGAGAGATCCCTCGCCTCCTCGTACGGCAGCCGGAAGAGGAACTGCCGGCCGGTGTTGCCGAGGAGGTGGGGCCGGAAGCTCTTCGGGAAGAGCGACAGGCTCTGGGCGGCCAGCGTCACGTAGACCCGGTACTTCCGGGCCGCCACGAGGAGGTCCTCCAGGCCGCTCCCGGCGTGCGCCAGCGTGTGCGCTTCGTCCAGGATCACCGAGAACGGCAGGCGGCTTCCCATCCGCACCGCCTCCCTCCGCAGGGCTGCCAGCTGCAGGACATTGACGAGCAGCCGTCCGATCACCTCGGCCGTCGGCCCGAGGTAGCCCCGGGCGAGGTTGACGAGGAGAGTCCCGCCCCGCTGGACGACCCGGAACGGATCGAGCGTCGACTCCCGTGCCCCGAGGAACCTCTTCACGCTCTCAGACCCGAGGAGCGGGTCGAGGCGGTTGAGGGCGCCGCTCAGGTACATCTCCTCCCTCGGTCCCCACCGGGCGAAGTAGGCCCGCGTCTCCGCTGAGGCCGTCACGAGGACCTGCCGGCGGAAGCCCGGGAGGAGGAAGAACTGCCGCAGCTCGGCGAACGCGACCGGAACCTCGCTCTGGACGCAGGCTGCCAGGCCGTGGCGCATGATCTCCTCGACCTTCACCCCCCAGGCCCAGGAGGCGGCTTTCTCCCCGGCGAAGAGGCGCTTGAGGACGCCGACGAGGAGGTCCACTTGCCTGCCCACATCCACCCCTGACATCGGCGCCAGGGGGTTCCAGGCAGGGAGGGAGGCGGGGTCCGTGAAGTCGACGAGCGAAAGGTCCCGCGCCCCGCTCGCCACGGCCCAGGCCGCCGTCCGCTGGAACAGGTCCCCGTGCAGGTCGAGGAGCGCCAGCCCCTGTCCCCTCCGGAAGTGGTACCGGGCGAGAGTCTCGAGGAGGGTCGACTTGCCGCTCCCCGTGCTCCCGAGGACGAGGGTGTGCGTCCGGAGGTCCGAGGCCGTCAGCCACGTGGCCACCTCCTCGCCGTCAGCCGTCCGGTACGTCCCGAAGGGGATTCCCAGTCCCTGGCGGCGGAGCATCTCGTGCAGGAACCGGTCACGCGCCAGGTAGAAGGCCCGCCAGCCGAACCGGGTCCGTGCGCTCGTCGTCTCGAACTGGAGGGAGAGAGAGGACATGGAGCGGGTGGGTCACGAGGTAGGCGAGGAGGAGGAGGGCCAGGGCGAGGGCCAGCGAGA
The DNA here is from genome assembly GCA_008363385.1 of Acidobacteriota bacterium. Classification (GTDB taxonomy): domain Bacteria; phylum Acidobacteriota; class Thermoanaerobaculia; order UBA5066; family UBA5066; genus RHKY01. The sequence goes on along the minus strand of RHKY01000007.1, from coordinate 135,653 downwards.
CCAGGACGATCCGTCGCCACGGAAGAGGCAGGAACCCCCACCGCAGGAGCTGGAGCCGCAGACGGCCCCAGCGGGTGAGAGGCGGCGGGTCGAGAATGATGAGCCCCCGACCTGACCGGGTCCGGCGCAGGAGGCCGTAGCGCTGGAGGCGGCCGAGGTGGAGGTAGACCATGTACTCCCGACGAAGCCCCACCGCCGAGGCGATCCGTCCGACGGCCGCGCTGGCCGGCTCGCGTGGCGCCCCCTCCCGGCTGAGGAGGTAGAGGTAGACGAGGAAGCTGGTCCGACCCACCCGCGGCAGGACCTGCACGAACCAGTGCGTGGGTAGGGCGTGAGGCGGCATCGGGACGGCGGACTCGTCGATCGGCCAGGAGCTCGGGTCCGGCGGCTCGGAGATGATCTCGATGACGAGGGGATCGTCCCGGTCACAGCGGTCGTAGACGACGAGGCGGGCCTGCGAGAGACGGTCGAGCCAGCCGAGGATCTCGCCGCCGGAGGCCAGGAGGATCCAGGTCAGGTCGGAGAGGCGCAGGGTGTCGCTCCCCGAGCGCTGGCGAAGCGCCCGAAGGGTGAGGAGGAGGAGCCCCGGGTTGGGTCCGACCCGCCGGACCGTGACGAAGAAGTCCGGCAGGCGCACCTGGACGGTCGAGAGGCCATCCGAAGGCTCCGCCCTCGGTCCGAGGAACCAGAGGCGGGGACGGGGTGACGGCGGAGATGCGGGCAAGGGCCACAAGGGGGACGAAGAGCGGTAGGAGGACGATCGAGCCAGTCGGGCCGAACGCTGGACAGCTCGTACTCGTCGTCGCTCCCACCCTTACCGAGAACGCGAGCAGAACGAAGCCGATGAGCGAACTCGTGGAGAAGCGCCACTCCTGACCACTTCGGGCGCTCCGTCGGACGCGGAATCGCCCTCGGCCGCCGTGGGGAGAGTCCAAGGCGGGACTCAGGTGTTGGGCCGCTTGTCTCTTCCTGGGCGGGTCAGCCCCAAGCTCGCGGCGAGACCGCGATCAACGCGTTCCATTGCGTCCGGGCCAAGACGGGCGAGGGCTCTGACAACGCGCGCGGCGACGTCGATGGTTCTGAGCTGTCCGCAGTCGACGACGGAGGCCTTCGTCTCGTAGCCCCCGAGTTCATCAGCGGTGACGGGAACAAGCTGAGGAATGTCCGGCTTTCCGCGCGCGTCGGTCAACGGCGCGACGATCGTGAGGGGGAGGCTGCGGTTGCCAGCGTCGTTCTGGACCACGAGGCACGGCCGGACTCCTGCCTTCTCATGCCCCTCGACACCCCGAAGGTCTACGAGGACGATGTCTCCCCGGCGGATCTCCACGGCGGCTCCCTCTCTTCGCAGCGCGGACGTCGAAGCCGCGCTCACCTCGAAGGCGGCCCACCGTGGCGGGGTGCCACGGTGGGCCTTCGAACAATATCGGATCTACTCCGACGACGCCGGCAGCCGATCGAACATCTCGAACCTCCTCGGCTGCCGGCAGGAGAGAGTGACCGCATCGGAGTCCGCCTCCATCATCGCCACCCTTCCGAACTGGTCGACACCGGAGAGCCAGACCGGGCCTTCCCATCCGAACGGCCCGGGATTGCCCTGACGGGTCTCGGGAGAGGCGAGCAGAAGCAGGGCTGCCTCGGGTGACAGGAACCGGCACCCCTCCTCCAGCGCGACGGCCGCCGACCGGAAGCTCTGCAGGGCCTTGACGACCAGCTCGCCGCTCGAATCGGATCCCAGCAGCTTCGTCCGCCACGGCTCGCGGCTCTCCCCGACGAAGAGGAGCCTGGGCGCCGTCCCGAGCCGTTCGCCGATGGTCGGCGGCCGCGGGAGCCGCTCGTACACCGTGACGAGGTCCCCGTGCGAGGCCGACGGCATCCCGACGATCCGCCGGATCCTCTCGGCGAGCGACCCGTGCCGCGGCCAGCGCAGATCGCTCCAGAGAGCCCAGCCCAGCTCGGGGAAGCGGAAACGGATCCCGCTCGCCGCGAGCCGCTCGATCCGGTAGCGGAGCATCGAGGAGGCGAAGTCCAGGCCGAGGCGGATGGCGTCGAGGATGTGGGGGCTGTCGACCACGACCGGGCGCGTCAGGATCCCCTCCCGCAGCCCCAGGAGCATCCCGGGCAGGTCCCTGGCCGGGATCCGGATCTCGTCCGGATCGAACCCGAACCCGAAGACCGCGTGATGGCGCTCGGCGAGCTCCTCGACCTGATGGCGGAGACTGGGCAGGCGGGCGGAGAGCCCTTCGGCGCGCAGGAGCCGGACGAAGGAGCGAAGGTCGAGACGGGAGGTCGGCTGGTGCCTTGCGGCGGAACTGGAGTGCCTGCGCCGCGGCGCGGGCGGGGGGACGCCGTGACCCGGGAAAGGAAGGACGGCCGCCGTGTGCTGGAGCATCTTCGTGCCTCCTTGCTGAACGCTTCGGATCGCGCGTGCGATGCCGGCCGCCTCCGACCTGGAGGACGGCGCGCCGACGGGAAGACCTTCCCGGCAGGGCGCCACCCTCCAGCGCTGTCGTTTCAAAGGACATCCTCAAAGAACCATGGCGCGGACTCCGTGTCAAGAGCCACTTGGCAGTTCTACACAGCAGGAACCGAACGCTCCGGCCTCAGGGTTCTCCAACGACCGATGTTGCCGGGGCGTCACCGGGTCGCGCGTCGTCAGGCTGACGGCGCAGCCGCGGCAGAATCGACGCTGACGCGGGAGGTCGTCCGCCCGAGGATCTGGAGGATCGGGCTCTCTGCGGCGTCTGCGCCCTGGCCATCCGCGACGCACGTGGCTACCGTCAGCTTGAGGTACGCCGCCCGGCCCTTGAGCACCGCGGCCATCGAAGCCGAGGCGTACTCCACGCGTTCGACGAGGAGCACCGGGCATGCGACGAGAGCGGGTACGGCAGACGCCGCGATTCTGGAGCTGGCGGCCTGCCGGATCGCGTGGATCCGTCTCGCCCGAAGCTCGGCCTCGACGAAGCCGAGGGACGCTGACAGGGCTGACGCGTCGGCCGAGACGATGAGCAGCCCCGTGCCGCTCACGACACGAGCCGGGAAGTCGGCCACGAAGGCCCGCAGGAGGGCGACGGAGGACTCCGCGAGCTTCCCGGCGAAGCCCTCCGCGTCCTCGCTCAACGTCCGCTCGCGCAGGAGCCGCTCCCTGGCCGTCTCCACGTCGTGGAGGATGTAGCTCCAGACCAGACGCCGGATCGCCTCGTCGTTCGGGAACCAGAGCGCGATCCGGTGCAGCGCCCCGAGGCTGATCCGGTCCCGCCCGCTCCGGATGTGGGCCAGCCCGGTCCTTTCCATCCCGATCCGCCGCGCCAGCTCCGGGGACGACAAACCGAGCGCGCGGGCGCGTCGCTCGAGTTCGTGCATGAGAGGCGTGGTGCGAAGCACGGGGTAATCGCGGCAGGAACGCCGGCCATGGTGACCTGACAGACGCCGGTCGGCAGGTCCGACCGCGCGCTCGTGGGGAAGTCCCACAGCCTGCTCCGGGTGGAGAGGGTCGCTCTGGGTTCAGGCTCCGTGGGGGATTCCCACGTGAGGGGAGGGATCTCGGTCATGGGTGCGACCTCGCCCTACGCTCCGTTCACCTCATCTGTCAACCCCATGGTCATGTCACCTTTCGAAGTCCGCCCTCTTCCTGCCGGAACACCCGAAGTCGAGCCGCCCGCGGGACACGGCGCGCAGGGTGATCGAGGACCTTCTCGGACCCTCCCATGGCCTCCAGGCCACGCCGGCGCGACAGGCGGCCTTTCGCCTGCGCGAAAGGGCCCGCGAAACGAACGGCGAAAGCCAGCCCGAGCGCACAGACTCGGCGAGTCGGCGACCCTCACCGACCTCGACCAGGAGCTCCTCCTTCTCCTGACCCGCCTGCGCCTCCTCTCGTACGCCCAGCTCGAGCGCCGGCTTCTCCGTGGGCGGTCCTCCCAGGCGATCGGCCAGAGGATCCGGCGCCTGGTCGCGGAGGGGTGGGTCTTCACGTGGGACGAGCCCACCAGGGCCGGAGGACGGCCCCGCTTCGTCCTCCCCGCCCGGCCGACGCTCGGGTGGGCCTTCGGACGGATCAGGTCAGACGCCGCCCGAGGGCCGATGGAGCCGCTCCTTCGCTTCATGCTCCCCCAGCGGCCGCGGCGGCCGCTCGAGCTCGCTCACGGAGCCGTCCCGCCGTTCTTTCACCACCAGAGGGAGACCAACGACGTCGTCCTGGCGATCGAGAGCGCCCCATCGATGGGCGCCCTCTGGTCCTCCACCTGGGAGCGTCCCTTCCCTGGCCAGGCCGGAGGGATCCAGCTTCCTCAGCCCGACGCCGTCCTCCTCCTCGGACCCGAGAGCCAGCCCCGGCTCGTCTTCCTCGAGCACGACCGGGGGATGGAGTCGCTCGCCCACTTCCGGAGCGCGAAGGTCGAGAGGTACGGCGAGCTCTCCGCCCGTCCGGAGCTCTGCGAGCGGCTGCTCGGCTTCACAGCGTTCGAGGTCTGGGTGTCGGTTCTCGACAAGCGCTTCCGGCGGCCGCTCGAGAGGCTGACGGCGCTCACGGGCCTCGCTGTCCGTGGCGGCACCGAGGAGCTGATGCGCTTCACTCCCGCCGGCTGGCTCCACCACGACCCGGCGGGGAGGATCTGGTTTCCGCCCGGAGCCGTACCGGAGAGCTCGTCCCTCAGGCCGGACGACCAAGAGCTCGTGACGCTCGGGCATCTGCCTGTGGGTCACAGCGTGGCGCCTGCCCACGAGGGATCGGCCGCAGACCTGACGAGCGAGACGCGGCCCTGTGGAGCTTCGCCACGAACGCTGGCGCACGCCTCCCAGGAGGGGATCGCTCCGGGTTGAATCGAGGCGCGGCCGACAGCCGCCGTCCCTTCACATCTCGGAGTCCGTCCTCTCACCAGCTCGAGAGCCCGCTCCCGACCTGGGAGCCCGAACCAGAGCAAAGGAGTCCCGATGCGTCTCACCCTTCCCTCTGATCTCCTCCGACCCGCGGGTGAGGATGCTGGCGCCGCGCCTGAAGCGTGGCTCTACGGCGTCCTGACCATCAACGGCGTCGACCACCACATCGAGGCGATCGCCGTCACCGGGGTCGACGGCCATCAGGCAGCCGAGGCACCCGCGCTCGACGAGAGCCTCGACCTCTACCTCGAGGCCTCAGCGGCCGAGCGACCCTTCGACACCGTGGCGATCGGCGAGCGGCGCTACGTCCTCTTCCTCACGCCCTTCTCGGCCAGCACCTGGCGCGCGGCGCCAGAAGAGCCGGAGGAGCCGTGACACGCACGCCTCGGTCCGACTCCACCGCGCGACGGCGGGCAGATCGGTGGCCCCAGGGCATCCGCTGCGGCGGTGGCCGGCGGTCACCTTCCGCCGGGCACAGCTGCGCCGACCGACGTCGTCTCCTCGCGCGCCTGCTGCGCTTCGGGGCCCTCCGTTCAATCGCGCGAGGGAGCGGAGGAGCGCCTCCGCCCGAGCGTGCGGCTCACCGAAGGGCGCGCGCCCGGCACGATCCGGGTGACGGTCTCGCGGTGTCTGGATCGCCACGTTGCGTGCGTGCGGCGTCACGGTCGGCCCGACCGTCGTGCGGCCCGGGCGCGACGACGCCGGCTCTCATCTGCGGAGGCGAGTCGAACGCACCCTCGAGGCCTGCCGGGCGCACCTGTGGGCCCTCGACCGGCACGCGGACGATCCGCTTCCTCCCGCTCCGCCCCGTCAGGTTTCTCCCGTCGATCCCAAGAGCGCGGCCAGCTGGAATCGGCCCGCGTCCGGGTACCCCTCGTGGAGGTCCGATGACCGAGATGGTCCCTGCCCGAACCCTCCTCCACTGTCCCGCCGTCTCCTGCCTCGACTGCAACCATGTCGTCGACACGGCCTTCGCGTTCGCCCTCTGTCCTCGCCCGGGCGTGCCGCAGGCCCTTCTCTGCCGGCGGTGCGCGGCACGCTTCGCCCTGGCTCCGTTCCGGAGGACGAGGATCGCCCGCGTCTACTGGCGCGACGACTTCCCCCGCTGGGCGGTCACCGCTCTGTGGCCCGGCTTCGAGGCCGAGCGCTCGCGCCTCACCGTGGCTGGCTTCCTCACCGAGGTCTGGAGGAGAGAAGGCTGACGCCCTGGGGGGTGAAGGCGGAAGCACGTTCGCAGCGTCGGGCGGGGGAAGGCTGATACCCGGAGCGATGCGCGTGGTGGAAGCCCACGGCCGCTCTGACCCTCCCCCTCGGTAGCCACACCGGAGGCACCGGAGGGCCGCGTGGGCCTTCCCCACGACCAGCCCTACGGCCCTCCCCGAACCGACGATTCCGCGCTTGACTCGGGCTGCTCGGCCAGGAGCCGATGCACCTTCCCAACCCGGCCCCGCGCCTCGGCGACCTTCGCCGGGGCGCGGGATCCCTCCTCACGCACCTCGAGCCTCTCGTGCTCCTCGCGTCTTCCTTCCTACCGCGCCATCGCCACCGTCGGCGCTCCCGCGCGGCCGACGTGATCCAACCCTGCGGACGCTCCCCGGGCGCGGGGGTGTCGCCCGATCGCTCCGCACCGGCTGCCCGCCGATCGGTCACGTCGGCCGCCCGGGGGCGCCAACGACCGGCGTGCGCGCGGCCTCCTTCGCCGGATGCTCGACCGCGTCCACTGCGTCGGTGGTCGATCTCCCCTCATTCGCCTACTCGAGGCCGCCTTTCTTCTCTACTCGCCGCGTTCCTCCGCATTTCGGCGCCTCCTCTCCTCCCCCGCCTCCCCCGCCCGGCGCTCCCGGGTGGCCGGCGTCGCGGGTCGTGGACCCGGCCCGTCCCTCTGATTGGGGCCGCCCTCACCCGACGCCGGCCGCCCCGGGGCGCCGAAGCACGTGTGGCGTTTCCGAAGGAGAAGCCGATGCACCTTCTCACCCAGACCTCCGCCATGCCGGGGAGCTCCTTCAGCCTCCCGGCGAGGCTCACCTGCCCGGGCTCCCTCCTCGAGGGCAACTCGGTCTGCCGGTCCTGCTACGCCGACGGGCGCAAGCGCTACCGGTGGCGTACCGTCCGGAAGGCCCAGGAGCTCCGGTTCGGCTGGACCCTCGAGGCCCTCTCCTCGGGGCGGTTCGTCACCGTCCTCGCCGACCGGATCTCCTGGCGCGGCGAACGGTACTTCCGCCTCCACGACGCCGGCGACTTCTTCAGCCCGGCCTACGTCGAGGCTTGGTACGAGATCGCCCTCGAGCTTCCCGGCGTCTCCTTCTGGGCTCCCACGAAGAGCTGGGCCGTGCGCGGCTGCTGCCGTCCCGACGACGATTCCCTCCTTTCGGCCCTCCGGCGCCTGGCCTCCCTCCCGAACGTCACCGTCCGCCCGAGCGCGCTCATGATCGGCGGTGATCCGCCGGTGGTCCCGGGCCTTGCCGCCGGGTCCGCCGTCACCAGGGACCGGTCCCTCACCACCTGCCCGAAGGACCTCCGGAGCCCTCCCGCCTGCCGCGACTGCCGGCGCTGCTGGGACGAGCCGGACGTTCCCGTGACCTACCTCGAGCGCTGACCTCGGATCCGTCGCTTCACCGTCCTTGCGCCCCGGACGAACCCCGTCCCGGGCGCGGGAGCGTCCGGGACCCGACCACGAAGGAGGTCCCGAATGTCTCCACCCCTCTCGATCCGCTGGGCCGACCTCCTGGCCGACGCGGTCAACCGCCCTGGCCTGATCCTCGAGGCGTACAGCCGCTTCCACGGCTACAGCCTCGGAAACCAGGCCGCCGCCATCTTCCAGTGCCGCATTCGGGACCTGGCGCCGGGCCCGATCGCCACCCTCCAGCGGTGGAACGAGCTCGGAAGGAGGGTGAAGGCCGGCGAGAAGGCGCTCGTCCTCTGCATGCCGGTCAGCGTCCGGGTGAAGGAGGACGAGGCGATCCGCCGGTCCGCCCCCGAGGGCGGGGCTCCCCGGATGAGGACGGTCTTCGTCTGGAAGGCACGGTGGTTCGTGCTGGGGCAGACCGAGGGCGAGCCGCTGACCGAGTCCGTCGGGATTCCGTCCTGGGACGAGGACCGTGCCCTGGAGTCCCTCTCGATCCGCCGCGTCCCGTTCGACCTCGTCGACGGGAACGTCCAGGGCGTGTCCCACGGGCGCACCGTCGCCGTGAGCCCGCTGGCGGCCCTTCCGGCCAAGACGCTGCTCCACGAGCTGGCGCATGTCCTCCTGGGTCACTGCGCCGAGCGGGGCGCCGACCGGCCGGACCTGCCGAAGTCGCTGGTCGAGGCGGAGGCCGAGGCGGTCGCTCTCCTCTGCCTGGAGGCCCTGGGGCTCCCCGGCGCCGAGTACGCCCGCGGCTACATCCAGTCCTGGTACGGAGCGGGGAAGGCCCTGCCCGAGCACTCGGCGCAGCGGATCTTCAAGGCGGCCGACATGATCCTCAGGGCCGGAAGGGGACAGGCCCAGCCGGGCGAGGCCCTGCGGAGCGCGGCATGAGACTCGACCTGGCCGCCCTCCGCCTCTCTCCCGCCGGCCAGCACCTGGGGATCCGGCCCGAGAGCTGGCTCCGCGGGTCGATCCAGGTCGGAGGGGTCGAGCACTTCCTCGACCTCGTCTCGGTCCGGAACGACGAGCAGGGGTTCCAGCAGTCCTTCTCGAGGGAGCTCGACTCGATGGTCCGGCTCCACCACCTGGCCTGCGGGGCCGACGGCCCTTTCGCCACCGTCTCGTACCTGCGCCGTCCCTTCGTCCTCTTCGTCACCCCGTCATCGAGGTGAGGAGGTGCAGATGTCGACCTTCGATCCCCGCACCTGCACGGGGTGCGGCGAGCCCCTCGGGGTCATCGACGCCCAGCGCTGGGAGGTCTGCCTGGAGTGCACGCGGGCCCGGCAGAGGGCGGTCCTCTCCGGCCGCTGCGCCTGCGGGAGACGAGCCCTCCCTGGGTCCCCCGTGACTCAGGCCGGGCGGCGGTGGGTTCCGTGCCGCCGCTGCCTCGGCGCCATCCGATCGCGAGGTGTCGCATGAGCTGCGAGGACTGCGGCGCCACCAGAGGGGTGAAGACCTACCTCGACCTCGAGACCGACGAGCCGGTCCTCCTCTGCCCGGCCTGCGCCCGGGAGATGACCGACGCGTTCGACGACTTCACCGACGGCCTCGTCCCGGCCGACGAGGAGCCGGAGACCGAGTTCCCTGACGCTTGCTTCACGGCGGCGGACTACATGCGCGCCGACGAGGGCTCCTGATGCCGCACCCGTGGTTCGTCATCCTCTGTCCCGCCTGCGGGGAGTTCTGGGGCGAGCGCGGCCGAGTCCCGGCCGAGGGATTCCGGAGCGAGACGCTCGTGACCCCGTGTCTTCGCTGCGAGAAGGACATCTCGATCGAGTTTGCCTACGACCCGAGCGGCAAGCTCGCCATCGAGTCCGTCATCGACTACGAGACGATGGAGGAGGGCGACTGGTCCCCCCTCCTCGACGACCGCGTCCACTGGAGGGAGGTGAACTGATGCTCGTCTTCCCCGATTCGTTCAGGGGACCCGACGGCAAGCTCCTCTCCGTCGTCCCCGCCGACATGGTGCCGGTCCTCTACGTGACGGTGGACGGCGAGTACCGCTGCGCCGCCTGCCTGAACGCCGTCTCGTCCTTCCTCGACCCGCTCTCGACCGAGGAGCGGGCCTGGTGCGTCGTCGGCTACGAGCTCCTCTACGAGGGGCCCCCGGTCGAGTGCCTCCACTGCCACGCGTCCGTCGCCACCCTCTACGGGGAGGACGACGAGCTGCACGGCATCGACGAGGCGTTCTGAGGTGCGCCCGTGGCCCGCCTCGGCCTCTATCAGCCCTTCATAGAGGACCGAAACGTCCGGCGGCTCTACCGGCTGAAGATCTGGCTCCTGGAGAGCCAGGGTCGGCGGGTCCCGATGACCACCCTCGTGAATCGGATCCTCGACGACTTCTTCGACGCGGACGGCCGCCTCGGCACCGGCGAGGACCGCTGGGAGAGCGATCACCTCGACGACGTCACGACGGCGCCGCCACCGTAGGCATGGCCGCCCTGTCCCTCCGGGGCGAACGGATCCCGAGAGCCGCTCCTTCTCATCCTCTTCCCTGGATCCCGGGGGGTGGCGTTTGCCGCCTCCCGGGCTTTCTGGTCGGGGAGGTCGTGGCAGTACCTCGAGGCTGGCGAGCTCAGCAACGGACGGGTGCGACGGGAGTCTGAGTCCTGCCGTGCAGCGTCGTCACGCCACCGCTTGGGTGTACACGCTCCTCCCGTCGCCGAAGTACGAATTGAAGACGTGCTCGAACGTCCGCTCGCACTTCCGCTCGTATACCTCCGGCGTGAAGGCCCGCGGCAGGGCGTCGAGCTCCCGCTCGATCCAGAGCCGGACCGCCGCGCGTGACTGCTGGCGCTTCCGCCACTCGTAGACGAGCTTCTCGGCCTTCAGCTTCTCGAGGAGGTCCTTCGCCACCTTCTTCACGGCGGCGAGCTCGGCCTTTGATAGGACGGGGTCCGGCTTCGTGAGGATGTCGACGAGGGCGAGCTCCTCCTCGGTGAGGTTCTCCGAGACGGCCCGCTTCTCCTCCTCCGTGAGCGTCCGCGCGAAGTCGACGAGCTGCCGGAAGAACTCCTCCACGTTCATGCTCCCGGCGTTGTACTCGTCGATCATCTCCTTGAACTTCTCGACGAAGTCGATTCGGCTCTTGTTCAGCGCGACCATCGCCTGGAGCTTCTGACCGATCAGGGCGCGGAGCCGCTCGACCTCGGTGCGCTTCCGCCCCTTCTGGAATGCCGCCTGGAGGGCCTCGAAGTCGATCTGCGAGAGGTCGACGCGCCCCCAGCCGTCGGGGCGCTCGCGGATCACGTAGCCCTGGGCCGCGATGGAGCGGTCGAGGACCTGGTCGATGGCGCCCATCACCGCCGAGATGTCGGGCGGCGGGAGGAAGCTCCTGACCTTGTCAGCGAGGACGCTGATGAGGGCGCACTCCGGGGCGTACTTCCCGGCCGCGGGGTCGGGGAGAATCGCCCGGTAGAGGCGCGAGACGGTCGAGGCGAGTTGGAGGAAGCGCTGCTTCAGCTCGTCGTTCAGGATGACCTTCTCGACGGAGTCGTCCACTGCCTCCGCCGTCTTCTTCTCCACGAGGACCGACGCTGCGTCGTCCAGCTCCTTCACCTTCTTGAACCCGGCCGCGCCGCTCGTGAGGAGCGACCGGAGGACGACGCCGCGCTCGGCGCAGAAGGCCTCGACGTCCGCGATCGCCGTCCCGAGGAGCTCGAGGAGCTCCTCCTTGTCCTTCACCGGCGTGTCGCCACCGGCCCCGCCCGCGCCCGGCGTGGCGTAGATGGCGAGGGCCTTGTGCAGGTTCCTGAGCACGCCGACGTAGTCGACGATCGTCCCGTTCACCTTGTCCTTCGCCACGCGGTTCGCGCGGGCGATCGTCTGCATGAGCGTGTGGTTCCGGAGCGGCTTGTCGAGGTAGATCGTCGAGCAGCTCGGCACGTCGAAGCCCGTCATCCACATCGCGCAGACGAAGACGATGCGGAACGGGTCATCCGGGTCCTTGAACTTCGTGTCGAGGTCCTCGCTCACCATGCGCTTGCGGTGGCAGACGATGTCGAGGCCCTTCGCCTTCATGTCCTCGGCCTCGTTCTGGGCCTGGGAGACGACGACGGCCATGTCGGTCTCCGCCATCCAGGCGAGCGTGCCGCGGAGGCGCTCCTGCTCGGCGGTGGGCTTGCCGGGCAGGCTCGCGGCGAGGCGCTCCTCGTAGCGCTTCCAGTACGTCTGGACCTTGTCGTACATGCGGACGGCCGTCGCCTTGTCGATGCAGACGACCATCGCCTTCCCGCGCTGACCCCGGCCCATGAAGTGCGCGACGATGTCCTCGGCGACGCGCTCGAGGCGGTCGTCGCGCGTGATGAGGTGGTAGTCCTGCCCGAGGGCGCGCTCGAGCTTCTTCTCCTGCTCGCTGTCGAGGGCGGCCTCCTCGATGACGTCGTAGATGTCGTCGGTGAGCCGGTCGTTCGTGAGCTGGAGCTCCGGGATGCGGTTGTCGTAGTAGAGGGGGACCGTGGCCCCGTCCTCGATCGCCTGGCGGAAGTTGTAGACGCTGACGTAGCCGCCGAAGACCTCCTTCGTCTTCTCCTCGCCCGCCATGAGCGGCGTGCCGGTGAAGCCGATGAACGACGCCTTCGGGAGCGCCCGGCGCATGTTCATCGCGAAGATGTCGTACTGGCTCCGGTGCGCCTCGTCGGTGATGACGATGACGTCCGGCCTGGTCGAGAGCGTCGGGTACGTGGCGCCCCGCTCGGTGTGGAACTTCTGGATGAGGGTGAAGACGTAGCGGTGGTCCGCAGAGAGGAGGGCCTTGAGCTGCCTGCCGTCCTGGGCGTGGACCTCCTTGCCGCGGACGGCCCCGCAGGCGACGAACTGCTTGAAGACCTGCTCGTCGAGTTCGTCGCGGTCGGTCACGACGACGAACGTCCAGTTCCCCGGCACCTTCCTGAGGATCTTCTGGGCGAAGAAGATCATGGAGAGGCTCTTGCCGCTGCCCTGCGTGTGCCAGAAGACCCCGAGGCGCCCCTCGTTCGCGCGGGCCTGGGCGAGGGCGGCGATGGCGCGGTTCACCCCGAGCACCTGGTGCGTCTTCCCGAGCTTCTTCACGACGCCGCCCGTGACCTCCTCGAAGACGGTGAAGTTCTCCACGAGGTCGAGCATCCGGCCCGGCTCGCACGTGCCGCGCAGGAGCGTCTCGAGCGAGATGACGCCCTCCTCCCCCTCGTCGTTGATCTTCTTCCAGGCGGCGAAGTGCTCCCAGGCGGCGGTCGTGGAGCCGATCCGGGCGTCGGAGCCGTTCGAGAGGACGACGAAGGCGTTGAACCAGAAGAGCTGCGGGATTGTGCTCCGGTAGTCACGGAGGTTGTTCTTGTAGGCTTCCTCGAGGCGCTTGTGACTCGCCTTGAGCTCGACGAAGACGAGCGGGATGCCGTTCACGAACCCCACGAGGTCCGCCCGCCTGCGGTAGAGGTCGCCCGTCACCCAGAGCTGCGAGACGAGGAGGAGGTCGTTGCCCCTCGGGTCGTCCCAGTCGACGAGGCGGACCTTCTCCGGCGACTCGCTGCCGTCGGGGTGGTGGACCTTCACGTCGGCGCCTCCCTTCAGGAGCTCGTAGACCTCGCGGTTCGCGTTCTCCGCCGAGAGGACCCGCCGGTCGCGCGTGAGCTGGTCGACGGCCTGGCGGAGGGCGTCTTCGGCGAGTCCGGGGTTGAGCCGCCGGAGGGCGACGAGGAGCCGCGGGACGAGGACGACCTCCTGGGCGGTGTCGCGTCCGAGCGTGCCGCTCGCGCCGAAGGTCTCCTCGTAGGCGTCGATCGTCTCCCAGCCCATCTCCCGGAAGAGGGCGATGGACGGCTTCTCCACGAGCCGGGCTTCGGAGTAATCACTGCGGCGCATTATTCTCAGCGTAATCGATTCCAGCGCATGGAGATAGCCGCTCTGTGGCGTTCTGACTCTTCAGCGCTACAGGAGCCCCTGCACCAGCGCAGCAAGCGAATCGATTCGGTCCACCTTGACGCTTCCTTCCTTCAACTTCAGAAGGAGCCGTTGCGGCTTTCGATCCGAACGCACCTTCTCTGTGCACGGCACGCCCAGGAAGGTCTCGATGTCGTCCGTGAAGTTCTCCACCTTGACCGTGTGCGGACCTCGCGAGGCCTCGATGAGATTTCGTATCTCCGCGTGTGGCTTCTTCTCGCCGTCCCCGTCGAAGAGGACGGAATGGCGCACGCCGAGGGGGCCGAGGAGATTCATGAATCGGTGGAGGTTGAACTTCCCGAGGCAGTCGAGAATGAAGACGCCGCCCCTCGGGGAGTCGATCTTCCCCTCGTCGATCAGATAATTCAGCGCGACGCGTTCCGTCGGTCCCTCGACGAGGAGGACGTGCCCGGCGAAGAACGCACCGCAGCGTTCGGGGTTGAGCCAGAGGAAGTACTTCACCGCCTCCATGTCCTCGCGGTAGTCGTCTTCGGCTGCCTCGTACTTCGTCCCCCTCACGAGGTCGTTGATCTTCAGGTTCTCTGAGAACACGGTCTTCACGTCGTCGGCGCTGAGCTGCCCCACGTGCGTGCGTCCTTCGACGCGGCGGAGCCGGGCAATCGAAGACAGCTCGTCGGCGTTCGGCGACACGAAGTAGGGCGAGTGGGACGTGAGGATCGTCTGCACGCCGTCTCGCTTCGCTAGGGCCCGGAGACTCCGGGCGAGCGACGACTGCTGAATCGGATGGAGGCAGGCCTCGGGCTCCTCGAAGAGGAGCGTGGTCATCCGTGGCGAGAACTCCTTCTTCGTCGCGACCACCGGTGCTTCTTGATACCGGGCGGCGAGCCGTATCAGAGCGTAGACGAGGTGCCGCTGGAATCCCTCCCCGAACTGCCCAGGCTCCATCCGCTTATCGAGGACCTTGTCGAGGATCTTGAAGGACACGAGGTTCCTCACGATGTCGGACTCCGACACCGGGTTGATCGCGAGCTCGAAGCTCGCTTCCCACTCGGAGATCTCGGCATTGATGTCCGTTTCCAGGCGCGCGATGGAACGGTTGTCGGACGTCGTCTCCTGCTTGAACGACTCGGCGAAGTTCCCGAAGTTCTCCGACAGCTCCCTGTAAGCGGCGCTCGACTGAACGAGCTTCTTCACGATCTCGCCAACGAGACTCCGGAGCGCCGATGGTCCCGAGAGCTTCGTGTGCTCGTCGAGGGTGCTCACCGCCGGGATGTAGATGATCTCCCCGAGCTTTCCCTGCTGGACATTCTTCGCGCCGTAGAAGTGCTCGTCCGACACGCTCGGTCCGATGTAGGCGTAGATTCCCTGCTTCGCCTTGCCGTCGGCACCCTTCTCGCTCGTTCTGAGCACCTTCCGAACCTTCGCTCGGCGGTCTGCGCGACGGTACGCGTCCTTCAACGACGCGTCTTCCGCCTCCGTCAGCTCGTATTCGATGTCGATCCAGCTCTCGTCGTCCGTTACAGGGAACTTCGGGAAGTCGCGATCCGGCTCGTACTTGAGGCTCTCGTAGAACACGCGGAGAGCGTCAATCGCGTTGCTCTTCCCGGCGTTGTTCGCACCGATGAGCATCGAGTAGTCGCCGATGGCGATCGTGGCATCCGCGATGGACCGGAAGTTGTGGATGGCGATCTCAACAATCTTCATGGCTCGCTTCGGTCCTCGGTCGGCAGGGGAATCTCAACCTCCCCTGAGATGAGCTTCGGCAGAAGCAGGTCGCGGGTAGACCGGAGATTGTGGTTCTTGGCGACGAGGTTCTCGATGAACTGGAATAGGGGCCACACCTTAGCGTGAAAGGCTCGCTCGATCTGCTCCGGTGCGATCAGGATAGGAAACTCCCTGAAGGCACGCTTCGTAATCTCCTTGAATGTCGCACCCGTACCAAGCTGTTCCAGCTCGGCCGCCGAGGCGTCGAGCCAGAGGTAGAGGTGGGGACAGGTGACGCGGGGATTCGGGATGCAGGTGATGAATCCCTGGTTCGTACACGCCTCCACGGTGTTGATCGCAAGGACGCCGAGAGTTGCCCGGCTCGTCATCATCACGGAGTACGGTGGGAAGAGACGGGCAGAGCACGCGCCTAGCCCAGCCTCGGAAATCCGCTTCTCTCCCTCGGCAACGAAGATGGTTCCCGCCTTCGTGAGGTCACTGGGCGAGTACCAGACTACCGCTCCTCCTTCCCAGTACGTCGGCTCGCTCGTAGAAGGAGTCGCACCCCCACAGAAGTCAAAGGCGTCCGCCGTTCGCTCGATCGTCCACCCAGCCGGGATCGAGCGGTCTCCTGATTCCACCATCTCGACCTTCTCGTGCCCCGGGAATCGGAACTCCAGGAACCACTCGCGGTAGAGCGCTCTCGCCATTTCCTCGAGGATCGTGATTCGGCGGGTGTTGTTCTCGATGAGGTCGTCGTATTCCGAGAGCGCTGAAGCTACGCGACGTTGGATCGGGAGCGGGGGAAGCGAAAGGGGTTCTCGGTCCGCGAATGTCGTGAACTGGAACCTCGCGACTCCGGTGTGCTGGGTGTGGTATTGCCGGATCTGCCCTCCCTCGTAGAGAGCCTGTAGGAGCCAGAAGATGAAACGGGGGTCTGCCTTCTCGGGGTCGATCCTGAGGAACCGGCTAAAGCTCGCACAGGTTACCGGGAGAGACGCCCGCGACAGAAGCTCCGGCGTCACGAGAACAGTCCGCCCTGTGGACCGATCCTTGGAACCTCCGGCCGTCTCAATCAGCAGATCTAAGGGCTGCAAGGTCTTCCGCTGCGCGATCCGGGCTGGAATGAAGCGGATGGGAACGCCACCTAAATCGCCCAGGCGAACTGTCTCGAAATCGGTGCCGCGAATCACGAGCATCTCAACTGATTCGGGGAACGCCTCGCCTTTGCCCCACTCGCCATCCTTTGATTCAGCGAGGAGATCTCGGAGAACGACGTGTTTCACGGCTGTCCGGTCAAAAGGGACGCGACGTTCTCGGCGATCCTGTCCTCGAGCTCTCGCGCCTCGCCGTTCAGTCGCTCCAGCTCCTCGTTCAGCTCCTCGAGCCTCTCAGCGAAATCGAAATCCTCGGCAGGACGATCGGAGACGCCGACGTACCGCCCTGGATTCAGGCTCCAGCCCTGGCCCTCTATCTCGACGATCGTCGCCACCCTGCAGAGGCCCTGCACGTCCGCGTACTTCAGCTTCGGGAGCTTCTCCTTCAGGAGGGCCTTGCTCTCGGGAACGAGGAACTCCGGCTCCTCCCCGCGATAGAGCCGCACGATGTTGGCGAGGAACTCGACCTGCTCCGGCGTGAAGTCGCGGTGCGCGCGGTCGAGCTGGCGGAAGACGTTCCTCGCGTCGAGGAAGAGCACCTGGTCCCTCCGGGGCGACTTCTTCTTGCCGCGGTCGAAGAACCAGAGCGTGCAGGGGAGCGTCACCGTGTAGAAGAAGTTCGGGCTGATCGAGACGATGACGTCGACGGAGCGGTCTTCGATGAGCTTCCGCCGGATCTCCTGCTCGCTCCCCCTGGCGTCGGCTGCCGAGTTCGCCATGACGAAGCCCGCCCGCCCCTTCGCGTTCAGTGACGAGTAGAAGAGCTGAATCCAGAGGTAGTTCGCGCTGTCGACGGACGGCATCCCGAGCGGGAAGCGCGCCCGATCGTCCTTCAGGCGGTCCTTGTTCACGCCCTTCTGGTTGAACGGGGGATTCGCCATGACGAAGTCGAACTTCCCCGGCGAGCCGTGGAGGTCCTCGTAGAACGACGACGTCACCTCGCGGATGTCGCCGGTGAGGCCGTGGACCGCGAGGTTCATCCTGCAAAGCTTGACCGTCTCGGCGACCCGCTCCTGGCCGTAGACCATGATCTCGGCGTTCGGGTTCTTCCGGTGGTTCTCCACGAAGTGGGCCGACTGGACGAACATGCCGCCCGACCCGCAGGCCGGGTCGTAGATCGCCCCGTGGAACGGCTCGATGACGCTCACGATGAGCCGGACGAGCGACGTCGGGGTGAAGAACTCGCCGCCCTTCTGCCCCTCGCTCATCGCGAAGTTCCCGAGGAAGTACTCGTAGATCTTCCCGAAGGCGTCGCCCTCGATGTCGGGCGGGAGCGAGTTCATCAGCTTCAGGAGCCCGACCAGGGTGCGATTCTCGAAGGCGGTGTACGTCTTCGGCAGGACGCCCTTCAGGTCGTCGTTCTCGGCCTCGATCGCCTTCATGGCGTCGTTGATCGCCTTCCCGAGGTTCGCCCCCTCCGGCAGGGCGAGGAGTGCGCCGAATCGGGCCTCCGGGGGGAGGTAGACGACGCCCTCGGCCAGGTAGTCGACCTTCCCGATCCTCCGCCGGCCGGTTGCCGCCTTCTGGATCTTCGCCTCGGCGGCGGCGAAGCGCTGCTCAGCGAAGCGCAGGAAGATGAGCCCGAGCACCGGCGCGGAGTACTCCGAGGGCTTCAGCTTCGTGTTCGTCCAGAGCTGGTTCGCGGCGTCCCAGAGGGTCTTCTCGAGGTCGTTTCCGGCACGGTTCATAGGCGGCGTGTCTCGTAGGTCATGACGCTCTCATGCTACTGGAGGCCTGCAGCGCAGGCCAGGGTCTGCCCCTCGTCTGACCGCGCTGACGGTGCCCGCTGCAGCGCCGAGGCGTCGACCATCACGACCGCAAGAACGACGGGGCTCGGAATCTCGCGGACCGCCCCTACCGTGAAACGTCTCGCCGAGCTCTTGACCTCCGGCCGGTCAACGGCAAGAACGCCTCGTCCTCGAGCCGGACCCTGATCCGGGTTGGTCGGTCATCGTGTAGAGCAGGAGCTTGGACCGGCATGCCCCGCCGGCCCCGGCGGGGGCCGGCGATCATGGCGGAACCGGGAGCGACTTTCGAGGAGAACGTCCAGGGAAACCGACACCCTGTGCGAGGCTCGGCGGCTCGACAGAGTCGATTCCCCGCGTGAGAACCCCCGGGGCCACCCATCGTCACAACTCGCTGCACCGGCACAACATCCCCTGCCCGCCCCGCGAACTCGTCTTCGCACCTCGATTACGCACCCAAGGCGCCCTACAGCGCAGTACGCAGAAGCACCCGGAGCGCCTTCAGCCCCGGCCGTGCGACCTCGACCGGCAGCAATTCGACCGCAGCCGGCACCGGCAACGCCGCCGCCTCGAGCTGCGCCTTCAGCGCCTCCGCCCTCCCCACGCCACGAGTGAAGACGACGATCCCCGCCGGGACACCCCCGGCCCAAGTGGCCAGAAGACCGGCGAGGGAGGTCAGCTTCGGCACGAAGGTCGTCTTCAGCCGCTCGCCCCCGAGGTCGACCTCGATGGCGAGCGCAAGGCCGGCGTCGCCCGGCCGAGGTCGCCGGACAGCCAGGACGTCCGGGATCGCCGCCGGGGGCGGCACAAAGGCGCGCTGGAGCGCCCAGGCCGGACGGACCGTGTCGAAGCCGCGGGATGCTGCGGTTTCGAGCACCAGGCAGACGTCGTTGACCCAGTACGTGTGGGCGAGGTCCTTCAGCGCCACGAACGACCGCGGCACGAACAGCTCGCCCTCGGTCGCGACGCCCGCCGCCACGACCGCGCCGCGCCCCCTCGCAGTGAGCCGGAGGCGGTTCATCCCGGTCCCGTTTCCCAGCCGGTCGACCGCGAGGAGGCCCCGCTCGGCCATCCTGTGCACGAAGCGCGACACGATGGACTCGACACGGCCGGGGAAGACCCACTCGTGCAGCTGGTACTGGGCGAGCTCGAAAGCCCGGCCGACTCGCGCGAGGGCCTGGAGGTCGCGATCCGTCAACGTCCAGGGAACGCGAGGATCGCGGGGGGATCGCCGGGGGCCGGAGGTGCCCGACCGTCCGGCGGGTCCCGCGTGGGAGCCGGGAGGGGGCGACGCCCCGTCGCGCGGCTCCCCGGGGGCCATCGGGTCGGGCACCTCCGGGTCGGCGCCCGCCTGGGAAGGAGTCTCCCGCATCAGGAGGCCAGCGCCAGCGTCCGGCTGAGCGAGAGGTACGCGGCGAGCTGCCGGAATCGACCGCGTATCTCCCCGTCGATCGTCGCGGCGACGGTCGACGCGTCGGGCTCGGGGACCTGGACCGCGTACAGCCGCGAGCGGTCGCGGTAGACGGCTCCGTCCGGCGCCTTCCAGGCTCCGTCGACGACGCCGCGGCGCGTGAAGCCGCCGGCCAGGTCGACGAGGAGATCCTCGAAGGACGCGAAGGCGGAGTCGGGGAACGGGGTGCCCTCGTTGTCGCAGAGCGGCACGAGGAGCTCGATGGTGATGGAGGAGGTCATCGGGGTTGAAGAGGGAAGGACCGGGAACGGCAGCGGGTGCGGGCGGACTCCCTGGGCGGAGAGCTCCTCCCAGGCGAGATCGGATTCGAAGCACGTGCCGGAGTCGGGGCCGCGAGGTTGACCCGTGCCCCACCGGCCATGCCCCGCGGTCCCAGGAGGACCGGGGCTCCACGCTTCGACATCTCGAGCGGGGAGGCCCCGGCCTGATCGCGCAGGCCAGAGGGCCGGTGGGGCCAGAGCCAACCCGGGCGAAGGGGCCCCCGGGGTCACAGGCGCCTCACGGTGTCGTGGAGGTAGGGCGTGATGTTCCGTTCGATCATCCGGTTGAGGACCGGCATCGCCGCGTCCGCCACCAGACGCGGGTCGGTGTCGTCGAGGGTCTGGATCGCCAGCGTGTAGCAGGGGCAGTCGATCGGCTCGTTCAGGAACGTGCCGGGCGGGTCCGCCTCGCCGAAGCGCAGCACGGCGTTGAAGTCGTGCTCGACGACGCGGGCCAGCTCGGCCCAGTCGGTCGCGCCCAGCTCGAGCCTGCCGGTGCGCTGGTTCTTCGGGATCACGGTACCGATGAGTTCTGGCATAGGGGTGGTGGTGAGGAAGATCCCCGGGTGGGGAGCGGGAAGTCCGGATGTCGTGCGGCGACCTGGGACGGAAGTGGGGACCTCCTTTCGCCAGAGGGTGAAAGCCGCGTTCATGGTCAGAGCACCTTGATCGACGCGCCGCAGCCGCCGCAGTCGAACCACTTCGAGACCTGCCGGCAGTGGGTGCAGAAGAGACGGTTGCCGTACTCCGTCATGCCGCAGCGGCGGCACGTGGCCTTCACGTTGAGGGGGTTTCTCTTCCCGCAGCTCGCGCACGTGACCCACCCGGCCCGGAGCACTCGAAGTCGCCTCACGAGCTTCGGGAGCCTGGCGAGCCACACGACGAGGTAGACGGGCGCGGCGAGGATGTAGAGGGCCGCCAGGAAGAAGGCTCTCCTACTCCACATCGTCGTCCTCGCCTCCGAGCACCTTCAGGAGGTCGGACAGGTTCCCGACGGCCGGCCCCTTCGGCCCGTCAGCCGGTGAGGGGACGGAATCCCCGTCGACCACCTCGGCCTCGAACGCCTCGATCAGCCCGGCGGCCGTCGACGCCGGGATGGTCGACGCCGGGGCGATCTCGCGGTCGAACAGCTCCTGGAGCTCGGCCTTCCGCTCGGCCGGAAGGACCGCCACGTCGTCCGTCGCGAGCGGGAGAGCCACCTTGCCCTTCTGGTGGAAGAAGAGCCGACGCTCGGGCATCCCCTCGACCAGCTTGACGACGCCCTTTCGCTCCAGATCGCCGCCCCCCTCGCCCTCGGCAAGGTGGCCGCAGATCCACTCCGCCTCGGCCTTCCCGGAGCGGAAGACGGCCTGCCAGTACGAGTTCAGGGTGAGGGTCCGGACGAGGTCCGGCGGGAGGCCACCGACGAAGTCCTGCGCGACGTACCAGACGCCGACCCCTGCCGACCGGAGCGTCCGGGCCGCCACTGAGAGGGGCTCGGTCAGCGCCGTCGCTCCCCGGATGAGGGTCGGGGCCTCCTCGACGACGAGGACCTTCGGGACCGACGGATCGCGCCGCGGCGCCCATCGGAGCGTGTCCGTAACGTGGTGGCTCGCCCTCTCGAGGCAGACGCCCGCCGGCAGGCTCTCCCCCGGCCCGAAGTCGGCCAGCACGATCGTCGGCTTCCTCCGCGGCAGGACCCGCTCGAGCGCGGCGGGCGGGATGCCGAGCGCCAGCTTCACCTCCGGGAACGAGAGCTCCAGCTGCACCCGGCGGAGGAGCGCGGCGATCGTCTGCCTCGAGATCCGCGCTTCGAGGTCCTCGAAGAACGCCCGGACGTCTCGGTCGGGGACCCGGGAGACGAGGCGGGAGCGGAACGCGGGTTCCGTGAGGAAGCGGCAGGTGAGGCGGTAGTTGCGGGGGAACCGCAGCGCCGTGAGGACCCGGTCGAGCATGAACCGCAGCTGCAGGACCGCCGGCGTGTCCGGGTTCGGGCCCGCGGTCCCGGCCACGCTCGAGCGCAGGTAGGCGTGGAAAGGGTCGGAGACCGAGCCGTCGTTGTCGTACGGGCAGAAGGGAGCGACCCGGTCACGCGACCAGGTGAGGACCCGGACGGCGTCCCGGATCCGCTCCCGGACTTCCGGAGCGGCCTGCTGGTAGAGGGCCGCGAGCGCCAGGCAGACGAGCTGGTAGGTCTCGGACTTCGGATCGACGAGCTCGAGCTCGAGCTGGAGCGGGGTGAGGCCCGCCGGCAGGTCGACGCCGAAGGCGCGGCGCAGGAGCTGGTCGATGAGCGAGACGAGGAAGAAGGTCTTCCCGACCCCGGATGCCCCGACGATCAGGGCCCCCCGCGACAGCACCGCGACCGGGACTCGCAAGCCAGCGTCCGGGCCGGCGAGGTGTCCCAGGCGTATGCCGTCGGGCGCGTCGAGGTCGCGCCTCGCGGCGAGGACCGGGTCCTCGCGCCCGGCCTCCGCCGCCCTCACACGGCGCTCCAGCTCCAGGGCACGCTCTCGGTCGCGGTGCCGGCCGAGCCAGAGCGCGAAGTCGATGATCGCCACCGAGCCGCCTATAGGGGGAAGGTGTCATCCCGCCGGCCGCGGTCCCTGTCGTCGACGACCCGCTTGCCGCTCGAGCGCTGGCCGACATACTCGGTCCACGCGTCGCGCGCCGGACGGGCGAAGCGCGCGCGGACCTTCAGGATGACGTAGGCCAGGCACGAGAGGAAGGCGAGGCCGAGAAGGGCACCGAGCGGGCTCCCGCCGGGCCTGCCGGCTCCGCCGCCCGGTGACACCTGCCGCAGGAGGCCGCACGCGACGGAGGGAAGCAGCGCGCCGAGGAAGGCGGCGAGCGCCCACTGGCGGAGCGCCCGCCCGACGCCGGACTTGCCGAAGGGCAGGCTGACGGCCAGCAGGATCGTGGCGAGCGCGATCAGGTTGCCGATGAGCCACGACATCGGCCTACGCCTCGTTCCCGGCCGTCTCCTCGGCGGGCGCCTCACCCTCGACCGTCGCGGCCTTCCTCCTGCCGCGGGAGGACGCGCCGTGCCTCTCGAGGGTCTCACGCACCTCGCGCAGGCAAGAGGCGATCCGCTCGTCCGGGACCTGGATCGACTCGGTGTAGGGGAAGGCCCCCTCGACCTTGATGGTGACCGTGCTCGTCTTCATCTTCTCCTCCTCCTTCGGTGATCAGGCGGCGCCACGGGACTGGTCGCTGATCACGTTATCGACCGGGTAGACGGAGTAGTCGCCGTAGCCGTCCGGGACGGCGTGGTGGATCGGGCTGACGTAGAACATGTAGTTGCTGCCGACGACGAGCCAGCCGGGGTCGACGGGCGGGTCGATGCCGGTCTTCCCCATGGCGGCCTTGGCGGGGATCGAGACGACGATGCAGGCCCTGGTCGGCGAGCTGACGGTGTTCATCTCGATCGCCACCCTCACCACCCGGACCCGGCCCGGACCTGCCCGAACGTCTTCACGACCCTGCCGCTCAGGACCCGCCGCAGCTCGCGCTGGAACACGGCGTCGTGGTCTCGCTCGAGACCGACGGCGAGGTGGGACATCTCGTGGGCGGCGACCTGACGATTCCAGGCCCGGTCCCAGACGTACTGGTTCGGGACCAGGTAGATCGCCGGGTCGCCGTCCGTCACCGTGGCGTAGGCGTAAGCAGGCTCGTTCCCCGGGTACCACTGCCAGCCCACCTTCAGCCGGTCCACTGGGAAGGTCCCGGCGTAGGCGCGGCGGTTGAACTCGGCGATGTACGCCTTGAAGGCCGAAAGCTCCGGGTCGTCGGCCGGCGCCGGGTCGGTCGCGCCGGTCTTCTCCTCGTGACGGGGCTGATCGCGGTGGTGCCGTTCCGGAACCACGGGCTCGGGAGACGGCGCCTCGACACCAACCGTCGCCACCACCCAGACCGCGAAGGCGAGGAGCCCGACGGCAAGCGCCAGGCTCCTCGCCGGCCCCCACCTTCTCCGCGGCGGCGCCATGTACCGATACCGCGCCGGGGGTCCCGGCAAGACCACGGGGAAGGACCGGACGCAGGAGCGCACCGGCTACCCCTCGTCGGCCACGACGATCTCGGGCAGGAGCCTGCCGATGCGGGCGACCTCGCCCCGGAGGGTCAGCTGAACGAGGCGGACCAGGTCGGCGTCCCTGCCGAAGGCACGTCTGGCCGCCGGCGGGAGCTCCTGGGCCACCGGGGCCAGGATCCGGATGCGCGCCGCCGGGTCCTTGCGGTCGAAGGCGGCCACGGCCGCACCCAGCGCTTCCCGCAGCTTCCGCTCCTTCATCCCCGAGATGAACTCCATCCCGGTCACCGAGACGTCCGGGCCGGCCGCCTTGGCGCCGTTGACCGTGTAGACGGCCTTCGGCGTGCCGTCCTTGCGCCAGATCTCCTTCGTCCGCACGAGCCCGGCCCCGACGGCCACGGCCAGGTCGCGGAGGAAGGCGACATCCGAGAGGAGGAGGCTCACCTCGACCCGCGGGACCCAGACCAACCCCTCGGCCGCGTAGACGGCCTTCGAGAGGTCGCGAGAGCGCTCGAGCGCTTCGACGAAGTGGACGGGGCGTCCGACCTGGAGGTACGGCCGGGCCCACGCGCGGTACGGCTTGAGGCCCGGCAGCTCGACGCCGCCGACAACCGCGGTCAAACGGAGCTCGTCCCCGGTCGAGATCTCGGTCTCCACCACCTCCTCGCCCGGCCCGAGGGTCAGCTTGAGGCCGGCCACGAAGCCGCCCGCCGGCGTCGGCACCCGCGGGAGGGCGAGCAACCCGAGCGCGGCCGGCTGGCGGTCGGAGCGGATCACGCCGCCGGCCACCGCATCGCCGGGCCGGGCCATCGACCTCAGGCGGGCCATCAGCCTGCCCGGCGTCCCGTAGGCCTTGGCCGCCTCGAGGTAGAGGTCGACCTCTCCGGCCGCCGCCTTCGTCGCGGCGAGGGCCGAGGCCGAGAGGAGCCCGTAGTTGCGCTCGTTGACCGGCGTGGCCCCCGGCATCTCCTCGAACGGCGTGCCGGCCACGGTGCCGGTGAAACGCCCGTCGGCGTAGCTGAAGGTGACGTTCCGGGTGAGGGCGGAGGTCTCGGCGGCCACGACCGGCGCCAGGACCTTCCGCACCTCCTCGACGCCGACGTGGTCGCGGCCGCCGTAGTCGGCATCGTCGCCGAGCTCCTGGAGCGCGGCCTCCCGGTTCGAGATCGCCTCCTCGAGCGCGCCGGTGAGGGTCGCCCCCATGTCGCGGGCGGCGCGACCGACCGCCGTCGCCCCGGCGTTCACCCTCTCGGTCGCGCCGCCGATCGCCTCGACGGCCACCTCCATCAGACGCAGGCTGAGCCGCTCGTCGGCCACCGCCCGCGCCTGCCCGAGCTTCCAGCGCGAGAGGGCCGGCACCAGGCGGAGCAGGGAGCTCGCCGCGACGCGGTCGAGGATGTTCCGGAACTCCTCCTCGAGCTCCTTCCTGCGGTCCCGGAAGCCGCCGAGCCCGTCGGGGACCGAGATGGCCGCCTGGAGGGCCCGCTCCCACCTGGCGCGGAGGAGGGAGGCGGTCGAGGCCACCACCTCGGCCGTCCTCTCGACGAGGCCAGGCCGGTGGGTCTCCGCCGAGAGGTCACCCGACCCGTTGAAGATGTCCACGGCCGTGGCCGCCAGGCGCGCCGTCGCGCCGGCGGCCGACGCCACCTGGGCCGCGGCGAGGGCCTGTCGGAGGCTTTCGCACGAGGTCTTCTCGACCGCGGTCACGTCCTCGACGAAGGTCGACAGGCGCTCCTGGAGGCTTCCCCTGCGGAGCCGGCCGCCGACCGGGATCTCGGAGACCGGCGTCAGGCCGAGCGCGTCCGGGTCGACGCCCAACACCCTCGCGGCCGCCCGCCAGTCGGGGGCGGTGATCTCCGTCTGGACGGTCTCCAGGGCGGGACCGCGCAGGGCGATCAGCAGCGCCCGGGCCTCGTCGGGGCCGCTCGCGGTGAGGGCCGCGATGGCGCTGGCCGGAGGGGTGGCGATCTGGGGCTCGCCGTCCTTCGTCCTGACGATCGACGACAAGACCGAGATGACGACGCCGGCGGCGGCCTCGCCGCTGAGCTGGCCGCGCGGGATCGCGATGGCGTGCGAGGCGACGACCCGGGGGCAGCCCTCACGGGCCGCGGCGTTGTTGAGGAGGCGCGACCCGACGAGCTCGCCGACCCCGGACGTCTGCATCGCGACGATCAGCCTGGCGCTGCCGACGAACGAGGCCTCCTGCTCGCGCTGGAGCTCCTCGGAGGAGGACCGGCCGGACCGCCGCGGACAGCGGGCCGGAAGCAGAAGCGTGCTCGAGCTGTAGGGCAACGTCGGCGCGCCGGGCGAGAAGAAGTCGGCGCCGATGAGGCCGGCCGCGATGCCGCGCGCCTCCAACAGGGCCGCGAGGGCGTTCGCGCCGACGTCGGCGACGTTGACGCCGGCAGGAAGGAAGGCAGGGGGGAGGACGATCGCCGACGACGTGATCGGGGTCACGACGCCGCTTCGGGTGTACGCGTCGCGGATGATGGCGGGCGCGGTCGACACGAAGGCCGAGCCGACCGAGCCGCCGAGGTTGGCGGCGACGATGACGTTGATGGCCCCGGGGGAGAGCGCGGCCGCCTCGCGGATCTTCAGCTCGACGGCCCGCACGACGCGCTCGGCGGAGGCGGCGTCGTCGCGCAGGCCGCCGAGCGCCACCAGACGGTTCCCGCCGCCGCCGCGGCGCCGATCCACCAGCTCGGCGGCGGGGCGGACCTCGCGCGGGACTCCCCCGAGGACGCTCGGATCGTCGGCGCCGCCGGCGTCGGGGTCCACGACGATGCCGAACTGGATCGACGGGGCGCAGCCGTCGGCCGGCTGCGCCCCGTCGAGGTCGAAGGCGACGGTCGAGATGCGCCGTGCCTCCTCCTCCGGCAGGTCAGCCTTCGCCTTCTCGATCCGGCTGGCGAGACGCCGCCCCTGCCCGCCGCCGGCGATGATGATGGTCGCGTCTCTCGCGTCGTCCTTCTTGATGCCGGTCTCGCTCATGCTCAGACCCCTTTCCGGGCGGAGACCTTCGTGCCGCCCATGTCGATCTCGATGGGCCGCGGCCCGACCGTCGTGGTCGCGCCGCCGTGGGTGACGGTGGTGATGCGCTTGCCTTTGCGGAGGCCGTCGGCGCGGGTCGAGAAGAGGAGCGGGGGACCCGAGGCGCCCGGGACCCTGATGTCGGCACCGGCGGCGCCAACGGTCACGCTCGGCTTGCCGACCTTGGACACCTCGACGCGCCGGGTGCCGGCGGCCGTCTTGATCAGGACTGTGGCGCGCGGGAGATCGCGGCGGCGGAGGCGCGAGGCCGCGAGCAGGACCACAAGCGCCGCCAGGCCGAGCCACACGCCGGCGGGAACGGGGCTCACTCGCGCCCGCGGGGTCGGGGGGACGGGCCGACGCCTTCCCAGGCCGAACGTTTCCAGGAGGGCGTTGACGGCGGGTCCCACGTCGGCCGGGCCGGAGACGTCGAAGACCTTGCCGTCGGTGATCGCGAACCACTCCCTTTCGGTCCGCCCCGCGATCGAGCGGCCGGCCGTGGTGTCCGTGAGGACGGCCGCCCACGTCGCGCCGCCGAGCGCCGGCGCCTGCCTCGACGCCAGGGCCGGCAGCTGCCGGACGACGTCTTCGCTCCTCGTCTTCCCGCTCTCGACCAAGCCGTCGCCGATGTAGACGATGTTCGTCTTCTCGCACGGGGGGAGCGTCGAGAACAGCCCGAAGGTCCAGATGAGGTTGTTGCCGCCGCTGTCCGGGCGCATCGGCGTGGTGAGCGCTCTCCCGATCACCGCCGGGTCCGCGGACGGCTCGAGGAGGACGTAGGGCTCGCTCGTCGAGGAGACGGCGGCTGCCGTGGCGGGCCGGCCCGCGGAATCGACGATCGGCTGCCGGGCCAGCTCGCCGAGCACCTGCTGGCGGAGGCCCATCGAGTCGGTCGGCGTCCCGATCGCCTGGCCCCGCGCCGAGCCCGAGCCGTCGACGACGAGGAGCAGGCAGGCTGACGCCCGCGTCTGGCCGCCGGCCTGGGCGGCGGAGCTCAGGCTGACCGACGTGACGACGGCGGCGATGGCGTGAAGCGCCCTCCGGACGGAAGTCGACTGCCTCGTGCGGCTCTTCATCCGCGGCCTCCTTGATGAACGTTCTCGTTCTCGACGATTGACGCCGCCGGACCCTCTGCAGCGCCTTCTCGAGCCGGCCCGACCTTGCTCGGCTCCGCGGCCCTTCCCGTGACCGGGTCGTCAGTCGAAGCCTCCGCGCCGCCGAGCGGGCGATTGAGGAGGCACCGGGCGAAGAGCAGGAGGTTCCGTCTCGCCTCGGCCCACTCCTCGTCCGTGAACCGGGAGCCGGCTCTCTTCTCGATCGCGGCGCGCGCGGCGGCCTCGAGGCCGGCGATAGCGTCGAAACGAAGGCCGTCAGAGCCGCGGCTCGCGCGGTCTACGCTTCTTGCCTTCCGCGAACAACGGCTCGACACTGGTCGGGGAGGGACTCACGACCTGTGCCCGTTTCCGGAAAACTCGGCTTCCTGAGTGAGTCATAGAGGATGAGCGACGCCCCCCCGACGGCCGACGACATTCCGGAAACGGAACAGCCCTCCTCGGACCGACAGGGAGTGCGACCCGTTGGACCGCAAGACCGACGATCCGTGGCGCTCGCACTCCGGAAGGCACGGACCGAGGTCTTCCCCTGGAAGGAGGAGATCGGCGGGTCGCGTCAAGCCGACTACTACTTCCGCCGGCTCCTGAGACAGGCCATAGTGAACGGCGACCGGACCGGCCACTTCTGCGCGGGCGGCTCCGTGAGGGAGCTCCATCGCTACATCAAGGGCTCGCGCGCAGACTGGGTAAGGCGGGCCGACGCCCGCAGGCAGGATAGGTGCCAGGAGTACGGGACGGAAAGCGGAATCGAGCCACTCCTTTCCAAGTGGCTCTCGTCAGTGCGAAAGAACCTGACGACTCGGGACGGCACCGCTGGATTCGTCTTCCACCGTTCGAGCAGGAAGGGCGAAGGGAGCGACTTCTTCCTCTACGGCTGGGTGAAGCGCGACATCGGAGGACGGAGGGTCGAGACGCCCCGGTATGACGCGGTCCCCGCTGCGGTCCGGCTGAAGCCCAGGGAGCTGAAGGCGGAGGAACGTGAACGCCCGGTACCCCCGCTCCCCGAGGTTGGCGGGCAGGGGATGATCGAGAGGAACGTCGAGGTCCTCGACCTGGTGAAGGATGCCTACAGGGAGAGGCTCTCCGATCTGCCGGTCGAGGATCTCGTCAAGCACGATGCCGCGATCACGGCGCTTCGACGGAGCGGCAACCAGGTCGGATTGCTCGTGCGGATCCTCGGCATTCTGACCGGGCTTCTCCTGGTCTTCTACATCCCGTTCAAGGACGACGTGGACGCCGCCTTGACGAAGGGCTTCGAAGCTCTCGTCGAGGTCTTCGCGAGGGTACCGAAGGCCACCCTTCCGCACGTCCGCGGGGCGACGCCGACACCTCCCCCGGCGTCCTCGCCGGTTCCGACTGCACCGGGTCGTTTCTCCGTCGCGCCCTCGATGGCCTCGCGGAGGGCGGAGGACAGCCGCGTCTACGACTTCCGCTACCGGGTTGGCGTGAGGCTTCAGGAGCGGGCGGGCGTGATGGGATTCGCCTCTGGACCGGGCTGCTGGATCCCTGCCGAGGCTCCTGGCAAGACGCTCGTGACCTTCTACACGACGACGGACGACCCCGACCTGCACGTGTACGCCTTCTCGGGCTTCAGGGTCGACGGCAACTGCATCGGCGGGATCCGCATGGACCCGATCACCGTCCCCGTCACGGCAACTCTGGGGTTCGTCATGGAGGGAGATCCGACCAAGACCGTCTTCGCCTTCGAGGAGAAGGACGGGCACACACTGAACCCGCCTCCCGCCGGAAGAGTGAAGGTCGAGCGCGTGTTTCGAGACGGCCTGCCGTTCTGTCGGATCGTGGCTTCAGCGCCGAGGGATCTCACCGAGCGGTACGCCTTCGCCGTTTCCTTCGGGAGCGTCCTCCCGGCTCGTCGCCCCCGGTACCTCGTCGCTCTGCCGAACATCGGGACGTTCACCTACGAGAAGGCGACGGACATCTTCACGTTCAAGATCTACCCGTTCGACGACAGCATCCCGGCCGGGACGGTATCGACGGAGAGCCGCTTCGGACCGATCGGCCCGGCCAACGCTCAGCCGCTGGAGACGCTCCGCGGCAGGGCGACCTGCCCGGACGAAGACCGATCCCGAGCCAGCCCGCCGAGGTGAGCCGGGGCCTCGACGGGGTGCTACCCGATCACGTCTCGCCAGAGCCTCGGCGAGCTGCAGTCACAGGCCGGGACACGCCTGAGCGCCAGCCCGTGCGGGCTCGAAGAGGCCACGAGCGCGCCGTCGAGATCGAACGCCGCGAGCCACTCCCCGGTGCCGGAGGCGAGGGGCGATGACGAACCGCCCGGCTGGGTTCCCGCCGAGAGGAGCGCCAGGAGCTGCGGGACCGTCGGCAGCGAGATGCCGCGTCGCACCGCGCCGGCGAAGCTCGAGTCGACCGACGGGACTCGTGGCTGGGTCTGGGCGAAGACGAGACGGGGGGCGCCGCCCCCGAGGCGCCCGATCTCCACGTCCGGGTCGACCTGGCAGTAGGCCCAGGAGAGGAGGATCTCGAAGGCGGCGGCGTCGTGGAGGAAAGCCTGGGCGTCCGGACCGGGGAAGACCTCCTCGAACGTCGCCACGAAACGCCTCGCCAGCGCGAGAACCTCCTCGCCCGAGTCGGGGTGGGCGAAGGCCTCCTGGGGGTTCGTGACGATCTCGGACGCCCTGTCGACGCGCCCTCCACGCGCCAGGAAGTGGACGAGGGAGAACTCCCACCCCATGAGCAGCTCGATCAGCCGCGCGTCCGGGAGCGTCTCCCCTGAGGAAAGCCACGCCGCCCCCGCAGGCAGCCGGGTCGGGAGCCTCTCCGGCACGGCGAGGACGCCGACGGCATCGATCGGTCCCAGCTCGAGCGCTGCCCGGAGCCTCGGGAGCGCCGACTCGCGATAACGGACCCGCCCCGGGTCTACCCGGAAGCCCCACTCGCCGTCGGCCCAGCCGGCGAGCGCCCGGGCGATGCCTTCCTCGAGGGGGAGGAGGTTCCGCAGGCGGACGCCGTCTCGCGTCCGCTCTCGATCGAGCCACGTCTGGAGCCTCTCGAGCGAGAGCTCCCCCGCCTCGGTCCTCTCGGCGGAGAGCCTCTGGGGGAGCGCCGCTCGCACGTGGTTGCGGAGGCTCCGGGTGTAGGCGGACCGCCGCGTGCCGGTCAGCATCTGACGCGCTCGAGCGAGCTCGGTCACCTCGGGACCGCCGCGGAGAGGGAAGCCCGGCGCACGGAGGGCGCGCAGACGGTCGCGGAGGGCGCGCGTGACCTCCTCGGCGGCCGCCATCTCGTCGACGCCGAGTAGCGAGAAGTAGTCCGCGGGGCTCTCGGGTCCGTGCTGGGGGGAGTCGGCGGGCAAGATCGCCAGGGGACTACTCAACCTACGCCGCACTCCGGCGGGGGTGCAAGCCCCCGGCGGGGATCGATCGTCCAGAAGGCTCGCGTCAGGTGTGGCTGGGGAGTGGCGCTTTTGGCCCGCTGGCACTACCTTTCCCGCCATGGCTCGTGAAGCAGCAGCGTACGTCCGGGTGAGCACGAAGGACCAGGAGGAGTCGGGCTTCAGCATCCCCGCCCAGAAGGACCTCCTGTCGTCCTACGCGGCCGAGAACCGTATCAGGATCCTGGAGGTCTTTGAGGAGAGCGAGACGGCGAAGCTGAGCGGCAAGCGGCCCGCCTTCGCCCGGATGATCGCCCTCCTACGCGCCAGGCCCCAGGCGGTGCTCCTCGTCGAGAAGACCGACCGGCTCTACCGGAACCTGCGCGACTACGTGACGCTCGAGGAGCTGGGAACCGAGATCCACTTCGTCAAGGAGCGGACGGTCATCGGGCCGAACGTCCACTCGAGCGAGAAGTTCCTGCACGGCATCAAGGTGCTCGTCGCGAAAAACTTCTCCGAGAACTTGAGCGAGGAGATCAAGAAGGGGATGACGAAGAAGGCCAGCCTCGGCTCCTTTCCGAGCGCGGCGCCGCTCGGCTACCGCAACGTGGTGGGCGCTCCCGGCATCGTCCCCGACCCAGCCGCCGGCCCCCTGGTGCGGCACCTCTTCGAGCGTGCCGCGACCGGCTTCTACTCGACGGCCGAGCTGACGCGCCTCGCGCGGTCGCTCGGTCTGCGCTCGAAGAAGGGCGCGGTCCTGAACAGGAACACCGTCTGCACGAACATCCTGAGGAACCCGGCCTACCACGGGACCTTCCGCTGGGCCGGGACGCTCTACAGCGGGGCGTACGAGCCGCTCGTCTCGAAGGAGACCTTCGACCAGGTTCAGCGGGTCCTGGACGGCCGGCGCAACGGAGGCGCTCCCGGCCACGTCTTCACGTTCAGCGGGCTTCTCCGCTGCCAAACCTGCGGCGGGCTCATGAGCGGGATGCTCAAGAAGGGGCGCTACGTCTACTACTCCTGCCAGGGGCGGATGGGCTGCCGGCGGTTCTACCCGGAGAGACTCCTGGACGACGAGGCGGTGCGCGTCCTCGAGGGGATCCACATCGACAGGCCGGTCATTGACTGGCTGATGGCCGAGCTGGAGCAGACGACGGCCGCCGACCCGGCGGCGGACGCCGAGGCGGCACACGCCCGCAAGCGTCTGAGCGAGCTTCGCAGCCTGCGGGACCGCGCCTACGAAGAGAAGCTCCTCGGGCGCATCACCGAGGACTACTGGCGCGAGCAGAGCACCCGCTGGCAGTGTGAGGCCGACGACGTGGCCGCGACGCTGCGGCGAGTCGAAGAGGCGATGCCGAGGGAAGCGTTCCTTCGAGCAGCCCGAGAGCCAATGGAACTCGCGGAAACCGCGCGGGAGGAGTACCTTGCGCGGCCGGCAGCGGGAAGGCGACAGCTCCTCCAGGCGGTGGTATGGAACTTCACCGCGAGCGAGTCAAACCTAACCGCTTCAATGCGTTCGCCGTTCGATCTGCTGGTTGAAGGGGCGAAAACGAAGGAATGGTGGAGCTGAACGGGATCGAACCGTCGACCTCCTGAATGCCATTCAGGCGCTCTCCCAGCTGAGCTACAGCCCCACGGTCGCAAAGAGCTCGGGGGACGCGGCCCCCGGACGGAACGCGGACGGTACCACCGGGCGGGCCGGCGGTCAAACGCGGGGCCGGGGCGCGGCTTGGGGGGCGCGCCAGGAGGCGGGGGCTCCCGGCCTATGATCGGGCTTCGAGGAGGGTCCGATGAGCGCGATCCCCCCGGCAGCCCGGCAGGGCGCCATCCAGAAGCTCCTGGCGCGGCTCAACCTCCGGTTCCCGACCCTGTTCGCCCTCCTCCTGGTCGTGACGGTCGTCGACGTCTTCGTCCCGGACCTGATCCCGTTCGCCGACGAGATCGTCCTGGCCCTGCTGACGGTCCTCTTCGGCCTCTGGAAGGACCGGCGGAAGGCTGCCGCGCCCCCGACCGTCCTCCCTCCAGGCCCCGTCCTGCCGCCCGGCTCCTCCGGCCGGTAGGCGCAATCCGTCGAGCCCCCCCGCTCGAAGAACCCTCCGGCCGCTTCCCGGCATCGAAGCGCCGGAGGGTCCCTTGAGCCGAACCGCCCGCCTCCTCGTCCTCGCGCTCTGCCTCGGAGGGATCGCGCTCCTCCTGGCCTCCGGCGCGCCGTCCGCGCCGTCTCCTCCGGACCCCGCCCCCCCCGCTCCCGGGACGGGCGTGAGGAAGCTCGCGAAGGCGACCTTCGCGGGTGGCTGCTTCTGGTGCATGGAGCCGCCGTTCGAGAAGCTCGACGGCGTCGTCTCGGTCGTCTCCGGCTACACGGGCGGCACGAAGGCCAATCCCACGTACGAGGAGGTGGGCTCGGGCGGGACCGGCCACGCCGAGGCGGTGGAGGTCCTCTTCGACCCGGCGCGGGTGTCGTACGAGACGCTCCTCGACGTCTACTGGCGGAACGTCGACCCGACGAACGTACGCGGCCAGTTCTGCGACTTCGGAGAGCAGTACCGCCCGGAGGTCTTCGTCCACGACGAGGCCCAGCGCCGGGCGGCCGAGGCCTCGAGGAAGCGGGTCGAGGCCACGAAGCGCTTCTCCGAGCCGGTCGTCGTCCCGATCACGGCCGCCGGGCCCTTCTGGCGGGCCGAGGAGTACCACCAGGACTACTACCGGAAGAACCCGGTCCGGTACCGCCTCTACCGCGCCGGGTGCGGGCGGGACGCGCGCCTCGTCGAGCTGTGGGGGGCGGCGCCGCACTGAGGCCGGCGCCGGCCGGGGAAGAGGCGGCTCAGCGCGACCGCTTCCCGAACGTGTCGCACGCCGCCGGGCTGCCGCTCTCCAGGCCCCTGCGGAACCAGGCGACCCGCTGCTCCGAGCTGCCGTGGGTGAACGACTCGGGCGAGACGCCGCGGCCGGACATCCTCTGGAGCCGGTCGTCGCCGATGGCCGCGGCGGCGTTCAGGCCTTCCTCCACGTCGCCGGTCTCGAGGTGCCCGGACCTGGCCGCGAAGCTCCCCCAGACCCCCGCGAAGCAGTCGGCCTGCAGCTCCATCCTCACCGACAGCTCGTTGGCCATCTCCTCGCGCTGCTGCTGGAGCTGCCGCACCTGGCGCTCGATCCCGAGGACGTTCTGGACGTGGTGCCCGATCTCGTGCGCGATGACGTACGCCTGGGCGAAGTCCCCCGGCGCGCCGAACTTCCGGTGGAGCTCGCCGAAGAAGCCGAGGTCGAGGTAGACCTTCTCGTCGCCCGGGCAGTAGAAGGGGCCCGTGGCCGACTCGGCGAAGCCGCAGGCGGAGTCGACCGCGTCGCGGAAGAGGACGAGCTTGGCCTCGCGGTAGCTCGTCCCTTGCTCGGGCAGGAGGCGCGTCCAGGTCGCCTGCGAGTCGTTCAGGACGAAGAGCATCAGGTCCCTGAGCTCCTCCTCCTCCGGGCTGCTCTCCACGGGGCCGGCCGGGCCGGGAGCCCCCGCGGTCTCGGAGGTCGACGCCACCGGGCCGGTGTCGAGGAGGGCGAAGAAGTTCTTCTTGAAGAGGAGCGAGAGGGCGAGAAGGACGAGCGCCCCCCCGAGCCCGAGCTTCATCCCGCCCCCGCCGAGCCGGACGCGGGAGGGGCGCTCGCCGCGGCGGTCTTCCAGGTTCCGGTCGTCCTGCCCACGCTGCCAGCGCATGGTTCCCTCCCCGCGGCCCGGGCCGCGGCCGCATCCTATCGCTCGGGGCTGAAACCGGCGGAAGCGGGCCCTGGCGCCCTCGCCGGCGAGGCGCTCAGTACGTCAGGTCGAGGCCGACGGTCCACCGCCGGCCGGGCGAGGGGTAGCCGGCCACCTCGACGTAGTCCGCGTCGAGGAGGTTCGTCACCCTCACGAACGGCCCGAGCGGCCCCACGAGCCGCGGGAGCGTGACGGCCACGTCGAGCCGGAAGTAGGCCGCGTCGACGACGCGCTCGAACGTCGTGGCGTCCACGTCGTCGCGCTCGCCCACCCACGAGCCGGTCAGCTCGGCGTTGACCTTCTTCCCGGCGTAGCCGACGGTACCCGAGGCGCGGTGACGGGGGCGGCGCAGGAGCGGGAGCCCGGTGTCGCGGTCGACGGCGTCGAGGAGCGTGTACGACGCCCGGGCGAAGAGGTCCGGGGCGAAAGTGCCGCGGAGCGCCGTCTCGACCCCCTGGAGGCGCGCGCGGCCGACGTTGACGTTCCTCTGCGCGGCGAAGTCGTACTGGATGAGGTCCGTGACGTCGGTCGTGAAGGCCGTCGCCTCGAGGACCGCTCCGCGCCAGAACGACCACTCGGCCCCCGCCTCCCAGGAGACGGAGCGCTCGGGGTCGAGGTCGGGGTTGCCCGAGAACGGGTAGTAGAGCTCGCCCGTGGAGGGCGAGCGGAAGGCCGAGCCGCCGGCGGCGCGGAGCTTCACGGCGTCCGAGAGCCGGTACGACACCGCCACCCTCGGGCTGACGGCGCTGCCGAAGGCCGAGTGGTCGTCGTAGCGCAGGCCGGTCGTGACCGCGAGGCGGTCCGAGGCGAGCGAGAGCCGGTCCTCGGCGAACGCGGACCAGGTGGAGGTCGTCTCGCCGTCGAGCTGGAGGCCGTACGAGTCGCGGTTCGTCACCTCCGTCCGCTCCCAGTCGGCCCCCACCGAGAGGCGGTGCGCGCTCCACTCGTGCGAGACCACGACGCGCGCCTGCTGGCGCCGCGCGTCGGTCTCCGACTCGGTGAAGCCCCACGGGTCGTCCGGGTCCTCGAAGCGGGGCTCGTCGCGGACGACGCTCGCGGCAGCCTCGAGCGAGGTCCCCTTCCCGAGCGTGACGGCGATCGGGACGGTCAGGGAGGTCGTGTCGGCGAACGTCTTCCGGTTCGGCGTCGCCGTCTCCCCGACGAACGGCACGCCCGTCTCCCCCGTCTCGCGGCGGAGGGAGGCGCCGACCCTGACGTCCTCAGAGACCAAGACGTCGAAGGCGCCGGAGAGGCTCGTCGTCGAGTAGTGGCCGTTCGGCAGGTCGCCGTCCGACAGGAGCCTCCGGAAGCCTGCCGAGACGTCGACGGCGCCGTCGGAGAAGCTGGCCTGGAACGTCCCCTCCTTCGTCGTCGCCGAGCCGTAGGAAGCGCTCCCCCTGGCGGCGAGGCCCGAGCCCCCGCCGCGCTTGGTGAGGATCCTCACGACGCCCCCGACCGCCTCGGAGCCCCAGAGGGCCGAGAAGGGGCCGCGGACGACCTCGATCCGGTCGACGTTGGCGGCGGAGATCGAGGAGAGGTCGACGGCGCCGAAGTACGGGCTGTTCAGCTTCGCGCCGTCCAGCAGGACGAGCGTCTGCGCCGAGCCGGTTCCGCGGAGGAAGAGCGACGTGACGCCCCCGGGGCCGCCGGACTGGACCACGTCCAGGCCCGGGACGGTGCGCAGGAGCTCGAGGAGGGTCGACTGCTGGCGCCGGTCGATCTCCTCGCGGTCGACGACGGTCGCGGCGACGCCGAGGGCGGAGACCTCGGCCGGCGTCGCCTCGGCGGTGACGACGACGTCCGTGGCGAGCGAGCCCGGGAGCGAGGGCGGGGCGCCGGGCGACGCCGGTTGCGCCGAAGTCGACAGGGCGCCGAGCAGACAGACGACGGACAGGGCCGAGGGGAGAGGGTGGAAGGGCGGGTGCACGGGAACCTCCGTTCGGGCGGCCCCACCCTCCCATCGGAGGCGGGTCGGCGCGCGAGCCCTCAGGCCGGCGCCGCCCCCCTCCCGAGCCCCGGAGAAGGCGGGACGGATCGAAGACTCCCTCGGGCAGGTCTCCTGGCTCCCGGATCGTCCGCGCGAGGACCCCTTCCCGGCGGCGGAACCGGTCGCCCGATCGCCCGCCGCCAGTGGCTGAATCGTCCTCGGCGTCCCCGGTCACAGTGGCGGGGGCCGCGCGGGATTCGCACCCGCTTCCCTCTAGCCGGACGGCGCACGCCGCCCGCGTCCCCCTCGGAGGCGGAGGGACCCGGAGGAGGGTGGCAAAGAGCTTGGCGATCCTACGGAGCGGCCGGCCCGGCGTCAACGCCGAGGAGCTGGCGGGTGGCCGGGTGGGAGGGCGCCGCCAGGACCGCCGCCGACGCGCCGTCCTCGACGACCTTTCCGTCGGCCATCACGACGACGCGGGTCGTGTGCTCGCGGACGAACTCCTCGTCGTGCGTGACGACGACGATCGTCCGGCCCGATTCCGAGAGCTCCTTCAGCGTGGCCCCCAGCTCGTCGCGCCGCGCCGGGTCGAGCGAGGCGGTCGGCTCGTCCATCAGGAGGAGGTGCGGGTCCATCGCGAGCGCCCGGGCGATCGCCACGCGCTGCGCCTCGCCCCCCGACATCTCGCGCGGGTAGGCGCCCGCGCGGTGGCCCACGCCGAGCGAGGCGAGGAGCTCCCCGGCCCTCTCCTCGGCCTCGTGGGCCTTCTTCCCCAGGACGTGCACCGGAGCGAGGGCGACGTTCTGGCGCGCCGTCAGGTGCTCGAAGAGGTTGTGCAGCTGGAAGACCATCCCGACGCGCTGGCGGAGCGGCTTCAGGGACGCGGGGCGCGGGAGCGGCCCCGGCGAGAGGGGGAAGCCGTCCACGTCGATCGTCCCGGCGTGGAACGGCTCGAGCGCCAGGACCGCGCGCAGGAGCGTCGTCTTCCCTCCCCCGGACAGCCCCATGAGGGCGACCCGCTCCCCCTTGCCGACGGCGAGGTCGACGCCGCGCAGGACCTCGCGCTCGCCCCGGAGGAGCTTCACCCCGCGGACGGTCAGGACGGCGCTCACGTCGAGGGGCTCCGCCACCGCTCCTCGAGAGCGCGCGCCAGGCGCGCCAGCGGAAGCGAGAGGGCGAGGTAGAGGAGCGCGCAGAGGGCCCCCGGGAGCGCCCAGGTCCCCACGTTCGCGGCGAAGATGGAGGTCTGCTTGGTCAGCTCGACGACGGTGATGACCGAGACGAGCGAGGAGTCCTTCAGGAGCGCGACGAAGTCGTTCGTCATCGGTGCGAGCGCGAGCCGGAAGGCCTGCGGCCCCCGGACGAGGCGGAGGATCTGGAGCTCGGTCAGGCCGAGCGTCCGCGCGGCCTCCAGCTGCCCCTTCGACACGGCCTCCAGCGCCGAGCGGTAGATCTCGCTCTCGTACGCGGCGTAGTTCAGGCCGAGGCCGACGAGGGCCGCCACCGCGGCGTCGAGCTTCAGGACGGGGGCCAGGCCGTAGTAGATGACGAAGAGCTGGAGGAGGACCGGCGTGCCCCGCGTCACCTCCACGTAGACGAGGAGGAGGCCGCGGACGAGGCGGCCGCCGTAGACCCGCCCCGTGGCGATCAGGCTCCCGACCCCGACGGCGAGGACCATCGAGAGGCAGGAGAGGACGAGCGTCACGACCGCCGCGCGCAAGAGCGCCGGGAGGTACTTCACCGTCGAGGCCAGGAGGGTCGGCTGCACGTGGTGGGACGGCGTCGCCGCGCTCCCGGCGCCTTCCCCCGAGAGGACCCGGGCGAAGAGGGCCCGCTGCCCCTCGTCCCAGACGCCCCACCTCCGGAAGGTGGCCTCCAGCGTGCCGTCCTTCATCAGCTCGCGCAGCGCCCGGTCCACCTCGTCGCGGAGGGCGGCGTTCCCCTTCGCCAGGACGCCGACGTACCGCCCGGTGGCCACGGCCGTCTCCTGCGTCTGGAGCCCCGACCGGCGCCGCGTGGCCCGCGCGGCGATGACGTGGTCGAGCAGGACGGCGTCGATCCGGCCCGAGAGGAGGTCGTCGTACGGGTGGACGTCGTCGTCGTAGGAGACCGGCTCC
This sequence comes from Acidobacteriota bacterium, assembly GCA_008363385.1. Classification (GTDB taxonomy): domain Bacteria; phylum Acidobacteriota; class Thermoanaerobaculia; order UBA5066; family UBA5066; genus RHKY01. The sequence goes on along the minus strand of RHKY01000007.1, from coordinate 96,655 downwards.
AGGCCGTGCTCGGCGGCCGCCTGCAGGAGGAGGTCGTAGGCGATCGTCCCGCCGAGGGTCCCGACCCTCCGCCCCTTCAGGTCCGCGAGCGAGCGGAAGCGGTCCCGGTCGGCCGAGCGGACCGTGAGCACCTCGCGGAACTCGTAGTACGGGACGGTCACCGAGAGCGCGGCCCTTCGCGCCGGGGTCTCCTCGACGCCCGACAGGCCGATCTCGAAGTCGCCCCGTGCCACGGAGGCGTCGATCGAGGCGAACGCGACCTGGACGAAGCGCGCCTTCCTGCCGAGCCGGGCGGCCACCGCCTCGGCGATCTCGACGTCGAAGCCCCGGAGCTTCTCGGGGTCCGACGGGTCCGCCTCGACGAACGGGGCGCCCCCCTCGGCGTCGCCTCCCCATCGAAGAACCCCGGGCTCCTGCCCGCGCGCGGCGCCCGCCAGGACGAGCGCCACGACGAGGAGCGCCGCCCGGGGAGCCCCCGACGGCGCCTTCACCCGAACGCCCCCAGGCGCTGTCCGACGCGGACGGGTCCCGCCTCCCGGGACGGCCGCCACGCGGCCGCACGCTCGCCTCCGACGAGGAGGACGACCGTCGAGCCGAGCTCGAAGACGCCGAGGTCGTCCCCCGGCTCGCACGGCAGGCCCGGCACCGCGAGCCGTCCCCGCGGCGGCAGCGGCCGCCCGCCGAGCCAGCGGTCCGCGACGACGCAGCCGCCGACGTGGGTCGCCCCGACGAGGACCGCCGCGCAGGAGAGACCCTCGCAGGGGCCGGCCCCCTCGGCGACCCAGTAGGCGCGACGGTTCCGCACGTAGAGCCCCGGCGTGAAGGCGGTCGAGGCCTCGTTCACCGGCCAGAGCTCCCCCTCGACCCGGCCCACGGCCGCGACGCTCCCCGGGATAGGGACGTGGATCCGGTGGTAGTCCTTCGGGGAGAGGTAGAGGGTCAGGTACCACCCGCCGGAGAAGCGGGGGACGAGCGGGTCGCCGGCGAGGAGCTCGTCGAGGCGGTACGGCAGCCCCTTGGCCTGCATCAGTGTGCCGTCCTCCACCCGCCCGAGGGCGACGAGCGCTCCGTCGACCGGGGAGTTGACCGCGCCCGGGACGGGAGCCTCCTGCGGGCGAAGGCCGGGTCTCAGGCGCCGGGTGAAGAAGTCGAGGAACGACGTGTATTCGCCGAGCGGCCGATCGGCCTCGGCGAGGTCGACGCCGTAAGCGCGCGCGAAGCGCCCCAGAAGGGGCTCCCGGGCCGGCCGGGGGAGGGGTAGCCGGGCCAGCGCGCCCACGGCGGCCGACCCCGCCTTCTTCGGGTAGCGGGCGAGGAGGCGGAGGCTCGTCGGGGGAGACGCGTGCGACATGGGCCGCCTATGATATGCACTCGAGTCCCGGCGGCGCGTCCCCGGCGAAGCCGGCGCGCACCGGAGACGCAAGGAGCGGCGCCATGAGCGTGACGGTCACTTCTCCCGTCGGCACCGAGCCCCTCACCGACAACCCGGTCCTCCTCGCCTGGATCGAGGAGTGCGCCCGCCTGACGAAGCCGGACCGGATCGTCTGGTGCGACGGCTCCCCGGAGGAGCGCGAGCGGATGCTGGAGGAGGCGGTCGGGAAGGGCCTCCTCCTCCCGCTGAACCCGAAGAAGCGCCCCGGGAGCTACCTGCACCGCTCGGACCCGAACGACGTCGCCCGTGTGGAGCACCTGACGTTCATCTGCACCCGCACGCGGGACGTGGCGGGGCCGAACAACAACTGGATGGACCCGCAGGAGGCCTACCGGAAGCTCGGGCAGCTGTTCGAGGGGTCGATGCGCGGCCGGACGATGTACGTCGTGCCGTACCTGATGGGGCCCTACGGCGCCGACATCTCGAAGGTCGGGATCGAGCTGACCGACAGCCTCTACGTCGCCCTCTCGATGGGCGTCATGACCCGCATGGGCGAGATCGCGCTCCGGACGCTCTCGCAGCGCGACCCCGGGGACTTCAACCGCGGCCTCCACTCGATGCTCGACCTCGACCCGAACAAGCGGTTCATCTGCCACTTCCCCGAGGACAACGCCATCTGGTCGGTCGGCAGCAACTACGGCGGGAACGTCCTCCTCGGGAAGAAGTGCCTGGCGCTCCGGATCGCCTCCTACCTGGGCCGGCAGGAGGGGTGGATGGCCGAGCACATGCTCATCATGGGCGTCGAGGACCCGCAGGGCGAGACGACCTACGTCGCGGCCGCGTTCCCCTCCGCGTGCGGGAAGACGAACTTCGCGATGCTGATCCCCCCGAAGCGGTTCGACGGGTGGAAGGTCTGGACGGTAGGAGACGACATCGCCTGGATGCGCCCGGGCGAGGACGGCCGGCTCTGGGCGCTGAACCCTGAGTCGGGCTACTTCGGCGTCGTCCCGGGGACGAACGTCCAGACGAACCCGAACGCGATGGAGACGATCTCGCGAGACACCGTCTTCACGAACGTGGCCCTGACGCCCGACGGGGACGTCTGGTGGGAGGGGAAGGACCACAGGCCCCCGGAGGAGATGCTCGACTGGCAGGGGCGGCCGTGGACCCGCGGCACGAAGGAGAAGGCCGCGCACCCCAACAGCCGCTTCACGGCGCCCCAGATGAACAACCCGGCGCTCTCGCCGCGGATCAACGACCGCCGGGGGGTCCCGATCTCGGCGATCGTCTTCGGCGGGCGCCGGAGCGACACGATCCCGCTCGTCTTCCAGTCGTTCAACTGGACGAACGGCGTCTACCTCGGGGCCATGCTCGGCTCGGAGACGACGGCCGCCCAGTCGGGCGCGGTCGGGGTCGTGAGGCGCGACCCGATGGCGATGCTCCCCTTCCTCGGCTACGACATGGGGAGCTACTTCGACCACTGGCTCTCGATGGAGCGCACCGTGAAGTACCTGCCGAAGATCTTCATGGTGAACTGGTTCCGGAGAGGCTCCGACGGTCGCTTCCTCTGGCCGGGGTTCACGGAGAACATGCGCGTCCTGAAGTGGATCGTCGACCGGGCGCACGGCCGCGCGGGGGCCTGGGAGGCGCCGCTCGGCTGGATCCCGAAGGCGCAGGACCTCGACCTCAACGGGCTGCCCGTGGCGCTCGAGGACGTGGAGGAGGCGCAGTCGTTCGACCTCGAGGCCTGGAAGCGCGAGGTGGCCGACCAGCAGGCGTTCTTCGACAAGTTCAAGGCCACGGTCCCGTCCGAGCTCGTCATGCAGCGCGAGCTGCTGAGGCTCCGGCTGGACCGCTGCTGAGTCGCAGGGGGAACCCCGCCGAGCCTGCCGGCTCGGCCGGACGCCGGTTCCCCCTGCACCCCCTCCGACGCGGACGGACTCGGTCTCCCGCAGGGGGAACCCCGCCGAGCCTGCCGGCTCAGACCCTGGCTTTGAACTCCTCCAGGGCCGAGAGGAGCGCGTCGCGGATGCCGGGCTCGGTGAAGGCGTGCCCGGCGTCCGGCACGACGACGAAGCGGGCCTCGGGCCACGCCTCGTGCAGCTCCCAGGCGCTCGTCAAGGGACAGACCATGTCGTAGCGCCCCTGGACGATGACCGCGGGGAGGTGGCGGAGCTTCCCGACGTCGCGGAGCAGCTGGTCCTCGGGGTCGAAGAAGCCGCGGTTGACGAAGTAGTGCGCCTCGATCCGCGAGAGCGCCACGTCCTTCTCGGCGCCCTCCTCCGACGGCGGGTCCAGCTGGGGAACCAGGTACGACGCCCGATCCTCCCAGAGGTTCCAGGCGCGGGAGGCCTCGAGCCTCACGGCCGGGTCGTCCGAGGTCAGGCGGCGGTAGTAGCTGTCGAGCGGGTCGGCCTTCTCGGGGCCCGAGAGGATCGAGAGGAACTCCTTCCAGCCGTCGGGGTAGACCCTCTGGACCCCGCCCCCCATCGTCCAGCGGATCTCGGCCTCGCGGGAGAGGTAGATGCCGCGCAGGATCAGGCCGGTCGCGCGCTCCGGGTGCGCCTCGGCGTACGCCAGCGCCAGCGTCGAGCCCCACGAGCCGCCGAAGACGAGCCACTTCTCGATCCCGAGCTCCTCGCGGATCCGCTCGGCGTCGGCGACGAGGTGCCACGTGGTGTTCTCGGCGAGCTCGCCGAGCGGCGTGCTCCTCCCCGAGCCGCGCTGGTCGAACAGGACGACGCGCCAGACGGCCGGGTCGAACAGTCGGCGGTGCATCGGCGAGATGCCGGCGCCGGGCCCGCCGTGGAAGAAGACGACGGGCTTCCCCCGCGGGTTCCCGGTCTCCTCGACGTGGAGCTCGTGGAGGTCGGAGACGCGGAGGCGGAAGGTCCGGTAGGGCTCGATCTCTGGGAAAAGCTCGCTCACGGCGGAGGGAGTTTACGGGCGAAGCGGGAAAAGTTCTCGCCGGCCCGGGCAACCCGCTCGAACTCCCCTTCCCCCCCCGGGGGGACCCCGCTACTCGACGCCGAAGAACTCCCGGATCCGGTCGGTCAGGGACCGGTGCTGCTCGGCGAAGCGGAGCCTCCGCGCCTCCTCCGAGAGGCCTTCCCGGGCCGCCGCCAGGTTGACGTCCCGGGTCGCCAGGACGTGGGAGACCTCCTCGGCGATCTGGGGGCGAGCCTCGACGACCTCCCGGAACCGCTCCTTCGTCAGCCTCCAGCACTCCACCTCGGTCAGCGCCACGACGGTCGCCCGGCGCGTCTCCCCCGTCAGCATCCCCATCTCGCCGAAGAAGTCCGGCGCCTCGATGGTGGCGATCGCCCGCTCGGGGGCTCCCTCGACCGTCACACGCACCTCCACCTTCCCGGCCGTCAGGACGTAGAGGTGGTGGACCGCGCGGCCCTGGACGACGATCGCCTCCCCGGGGGCGAACGGCACGCGCACCAGCCCCTCGGCCACCCGCGCCCGCTCGGCCGGCGTGAGCGACTGGAAGATGGAGACGCTCTCGACGGCCCGGAGGCTCGCGGACGCCTCCCGCTCCCGGTGCCGGTCCCGGTGCTCCGCGTCGTCCGGCTGAAGGAACAGCTCCTGCGCCGGCATCGAGAGCGGGATCCCCTCGCGGCGCAGGGCGAAGAAGACCCTCTCCCTCACGACCGAGTCCGTCACGTCGTCGGCGAGGAGGTCGGTCAGCCAGTACCGGACCGCGTACCGCGCCCAGCTCTCCTCGAAGCCCATCAGGAGGACCTGGGGGGCCGGCTCGGCGGCCACGTTGGCGATCGGCGTCCTCAGGAGGGCCTCGCCCACCACGGCCAGGACCCGCTCCGGCGTCGTCCGGTAGTCGACCCCGAAGGAGAGCCAGCGCCGCTCGCGCTTCGGCTCGTCCGAGCGCCGGCCCTGGAGGAAGACCGGGTTCTTCATGAAGTACTGGTTCGGGACGACGAGCGAGTCGCCGTTTCGCGTCTCCAGCGTCGTCTGCCGCCAGCCGATCTCGCGGACCTTCCCCGTCTGGTCCCCGACCCGCACCCAGTCCCCGGGCCGGATCGAGTCGTCCAGCTCCACGGCGATCCCGGCCATGACGTTGACGAGGACGTCCTGGAGGGAGAAGCCGACGACGGCCGTGACGACCGCCGACGTGGCGACGATCCCCGAGACGTCGACCTGGTGGCGCGAGAAGAGGAAGAGGAGGAGGCCGACGTAGGACAGGGCGACCCCGAGGTCGCGGAGGATCCGCGGGGTGGCGATCCGGAAGGCGCCCAGGAGGACCGAGAAGACGTAGATGGCGCCGAGCTCCACCCAGGCCATCCCCTCGAGGACCAGGGCGACGAATCCGACGGCGCGGGCGGCCACCGGCATCGACGCCCCGGCGAGGAGGCCCGCCGCCAGGCGCAGGAGGACGCCCGCCCCGAGGAGCCCGACGGTCCGGGCGGTCCGCCGTCGCTCGCGCCGGAGGAAGAGGGCGACCAGGAGCGCGAGGACGAAGAAGACGCCCCAGAGGCGGAGGAGCTCCGCCGAGATCGCCGCGGGCTCGCCGGGAGGCGTCATCGGGCCGTCCTAGGAGACGCTAGCACGGCCGGGAAAAAGGGGACAAACTCCGCCCCCGATGGCGAAGGACAAGAAGAAGAAGGCCGACAAGTCCCGCGCGCCGGAGAAGTTCGCGGGCGCCGAGGAGCTGTACGGGATCGACCGGTGGGGGAAGGGCTACTTCTCCATCTCCGACGACGGGCACCTCGTCGTCCACCCGACGCGGGAGGCGCACCGGGGGGTCGAGCTGAAGAACGTCGTCGACGAGGTGGCCACCCGCGGCATCTCGACGCCGATCGTCGTCCGGTTCCCGCAGATCCTGGAGGCGGCCGTCCGCGAGCTGAACGACGCCTTCGGCCGGGCGATCAAGGAGTACGAGTACGACGGCGTCTACCGCGGCGTCTTCCCGATCAAGGTGAACCAGAAGCAGGTCGTCGTCCGCGAGATCATCGACGCCGGCCGGAAGTACGGCTACGGCCTGGAGGCGGGGTCCAAGCCGGAGCTCCTGGCGGCGCTCTCCTCGGACCTGGGGCCCGGAGCCATCATCACGACGAACGGCTACAAGGACGAGGCCTTCATCCGGCTCGCCCTCCACGGGCTGAAGATGGGGAAGACCGTCGTCCTGATCCTCGAGAAGGTCTCCGAGCTGGAGCGGATCCTCGAGGTCGCCAAGAAGCGCGGGGTCAAGCCCCTGATCGGCCTGCGTTGCAAGCTCTACGCGCGCGGCTCGGGGAAGTGGGCCAAGTCGGGGGGCGAGGCCGCCAAGTTCGGCCTGACGACGACCGAGGTGCTCGAGGCGGTCGAGATCCTCCGCTCGCGGAAGATGCTCGACTCGCTCGTGATGATCCACTTCCACATCGGGTCGCAGATCACCGACATCCGCCGGATCAAGGACGCCATCAAGGAGGCGGGGCGGGTCTACGCCAAGCTCTCCCGCTCGGGCGTCGACATCGCGTACCTGAACCTCGGCGGCGGGCTGGGCGTCGACTACGACGGCAGCAAGACCGCGTTCGACTCCTCGATGAACTACACCGTCCAGGAGTACGCCAACGACGTCGTCTACACGATCAAGACGATCTGCGAGGAGGAGAAGGTCCCCGTCCCGACGCTCGTCACCGAGTCGGGGCGCGCCGTCACGGCCTACCACGCGGTCCTCGTCACGAACGTCGTCGACGTGGCCGACCGGCTGGAGGCCGGCAAGTCCGTCGAGATGGAGGGGGACGAGAACCACGTCGTCCGCGAGCTGTGGGACGTCTTCAAGGGGGTCACGGCCAAGAACCTCCGGGAGAGCTACCACGACGCCCTGCAGTACAAGGAGGAGCTCTTCACCCTCTTCAACCTGGGCTACGTCTCGCTGGAGGACCGCTCCAAGGGCGAGATCCTCTTCTGGCAGATCTGCGAGAAGATCCTCCGGCAGCTCCGGACGTTGAAGGAGATCCCGGAGGAGTTCGAGGACCTCGACAACCTCCTGTCGGACAAGTACGTCCTGAACTTCTCCGTCTTCCAGTCGATCCCGGACGCCTGGGCGATCGACCAGCTCTTCCCGATCCTCCCGGTCCACCGTCTGCGCGAGAGGCCGGCCGAGATCGGGACCCTCGCCGACATCACGTGCGACTCGGACGGGAAGATCGAGAAGTTCATCGACCTGAGGGACATCAAGGAGTCGCTCCCCCTCCACGGCTTCAAGCGCTCGCAGCCCTACTTCATCGCCTTCTGCCTGATCGGCGCCTACCAGGACGTCCTGGGCGACCTCCACAACCTCTTCGGCGAGGCCCACGAGGTGATCGTGACGGTCGACGAGAACGGCCGGACCCGGATCGCCGACCTCCTCCCGGGCGAGACGTGCGAGCGGGTCCTCTCGTACATGAACTACGACCGGCAGGAGATCCTGGAGGGGATCTGGCGCCAGCTGCGGAAGGCCGCCGAGAAGGACCGGATCAAGGAGACGGAGGCCCGGTCCATCGCCAAGGACTTCGAGCTCGTCCTGACCCACTACACCTACCTGGAGGAGTAGCCGTCCGGGCGGGTTAAGCTCCCTCCGTGGCGGTCGAGACCCTCCAGGCGCCGTACCTCCTCCTGGCGTCGCCGACGCTCGAGGACCCGAACTTCCGGCACGCCGTCGTCCTGATGGGGCAGCACGGAGCGGACGGGGCCATCGGCTGGATCGTCAACCACGTCGTGGAGGACGGCGTCTCGGCGCTCCTCCCCGACGAGATCGCGGTCACGATGCACCCCGAGACGCCGCTGAGGGTCGGCGGCCCCGTCTGGACGCCGGGGCTCCTCGTCGTCCACCGCGAGCCCGTCGAGGGGGTCGAGTCGACGGAGCTGGTGCCGGGCCTCCTCGTCTGCGGCCAGCCCGAGATCCTGCCGCGCCTCTTCGGCGACGAGCCGAGGAAGGGGAAGCCGGCCGGACTCCTCGTCTTCGGCTACTCGGGCTGGGGGCCGGGGCAGCTGGAACGCGAGATGGAGGAGGGGGCCTGGCTCGTCCTCCCGTACGACGAGGAGATCGCCTTCCCGGCCGAGCCCACCACCGTCTGGGAGCGGGCGCTCCTGCGCCTCGGGATCACCCCCGCCTCCGTGACGACGCCGCCGGGGGGCGTGAACTGACGTTTCCGGGGAACCCGTCTTGCGGGTTCCCCACGGCGCTTCGCGCCTACCTTCCGCTCGGCCCCTGCGGGGCCTGCGCCCCCTTCCATCCCGAGCCCCGACCTGACGGGTTCCCCACGGCGCTTCGCGCCTACCTTCCTCTCGGCCCCTGCCGGGCCTGCGCACGCGTTTCCGGGGAACCCGTCTTGCGGGTTCCCCACGGCGCTTCGCGCCCACCTTCCTCTCGGCCCCTGCCGGGCCCCCGGCTCACGTGGGGATGAAGTCCCTCGCGTAGGTCCGGACGAAGCGGTTGGAGAGGACGTGGAACTTCCTCAGGCGGTGGAGCGACGAGGAGGAGACCGAGCCGAAGGGGAGGAAGACGATCCGCTTGCCGACCCGCGAGGCGAAACGGCGGAGGGCGGCGCGCGGGGGCTTCCGGGCGACGTAGACGACGCGCGGCTCGAGCGCGTAGTCGAGCGCAGCGACGAGGAGGACCTCCGAGGGCCTCGTCAGCGGCCGGTAGTCCGGGTCGCTCCAGACGTCGGCGAGCCGCCCGGGCGGCATCGTCATCAGGAAGCCGCCGTACTCGCACCGGCCGATGCCGGGGCCGACCGGGTGCCCCTCGGGGCGCGTGGCGTAGAAGGCCATGTCCGACTCCTGGCCGTGCTCGCCGAGCCAGGTGACCCGCCACGGGTACCGATCCTCGTCCTCGTCGAAGACGACGACGACGGAGCCGACCCCCCCGCGCACCTTCCGCTCCTCGAAGACCCAGAGGCGGTGCTCGGTGAACCGCCGGAGGGTCTCCTTCAGGTCGAGGCCGTCGAGGAGGCTCGTCGTGAACGGGACGACGCGGCGCGTCTCCTCGGAGAGCGACCGGACCGCCCGGGCCCGCAGCCGGTTGCCGTACCCCTCGATGGCGACGTCCTCGGGCGGGTAGCTGCAGATCCCCGACCCGAATCGGTGCTTCGACCACTCCCCCGGCGTCCGCTCCTTCGGGCGCGGCTTGACCGGAAGGCGCTTCAGACGCGCCCCCTTGTTCGGGAAGCGGCGCTTGAACCCGACCTTCCGGCCGTCGAGGAAAAGGTCCTCTCCCGTGAGGCGCACCTCGGGGAGCGCGCGCGTCTCGTCGGGCCAGGGCCAGGAGGAGCCGCGGTCGAAGACGTGCCAGGCGAAGTCGTCGTCGGCCGCCCCGCGCGCGGCCACGATCAGCTCGTAGAAGCCCGGCGTGAGGACCCCCTGGACGAGGGCCAGGTTGCGCGAGAACCGGCGCATCACCTCGAAGGCGCGCCGCGGCACTCGCTCCCTCTGGTCCTGCTCGTAGGCCCTCGCCGCCTCCCGCAGGAGGGCGTCGAGCGCCCTCTGGCTGTCGGTCTCGGCGTCGAAGGCGAGCGCTCTCCCTCCGGAGCGGGCCCGCTCGAAGGAGGCCGAGACCCACGGAATCTCGCTCATCACCTCGGCGAGGTTCTCGGTCGCGAGCGACGCCAGCCGCACCCCCTCGCGGCGGACCCGCCCGATCGGCTCGGCGAGCGGCTCGCCGAGCGCGCGCAGGATTCCCCGGGCGTGGGCCGCCCCCCCGACCCACAGGACGCGCCTCCCCCCTTCGGCCAGCCGCCGGAGGCGGAAGGCCATGGTCCGCTCGCGGAGGAGGTCGCGGGCGTCGCCGGAGGGGGGGAAGGCCCGCAGGAGCTCCGAGACGAACGGCCCGGCGCCGGTGCGGGTGAGGGCCCAGGCGTCCGGCGTCCGCTCCCGCCGGAGCGGGACCGACCCGTCGTCGCGGTCGACGAGCTCCAGAGCGGCCCCGTTCTCCAGCGCCAGCCGCGCCGCCTCGACCATCGGCTCGTGCGGCTCGACGGGGAGGTAGACCGCCTCGTCCCCCTCCGGGTAGAGGACGACCGAGAGGAGGGGGAGCCTCAGGACCGCCTTGCGGAACGCCTCGTCGACCGTCCGCGGCAGCTCGAGGGCGACGACGTCCGGCCGCAGCGCGAGGAAGGCCCGCCGGACCAGGACCGCGAACTCGACCGACTGGTGGAGCGTCGGCAGGAGGTGGACCCCGTCCCCCCCCTCGACGACGCCGGTCTCGGGGTCGGGGCGCGGGGTCACGCCGGCCGCGGCCGGAGCGGGTGCGGCCCCGGCGGCTCCTGCCGGGCGGTCCCGGGGACGTAGGCGAGCGCCTCCTCGCCCAGGACGGCCCGCACCGCCTCGCGCAGCCTCTCGCCGGTGTCGCTCCCGTCGCTCCCCGAGAGCGAGAGGCGCTTCAGCGCGTAGCGCGCCACGTTGATCCCGTCGCGGACCGTGTACGCCTCGTCCGCCTCGTGCGAGCGGGCGAGGAACCGCGAGACCCACCGCAGGACGGCCTCGGGCGCGAACGGGAGGTTCCCCGCCAGGATCGCCAGCTCCTCGTCCTCGTCGGGGAAGTCGACGAGGATCGTCGGCGTCAGCCGCGAGTGGATGTAGTCCGGCAGCTCGAACGTCGAGGCGTCGTCGTTCATCGTCGTCACGAAGCGGAAGTCGGGGTGCGCGCGAACCTTGATCCCCGCCACGATCGACTCGATCGTCCGCCGGGCGTCCAGGAGCGGCGCGAGCGAGGCCCACGACTTCTCGCTCATCCGGTTCCCCTCGTCGAGGATCGCCACGCCCCCCCGCAGCATCGCGGTGACCAGGCTCGAGGCGACGTACCGGATCCGCCCCTCGCCCGCCACGACCGGCGTGATCAGGAGGTCCTCCGGCCGCGTGTCGAGCGTGGCCTGGAAGATGTAGACGTCCCGCCCGAGCCGGCGCGCCGCGCCGTAGGCGAGCGTGGTCTTGCCGACGCCCGGCTTGCCGACGAGCCGGGGGTTCAGCGGCAGGTCGCGCGGCTCGACGACCAGCCAGGCGGCCAGGAGCTGGTCGACGAGGTCCGACCGCCCGGTCCACTCGAGGGGCAGGTCGTCGGGGTGCGCCAGCGCCAGCTCGACGCCCTCGATCCTCACGGTCTCCATCGGGGGGATTCTAGGGCTAGGGCCCGAGCCTCCCCGCGTCCGGCACCTCGTACAGGTCCACTCCGTCGACGGACCCGAGCAGGCGCAGCCGCGACCTGAGCGCGGCGGCCAGCGGCACCTTCTCCGGGACGGGCGCGAGCGGGAGCATCGAGACCGACGAGCCCCCTCCGTACCCGGGCGTCACGAGGAGGTGCCTCACCCTCAGGAGGCGGAGCCGGAGGAGCAGGTCGTCGGCCGAGTCCGTCTCGCGCATCCAGCTCCGGAGAACGGGCTCGTCCAGGAGGCCCTCCGCGACCCAGGGCCGGTCGAGGTAGTACGGCGCCGGGAAGTCGACCGCCATGACCGCCTCTCCCTCGAAGCGGCGCAGGAGGGCGGCCGCCCGGTACCCCGGGACGGCCCGCTCCAGGAACTCCTCGCGCGAAACGCGCCCCGTCAGCAGAGGAACCGGTGAGAAGGACTCGAGCCCGGCCCGCGCCGTCGTCACGAGCCCCGGGGCCACGAGGAGGCCGGCCACGAGGGCACCCCACGGCCTGCGGAGGGAGGCGGCGAGAAGGCCACCGCAAGCGGCCAGGGAAGCGAAGAGCGGGAGGAGGTACCAGGCCGGCGGACTGAGGAAGAGCGCCACGCCCAGCGTCGCGCCGCCCACCGCGAGGAACGGCCGGGCCCCTCGGCGGCGGAGGAGAAGGGGCGCGCCGGCCAGGACGGCCAGGAGATGCCCCCCCGCCGCGTCTTCCGCGCGCAGGCCGGGGCCCGGGAACCAGGCGATCCCGACCGGTCCTCCGCCCCCGCCCTCGGTCCACCGCGTGGTCTTGCGCTGGGATTCCTCGGAGACTCCCGGGACCGGCGCCCCGACCAGGACGTGACCGACCGGGTACACCGGGTCCCCGGTGGCGAGGAGGTTCCGGACGGAGAGGGGCAGGACGAAGGCGACCGTCCCGCAGAGGAAGAGGCCCGCCGTGACCAGCCGCCGCCCTCGAGGGGCGCGCACGACCGCTGCGCCCAGCAGCCCGAGCGCCGCCGGACCGGCAGTCGGCTTGGCGGCGAGCGCCGCCCCGAGCGCGAAGCTGGCCCCGGCGAGCCGGCCGCGGGCCACGCAGAGCGTCGCCACCACCACGTGGAAGGCGACGGCGTGGTCGACGAACGCAGCGGGAGCGACCGCCGCGACCGCGGGGCTCGTCGCGTACAGGAGCGGGGCGACGAGCGCGGCCTGCCGAAGCCCCTTCCCGCGGTGGACGGCGAGGGCGAGCCCGGCCAGGGTCGCGAGGAAGAACCCGTAGTGGAGCCACTTCGCGGTCTCGCCGGACCGAAGGAGGAGCCCGGCCAGGTAGAGCATCTCCGTTCCCTGCGGCAGGGCGGCGTGGACGCTCCAGGGATAGAAGAACACGCGGCCCGTCAGGACGAAGAGCTTCGGGAGGGCGACGTGGTAGCGGACGCCGTCGGAATCGACGAGCGGCAGGAGGAGCTGAGGGAGCGGCGTCAGCGCGGCGGCGACGAGGAGGACCGAGAGGACCGGGGCCCGTCGCGACAGGGCGGCCAGACGCCGGCCGACCCGGCAGAGGTCGCCCGCGAACGCGCGTGCCCTCTGGAGCGAGACGAGAACGGCGACCGCGAGGAGCGGCAGCACGGAACGCGTCCCGGCGAGCGAGCCCGCGAGCCAGACCGCCAGGCCAGCCGCCCCCGCCCCGATCGAGACCGAGAGGGGGATCGCGAGCTCGGACCGGCGGCCCCGGAGGCTTCCTGGCAGAAGAGCGTAGCCGACCAGCGAGACGGCCGCGAGGAGGGCCACGGCGGCGCCGCCGTCCAGGAGAGCCCCGAAGACGAGACGCGCGGGCAAGCCTCGAGTATAGGCACGGCCCCGTGCCCGCCCGAGTAACGCCTTCGACTCTTCCGCGCGGCCGGCCGCTCGGCTTACCCTCCCGGCCGTGCCGCGTCCCTCCCTCCGCCTCCTCCGGTCCGTCGCGCTCCTCGCCCTCGGCGCAGCCGCCGCCGCAGGCCTGGCGCTCGGCTGGCTCCTCCAACGAAACCTCCCCGGCGTCGAGACGCCGGGGATCCCGGGCCTCTCCGCCCCCGTCCGGGTCGACGTCGACGACCGCGGGGTCCCCACCGTCGCGGCGGGCTCGGTGGACGACGCCTTCCGCGTCCAGGGCTACGTCACCGCCCGGGAGCGGATGTTCCAGCTGGAGCTCTCCCGGCGGTCGGCCTCGGGCGAGCTTTCGGAGCTGTTCGGGAAGGCCGCGCTCCCGCTGGACCGGCAGCGGCGCGTCTACGGCTTCGCGGGCGTGGCGGAGGCGGCGGTCCCGCTCCTGCCGGCGGAGGAGCGGCGGCACCTGGAGGCGTACGCCGACGGCGTGAACACGTTCCTTCGCGCCCGCCCGGGGCGCTGGGGCGCCGAGCTCTCGCTCCTCCGGGTCTCTCCCCGCCCGTTCCGCCCGTCCGACTCGCTCCTCGTCCTCCTCCTGATGTGGGAGGAGCTGACCTCCACCTGGGAGGACGAGCGGGCGGCGGAGTCGCTGTCCACGCTCCCCCCGTCGCTCCAGGCGTTCCTCCTCCCGCGGGCCACGCGCGACGACGTCGTCCTCGTCCCGGACGGGGTGCCGCTCCTGCCGCCGGGGCTGCCCGTCGTCACGGCGGCGGGCGCTCGCCTCCCGGCGCCGGAGGGCGAAGGCGACGACGACGAGGGCGCCGTCGCCGGCTCGAACGGCTGGGCCGTCTCCGGCGCGCTGACCGCGAGCGGCAAGCCGCTCCTGGCCAACGACCCCCACCTCGGGCACTCGATCCCGGGGATCTGGCTCCCGATGAGGTTCGTCGTCGGCGGCAGGCTCGTGGAGGGGGTGACCCTCCCGGGCCTTCCCGGCGTCGTCCTGGGGCGGAACGACCAGGTCGCGTGGGCCTTCACGAACCTGATGGCCGACGAGCAGGACCTCTACCGCGAGACGCGCGAGGGGGACCGGGTCCGCCGCGGGGACGCGCTCGAGCCCGTGACACGGCGGGAGGAGGCGATCCGCCTGAGGGGCGGCGGCGTGGAGCGGCAGATCGTCGAGGAGACCTCGATCGGTCCCCTCGTGGCGCCCGGCCTCGCCCTCCGCTGGACCGCGCTCGACCCCCGGAGCCTGCGCCTCCCGACGGCGGGCGTCATGACCGCCGCCTCGACCGACGAGCTGATGGCAGCCCTCGACCGCTTCACCGGCCCGCCCCAGAACGTCGTCTTCGCCACGCGCGACGGGCGGATCGGGTGGCGGGCCGCGGGGCTCGTCCCGCGGCGGCGGCCCGGCACGGACGGAAGCCTCCCGTACGACGGGCGCGACCCGGAGAACGCGTGGCGGGGCTACCTCGCCCCCGCCGAGATGCCGCGCCTCGTCGACCCTCCCGAGGGCTTCGTCGTCACCGCCAACCAGCGGACGGTCGGGACCTCCTTCCCCGTCCCCGTCGCAACGGACTGGGCGAGCCCGACCCGCGCGCGGCGGATCCGGGACCTCCTCCGGAAGGCGCACGAGGAGGGCCGGAAGCTGGACCGCGCCGCGATGGAGGCGATCCAGCTCGACGCGGTCTCGGCGCCCCTCCGCGAGCTCGCGCTGGCGTTCCGCCCGTACCTGCCCGCCGACCTCGCGGCCGCCTTCGAGGGGTGGGACGGCCGCGCGTCGAAGGACTCCCCGCTCTTCCTCGTGGCCCGGAGCCTCCGGCGGACGCTGAGGCGCGAGGCGCTCGCGGCCTGGAAGGTGGACGGCTGGCGCCGGAGCCTCGACGAGGAGATCTGGAACGACCTCCTCGCCTCCGACGAGGCCGCGTTCGCCCGCGCGGGGCTGGGCGAGAAGCCCGCGTTCCTGCGCCGGGTGGCCGGCGCCGCGCTCGCCGACCTCTCGAAGTCGGAGGGCGCCGACTGGCGCTCGTGGCGGTGGGGGAAGGCCAACGCGCTGGCGGTCAGGCACCCGCTCGGCTGGGTCCCGGGCCTGTCGTGGCTCTTCGACCCGCCCTCTCCGCCGCAGGAGGGTGCCCCTCAGACGGTCCGTGCGTCGGGGCGCCGCTCGGGGCCCTCGATGCGCTTCGTCCTCGACTGGGGCTCCCCCGACGAAGCCACGCTCGTCGTCCCGTTCGGGGCCTCCGGGCACCTCGGCTCGCCCCACCGGCTGGACCAGCTCCGGCCGTGGCTCGACGGGGACCCGTCCGGGGAGCTCACGCGGCTGGCCCGCCCGTCCGAAGGCGACCCGCTCGTCTTCCGGCCCTGACGCCGCGTCGTAACATCCCCTCCATGGACGTGAAGGGCGCGGGCGGCACGCCCGGCGGCATCGGGAGCTTCTTCCTCGGCCTGGCGATGGCGACGGCCGGCGCCTACCTGCTGACGCAGCAGGTCGAGGTCCACTCCGGCTTCTTCTCGTGGTTCGGGGGGAACGCCTTCGGCCTGACGCTCGTCCCGCTCCTGATCGGGATCGGGTTCCTCTTCTTCGACGGCAAGTCGATCCCCGGCTGGGTCCTGACGGGTCTGGGGACCGTCATCATCGTGGCCGGGATCATCACGAACCTGAGGATCTACTTCGTCCCGACGAGCCTCTTCAACACGCTGATGATGCTCGGCCTCCTGGCGGCCGGGCTCGGGCTCGTCGCGCGGAGCCTCCGGGCGAGGAAGGGCGCGTAGCCGCGCTCTTCAGCGCTTCCCGAGGAGCTCGGAGAGCGCCCCGGCGCTGAAGCCGACGAGGAGGCGGCGGCCGGCCTTCAGCATGGGAGCGCGGAAGCTCCCGGTCGGCCCCTTCAGGTCCGCGAGCGTCGCCCCGCCGGCGGAGAGCCTGCGGAGCCCCTTCCCCTTGGCGACGAGGACCTCGTCCACGGAGGCGAGGAGCCTCCGCACGTCGGCGTCGCCGAGGGGCTCCTTCTTCGCGAGCCGCGTCGTGGCGACCTCGGTCTTCCCCGCGTCCAGCACCTCACGGGTGCGTGCGCAGCTCGTTCACCCCTGGCGGTGGTAGTAGAAGTCGACCTTCACCTCCCGGCCTCCTTTCTCGAGCCAGCTACGGCGCCGTGGCCCATTCCCGCAGGATCCGGTCCATCCGCTCCACCCCGTCCACGAAGTCCGGGAGGAGGATCCGCTCGTTGACGGTGTGGGCCTTGGCGGCGTCGTAGATGTTGATGTTGAAGGCCGAGACCCCGTACGCCCTGTAGCCGCGGTCCCGGAGCCAGCTGGAGTTGGTGTACGAGCCGCTCAGCACGTAGGTCCCCACCTGCGCCCCGGTCGGGTCCAGCTCCAGCGCCCGGGTCAGCGCCTCCCAGGCGCGCCCCTGCCTCGGCGTCGGCCGCGAGTCCTTCGAGACGAACCGGAGGCGGCGGGAGAGGCCCCGCTCCTTCAGCCACCCCTCCATGACCGACAGGCCGTCCGCCACGGAGCTGCCGGGGAGGTACGTCGCCACCACGTCGACCGCAAAGCCGCCCTCGGCGGGCTTCGGCTCCCCGCAGTAGAGGGAGTCCTTCACGAGCGAGCGGTAGACGTCGGGCATGGTCGGGAGCCGGGGGTCGTTCGTCCCGAAGAGCCGCTCGGGGTAGAGGACGAGCCTCCCCCACATGTCCCCGCGCGAGGGGCCGATGAACCGCAGGAACTCCACCACCTCCGGGATCAGACGGAACGGGAGCTCCCGGTCCCGCTCGGCGAGGAACGCCTTCAGCTCCTCGAGCGGCTCCTTGGACGGGGCGGTGACCGTCATCCCCCATGTCCCCTTCTGGAGGACCTCGACGCCGAACCGCTCGATCTCCGAGGCGATCACCTCGTTGACCCCTCCCTCGTTGAAGAAGTCGGTCACCCCCTCGAGGAGGTCGGGGCGGTTCTCGACGACCCAGCCGATCCCGCGCTCCGGCCGGATCGACTCCTCCTCCGGCTCTGCCACGAAGACGACGTCGCGCGAGGGGACGACGCCGCTGCGCGCCAGCTGCGCCATCGCCCACCAGTTCGCGACCCCGATGTTCTTCATGTCGATGGCGCCCCGGCCGTAGAGGTACGGGCGGTCCTCCCGCTCGCCCATCCGGCCCGCGAAGGGGGGCTGGTGCCACTTCGCGAGGTCCCCCGGCGCGTAGACGTCCATGTGGTGGAGGAGGCAGAGCGCCTCGCCCGGCTGCCGCCCCCGCATCCGGGCGACGAAGATCGGCCTCTCGGGGTCGTCCCCCACCACCTCGTAGGGGATCCCCTCGCAGTCGAAGAGGCGCTTCCACATCTCCACGGCCTCGACCGTCCGGCCGGGCGGGTTCTGCGTGTCGATCCGGAGGTACTCGACCAGGACGCGCGAGGCCTCGTGCCTCTCGGCCGCCTCGTAGTCGAAGACCTTCACCTTCGTGCGCGGCCCCAGCCTCGTGACGAGGCGGGGGAGCACGAGGACGAGCGCCGCCACGACGGCCGCACCGCCGTAGAGGGCGAGCCTGCGGCGCGCGTCGCGGCCGAGGCTCACGCGGCCCCCCGGCGCGGCGGGACGAGGGCGAGGCCGACGAGGAGGAGCGCGAGGGCGGAGGGCACGAGAGCGGATCTTACCCACCCGGTCGAAGGGCGCGCCGTGACCACGTGACGGCCCGGCGGGACCTCCAGCGCCGCGAAGCCGAACCCCGCGTCGGCGACCGGCACCGGCGCTCCGTCCACCGCGGCGTCCTCGGCGGCCGCCTTCAGCCGGGAGAGGAAGAGGACGCCGTTCCCGGGACCGTCGACCTCGACTCGGAGAGTCAGGCCGGAGGGCCGGTCGCTCACGGCGAGGACCCTCCCCGGGGCGGCGTCCCTCTCCACCGGCCCGGGACCGCCGAGGACCCACGCGACGTCTGCCGGCGCCCCCTCCTCCAGCATCCGCCCGAAGAGCCGGAGGCCGTTCGGGTCCGTCACGACGCGCGAGACGAACCGCCATGGCGGGACCGGGTCGGGCACGGCCTCGAGGAGAGGCCGGAAGCGCCCGTCCGCTCCCGGCCGGCTCGAGAGGACCGCGGCCGCCCCTACGTTGCGGACCATCCGCCGCGGGACAGGGTTCTCCGCTCTCGCGGCCTTCGACAGGAGCCGCAGCCACTCGTACGCCTCGCGCGGGAGGGTCAGGTCGTAGTCGAGCTCGAAGACGTAGGCGACGCCGAAGAGCGACGCGTACGCCGGGGCGGCGGTCTGGCGCCCCGTCGCCAGGGCCGCTGGGAGGTCGGCCACGTCGTAGACCGGCACCGGGACGAGGCTGTCCCGGTGGAAGAGACGCGGGGGCGAGGCGGGCGAAGGGGCCGGGGGGAGGATCGGGGCCAGGACGGGCGGCGGTTCGGTCAGGACTCTCGCCTCGGCCGTCGGCATCAGCCCGCGGGCGGTCGACCCTCGGTCGAGGAGGACCGCCAGGACGAGAGCGGGGAGGGCCACCGCCGACGCGCGGGCGGAGAGGCGCGTCGAGACGAGGGCCAGGCCGAGCGCTGCCAGCCAGGCCGTGCCGAAGGCCCAGAGGACCAGGTGCTTCTCCGGGTAGCGGAACGCGGCGAGCGGCGGGAGGAGCCGGATCGCCCCCCGCCACACCGGCGTGGCCGGGCCCAGGGCGAGGAGGACTCCGGACGAGGCCAGGACGAGCGGGAGGACCGCGCGCCTCCTGCCAGCCACCATCCCGGCGATCACCAGGAGGAGCGTCACGCGGCCAGGCGTCACCGAGGGGAAGTAGGGGTAGCCCTCGACCCCCGGCGCCTGAAGGACCCGGGACCAGTCGGCTACGGCGGAGTCGCGGACCAGCTCCGGGAGCCTCGCCGCGGGGAAGCTCCCGAGCGCGGCCCACTCCTCGTTCCGGACACCCCCCTCCCGCACGCCGCCGGACTGCGCCCGGAAGGCGGCCGCGAGCGCGGGCGCCGCGAGCGCTCCGGCCAGCGCCGCGGCCACGACGGCGTGGCCGAGCCTCGCTCGGAACGGTGCGGCCGGAGGCCCCGGCGTTCCTCCCCCAGGTCCCACGACGGCAGGCGCCGCGAAGAGGAAGGCCGAGATCGCCACGGCGTGGACGACCGCCTCGGGAGGCGCGCCGAGCAGAACCAGCGCTCCGGCCAGACCCGCACGCGCGGCTGCCTGGCGCGAAGGTCGGCGACGGAGGTCGAGGACGGCGGCGGCGAGCCAGGGAATCCAGGCGAGCCCCGAGGCCATTCCGCAGAACGGCATCGCCGAGACGGAGACACCGGAGAGGCCGTAGAGGAGGCCAGCCGCCCAGGACCACGCCGAGCCGAGCCCCAGGCGGCGCGAGAGCGCCGCGAAGCCGGCGACGGCGACGGCGAGGTGCGCGAGCATCCAGGCCTTCATCGCCGCGCCCAGGGGCAGGACGACGAAGAGGACGTTCCCCGGGTAGAAGGCCGCCGCCCCCGGAGCGCCCAGGAGCGGCGCGCCCCCCCACCGGAAGCGGTCGACGAGGGGCAGCTCGCCCTGCCGGACCGCCTCGCCCAGGTGCGCCTTCATCGGGTAGAAGTAGTGGACGAGGTCGCGCCCCACCGGGACCCGGTCGGAGAGGAAGTCACGGTACGGGACGGCCGCGGCGAGGAGGACGACGGCCGCCCAGCCGGCCAGGGCGAGGCGGACGCGGCTCAACGTCGCCTCGCGGTCAGGAGGAGGGCCGAAGCGACCAGGAGCCCCGCTCCCGTCGCCAGGGCTCCGGCCAGGAGGAGCGGGTTCCGGTAGGACAGGACGACCCCGTGCGCGCCGGCGGGGACCTCGAGCGCCGTGAGGAAGCCGTCGGCGACGACCGTCGGGACCGCCCGGCCGTCCACCTCCGCCCGGAAGGAGGGGTCGAAGCTGCGGGCGAGGACGAGGAGGCAGGACGCCCCCTCGCACGTCACGCGCAGGGAGAGGCGCGAGGCGGTCCGCCCCGTCGTCTCCACGCGCCCGGTGCCGTAGGAGCGCTCGCCGCCGGGTCCCGGCAGCTCGACGGCGGCCGTGAAGAGCGCCAGCGCCGGGTCCCGGACCACGGCGTCGAGACTCCCTCCTTCCCCGACCGCGAGCGCCGACGGGACGAGGAGCGCTTGCGGCCTCGTCGCCAGGACCCGCACGAGCCGGTCCCCGCCGTCGCGCCGGATCTCCTCCGTCCCGGGGAGCTCCGCGCCGCCGGCGGGCGTGCGGACGACCGCCACCCCCTGGGTGACGAGGCGGGCCAGCTTCTCCTCGCCCCACGGCAGCGCCGACAGGCGCTTCACCGAACCGAAGCTCCCGGCGGAGGTCATCCGGTCCACGTCGTTCTCGCCCGCGTACCGCACCCCGAACAGGATGCCCGTCACGGGTCGCAGCGGGTCGAGCCCGCCCGCCTCGCGGGCGCGCCTCACCGCCACGCCGGCGAGGTCCGCGGCGTCGTCGTGGAAGCGGCCCCTGGGCATCTCGGCGAGGACCGCCTCCAGCGCGGGCGTCCTCCGCTCCAAGGCCTCGCGCGGCGTCGCCGGGCAGCTCCCCGCCACCCGGCGGGCCCCGTCGAGGAGGAACAGCGCGGCCAGCGCCACGGCGACCGGCCTCTCCCCCAGGCGCCCCTCGGACAGGCGGCGCGCCAGCGCCGCGCAGAGGACCAGCGAGAGGGAGGCGGCCACGAGCGGCTGGACGAGGGCCCCCGCCACGACCGGAGCAGGGGTCGGCCCCGTGCCGAGGCCGAGGCCCCAGAGGACCGAGCGGAGGACCGCGGGCGACAGGAACGCGAGGAGTCCGAGGAGGAGGACCGGCGCCGCCAGGACGAGGCACGTCGCGCCGAACCGGCGGCGGGCCGCGCGGCGGGCTTCGGGGTCGCCTCCGCCCAGGACCGCCTCCGCGCCGACGGCCGCTCCGGCCGCGAGGCCGTACGTCGCCAGCAGCCACCACTTCTCCGGGTACCGGGCGAAGGACGTGACCGAGCCGAGGGCCTCGTAGAACGGCAGGTTCCGGCCGAGGGAGAGGAGCGCCCCGGCCCCGGCGAGGAGGAGGGCGGCCCTCCCCCGCCGGTCCCGCCCGGCCGAGAGCGCCAGAGCGAGCGGCAGGAGGCCGACGGCGAGGTCGTAGAAGTAGGGGTTCCCCGCGTCGAACGTCCCGGCGCCCCAGTACTCCTCGTCCCGCTCGGCGAACGGGTCCCCCGTCAGCCTCGGCTCGAGGAGCGTCAGGAGGCGCGAGGGCGCCACGGACCAGAAGAGCGCCCCCTCCTCGGGCCGGAGCCCCTCCCCCCTCGCCGAACGAGACAGCTCGCCCAGCGCGGGGAGGAGCTGGACCGAGGAGACGAGGACCGAGAGGAGGACCGCCGCGAGCGCCCACGCCGCGAGCCCCCGCGCGCCGCGGCGCTCCCCGGAGCGGAGGAGGAGGACCCCGCGCGCCGCGGCGAGGAGGAGCGCCCCGGCGCCGCCGATCGCCGTGATCACCGGCTCGCCGCCGAGGAGAGAGACCCCGAGCGAGAGGCCCGCGACTGCGGCGCGCCGCCTGGCCCCGCGGGCGTCCGAGGGGTCGAGGCCGGCGAGCGCCACGGCCGCGAGCGGGAGCGGAGCCGCCGAGGCGATCGTCGTCGCCAGGATCGGGAGCGTCTGGAAGGCGCCGGAGAGGAGGAGGACGGCGCCTCCGGCCGAGGCGGCCCACGGGGAGAGGCCGGCCCACCGCAGGGCCAGGACGAGGAGGAGGACCGCCAGGGCCGCGTGGACGAGCGCGAGCGCGGTCGGGCTCAGGAGGGCGAGGAGCGGCGTCAGCGGCCAGAAGACCGCGCCGTTCGGGTTGGCCGCGAGCGCTCGCCCGGCCGAGGCGAAGTCGTTCCAGAGGGGGAGCTCGCCGGAGCGGAGAGCCTCGGCTACGACGTGCCGGAGCGGGAGGAAGAAGTAGCCGGCGTCGCGGAAGGCGAGGACGGCGCCGCCCAGGGCGTCGGCGAACCGGGCCGCGAAGAGGAGCGCGAGGGCGAGGAGCGGGGCCGAAGCCCGGAGCCGCCCCGGCCCGGCGCTCACTTCCTCGTCGCCAGGACGAGGAGCGACATGCCGAAGGAGGGGTCGGCGCGCTCCTCCGCCCTCAGGATCGGCAGCAGCCAGCGGAAGGCCGCCAGCTGGCCCTTCGGCAGGACCCGCCGCTTGAGGACCCTCGAGTTCAGCCACCAGCCGAGGACCCCGGGCCGGTTCAGGTAGCGGACCTCGTCGACCGCGAAACCCGAGTCGCCGACGAGCTTCGCCAGCGCCTCCCGGTCGTACCGCCGGTAGTGCCGCAGGTGGACGTCGAGGGTCCCGTAGAGCGCGGGCATCGCCGGGACGACGAGGGCGAGGTGCCCGCCCGGCGGCAGGACGCGGGCGAAGTCGGCGAGCGTCCCGGCGTCGTCCTCGATGTGCTCCAGGACGTTCAGGCAGACGAGCGTGTCGAGCCTCTCGGCGAGGAGGTCGGCCCGGTCGTCGTCGGTCAGCGGGAAGCGGAACGAGGCGATCCGCACGTTCGAGCGGTTCCCGAACTTCGTCTTCAGCTCGCGGACGTAGTGCGCCTCGATGTCCGAGGCCACCACCCGCTCTCGTTCGACGAAGAACCGGGTCTGGTTCCCGACGCCCGAGCCCACCTCCAGGACCCGCTGGCCGAGGTGCTTCTCGAACCTCCCGTGGAGCCACGCGTTGTACGGCGCGAGCTTCGACATCCGCCGGAGCGTGATGGCGCCGACGTCCCCCTTCGGCGCCTCCCAGCGGAAGAACCGGAGGATGACCCAGACGGCCTGGAAGGCGTCCTTCAGGCCGATCTTCTTCCCCTCCTCGTACGTCCGCCCGTGGTAGGAGATCGGGACCTCGAAGATCCGGGCCCGCATCCGGGAGACCTTGCAGGTGATCTCCGGCTCGATGCCGAACCGCTTCGACTGCAGGTCGAGGCGGTCGACGACCTCGCGGGTCATCGCCTTGTAGCAGGTCTCCATGTCGGTCAGGTTCAGGTTCGTGAAGACGTTCGACATCAGCGTCAGCAGCCGGTTGCCGACGGTGTGCCAGAAGTAGAGGACGCGGTGCCCGCCCGGCGTCCCGAGGAAGCGGGAGCCGTAGACCACGTCCGCCTCCCCGTCCAGGATCGGCCGGAGGAGGGTCGGGTACTCGTTCGGGTCGTACTCCAGGTCGGCGTCCTGGATGACGACGACGTCACCCGTCGAGGCGCGCATCCCGGCCCAGACGGCGGC
The DNA here is from genome assembly GCA_008363385.1 of Acidobacteriota bacterium. Classification (GTDB taxonomy): domain Bacteria; phylum Acidobacteriota; class Thermoanaerobaculia; order UBA5066; family UBA5066; genus RHKY01. Next base: position 73,133 of record RHKY01000007.1, on the reverse strand, counting down.
TCCCTTGCCCATGTTCCGGGGCTGGAAGAGGGCCCGGATGCCCTCCTTGCCGTCCAGCTCGCGGAGGATGTCGCGCGTGCCGTCCTTCGAGCCGTCGTCGACGATCACCAGCTCCTTCTCCATCGGGCCGAGGTCGACGGAGAGGACCCGCCCGACGATCTCGCGGAGCGTCTTCTTCTCGTTGTAAGCGGGTATGACGATCGAGAGCTTCACGGACGGGGAGGGCCTCCGGTCTTCAGGCGGTACAGGGCGATCGAGTATCCCACGCGGGCGAACGGCGGCCCCGCCGCGCGGACGGCCCGCCGGAGCCGTTCGTAGCCTTCCCCTTCGGCCTCCTTGCCGCGGAGGCGCATCAGCTCGGGGGCGGCCGTCACGACGTACGAGGAGACCGCCCAGACGCCCGGGACGACCGCGTCGCGCGCCGGGTCGAACGTCCGCGCGCGCGGCAGGTGGTACGACGGGAGCGCGCCGCCGAAGTAGGCGACGGTCACGTCCTCCTCGGGGATCCCGAGGCGCGTCAGCAGCGGCGGCAGGCGCCTGAGGTCCTGCCCCCAGTCGAGGTTCGAGTCGGAGAGCCACGCCTCCCCGTTCGCGGGGCCCCCGGCCAGCGCGTTGAAGAACGACACCTCGTGCGGGTGGACCGAGAGGGTCTCGCCGGCCTGCACGACGGCGAAGAGGGCGAGCGTCGCCGCCGCAGCGCGCGGCGGGAGGGCCCGGACGACGGCGAGGACCGCCGCCAGCGCCAGGAGGACGAGCGCGGGGAGCATGTGCCTCACCCCGATGTTGTAAGAGGCGCCGACGCCCGAGACGAGGAGCTGCGCTGCCGGGAGGACGAGGGCGAGGAGGACGAGGTCGAAGCGGGCGCGCCCGGTGGCGACGAGGACGAGGCCGAGGGCGAGGAGCCCGAGGAGCCCGAGCGACGTCTTCACCGAGAGGGCCACGGGGAAGTACTCGGGGAACCCCTCCACCGAGAGCTCCCCGCGCAGGACGTTCACCCCGCCGCCGAACCGGTTCTGCGCGGCGACCCCGGCGAGCCCGGCCACGTAGTGCCCGAGCGGGGGAAACGCCCGCGAGACCGCCGCCACCCGGTCCTGCCCGGCCCCGGTGACGTGCCGCGAGGCGAGGAACTGCCTCACCGACTGCTCGGCCTCAGTCCGCTCCATCGACCGGAGGCAGACGGCGTAGGTCGCCAGGAGCGCCCCGGTCGCGACGGCGAGCCAGGTCGCGAGCCCGGCGAGCGACCGCCTCGACGGTGGCGGCGGGGCCGGGCCCGGACCGGCGGGCCTCACGCGGAAGACGTGGAGGAGGCCGAAGAGGAGGAGGACCGGGGCGAGGAAGACCGCCGAGAACTTGGTCGCGAGCGTCAGGCCGAGGACGAGCCCCCCGAGGGCGAAACGCCCGAGCGAGCGCCTCTCCAGGGCCGACAGGAGGAGGAGCGTCGCGCCGAGGAAGCCGAGAGCCGCCGGGACGTCCGTGTGGAGGAAGCCCGCGTGGGCGACGAGCGTCGGCTCGAAGGCGAGGAGGGCGGCCGCCCCGAGGCCGGCCACGGCACCCGCCCGCCAGGCCGCCCAGAGCCCGGCCGCCACGACGAGGGCGAGGAAGAGGAGGGGGAACGGGCGGCGGGCGGCGTCGAAGAGGGCGTCGGGGGGGATCGAGTTGCCGTAGCAGAACGGGGCCGGCATCTCGGCCGTCGCGAACGAGAACGGCTCCGGGAGGCGCGGCGCCCGGGCCCCGGCGAGGGCGAGCGAGACCCCGGCCAGGAGCTTGGCCAGCGGCGGGTGCTCCAGGTTGGCGTAGTACGTCCCCGAGATCGCGTACTCGGCGGCGGCGAGCGCGTGGAACGGCTCGTCCATCGTGGCGCTGTCCAGCCGCTGGTGGTCCCGGACGAGGGCGGCCCCGAGGAGGGCGAGGACGAGGACGCCCGCGACCGTGAAGCGCCGTGCCCGTCCGGCCATCCGCGGGAGTCTAGCGAAGCCGCTTACACTGCCCCGGATGCGCGGGAGAAGCGGATGGGCGGCCCTGGGGCTCCTGGCCCTCTTCGCGCTCTCGCTCGCCCTCCGGCTCTCGACGCTCCCCGAGGCCTCGCGCGGCGGCACCCGGCTCCTCTCGCCGGACTGCTGGTGCCACCTCCGGAGGTCCGTGACGGCGGCCCGGAGCTTCCCGCGGATCAACGTCTTCGACGCGTACATGAACCCGCCCGACGGGGCCGTCTTCATCTGGCCCCCGCTCCTCGACCTGGCCGTCGGCGGCACCGCCCGCCTCCTCCACGGCCCGCGGGCGTCGTGGGAGGAGGTCGCCCGCGTGGCGGCGGCCTTCCCCCCCGTCCTCGGCTCGTTGAACGTCCTCCTCCTCTTCGCCCTGGCCCGGCGGCTCCTCGGCCCGCGGCGCGCCTGGGCGGCGGCGGCCGCCTACGCCGTCCTCCCCTCCGCGGTCCTCTGGAGCGTCTACGGCCACGCCGACCACCACGTCGCCGAGGTGACGCTCCTCCTCGCGTCGCTCCTGGCCCTCGCGTCCGCCGCGCGCCCGGCGCCGGGCCGCGTCCGGCTCCTGCGGGCAACGCTCGCGGGCGCGGCTCTGGCGGCCGGCCTCCTCGTCTGGCAGGGCGCCGTCTTCTCCGCGAGCCTCGGCCTCTTCTGGGCCGTCCTCGCCCTCGGCCCGCTCGCCGTGGCCACGGCCCTCTCGGCCACCGGCCTCCTGGCGGCCGCCACCGCCGGAGTCCTCGGCGGGACCGACGTCCCGTTCACGTTCGTCTCGTTCGGCTGGTTCCAGCCCGCGTTCCTCCTCGCCCTCTCGGCGGGCGTGGCGTTCCTCGCGGGGCTGGGGGCACGCCGGACGCGGGAGCGCGCCGCCTCCCTCGCGCTCGCCCTCGTCCTCGCCCTGGCCCTTCTCCCGGTGGTGAAGGACCTCGCCGCGGCCGCGCTCCGCGGGAGCGCCTACCTGGCGGCCCGGAGCGTGGCGGAAGACCCCGACGACTTCGACGGGCGCGGATACCGCTCGTACCCGGCCGACTTCCTGGCGGGCGTCCACGAGGCGAAGCCCCTCCTGGCTCGGCCGCGCCTGGCCAGCCTCGTCTCGGCCGTCCGCGACCTGTCGCCGGGCCTCCTCGTCCTCCCGTTCGCCGTCCTCCTCTGGGCGGTCCCGCTCGTCACCGGCGGCGGCGCGCGCGGGAAGGGGCGGCTCCTCCTCGCCCTCTTCGGCGGAGTCCTCCTCCTGATGGTCCTCGGCCAGCGGAGGAACCTCTACTACGCCGGGGTCTTCACCGCGCTGGCGCTGGCCGACGCTTCCGGGCGCGTCCTCGCGCGGCTGAGGCTCCTGCGGCCTCGGTGGGGCGCCCCCGCGCTCGCCTTCGGCCTCGTCCTCCTCCCCGGCTGGCCGCACCTCGCGAGGATCCCGGCCTACAGCGACGCCGCGGGGCCAGACTTCCTCTCGCTCCTGGCCCGCCTGAAGGAGCTCGACCCGCCCCCGGCCGACCCGGCAGAACTGCCGCAGCTGCCGCCCGGGAGCGTCGAGAGCGTCTTCTGCCCGTGGTCCGCTGGGCACTTCGTGACGGCGATCGCCTGGCGCCCCGCCGCGGCCGACCCGCACGCCTACGGCTGGCGGAGGCAGTGCCGGCTCTACACGGCGACCGACGACGGCGAGGCGTTCTCGATCCTCCGGGCCGCGCGCTCGCGCTACCTGCTGACGGCCAACCTCCGCCCGCTCCTGCCGCGGTACGCGGCCGCGGCGGGGAGGGCCCCCGCGCCCGCCGTCGAGGAGACGTTCGCCGTGAGGGTCCACGAGTCGGCCTCGCGGACCCCCGTGCCGTTCCTGGCGCTCGCCCTCGAGTCGCGCACCGGCTGGCGGGCCCCCGACGGGCGGATCCTCCCTTCCTACCGCGTCTGGAAGGTCCTCGACGCCCCCGTCACTCCCGGACCAGCCCCTCCAGCAGCCCCGCCAGCTGGTCGAAGTCGACCGGCTTCCTGACGAACGCCGACGCCCCCCGCGCGAAGCTCCGGGCGGCCTCGTCGAGGACCGTCGTCAGGACGACCGGGACGCCGGCGAGGTCGGGGTCCGCCCTGACGGCGGCCAGGACGTCCCACCCGTTCATCTGAGGCATCAGGACGTCCAGGATGATCGCCGAGGGGCGCAGCACCCGCGCGAGCCGGAGCCCCTCCTCGCCTCCCCAGGCCGTGACGACGGGGTAGCCGGCCCGACCCAGGTTCCTCACCATCAGGTCGCGGACGTTCGGGTCGTCGTCGATGACGAGGAGGAGCCTTCCCCGGAACGGGCGGGGCGGCGGCGGCGCCGGGGCGACCGGGGACGAAGCGGGCCGCGCCGGGAGCGTCCCGTCGCTCCCCGGCTCCACGTCCACCGCCGGCCCGCGGTACTCCACGGGGAGCGTCACCGTGAAGGTCGAGCCCTTTCCCGGCTCGCTCTCGGCCACGAGGTCGCCCCCCATCAGCCGGCAGATCCGCTGCGTCAGCGCCAGGCCGAGGCCGGTCCCGCCGAACCGGCGGGCCGGCGAACCGTCCCCCTGGACGAACGGGGAGAAGAGCGCCGCCATCTGCTCGGGGTCGATCCCGATCCCCGTGTCGGCGACCGCGACCCGGACCGTCCCGTCGGCCGCGGGCCCGAAGGTGACCGTGACGGTCCCGTTCGACGTGAACTTGGCCGCGTTGTCCAGGAGCCGCGACAGGACGTCCCGCACCTTCCGGGCGTCCCCGCGGACCGTCCCGGCCGGCGCGGTCTCCACGACCTCGACGCGGTTGCCGTTCTTGGCGGCCGCGGGCGTCGCGGCCGCGACCGCCTCTCCGACGAGGGCGGCCAGGTCGAACGGCTCGACGAGGAGGAGGGTCTTCCCCGCCTCCAGCCGCGCCATCTCCAGGACCGCGTCGATCAGCGCCAGGAGGCTCGTCCCCGCGGCGTGGATCCGGCCGAGGTCGGTCAGCCGGCTCTGGGCCACCCCCTCGTCCGCCTCCTCGCGCAGCATCTCGGCGTAGCCCAGGATCGCGGCCAGCGGCGTCCTCAGCTCGTGGCTCATGTTCGCCAGGAACGCGCTCTTGGCCCGGCTGGCCGCCTCGGCGGCCGTCTTGGCCTTCGTCAGCTCCGCCTCGGTCCGCCGGAGAGCCGACACCTCGGCCTTCAGGCGCGCCAGCTCCTCCTCGGGGGAGCGAGGAATGCCCCCCTCGGCCTCGCCGGGCGGCCCTCCCGCGCCGGTTTCCTCGATCGTGCCCATCGGGTCGCGGGGATGATAGCCCCCGGCCAGCGCGCGGCCTCGCCGTAACATCCTGGCCTCCGGAGGAGCCCAGATGCCACGTCCCCCGAACCTGTCGCCCACGACGGCCGCGATCGGCGGCTCGGTCTACTCCGCCCTCGGCCACAAGCTCGCGGCCTTTCAGGGCGAGCTCTACCCGTTCCACGTCGGCGACACCTACCTCCCTCCGCCGGAGGGCTGCCGGCTGGAGGACTTCCGCCAGGCCGACGACCCCACGCTGAACCGGTACTCCGTCCCCCACGGCGACTCGCGCCTCCTCGACGCGATCCTCGAGCGGCACCGCGCCCGGACCGGGGAGCCGGTCGAGCGCTCCCAGCTCCTCGTCACCGGCGGGGCCACCTCCGGACTGGCCGACGTCGTCGGCGCCCTCGTCTCCCCCGGAGAGGAGGTCCTCCTCCTCGCCCCCCACTGGCCGCTGATCGTCGGGATCGTCCGGACGTACGGCGCCCTGCCGGTCTCGGTCCCGTTCGCCGGGCGCGCCGACGGGCCGGAGGCGGCGGTCGAGCTCGTCCGGGAGCACCTGACGCCGAGGACCGTCGCCCTCTACCTCAACACCCCCAACAACCCGTCCGGGCGGGTGATCCCGCGCGCCGTCGTCGAGGCGCTCGTGGCGTGGGCGACGCGCGCGGGGCTCTGGGTCCTCGCCGACGAGGTCTACGAGCTGGCCGTCTTCGACGGGCCCCACACCTATTCGCGCCCCCTGGCCCCGGAACGCGTCTTCTCGGTCCACTCCTTCTCGAAGGCCTTCGGGATGGCCGGCTACCGCTGCGGCTACACCGCCGGGCCGAAGGCCGCGATGACGGAGGTCCGGAAGCTCCACACGCACAACGTCTACAGCGCCAACACCGTCGCCCAGCTGGCGGCCGCCCGCGCCCTCTCGGGCCCGGGCGACGCCTGGGCCGCGAAGGCCCGCGCCTCCTACCGCGAGACGGGGCGCAAGGCCGCCGGCCGCCTCGGCGTCCCTCCTCCCGAGGGGAGCACGTTCCTCTTCCTCGACGTGGCGGAGGCGCTCGAAGGCCGTGACCTCGGCGCGTTCCTCTCCGACTGCGCCGACCAGGGGCTCTTCCTCGCCCCGGGGCAGAGCTTCGGCCCGTACCCGACGCACGTCAGGCTCTGCTACACGGCGGCGCCCCCCGACGTCACGCTCCGCGGCGTGGAGGTGCTCGCGCGCCTCCTGGGCCGCTGAGGGGGACGGCGGATGCGCCCCGCCCGCGACCTGGACCTCGTCGAGGCCCGCGTCCTCGGCTCGCTCCTGGAGAAGGAGCAGACGACGCCCGAGTACTACCCGCTGACGCTCAACGCCCTCGTCGCGGCCTGCAACCAGCGGAACAACCGCGAGCCGGTCACCGACCTCTCCGAGGACGACGTCGAGACCGCCCTCTCCCGCCTCCGCGAGCTGGGGCTCGCCTGGAAGGTCCCGGGCGGCCGCGCGGTGAAGTACTCCCACGCCGTCGACACGAGGATCCCGCTCCCCCCCGGCGGCAAGGCGATCCTCACGCTCCTCCTCCTCCGCGGACCGCAGACCCCGGGCGAGCTGCGCGGCCGGAGCGACCGGCTCCACCCGTTCCCGACGCTCGAAGCGGTCGAGAGCGTCCTCGCCGACCTCGCCGGGGGAAGCGCGCCGCTCGCCGTCGAGCTGCCGCGCCGCACGGGCCAGAAGGAGACCCGCTGGGCCCAGCTCCTGACCGGGCCGCCGGGAGAGGACCTGGCGGCGCCGGCCCCCGCGGCGGTGGAGGGTGCCTCCCCGGCGCTCGCCGGCTCGATCGCCGCCCGCGTCGAGGCGCTCGAGCGCGAGTCGGCCTCCCTCCGCGCCGAGCTGGCCGCCCTGCAGGACCAGCTCGCCGAGCTGAAACGGAGCCTGGGGGAGTGAGCCGGCGCGAGCGCCGGGAGGCGGCGCGCAGGGCCGCGGCTCCCGCGACGGCGGCGCCCGTCGCCGCACCGCCCGAGCCGCCGGTCCCCCGCGCCGGGCTCTGGCTGGCGCTCGCGTTCCTCGTGCCGAACCTCGGGGCGCTCTGGTGCGGGTTCGTCTACGACGACGTCCCGCTCATCGTCGACAACGAGCGGCTCCACTCCCTCTCGCGCCTCGGCGAGGTGGTCACGGGCGGGTACTGGCCCGACCGGGCAGGCCTGACTCTCTACCGGCCGGTGACGCAGGGGCTGCAGGCGCTCCTCTGGGCCGCCGGGGGAGGGTCGCCTCTCCCGTTCCACGCGACGAACCTCCTCCTCGGAACGGCCGTCGTCCTCCTCGTCCACCGGCTTCTCCTCTCGCTGCGCGTCCCGGCGCGGACGGCCTTCCTCGCCTCGCTCCTCTTCGCCCTCCTCCCGGTCCACACCGAGGCGACGACCGCGATCGTCGGCGTCTCCGAGCTCCTCGCGGCGGGGTTCGGGGTCGGGGCGCTCCTCCTCTACCGCTCGGGCCGGAGGCTCGCCGCGCTCGGCCTCTACGCGCTGGCCGTCTTCTCGAAGGAGAGCGGGGCGGCCGTCGCGGGCCTTGCCTTCCTCCTGCCGTTCGTCGAGCCCGGGCCGCGCCCGGCGTGGAAGCGGCTCGCGACGGACGCCGCCGGAGCAGGCGCGGTCGTCGGCCTCGCCCTCCTCGCCCGGCGGCTCGTCGCCTTCGGCCCCGACTTCGTCCCGCCGGTGGACAACCCGATGTCCCTCATCCACCCGCTCCAGCGGATCCTGACCGCCCTCTGGACGCAGGTCCTCTACGTCCGGCAGTGCCTCTTCCCCGTCGTCCTCTCGGCGGACTACTCGTACAAGCAGGTCCCTCTCGTGATGGGGCCGGACGACGCGCGCGCCTGGGCCGGGATCGCCCTCCTCGTCCTGGCCGCGTGGGCCTTCCGGTACCGGCCAAGGGCGCGCGTCCCGATCCTCCTCTGGGCGGTCCCGTTCCTCCCCGCTGCGAACCTCCTGATGCCGGTCGGGACGGTCATGGGCGAGCGGCTGGCCTACCTCCCGAGCCTCGGCCTCTGCCTCGGGCTCTGTCTCCTCGCGGCCCCGCTCCTCCTCCGCCTGCCGCGACAGGAGGTCGTCGTTGGCGCGATCGCGGTCCTCTTCGCGGCGCGATCGGCGGTCAGGAACCTCGACTGGCGGAGCGCGGACACGTTCTACCCGAAGCTCGCCGTCACCTCGCCGGGAAGCGCCAAGGTCTGGTACTTCCTCGGCTGCTGGAAGGCCGCGCGAGAGGACGACCCCGGCGCGCTCGCGGCCTACGACGAGGCGATCCGGATCTTCCAGCCCTACCCCGAGGCGTGGAACAACCGGGCCGGGACTCTCCTTCGCCTGGGCCGCAGCGACGAGGCGAAGGAGAGCTACCGGCAGGCCGTCCGGTTCGACCCGGGCCACAAGGCGGCGGCCGCGAGCCTGCAGGCGATGGAGGCCGGGATCCCGTTCACCGCCAAGCGCCCCAGGGTCTGAGACAGCGCGGCCCTACGGACAGGCGAAGGCCGCGTCGCGGATCAGGCGGAACTCCTGGCCGAGCGGGTTCGTGTACGTCCGCGTCGTCCCGTCCTTCGTGTCGGTGACGGTGAGCGTCACGTCGAGGTCCGTCAGGCCGTTGGCGTACACGCCCCAGCGGTCGACGCCGCTCCCGCAGCAGGGACCGAGATTCGCCATGGCCTCTGTCGCGAGGACGGCCGTCTACGTCGGCCACGCCTCTGCTACGCTTCCTTCGACATGGAAGGCTCCTCCGCGCGACGTCACGCAACGTACGAGGACATCCTGGCCCTCCCGCCGAACGTCGTCGGACAGATCGTGGACGGAGAGCTGTTCGTCAGCCCGCGTCCCGCCATCGACCACGCGCGCGCCTCGTCGATCCTGGGCGGCAGCCTGGTCCCGCCTTTCGACGTCGGACGGGGCGGACCCGGCGGCTGGTGGATCCTCGTAGAGCCGGAGATCCACCTCGGTTCGAACACCACCGTCCCCGATCTGGCTGGCTGGCGCAGAAGTCGCCTCCCCGTCCTCCCGCGAGATGAGTTCTTCACGCTGGCGCCCGATTGGGTCTGCGAGGTGCTCTCTCCCTCGACGGCCCGCTTCGACCGGATGAAGAAGCTCTCCGTCTACGCACGCGAGGGCGTGGGCCACGCGTGGCTCGTCGACCCTGCGCTCGAGACGCTCGAGGTCCTCCGGCTCCACGAGGGAAGCTGGCTCCTCGTCCTGACTGCGGGCGGCGACGAGAAGGTTCGCGCGGAACCCTTCGAGGCGATCGAGATCGACCTCGCAGGGCTCTGGATCCCCAAGGGCTGACGAGCGCGGCGCCCGCGCTCCAGTCTGAGGCGCCCTACGGGCAAGCGAACGCGGGGTCGCGGATCAGCCGGAACTCCTGGCCGAGCGGGTTCGTGTAGGTCCGCGTCGTCCCGTCCTTCGTGTCGGTGACGGTCAGCGTCACGTCCAGGTCCGTCAGGCCGTTGGCGTAGACGCCCCAGCGGTCGACGCCGCTCCCGCAGAACGAGACGACCTTCACCACCGCCTCGACGTTGGCGGCCGAGAAGAACCAGAAATAGCCGGTGTCGGACGTCAGCGCCACGGCCTGCCCGGCCCCCTCGCCCCCGGCGTAGTCGCGGTAGCGCGCGGAGACGCGGAAGCGCGAGACGAGGCAGAGGCTCGTGGCGTCCGGCGTGCAGGTGTCCCCTCCCCCGCCGCCGCCCGGGTTCCAGCCGAGCTGGACCACCTCGAAGTCCGAGACCTTCAGCGACGCGAAGGCGGGGTTCAAGACCTCGTTGTCCCACCGCGTGTCGTACGTCCCCTGGACGTACATGTCCGACCCGTTGTCCGCGAGGATCAGGCCGTACGTCTTCATCGCCTGGAAGACCCTGCGGACGGAGTCCGGGTAGCCCGAGACGTCCTTCGACGCCTTCAGGCGGAGGCGCGTCCCCAGCGGCGGGGCACCCGTCGTCGAGCCGGCCCGGTGCGAGGCGGGGAAGACGTACCCGTTCGTGGCACGGACGGTGAATCGGAGCGCGTGCCGGATCGGCTCCGTCCCGTTGGCCTCGTCGTACCGGATCAGGCCCGGAAGGATCGCCAGCCCCGCGGCGTCGGCGCTCGTCCAGCCGTCGGGGCGGCGGTCGTTGGCGTCGAGGCGGAAGACGGCCCCGGACCCCGCCCGCCACGTGCAGCTCGGAGACCCCTCCGGCTCGCACCGCGTGTTCCACGTCTCGAAGAGGAGCTTGTTGTCGCGGTCGACGATCAGGAGGTGCTTGTCGCCGTCGGCGCCCGCGTTCCCGGGGTAGCCCCCCTCCAGCCACTTCGGCTCGGTCTTCGCCTGGACGGGGATCGGGTACCCCGCCGGCCGGCCGGGCGCGCCCGTGTCGCTCTCGTCGGCGTAGTCGAAGGCCACCGGCTCCAGCGGCTGCGACCCGGGGACGGTCACGTAGACCATCCCGTAGATCTCGGGGAAGGGATCCGAGTCCCCCCCGAAGTCCGGGTGCAGCCCCTTCGACGTCCCGATGAACGACAGGAACGCCGCGCTCTGCGGGTCGAGAGGCGCTTGGCTGACGTCCACGTTCCACCAGTTGTCCGCCGGGAACATCTGGGGCAGAGGCCCGCCCCGCACGACACCCGTCTGCCCCGCCGCCGTCCCGGCGGCGAGGAGGAGGCACAAAAAGAGCCCGGCACGGCCGGGCTGAGGGAGGAGGGTTGGCATGAGGTCCGTCGTCTTCGTCTTCACGTCCTTCTTCTCGATTGGAAGTGAAGGCGGCTCACATCCGTGACGGAGCGCACCACGTCCCCCCTCCGGGGCGGCCCGCCAGGGCCTCCCGGCCTCAGCCCTTGAAGCGCTTCCGGCGCGGCAGGAGGTCGTTCAGCTCGGCCAGGGCGATCTTCAGCCCCTGGGCCACCCCCTCCGGCTCCTCGCCCCGGCGGGACTTCATCTCGTACTCCTCCTCCAGCCGCTTCAGCCGGTGCCCCAGCGCCCAGAGGATCGTCTCGACCGCCTTCTGCTCGTCGTCGGACCTCAGCTTCGCCATACCCGGATTCTCGCCCGGGAGATGATCGGGGCGTGCCGGTGACCCTCGTCCTCGTCCGGACGCACAGCCACGGGAACCTCGGCTCCTGCGCGCGGACCGCGCGGGCCCTCGGGGCGGGGCTCGTCCTCGTCGCTCCGGTGGCCGACCGGGCCCACCCCGACGCCAGCGCGTTCGCCTCGGGGGCGGACGAGCTGCTGGCGGCGGCCCCCGTCGTCGAAGGACTGGAAGCGGTCGAGACCGGTCACGACCTCCTCGTCGCGCTGACCTCGCTCCGGGGGCGCCGCGAACGCGGTCTCCCCGCGAGGACCACCGTCGCCGCGGTACGGCGCGAGGCCGGCGCCGGGCGGCGCGTGGCGCTCGTCCTGGGGCCCGAGCGCGGGGGGCTCACGCGCGAGGAGCTGGTCCGGTGCGGCTCCCGCCTGACGCTCCCGACGCGGTCCGACTTCCCGACGCTCGCGCTTCCCCAGGCCGCCGCCGCGGCGCTGGCCCTCCTCGTGGCGGGCCGGGCCGCGCCCGGAGGCGCCACGCAGGAGGAGAGAGCCTCCGCCGCCGAGGTCACCCGGCTCGTCGCGACGCTCGCATCGGAACTGGCCGCCGCGGGTTTCGTCGAGTCGAACGGGACCGCCGTCGCCGAGCTTGCGGCGCTGCTCCGCCGCTCGCGTCCCACGTCGCGCGAGGTCGGGCTCGCCCTCGGGGCGCTCAGCGCCCTCAGGCGACGACCGGAAGACTGATGCCTGCCGAGAACCGCGGGACGGAGGAGGCGGGCTCGGCGCCCGCCTCCTCCTGGAATGCCTACGGGGATGACGCCGCCGTCTCGGCGCCACGAAGCGGGAAGACCTGGAACGGGAGCGAGCCCGGCTCGCCCCCCTCGAACACCGAGCTGACGTACCCGAGGTACGGCTGGTCCGACGTGATCGTCAGCCAGACGGACATGGAGCCAATCTTGCGGTTGACGTCGTAGTCGTTGATCGTCCTTGGGATCTGAACGTCGTTCACCTGACGCACGCTCCTGGCGTCGACCACGACGTTCTCCGACCAGACGGGCTCGTATGGCCCGTCAAACCGGCGGAACGGATAGGCCACTATCGTGAACGTCGCCGGGACGTGGCCGTAGTTCGCCAGCGTCACGTTGATGCGGCGGTTGTAGACCTGATTCGGAGTCGCGCAGTCCGATTGGAACGCCTGGGTTCTCAGCTCGACGGGCCCGGCCGTGGTCCGCTCTCCTGCCTGGAAGAGACGCCCGTACGTCGGGAGACTCGTGTACCCCTGCGGAAGCCCGGCATACCTACTAGTGCCCCAGCACGCCACGCGGTATCTGATGAGCTGCGCATCTACCGTGATCTTCGGGCTGTGGCGGAGCCGGACGAAATTCGGCAGACCGAAGAAGGCGCAGGGTGCGAATCCGCCTTCTCCCGGGCGGTATGTGTATGTGAACCCGCACGTACCGGGAGCGAGCCGGTCTCCGAGCACCTCATCTGCGGTCACGGTTTCCGGTGTGCTGGAGAGATTGAAGAGGCCGCAGGTTGACTCCCAGTACTCAGCAAAGACGTGCCCGCCCGAGTCCGTCCCGGGCGAATTCGGTGTCTCAGCGCCGAATGTGGGGTAGTAGGTCGTGACCTCCTGCCCAGCCGCTGGGGGATGAGCCGCCAGAAGCGCGGCCGCGATCAACGCGAAGCTGACGGCGCGCAACCACGGACGTATGACACCAGCGGAGGAGCGGTCACGGGTTCTCACGGCCGTTCTCCACGACGAGGGCGAAGTCCTGGGTGCCGGTCCGGCAGGGCGACTCGACGATGCACAGGTGGCCTGCTCGAAGCACGAAGGGGGTCACCGTGATCCGGAGGCTGGCGACGTTCGTCAGCTCCGACGCCCGGATGTCGATCCGCTCGACGTTGTTCTTGCGGTCATAGACGACCGCTGCGGGGGGAATCGTCAGGGAGAAGCCGTCCCGGCTCGGTGACTCGCGGTCGTCGTAGTACCGGTTCCCGTAGTAGCTCCACAGCGTCGCTCCCGATACGTCCAGCGCCTCGATGCTCAGGTCCAGGTCGTTCATCAGGTTCTGCCACACGCCGCTGAGCATGTGGCTGAACTTGTCCGTCCAGACGAGGGCCACAGACAGCTGTCGGGAACGGTCGTTCGGGTAGACGACCTTGACCCACGGCGGCGTCCCCATGGCGTCGTTGAAGACGTACGCCTGGTCCAAGAGGTAGTAGTTCGTCGTGGGGAGGAAGAGCCGGTCCAGAGCGACCCCGCCCCAACCCTGAAGCTGGTCCGGGGCTGGCTTCATGTCCCGGCAGGGCCAGCAGGTCCCCGTCCCGTTCGGCTGGTCGCAGCAAAGGCGGTTGGGGTCTCCGGGCAGTCCCGTGCGAGAAGCGACGAGGTTCTTCGCGGTGGCGATCAGGAGGGCCTTGACCAGTGCCGGGGAGGGATCGGTCCTGCCGAAGTCCCGTGCCAGCCAGGCCCGCGAAAGGGTCGCGACTCCGGTGACGATGGGCGTGGCGAAGCTGGTCCCGCTCTCCCAGATGTACTGGCCGAGGCCTGGCGCCCCGACCTCGGGACAGGAGTCGAGATCGACGAAGTCGAACTCGTTCGGTCCCAGCGGCAACACGCATTGGTCGCAAGGTGTAGGCCCCGTCGGCTGAGAGCGGATGCCGTAGGCCCGCTGACCCGGCGCGACGAGATCCGGCTTCAGCCTGTCGTATGGATAGCCGATGCGGCTGTAGGCGGCGACCACCCTCGGGACGTTGTTTCGCCCGAGGTCGACGTAGCACCCGTTTGGGGTGCAGTCGAAGGGGCTCCAAGTCTCGGTAGCACCGACGGTGATGACGTTCTTGGCCACACCGGGTGTAAGGACGACGCCACATGTGGGCTCGTCGAAGCAGTTGCCGGCCGCGATGACGTTCGTCGTGGCAGTCATCGTAGCTCCGCACTTCCGACCGTACGGCGTCTGGAATTCGAAGCAGGCCGCGTCTGCCCGCCGAGTCACCTGGTCCAGCAGGATTGCGGAGGTGTCGTAATCGCGGCCCGCGTCATTGTCGCTCAGGCTGAGGTTGAAGACGCGAGCGGCCGGATTCCCTGAACGTTCCGGCAGAGTGGCCGTGCTCGTCAGCTCGACATAGGAGTATCGCAGCGACTTGGTGAGTTCTTCCGTCAGAGGCTCGCCGTCAGGCAGGTAGGAATAGTAGTTGGGGGGATCGGATTGACACCTCGCGAGCATCCGACTGAGCGCGATTCGGGACCCCGGCGCCACACCTTGCGCGAACGAGAAGCGGCCGGCGTCGCGGTGAGGGCTCTCGGAAGACGCGTAACCGGCCAGAAGTGAAGCCACGACTGTCCCGTGGTTGGAGTTGTCGTTCGCCTCCTTGTGGGTCGTGAACGAGGTGGTGATATCCGTCGTGAAGAACAGCCTGCACTCGCTTGTCGGCGTCTCCCTCAGGAACGGCGGACAGGTGTCGGCGCCCGAACTCGTCTTCAGCCCGTCGTAGATCCCCGTGTCGAGGATCCCGACGACCTGGTTCGCGAGCTGGGTCCCGAGGTTGAGCGACGCCAGGTACTGGTCCCAGTGGTATGGCCCGCCCACCGGGTTGTCCGGGAACGGCGGGAATTGCGTCGGATAGGAGCCGGACGCCACGGCCGGCCAGGACGTCCCGGGCTGCTGGTAGAGGCCCGAGACGATCCGGTTGCTCCGCTCGTCGGCCGGCTCCCCTTCCCCTGCCCGCGACACGCTGAAGACGTCGGCCATCCGACTCATCTCCCGGGCCTCCGCCGTCAGGAGCGGCACCGAGTAGGCCACGAGGTTCGAGGCACGGTACGACTCGATGAGCCGGGTGCCCCGCGCTGTCGCGATCGCCTCGAGCCGAGCCTTCGCCGGAAGCCCGGGCTTGTCGACGACGGCCACCACGTGGGCGGTCGGCGGCGTCCCGGGCGGGATCGCCCCCTCGGGCAGACCGATCCGCTTCAGGCCGGCCGGCAACTCGAGAAGCCGATAGACCCAGGGGCGGCCGCTCGCGAAGGCCTCCGCCGCCGTCCGGCCGCCGTAGACGAGGTACCCCATGTCGAAGAGCGCGTCGATCGGGACGAGCCCAGCGGCCTCCATCTCCTCGATCCACGCCTGGCCGGCGTAGCTCTTCAGGACGAGGCAGAAGAGGCCGTTCGGGTTCTCCGGGTCCAGCTCCGTCCTGCCCGGGAAGACCCGGTCGAACGACCGGAGGTCGGCGTCCCAGACCGCGTTGGCGAAGAAGAGCTTGCGGGCGTCACGCAGCTCCTCGAGCCGGACGAGGCCTCGAGCTTCCAGGGACCTCAGGCGGGAGAGGATGGCCTCGGAATCGGCCGGGACGACGCACCGGTGGACGTCGCACCAGCGGGGGGTCACCGCCTCAGCGGCGAGGAGGGCGTCCACCCCCCCCCCCTGAGACACCGGCACGGGCCCGCACGGCCCAGGTGGCGCCCTGAACCGGAGAGACCGCCAGCCCGAGGCCGGCGGCCAGGAGGACCGTCCCCATCCGGGGGATCCGTTTTCGACTCATCCGCACCTCCTTGGAGCGCAAACGCTCGATCGGAAGTGTATGCCAGGGTCGGGATCTTTCGCTTCGAGCCGTCCTGGCCGCCGGAGCGGCTGAGGCCCGCCGGAACTCTCGTCCCGGCGGGTCTCTTGGGTTCTACTCCTTCGTCCAGCGCGGGACGCGGCCGGGGGTCCAGGGGGCTCCGGCCTTCTCGGCCTTCGCCTCCAGCGCCGCGAGGTCCTTCTCGACGAGGTCGGTCAGCTTCGGCAGGAAGTCCGCGAACGCCGCCGCCGCGTGGTCGTACTCGTTCCGGAACGTCTTCGTCGGGGCGGAGGTCGCCGTCCAGTGGCCGTAGACGATCCACTGGACACGGTCGGAGATCGACGAGGGCGCGGGCTCGTTGTACCTCTCGCGCACCTTGTCGCCGTTCAGGGCGAGGTCGAGGTCGGCGGCCTTCTTCCCGAGGGCCCGCACATCGTCGAAGAGGGCCGGGTCGGCCTTCGGCGTGTCGTCGAGCGCCTTCTTCAGGTGGGCGACGCGGTCCTGGGCCTCCTTCAGCGACCGCCTCGCGCCGAGGACGGCCCGGTGGAGCCGCGCGGTCTTCTGCTGGAAGGCGAGGAGGTCCTTCCGGTCGGCGGGCGGGAGGCTCGCCGTCCCGAGGACCTGCGCGGTGAACGCCTGCGGCTCGCCGAGCGGGGTCAGCTTCCCGTCCACCCTCTTCGCCATCGACACCCTGTACGTGCCCGGCATGGCGAGGGGACCGGCCGGCTCGGGGTCCCACGGGTCGCGGTCCTCGTCCTTCTTCAGGCTGGTGGGGATGACGGGCGGGTAGCGCAGGTCCCAGGCCACGCGCGCGAATCCCTTCTTCCCGGGAGCCGTGACGCGCCTCACCACCTCTCCCGCCTCGTCGGTGACGGTCAGGACGAGGGCCGGCTCCTCCTCGCGGGCCTCGGCCGTCAGCTCCTCCCAGGACGGGTAGAAGACGTCCTCCCCCTTCTTGAACTTCTCCTTCTCGGCCTCCTCGCGGGCCTTGGCGCGCGTCTTCAGGTCGTCCTTCAGGTAGTACGTGAAGACGGCCCCGAACGGCGGGTTCTCGGCCATGTAGAGCGAGTCGCCCTGCGTGGCCTTCCCGCGCCCGCCCAGCGGCTGGCGCGGGATGAACATCCAGGCCGGCTTGACGGCGAAGAGCTCGGCCTCCTTCTCCAGGAGCGCGGGCGTCGCGGTCCGGAGCGGCGAGTAGTCGTCCAGGACGTAGAAGCCGCGCCCGAACGTGGCGAGGACGAGGTCGCTCTCGCGCCGCTGCACCTGGATGTCGCGGACGGCGATCGTCGGGATCCCGCCCTTGAGCCGAACCCACTTCTTCCCGCCGTCGTTCGTGAAGTAGACGCCGAACTCCGTCCCGGCGAAGAGGAGCGAGGGATTCGCGTGGTCCTCGGCCACCGAGTAGACCGTCCCGCGCTCGGGGAGGTCCCCCGCGATCGAGGCCCAGCTCTTGCCGCGGTCCGCGCTCCGGAGCAGGTACGGCTTGAAGTCGCCCATCTTGTGGTTGTCGAAGGCGGCGTAGACGACGCCCGCGTCGTGGAGCGAGGCCTCGAGGTCCGAGACGTAGCTCATGTCCGGGACACCGGGGAAGGTCTCCTGCTTCCGCCACGCCTTCCCGCCGTCCTCGGAGACCTGCACGAGGCCGTCGTCGGTCCCGACGTACAGGAGCCCCTCCTGCTTCGGCGACTCGGAGAGCGAGACGATGTTCCCGTAGAAGCTCGTCGAGGCGTTCTTGGCGACCGTGTCCGGGCCCCAGACGCGCCCCATCACCTTCAGCTTGTTCCGGTCCACCTGGCGCGTCAGGTCGGGGCTGACCGCGGTCCAGCTGTCGCCCCGGTCGTCGCTCACGAAGAGCCGCTGCGCGGCGAAGTAGAGCCGCGTGTGCGAGTGGGGGCTGATGACGAGCGGCGAGTCCCAGTTCCACTTCAGCGGCGCCTCGCCGGGGGCCGCCTGCGGCTGGATCAGGATCTCCTCGCCCGTCTTCCGGTCGAACCGGACGAGGACGCCGTGCTGCGACTCGGAGTAGAGGACGTCGGGGTCCGTCGGGTCGACGCGCGTGACGAAGCCGTCCCCGCCCGTCGTCGTGAACCAGTCGGAGTTCAGGATCCCGCTCGCCGAGGTGGTCCGCGACGGGCCTCCGTGCGTGTTGTTGTCCTGCGTGCCGCCGTAGACGAGGTAGAACGGCTTCGACTCGTCGACGGCCACCCGGTAGAACTGCGTGACGGGGAGGTTGGCCTTGTAGTCCCACGTCGCCCCGCGGTCCCACGACTCGTAGATCCCGCCGTCGCACCCGACCAGGACGTGGTCGGTGTTCGAGGGCTCGATCCACATCGCGTGGTTGTCGACGTGCTTCGTCTTCTCGCCGACCTTCTTCCAGCTCTTCCCCCCGTCCTCGGTGACGTGGAGCCAGGTGTCCATCGAGTAGACCCGCTCGGCGCGCTTCGGGTCGGGGACGAGCTCGTTGTAGTACTGCGGGCTCTGCGAGACGTAGTCGTCCCGCTTCTCCCACGTCCCGCCGGCGTCGGTGGAGCGGTAAACGCCCCCCGCCTTCCGTGCCGCCTCGACGATGGCGTAGACCGTGTCGGGGTCGGCCGGCGAGACGGCCAGGCCGATCCGCCCGACGTCCCCCTTCGGGAGCCCCTTCTCGAGCTTCTTCCATGTCGCCCCGCCGTCGGTCGTCTTGTGGATCCCGGACTCGGGCCCGCCGTCGATCAGCGTCCAGACGTGCCGGCGGCGCTGGTAGGCCGTGGCGTAGAGGACGTCCGGGTCGCGCGGGTCCATCCAGAGGTCCGAGACGCCCGTGTTCTCGGAGATCGTGAGGGACGCCTTCCAGCTCTTCCCGCCGTCGGTCGACTTGAAGAGGCCTCGGTCCCCGCCCGGCTTCCAGAGCGGTCCCTGCGCGGCGACCCAGACGACCTTCGAATCGCGCGGGTCGACGAGGATCTTCCCGACGTGCTCGGAGGCCTTCAGCCCCATGTTCTCCCAGCTCTTGCCGCCGTCGAGCGAGCGGTAGACGCCGTCGCCGTACCCGACGCTCCGCTGGGAGTTGTTCTCGCCCGTCCCGACCCAGACCGTGAGCGGGTTCCTCGGGTCGAGCGCGACGCAGCCGATCGAGTACGAGCCCTCCTCGTCGAAGACCGGCTCGAACGTCGTCCCCCAGTTCGTCGTCTTCCAGACGCCGCCCGAGGCGACGGCGACGTAGTACGTCCCCGGGTGCGCCTCGTCCACGGCCAGGTCGCCGATCCGGCCCGACATGAACGCCGGGCCCAGCCCCCGGAACGACAGCCCCGCGAAGGTGTCGGCGGAGAAGGGCTCCTTCTTCGCTTCCTTCGTCTCGGCCTTCTCCCCCTTCTTCGCCTCCTTGGCGGGCGCCGCCACGAGGACGGCGGACGCCAGGAGCGCTACGAGCGACGGCACGATCCGTCTCATGCTTCTCCCTCCGGGCCCGGACGGGCCCCGGGGAAGAGTATCGGAGAGCGGCTCGGAGGGTCGCGAGAATCCGCTGGAATCGGTGGAGCCGTTCGGGCAGTATCCCGCGACCCGTCGAGGAGACATCGCCCGGAATCACGCGCCCGCCCTCCCGGCGGGGAGGAGAATCCTCCAGGAGAAGCCCGTGAGCAGCCCCGAGAAGACCGCGAAGACCGCCAAGCCCTCCCAGAAGCCCTCCCGCCGCCCGGCGCCCGCCCCGAGCCTCTCGGAACGGGCGGTGAAGACCCCGGAGCCGTTCGTGAGGCTCTTCTCCCGACGCGTCCAGCAGGAGGGGGCCCTCGACCTGACCCAGGGCGACTACAAGAACGCCGACTTCGCGCCGCACCCGGAGGTCGTCCGGGCGGCGCAGCGGCTCACCCGGAACACCGTCCACAGCTACGGGCCGGCGGTGGGGCGGATGGACGTGAGGGGCGAGGTCGCGGAGTTCTTCAACCGGGACGGCCTCCTCGACTACCCGACGTCCCCCGTCCGGTTCCTCCCCGACGAGGTCCTCTTCACGCCCGGGACGCGCGGCGGGCTGGCCTTCGTCCTGGAGGTGCTCGGGGCCGACGGCTCCGGCGTCGTGGTGCCGCGGCCGAGCTGGGAGTACGACTGGTTCGTCGAGCGCGCCGGGAAGCGGGTCGTCGAGCTGCCGACCTCGGCCCCCGGGTTCCTGCCGGACCCCGAGGAGCTCGAGCGGATCCTCTCCCGCGGCGGGGTCTCCTCGGTGATCCTCAACAATCCCCACAACCCCACCGGACGGGTCTACCCGCGCGAGCTGGTCGAGGAACTGGTCCGGGTGGCGGTCAGGCACCGCGTCTACGTCCTCTACGACTCGGTCTACCAGCGGCTCGACTACGTCGGGTGGTTCGTCAACCCGGCGTTCGCGGACCCCGAGTGGCGCGACTGGGTCGTCACGCTCTCGGGCCTGTCGAAGATGGACATGTTCGGCGCCTCCACCGGCGCCCGCGCCTGCTGGCTCGTCATCTCGGACCAGGTCCGGTCGGAGGGGGTGCGGGCCCGCGAGGTCCTGGCGAACCTCTCCGCGTGGCTCGTGGCGACCCCCTCGACGCTGGCGCAGGACTGGGCGCTCGCCGCGCTCCAGAGCCCGCTCGCGGCCATTCGCCGCCCTTCGCCGTACATGCGCGAGCGGCGCGACTTCATGGTCGCCGCGGCCGACGAGCTGGCGCCGCTCGGCGTCGAGAGGACCGACTTCGGCGGGACGTTCTACGCCCCGCTCGCCTTCCCGGGCCTCGTCGGCGAGCCGTTCGACCGGCTCCGGAACGGCGTCCACGAGAAGGCCGTCGTCGAGGACTCGGTCGACGCGTTCGAGTACCTCCTCTCGGGCGGCGTCGGCGGCATCCCCTTCGTCGCCTTCGCCGGCTCCGGGGCGGAGGCCTCCCGGTGGGGCACCTGGCAGCGACTCTCGTACGGCTCGAAGGACGTCAAGGAGCTGGCGGTCTTCATGGACCGCGTCCGCGCCCGGATCGCCAAGCAGGGCCGCCTCGGGTCGAGCGCGCCGGCTCCCGCGCCCGCGACGACGGCCGAGGACGCGGTCTGGGAGAGCGTCTGCACCGTCACGGGCTACGGGGCGCTCGACGGGCTCGACGCGGCCTCCTTCGCCGAGGCGCGGCGCCGGTTCCTCCTCTCCCCGCGGCACGAGGCGCTCCGGCTGACCGGGACGAAACACCCCGACTCCACGACGCACCGCGCCGAGCAGCTCGCCCGCGCCCTCGCCGCGGCCCCCGGGGAGGCGCCCGACCGCGCCCGGCTGGCCCTGAAGCACCTGGAGTGGAACCCGCTCGTCGCCGCGCGCGCCGAGTACGAGGAGACGGTCCGCGACCTCCTCGGCCCGTGCAGCGAGGTGCTCCTCGACTTCGAGGGGCGCCAGATCAGCCCGGACTGGCTCGACCTCCCGGAGCGGGTCGTCCTGGCGCTGATGCGGCACGGGGTCGTCCCCGGCGAGCACCGCCACCTCCTCTTCCGCGTCCCCAACCCGTTCATCGAGCCGGACGAGGAGAAGATCTCGAAGATCCTGGCCTCGGTGGCCCGGGCCAACGCCCTCTTCCACCTCGCGTGCGAGCGGGTCGGATTCGCCCCGTCGCAGAACGCCCTCCCCGAGCTGACCGTCCCGCAGGTCAACTCGGTCAGCGAGATCGGGGCGCTCGTGAAGGTCGGCACCCTCTACCTGCAGGCGGTCGAGGGGCTCTTCTCGGGGCCGGGCGAGAGGCTCGACGCCTTCCTCTGCGCCCGCGTCGGAAAGGCGCGCCGCGCCGAGCTCGTCGCGCGCCTCTCGAAGGTCCGCCTCGTCCCCCTCTGCGAGAACGTCGGGGCGCTCGCGCACCTCCCCGACCTCCTCGACGCCTTCTACGCGGCGCTCGAGCGCGGCATCGGGGTCGCGGGCCTCCCGACTCCCGCGAGCTTCCGGACGCGCTTCGACGGCTCAGGTCCTATCGTCAGGCTCTTCGTCGCGATGTCCGACACCGCCGAGCAGAGCGGCAAGATCGCCACCGACGCGGCCTACACGCTCGCGGTCTCGGCGCGCGAGGAGGCCGAGCGGCGCCTGGCCGAGCGGGCTGCGGCGATCGGCGAGCCGGCCCCGTCCGTCACCTTCCTCATCGGCGCCGGGCGCGCCGGGTTCCGCGGCGGCTTCGACCCCGCGCACCCGGGGGTCGTCGCGCAGTTCTCCCGCGCCGACGGCGTCACGATGCAGGGGATCCGGGCCGACTCGCCTTCCGAGGCCGAGCGGCTCGCCGCCGCGTTCCGGGAGGCCGTCGCGGCGCGGCGGCCGGCGCCGCCCCTCCCCCCCTCGGACCGCGACGCCCTCCACCGCCTCCTCGAGGCGGGCGTGAAGGCGCACACCGAGACGCTCCTGAAGATCGCCCCCCTCGTCGCCCCCTTCGGCGGCCTCGTCCCGCAGACGCGGGTGAGGATCCGCACCACCGGCTCGGTCAACTACGGGCGGTCGATCCCGACCTACCCCGAGGAGTGGGGGGGCGGCCGCGGGCTGCCGGACAACCGCGACCTGAGGGACGCGTGGCCCGAGGGGGTCACTCTCCCGCGGGCCATCGTCTACAACCTCGGCTGCACGACGCTCGGCCTGCCGGCCGTCACGAGCGACCTCTCGGTCCTCGACCGCCGGGCGGCCGTCCTCCTGGAGCGGCACGTCCCGGGCTACCGGGAGATCGTCGCGAGCGAGCTCCCCTTCTTCGTCCGCGAGGCGGTGGCCCTCGTCTTCGGGAAGAAGCTCGCCGAGACGACCGCGCGGCGCTGCCTCCGCTCCTCGGCGGCGCTCTGGGTCGACGCGAGGCCCCGCGAGGAGCTCCTCGCCCCGACCTGCCTCTTCGCCATGCAGTACCTCCGGTACGTCGCCGAGGACGCCGAGAGCTGGGACGAGACGAAGGAGCACGAGAGCCTGACGACCCGCGAGGAGGAGCTGATCCGCGAGACGTCGAGCGTCGTCTTCGCGCCGCTCTGCGCCGAGCGGCCCGGGGACCGCTGGCCCCTCCTGCAGTCGTTCGTGGACGCCGAGGACGCCCCGCGGCTCCTCCTCGCCCGCGAGCTGACGATCGAGGAGAAGCGGGAGTTCGTCGACCTGAGGATCGAGGGGTGGCTGAGGACGCTCCCCGACGCCCTCTCGCACGACCTGAGGCGCGAGTGGTCGCGGCTGAGGGAGCTGACGAAGGACGAGCTGACGCTCGACGCCATCGAGCGCCTCGTCGCCCTGGAGAAGCTGCGCGGCGGCAAGGGGGCCTGAGCGGCGGAGCGCCCCGGCCCCC
The DNA here is from genome assembly GCA_008363385.1 of Acidobacteriota bacterium. GTDB lineage: Bacteria > Acidobacteriota > Thermoanaerobaculia > UBA5066 > UBA5066 > RHKY01. The sequence goes on along the minus strand of RHKY01000007.1, from coordinate 50,125 downwards.
CGGCCGCCGGGGGGGCTACTTCCGGAGGGCTTCGTCGAGCTCCTTGCCGAGGTCCTCCCAGTTCTTCCGGAGGAACTTCTCCTCTTCCGGCGTCAGGATCCGGAACGGGACCTCCAGCCGGCTCGACGCGAGCTGGACGACGAGCCAGTGCTGCCCGATCTTGATCCCGCCGGGGACCTTGAAGTAGAGGCGCCCGACGCAGGCCCGGTTGTGCGACAGCTCGACCTCGTCGTAGGCGAGCCGGCCCGGCCCGCCGCCGGAGTCGGCGAAGAACTGCATCGCGCACGCGCGGTTCGCCTCGACCGGGAAGTAGTTCAGCGAGTCGCGCCCCACCTTGGCCCGGGCGTTGAGGGCGCGCAGGTAGCCCGCCTCCATGTAGTCCTTCTGCGTGGCGAGGGGGACCGTCTGGCCGTCGGGCGTCCGGATCGACAGGGCGTCCCGCTTCAGCACGTAGTTCGGAGTCCCCTTGAGGACCGTGAACCCCGCGTCGAGGAGCATCCACTCCTCGCCGGCGGAGGAGTTGGCGATCCGGTAGCCGAGGGTGGCGTATCCCTCGTTGTTGTAGGCGACGCGGACGAACTGCCCCTTGAGCGTGAAGATCTCGGGGACCGTCGGCTGAGGGGGCTTCACGTCGGAGAGGCTGGCAGGCGCCTGTCCGAGCGCGGCCGTGGCGACGCACGCCGCGACGGCGAGGAGGACGAGGACGGCCGCCGGGATCGGGCGGCGGGAAGCTCTTGCGGGTGTCATGGGTTCTCCTTTCGCTGCGGCGCCCTTTGTAGCGCGTCCGGGCGCCTCCCGCGAGGCCGACCGGCTGCCCCGAAGGGGAAGCGGCATCGGCTTGCCGGATTCCGATAGCAACAGCCCAAGAATCGCTCGTTTCGACCGACTCGACCGTCCGGGCGCCGCCTGTCTCGCCCCCCCGGGCCCGGCAGAGATCGCCAGGTGGAAATAGAATCGTACGGAGGATGTTGCCCACCTTCCCGCCCGCGACGGCGGCCCATCTGGCCACTCGGGGCGATACGTAAGGACCACATCTCTGAGGAGGAACGATCGATGAAGAAGCCCCTTTCCCTCCTGGCCGGCGCCATCGCGCTGGCCCTGTCCGCCGCGCCGGTCTCCGGCGCGGAGCTGAAGCTGGTCGGCGTCACCTACCCCGACAACAAGAAGGTCGAGGTCCCGTTCACGCGGACCGCGATCGCCCCCAAGGCCGCGACGCTCGACGCCGTCGTCCGCTTCAAGGGGACGGCGGGCGAGATCGAGGTCGCCTGGAAGGCGATGGAGCCCGCCATCATGTTCGCCGGCAACATCACTTCCTACTCGATCTGGGCGGTCACCCGTGACGGGCGCCCGGAGAACCTCGGCGAGCTGCCGGTCCGCGAGAAGAAGAACGGCGAGGCGACGTACCGGACGGGCAAGAAGAGCTTCGCGCTGATCGTCACCGCCGAGGTCCTCCCCGGCGCCATCGTCCCGACCGAGCTCGTCGTCTTCCAGTCCGGCAAGGTGGACGAGAAGACGACCGCCAAGAACTGGGACTTCGACTTCGACATCACCTACCCGATGGAGGGCGTCGTCCGTCCCGGCAACCCGTCGATCGCCGACCTGTCCTACAAGCCCGGCGGCGAGCCGATCGAGCTGCAGCAGGCCCGCAGGGTGGCCGAGATCTCCGACGAGCTGAAGGCCGAGACGGCCGACGAGAAGGCCGTCCAGACCGCCAAGTCCCAGCTCGCGCAGGCCACGAACGCCGCGTCCGGCAAGGGCGGCTCGAAGAAGACGATCGTCGACTACTCGCAGCGCGCCATCGACAACTACAGCATCGCCATCCGGGCCAAGTTCAACAAGATGCTCGAGGAGCGGATCGCCGCCGAGGTGGCCCGCCGCCAGGCCGAGGAGGCCCGCAAGCAGCGCGAGATGGCGGCCGCCAAGGCCGAGGCCGAGAGGGCGAAGGCCGAGGCCGCCAAGGCCGAGCAGGAGAAGGCCCGGCTCGCCGCCGAGGTGGACCAGCTGAAGAAGGAGCGCGAGAGCCTCAAGGAGTCGCTCGAGGGCGCCGTCGGCGCCAACATGGCGATCACCGAGTCGGCCCGCGGAGTCGTCGTCAACCTGGGCGACATCCTGTTCGACGTGAACAAGTACACGCTGAAGCGCGACTCCGAGATCTCGATCGCCAAGATCGCCGGGATCCTCGGCGTCTTCAAGAAGTTCAACGCCCGGATCGAGGGCTACACCGACGCCTCGGGCAAGCAGGACTGGAACATGAAGCTCTCGTCCGAGCGCGCCCTCTCCGTCGCCGACTTCCTGGCCAAGGAGGGCGTCGCCAAGGAGCGGATCGCGCACGCCGGCTACGGGCCCGCGAACCCGGTCGCCGACAACGAGACCAAGGAAGGCAAGGCGAAGAACCGCCGCGTCGAGATCATCCTCAACCAGGGGGTCGTCGAGGCGATGCCGGGCGGGGTCACGGCCCCGGACCGGCCGGTCAAGGCGACGAAGCCCGCGGCCAAGCCCGCCGAGAAGCCGGCCGCCGAGCCGAAGAAGCCGTAGCCGAAGAGACGCGGGACGGCCCGGCCGTCCCGCCCGACGAACCCCGACGGGGCCGCGAGCGCGGCCCCGTTCTTCTTCCTCTCGTCGGCGCGCCCCGCGCCTTCGCGTCCCGGCCCCGATCGGGAGCCCGTCCGCGCCGATGAGACAATGCGGCGGATGGCCGCGGAGGAGCCTGCCCGGGGTCGCCGGTCCCCGTCCCGCACCGCCCTCCCGGCGCTCGCGCTCTTCGCGATCCTCCTCGCCGTCGAGGTCGCCGGCATCCTCGCGCGGAACGGCGGCAGGTTCACCTACACGCTCGACGACCCGTACATCCACCTCGCGATCGCCGAGAACCTCGTGCACGGGCACTACGGCGTCAACCTCGGCGAGCCGTCCTCTCCGGCCTCGAGCGCGCTGTGGCCCTTCCTCCTCGTTCCCTTCGCGTCTCTCTCCCTCTTCGAGCTCTCCCCGCTGCTGCTCAACGCCGTCGCGGCAGGGGCGGCGATCCTCTCGGCCCGTGGCCTGTTCGAGGAGGTCTTCTCGCGCGACGTCGTCGCCGGGCGCCCGGCCGCCGTCGCCCTCGCCACCGTCCTCTTCGTCCCGGCCACGAACCTGGTCCCGCTCGTGCTGACCGGCATGGAGCACGTGGCGCAGCTCGCCCTGGCATCGGCCGTCGTCCTCGGCCTCGCGAGGGAGGCCCGGACCGGACGCCTCGACGGGTGGCTCCTGCCGGCCCTCGTGGTCGGACCGCTGGTCCGCTACGAGCTCCTCGCGGTGACTCTCCCGGCCGCGCTCGTCCTCTCGCTGCGCGGGCACGCCCGCCGGGCCGTCCCGGCCGCCTCTCTGGCCGTCGCGGGGATCGCCGCCTTCTCCCTCTGGCTCGTCTCGATGGGCCTCGGCCCCCTCCCGACCTCGGTCCTGGCGAAGTGGCGCGTCGCGGCCGGCGGGGCGCGGCTCTCGTCGCTCCTGGACAACGTCGGCCGCAACCTCGCGAACCGGCAGGGGGCCGTGCTGGCGGTCGCCGCGGCGGCTTTCCTCGCGGGCGCGCTCCTCGCCAGGGAGAGACCGGACCGCCTCCTCGCCGCCTTCGGCGCGATGGCGCTCGGCCTGCAGGTCGCCGTGGGACGGTTCGGATGGCTGGAGCGCTACGAGGACTGGGCGGTGGCGACCGCGTTCCTCCTGGTCGCCGCGCTGGCCCGGCGGTCGCTCCAGAGCTGGCTCGACGGCAGGGGCCTCGCCAGCGTCGCCTTCGCGGGCCTGGCTCTGGTCACCGCCGTCTCGTGGCCCTACCTCCGCCTCCTCGGCAAGGCCCCCCTGGCGGCGAACGACGTCTTCCTCCAGCAGTACCAGCTCCACAGGATCGCCACGGAGGTGGTCCGAGGACCCGTCGCCGTCAACGACCTCGGATGGGTCTCCTTCCGGAACCCGGAGTACGTCCTCGACCTCCTGGGCCTGGCGTCGCGCGAGGCGCTGGAGAGCCGGAAGACGGAGCGCGAGCCCCGCTGGATGGACGACCTCGCACGTCGTCACGGCGTCCGGCTCGCCATGCTCTACCCGAGCTTCTTCCCGTCGGTCCCGCGGACCTGGACGCCGGTCGGGAGGCTGCTCCTCGGCCGGCCGAAGGTCGGCGCCGCCGACGACACCGTCGTCTTCCTCGCCGTCGACCCCGCGACGGCGCCCGGGATCGCGGCTCTCCTCGACGGGTTCGCCAGGACGCTGCCGCCCGAGGCCCGGTACGAGCCGCTCCTGCGGACGGCCCCGCCGGTGCGGCTTCCGGTGCCCGACCCGCCTCCGTAGGCCGCCCGGGGGAGGAGGTTGGCCCGGCACGATCGGGCTCCCGGCCGCATCGCGGGGTCCTGCCCGTCCAGGCCGGCCCGGATTGCGGGGCCTGGACCCCGCGGCTACTCTTCCGGCCGTCGGAGGTCGGCGAACCTGATGCGTGACCTTGGCGGGCCCCTCGCGCGTATCGCTCTCCTCTCGGTTCTCGCGCTCTCCTCCGGCGCGCTCCGCGGGGAAGGCACCGCCCCCCTGGCGCCGGGCACGGCCAGCGAGGTCGTCCGGGAGGGGCGGCCTGCCGCCGTCACCCTGGCCAACCGCGAGGTCGTCGTCCTCCGGGCGCGCACCTACGCGGCCTCGCCCGCCGAGCGCGCCGCCGTGGCGGCGACGCGGCTCGCGGAGCTCGTCGACGCCGGGATCGAGGGACCCGTCGTCCTCCAGCCCGACCCGCTCGGCCTCATCGTGAAGGTCGGCGGCCGCCCGGCGTTCGCGCTGGTCGCCCCGGACACCGACCCCGCCTCGGGCGAGACCCTCGACGCCCTCGGCCGGAAGACCGCCGAGCGGCTCGCGACCGCGCTCCGCGAGGCGGGGGAGCTGCGCCACGCCCCGGGCGCCGTCCTGAAGCGGGCCCTCTTCGCGCTGCTCGTCACCGGGGTCTTCCTCGCGGTCCTCGCGGCCTTGAGGCGGCTCGGGGCCTGGGTCGAGAGGGCGATCGGGGCGGCGGCCGAGACGAGGGCCGGCACGTCGCGCCTCCTCGGTTTCCAGGTCTTCGGCGTTCACGTCGTCCGCTGGCTCACGCACTGGATCGTGCGGCTCGCCCTCTGGCTCGTCGGCGCCTCGGCGGCCTACTTGTGGGCGACCGGCGTCCTGCGGGTCTTCCCGTACACGCGCCCCTGGGGCGAGCAGCTCGGCGGCTTCCTCCTCGACGCGGCGGGGACCGTCCTCCTCGCGGTCCTGGGAGCGATCCCCGGGCTCGCCTTCGTGGCGGTGATCTTCCTCCTCGCCCGGGTGGCAACCAGCGGTGTCCGCTTCTTCTTCGACGCGGTCACGAGCCGGAGGCTCGAGGTGCCCGAGAGCCTGGTGGACGTCGCCGTCCCCACGCGGCGGATCGCCATCGGGCTCGTCTGGCTCTTCGCCCTGATCATGGCCTACCCGTACCTCCCGGGGAGCCAGAGCGAGGCGTTCAAGGGGATCACGGTCCTGGTCGGCGTGATGGTCTCGCTCGGCTCGAGCGCCCTCTTCGGCCAGATGGCGAGCGGCCTGTCGATCATGTACTCGCGCACGATGCGGCCGGGCGACCTCGTGCGCTCGGCCGACTTCGAAGGGGTCGTGAAGTCGATCGGCCTCGTCACGACGCGCCTCCAGCGCCTCCCCGGCGAGGAGGTCGTCGTCCCGAACACGCTCGCCCTGGCGGCGGTCGTGAGGAACCGCTCCCGCGCGGCCCGCACCGCGGGACCGCTCCTGCAGACGAGCGTGACGATCGGGTACGACGCCCCGTGGCGCCAGGTCTACGACCTCCTGCTCGGCGCGGCGGAGCGGACGGAGGGGATCCGGAAGAGCCCAGCCCCCTGGGTCCTCCAGACGTCGCTCTCGGACTTCTACGTCGAGTACGAGCTGAGCGTCCACCTCGAGGACGCCGAGGCGTTCGCGACGGTCCGCTCCTCGCTCCACGAGAGGATCCAGGACGCCTTCAACGAGCAGGGGGTCCAGATCATGTCGCCGCACTACTTCTCGGACCCGGCCGCGCCGAAGGTCGTCCCGAAGGAGCACTGGCAGCGGATCCCCCCGGCGCGCTGACGCCCCGGGGACGGCCCGCTACCGGGGCGCGGGCTCGGGCGGCGAGCCGAACGGCAGGTCGCCCAGGACCGGCCTGTGGACCCGGTAGGCCCGGGCCACCGAGCCGTTCAGGAACTGGAGCGGCAGGTGGAGCCTCACCCCCCAGGCCGCCTCCGTGTGGTCGGCGTTCGGGAAGCAGAGGTGCAGGAGGTTGCGTCCGTACTCCCATCCCCGCGTGATGAAAGCCATCGCCATCCCGACCGTCACCTCGCAGTTCTCCCCCGGCCAGCCGCTGTCGAGGTAGAAGCCGACGTCCCGGAACGGCTCGGCGAAGACGCGGTCGATCAGGTCGTCCCTGTGGGAGAAGGTGCTGGACATGCAGACGGCGGACCCGAAGACGTCCGGGTGCTGCCAGACCGTGTAGAACGAGACGACGCCGCCGAGGGACGAGCCCCAGACCGAGCGGTACCGACGGTGGCGGCCCGCGCGGAGGCCCCGGCGCTCGACCCCGGGCACGACCTCCTCGACGAGGGACCGCGCGTAGGCTTCGTAGTCCGGCTTCGTGTACTCCCTCGTCCGGTCGCCCGAGTGGATCCCCAGGATGACGAAGCCCTCCACGGCGTTCATGGCGCGCAGGACGTCGCCGGTGTCGTCGACCTGCCAGTCGCTGCCGAAGAAAACCTCCTCGGGGAAGAAGAGGTTCTGCCCGTCCTGCAGGAAGACGGCCGGGTACTCGGCCAGCGTGTTCTCGTCGTACCCGGGAGGCAGGTGGGCGCCGATCCGGTGGGCGCGCCCGAGCAGCCGCGACGGGAGCTCCACGAGCGAGGAGAACCGCCCCACCTCCGGGTCGAAGAAGTGCGGGAACGACACGCGCTGGTCCGTCTCGGTCATCAGGACCAGCTTGTTCGCGCCGACGGACCAGCGGGTGCCGCCGGCGTCGACGAGGCAAGGCTTGAAGTAGAGGAGCGGCTGGTCCGCCTCGAGCGAGAAGGTGGAGACGGTCCCGTCCTCGCTGACCGCCGCGGGCTCGACGTCCCGGTCCCAGTCGAGCTCGGTGCGCAGGACCATCTGGCCGCGCCCCGCGGGGCAGGCGACCCGGAGCGTCCGGCTCAGTCCCTCGACCGGCTGCCGAAGCCCTGCAGGTCGCTCGCGCCGGCGACGGCGCGGTCGGCCGGGCGCGGCCACGCGCCTTCGAGGGTGCTCTCCAGGAGCGCGACCTCGCGCCGCAGGGCCTCCGCGCGCTCGGCGGGGACGGCGCGCAGGAGCTGGTCGTACATGGCGCGGAGCCGGCGCGTGACCTGCGGGTTCGTCGCCCCGTAGATCCGGAGCTCGGTCGCCGCGAGGGTCACGAAGTCCTCCCAGTCCGGGGTGCGGTAGACGAGCCGGGGCTCGCCCGACACGTCTCGCACGACGCCGGTGTCGAGCTGGCGGCGGCTCACCAGGCTCAGAAGGTGGTGGAGCTGGTCGACCGCGAGGACCCCGGTCGTCGGGTCGTTGATGGCCGGGGAGAGCGCCTTGCTCGCAATGTCGACGATGATCCGGAACCCGAACGCGGGGTCCTGCTCCATGGTCCGCTCGACGCCGAGCGCCACGCAGTCGCGGAGCTCCTGCTCGCCCGGAACGGAGGCCCCGGGCCCGTAGAGCCGGAAGAGCGGCTCGCCGACCGGGAGGAAGTCGCCGACCTGCGGCACGAGCTCGACGACGCACCGCGCGCGCGCCGCGACGGCAGAGAGCCCCTCGGCGTCGAACGCGAGGACGACCCCGGAGGCCTTGCGCTGGACGATCACCCTGTCGGGCCGGCCCGTGTCGAGCGAGAGCCGGGCGTGCTCCCCTCCCCCCGGCGTGAACGGGTCGGGGTACATGGCGTCGACGACCTTCCGCGTCTCCGCGGCGACCAGGGTCATCACCGTGCCGGGACGGAACGCCTCGCCGATCCGCTGCACCAGGTAGATGAAGACCCCGAGGCTCGTGAGGCTCGCGGCGACGGCGAGCGCGACCGGGAGCTGCGGCACCCGCTCGCCGATCCGCGAGAGCGCCGCGAGCGAGTACGTGTACGAGAAGACGAAGGCCGACAGCGTGACCTTCAGGAGGGGCGTCCGGAAGATGCGGGCGATGACCCTCGGCGAGAGCTGTCCCCCGGCGATCTGGATCGCGAGCAGGAGGATGCTGAACGCGAAGACGATGAGGGCGAGGAGCGAGGAGGAGAGGCCCGAGACGACGGCCGCGGCGCCGCCCGCCTCGAATCCGAAGAGCGTCCACCGGGTCCGGTCGTCGAACCACCGGACGAGAGGCGCGACCGCGAGGGCGAGCAGGATACTCGCGGCCGGCGCGAGGAAGAGGGACGACCGCAGGTATCGCCGCGCGCGGTGCCGTGTCAGCCAGCTCATCGGTCCTCCACCCGCCGGGCGGCCCGTCCCCCGGGTCTACTTCTTGTCGAGCCAGAAGAACTGGTACGCGATCTGGTACATGTCCACCTTGTCGCCGACGCGCGTGGTGACGCCTCTCGCCCAGGCGAGCTTGAGCGAGTGGCGCTTTCCGATCGGGAGCGCGAACGTCAGCCCGACCCGGGAGTTGTTCTGCCGCTCGGTGGCGGCGACGCCGTCGGTGTGCGTGAGGCCCCCCGCGTAGTACGTGGTGTTGAAGGCGACCCACATCCGGGGCTTGATCGTGTACGCCACGTGCGCCTGAAGGCTCAGAAGCGGGTCCTGCTCGAAGACCTTCCCGCCGAAGAAGTCGCTGTTCCGGGTGAAGAGCCAGACTCCCGTGTAGAGCTCGAAGGCCCAGGGTCCCACGGGGTAGGAGAAACCGACCTCGGGCTTGAAGGCCCACCGGTTCGTCCCGAGGTTGACCAGCTTCGCGCCGTCGTACTGGCCCGTCGGGGCGTTGACGGTGAGGCTCGCGCCCAGCGTGGGCCCGGGCCGGCGCTTCGCGAACTCCCCGGGCGTCATCGCCGGCCCTCCCAGGAGGTTCACGGAGAGCCTCCACCGGCTGTCCGCCAGGCCCGAGCGCGTGATGTCCCGGCGGTCCTCGTAGACGTTGCCGTTCATGCTCGCCCAGACGTAGGGGACCACGACCCCGGCGGAGGCCGTCCGGCCGAAGAGTCCGAACGTGCGAACGTAGCCGAAGATCGCCGAGTTGACGAAGGCCTCGGCGTCGGTGATCGGGACCGTCGGGTCGAAGAGGAGGTCTCCCTCCTGGTAGCCGTAGACCGCGGCGACGAAGTTGGCCCCCACGGGATTCGGCGAGTAGGCGCGCGGCTCGAGCTCCTGCGCGGCGGCGGGTCCGGTCGCGAGGGCCACCAGCGCGGCGATCGCCAGGGCCGTCCCGGCCGGCCTCATTCCGGACCTCCTTCCGCCGCGCCCGGGTGACCCGGACGGGCCGCTGAACGGGAGACGTGCCGCCGCCTCGACGCCGAGGCGTCCGGGACCGCCGGGGCGTCGAACCACCTCTCCTTCGGGACGAGCTTGGCGCCCTCGGGGTCGTCCTCGTAGTTCGGCGACATGATCTGGACGCCGTGCTCGTTGAAGGCGTCCTGGATGGCGGCGTGGAGCGCCGACAGGACGAGCGGGCGCTCCCGCGGGTCCTCGATGTAGGCGCAGAGCTCGTAGTCGACGTAGAAATCCGAGAGCGAGCGCTGGACGACCCACGGGGCCGGGTCCCGCTTCAGCCCCTCGGCCCGCTCGGCCGCGAGCAGGAGGAGCCCCTCCACCTGCCGCCACGGCGTGTCGTACCCGATCGTCACCGAGGTGCCGACGATCACCCCGGCCGGGTCCTGCGTCCGCGAGAAGTTCTTCGTCACCATGCCGGCGAGGACGCCGTTGGGGACCGTCACCTCCTCCTGCTTCAGGGTGCGGACCTTCGTGGCGAAGAGGCCGAGGGCGACGACCGTCCCCTCCACGTCGCCCGCCCGGATGAAGTCGCCGACCTTCAGCGTCCGCGAGTACATCAGCACGAAGCCGCTCGCCAGCTGGCCGATGAGCGCCGTCGACCCGAGCGACACCATCAGCCCCACCATGACCCCGACCCCCTTGAAGGCCTCGCTCCCGCTCCCGGGGAGGTAGGGGTACGCCATGATCAGGGCGAAGACCCAGACGACGACCGTGACGATCTTCCTGGTCGGCTCGGCCGTCTCGGCGAGCGCCGGGCTCACCTCGACCCGCCCCTCCTCCACCGCGGTGAAGAAGAGGCCGATCAGCTTCACGAGGAACCGGGTGGCGACGAAGATGACCGCCACGACCACCAGCCCCGGGAGCCCCGCCAGCGCGGCGAGGCCGAGCGTCGAGAGGGTCCGGAGGAGCCACGTCCCGAGCTGCTCGCCCCAGGGGCGCGTCCAGGCGAACCGCTCGAGGACGAACGTCAGCCAGAGGTAGACGGCCGCGAGCTCGAGGGCCCGGGCGACGAAGAGGAGCCCGCGCTTCGTCCCGAGGTAGACGTGGTCGCTCTCCAGGAGGGCACCCGGCACGTGCAGCTCCCTCATCCGCTCGCGGGCTGCGGCGACGGCCCTCTCGAGGAGCCAGCGCCTCGAGCGCTCCACCGCGACGAGCAGGAGGACGAGCACGAGGGTGGCGGCGACGCTCCAGCCCATCGCCCGGAGGAGGTGCGGCAGGCTCCTGCGCTCGCGTGCCTCCGCGAGGGCCGTCGCCAGGTTCCGCCCGGCGGCGGCCACGGCTCCGTCGAGCGTCTCCCCTCGGGCCTCGTCGAGGTCCCCGGGCGTGAGGACGAAGAGCCCGCGGCCGGCGATCGAGAAGACCTTCCCGGACGGCTCCGTGACGACGTGGACCTCGTCCGGGACGCCGCGTTCGAGCAGGGCGGCGATCCGGTCGCTCGCCAGGCGCGCCCTCTCCGGGGCGCCGACCCCGAGGACGGTCGCGCGGAGGACGGCGACCTCCCGGTTCCCCAGCATCACGCGCCCCACCGGGGCGGACGCGGACGGCGCGACCGGCGCCGCGGACGGCGGGCCTCCACCGTCGGCGCCGGCCGCGGGGAGGACGGACGCGAGGAGGGCGGCGAGGAGGAGCCTCTTCGTGCGACGCATCGGGGGCCTCCGAAGTGGGATTCTCAGCGCGAGCCCCGCCGGTCAGCCTCCGGCCGGGGCCGCCTCGTCCTCCTCGTCCCGGACCCACTCGTCGAGGAGCGTGTGGGTGACGGCGAGGACGACGGGCCCGACGAAGATCCCGATCAGCCCGAGCGAGATCAGCCCGCCGAGGACCCCTGTGAAGACGAGCAGGAGCGGGAGGTCCGCCCCCTTCCGGATCAGGACCGGGCGGAGGACGTTGTCCATCGCGCCGACGACGACGGTCCAGACGAGGAGGAACGTCCCCCAGCCGGTGCTCCCGCTCCAGAAGAGCCAGACGACCGCCGGGAGGAGGACGAGGATCGGCCCGACCTGCGCGATGCAGAGGATGAAGACGACCACGGTCAGGACGGGGACGAAGGGGATCCCGGCGATCAGGAGGCCGAGGCCGGCCAGGAGCGACTGGAGGATCGCCGTCACCACGACGCCGAGGGCGACGCCGCGCACGGCCTGGCCGGCGAGCCTCACCACCCGGTCGCCGCGCTCGCCCGCGAGCCGCCGGGCGAACCGGCGGACCCGGTCGGCCGCCGCCTCCCCGTTGGCCCAGAAGACGGCGCAGACGACGACGGTCAGGAGGAAGTGGAGGAGCGAGGCCCCGATGCCGCCCACCTTGCCGGCGAACCACGAGGCGAGCTTCCCGGCGAAGGGGACGGCCTTCGCGGCGAGCTTCCGGAGCTCGTCGCCGCCGAGCCTCGACCATTCCGCGGCCGCCTTCGGCCCCACGAGGGGGACGCGGGCCAGCCAGTCGGGCGGCGCCTCCGGGATGTCGACGGTGGCGACCGCCTTCGCCTTGGCGACGATGACGTCCACGTTCCCCACGAGCGCTCCGACCGCGGCCAGGAACGGCCCGAAGACGAGGAGGAGCAGGATCAGCGAGAGGACCGCGACCGCCAGGCCCCGCTTCCCCCAGAGCTTCTTCTGGACGGCGATCAGGACCGGCCAGGTCGTCACGACGATCGTCGTCGCCCAGATGATCGCCCCGAGGAACGGGAAGACGATCCAGAGCGAGGCGAGGATCAGGGCGCAGACGAAGAGGACCGCCAGGACGATCCGGGTGAGGTCGGAGCGGGGCTCCGTCATCGCTGCCTCCTCTCCGCGAGCGGGCGGGACCGGCCCGCCCGGGCGGCGCCGCGAGGGGGGCGCCGCCCGGAGGCCTCCGGGGACCCGGCCGTCCGGGCCTACTTCCCGATGGAGATCAGGTCGACGACCTTCTTGACGCCCTCGACTCCCTTGGCCGTCTTGAGGGCGAGGTCCTTGCGGGCCTGGTCGGGGACCGGGCCCCGGATCGAGACCACGCCCGCGGTGACCTCCACGGAGAGGCCCTTCTCGTGCTGTCCGATCTCCTTCTTCAGGGCCGACTCCACGGCCATCTCGACCTTGCTGTCGGCCGCCTCGTCCTTGATCTTCCCCTCCCCGAGGGCCTTGTCCTTGGCGGCCTGGACCTGGTTGTCGACGTCCTTGACGCCGGCGACGGCCAGGGCGACCTCCGTGGCGAGCTCGGCCGTGGCGCGGCTGGTGACCTCTCCCGTCAGGACGACCTTGCCCTTGACGACGGCGACCTTGATCGGCTTGGCGTCGTCGCCGAGCTTCTGGACGAGGAGGTTGGCGACGGACTTCTCGACGTCGGCGGTCGTCGTCTCGGCGAGGGCCGCGCTCGCCGGCTGGGCGAGGGCGGCGCCCGCGAACGCGGCGACGCAGAGGAGGAGGGCGGCGAAGACGGCTGTCTTTCTCATGGCTCCATTCTCCCGCGGTTCCGCTCCCCGGGGGTGCCCCGGGGGCGAGAGCCGGCTCAGAACTTGACGATGATCCCGGCCTTGAGGTCGAACTGGTTCAGGAAGTGGTCGTTGCCGTAGTACCAGCAGCCGTACCAGGGGTCGCACCAGTAGCCCCCCTCGGTCGTGAAGAGGTACGTCGGGATCCAGCGCGCGTCGAGCCTCAGGCCGACGTTGTCGCTGGCCATCATCTTCACGCCGCCGTTGAAGCTGAAGGTGAAGCGGGTCTCCGACGAGAGCGCCTCGGCCTTCGGGTCGAGGACCGAGAAGCCGATCCCGAGCCCCAGGTACGGCCGGATCCTCTCCTGCGGCGGGCGGAAGTGGAACAGCCCGGCGAGCTGGAAGTTGTGGATCGCCAGGTCCGTCGTCGGGCGGGGGTTGCTCGGGTTGTACGGGACCGCGGACATCGCCGCGCTCGAGTAGTCGTAGACGAGCTCGCCGTCGAACTGCCGGCTGGCCTGCCAGGTGAACGCGACGCCGGCCCCGAACGTGTCGTCGAAGTCGATCTTGGAGTAGGCGATGGCCCCGCCGGTGTCGTTCGAGATGTCGCTGAAGAAACGGTAGCTGACGAAGGGCGTCAGCTCGAACTTCCCCGACTGCGCGCTGACGACGCCAGGGAGGCAGAGGGCGGCGAGGACGACGAGGAGAAGGGTCTTTCTCACGCTTTCGGTCTCCTTGCGGTCGGACTGGCGGCCGTGCCGGCGCGCCCGGCCCTTGGGTTTCTCTCGCGCTCCGGGGCGAAGCCCCGGCGAGGCGGGCGCCCGCCGGGCCGACACGACCCGGAGCGGAAGAATCGTACCCGCCGGCCTCGTCGGTTTCCGGCAAACCGGGGGCCGCTGCCCCTTCGGGAAGCACCCGGCGCCGCGCCGCCCCGACGCCGGCGGAAGGGCCAGGCGGCCCTCCCGGCTCAGAAGGCGATCGAGAGGTAGGCCATCGGACCGCTGTAGTCGTAGTCGAAGCGCGTCGTGCCGCGCTCCTTCGTCTCCTCGTAGACGATCTTGACGAGGTTGTAGCCGCCGCCGATCCCGATGTTCTTCGAGAGGTAGTAGTCGAGCGAGGCCCGGATGTCCGTCATGCTGCCGTGGTAGTCCGAGATCGTGGCGCTGACCCACTTCGCCTTCGCCCCGACGAAGAGCCGGGGCAGGAGCGTCAGGGTCAGGTAGCCCTGGATGGCCGGGATCGGTGCGATCAGGTCGGCCTCCTCGTACTGTGCCTCGGTGGACGCCCCACCGGCCGAGGCCGACGCCTCGACCCGGACCTTGTTCCAGTACGAGGAGACGCCGATCCCCGTCCCGAACTCCACGACGCCCGTGTTCACCCAGGAGTAGGAGTAGTAGAGCTCGGCCACCCGGATCCGGAGGGCCGCGTCGACCGAGGCGCCGACGTGGAACACCTGGTCGCCGAACTGGATGTCGCGGTCGAGGGTCTTCGTGCTCGACCGGTTCCAGCTCCGGTAGCCGAAGTCGAGCCGGCCGCGCGGACCGAACCGCCAGTAGCCGTCGGCCCGGAAGGTCGTCTTGCTGTCCGGGACGCCCAGGTCCGACTCCAGGTTCACCTCCGTCCCGGTGTTTCCGAGGGAGCCGTCGTACCGGACGGTCGTCTCGAAGTCCTGGAAGAACCCCCCGACGTCGAGGCGGAACCGTTCGTTCATCCCCTTCGTGTCGGCGTACGAGGCCGCGCCGTACTGGGCGACGGCCGGGAGCGCCGCGAGGACGACGGCCGCCAGGACGAGGCCTCGGCGCAGGAAGGTCGCAGGGCTCATGTCAGCGTCTCCTCGGCCGGCCGCCCCGGCCCGGGCCCGTCGTGGACCGGGCTACTTTTTCGCGGGAGGATACCCCTCGAAGAGCCGGTCGGCGACCTCCTTCGCCTTGGCCGTCCGCTCCTCCGGGGTGGCGTCGGTGGAGATCTGGTCCTTGGCGACGCCCCGCCAGACGAGCTTGTTGGCCTTGGCGTCCACCAGGTCGACGACGACGGTCCCGGTGGGGATCTCCTGCACCTGCGTCGTCGTCATCCCGCCGCCCCACCGGTAGCCGTACCAGCCCCCCATGCCGTACCCGTACGTGTTGATCTGGGTCTCCTTGCCGGTCACGAAGTGGGTGAAGACGAAGAGGTCCGGGTCCCCGGTGGCCGGGGTCAGCCCGTGGCGGCCCATCGAGTCCGTGAGCGCGGCGTAGAAGCGGTCGCGCGCGATCTGGTTCTTCGGTGGGGCCCCTTCCTTGATGGCGAACGTCCTGTACTTGCCGAAGTCGGTCCCCGGCTCGTAGTCGGTCGTCACCTCGAGCGTCGAGCAGGCCACCGTCGCGGCCGCGAGCGCGGCCAGGGTCACGGCGAGGAGTCTTCTCGGTCTCATGTCGTCAGGTCTCCTTCCCTCGTGGCGGACGGGGACCGCCCGCCGATCCATTCGGGGTCCGGCCGGCCCCCCGGGCCGGCTCACTTCTTCGCGGGCGGGCCCCCGCCCTTGGCCCGGACGAACCGGATCTCCAGGACGGGGCGGACGACGCTGCCGCCGGCGAGGCGCTCCTCGTACGTCTCCAGGTACTCGTCCTCCGAGAGCTTCGTCAGCCGGAAGCCGATCTCGGCCGGCTCGCCGAAGAAGTAGAGGGTCCCCTGCATCGGCAGGACGGGGCCGTCCCAGCCCCGCGTCCCGAGCAGGGCCTGCATCCCGCCCCGTCCCCAGCTGGTGACGTACTGCCGGACCCACATCTGCCGCCAGGCGTCGTAGCCGAGCACCTCGATGGCGTGCTTGCCGGGGATCTCGTCGCGGGAGACGAGCCACCTGCGGTCGAGGTCCCACTTCGTCTCGCGCGTCCCGGACTCGGTCCTCTCCGGCGTCCTGCCCGTGCCGTACGTCTTGAACACGAGCCCCCAGCTCCCGACCATCCAGTCGAGCCGGTCGAGGGCGTTCGGCCGCGTGTCGTAGATCTTCCGGAGCTCCGGGTTCTTCTCCAGCCTCTCCTCGACGCGCTCGAGGACCGTGGGCGGGGCGGCCGTGCCGTAGCCCGGGGCCTGCGCCCACGCCGGCCCGGAGAGGAGCGCGCCCGCTCCTGCCAGGAGGAGCGCACCGGAGCGTCTCGTCGTCGTCATCGTCGCGTCCCTCCGTTCGCAGGAACCTGCTCGGGCTCGATTCTCCGTCAGGAGCCCTTCTTCGGCCCCGTCAGCTCGTCGAGGACGGCAAGGAAGTCCCGCCGCGCCGCCTCGTTCTGGAGGATCCCCACGTGGGACTCCTCGTACCCGTACATCCTCCGCGCGAGCGGCTGGACGCGCGGGTCGAGCTGGCTGCCGAGGGCGATCGTGCCGTCCCCGGCCACCCCCGGCCCGGTCGAGCCCTTCTTCCCCCAGGCGAAGAAGAGGTGGAACGGGAGCGAGCCGGGGAAGGGGGCGGCGTGGAGGCGCTTGACGAAGTCGCTCCCCGTGGCCACGTCCTTCCACGCCGGGACCGCCTCGGGCGCCTTGGCGCCGGACACCGCGGCGTCGTTCCCGCCGTACGGCGAGGAGAACGAGACGTAGCCCTTCAGGTTCGCCGGGCAGCCGGCCTCGCAGACCGCGTTCAGGGCGCGCCTCGCCACGAGCCCCCCCATGCTGTGGGCCACCAGGACGACCGACGTGGTCCCCAGCTCGGGGGACCGGTGCGCCTCCCGGAGGATCGCCGCGAGGACGAGGCCGCTGACGTCGAGCGGCAGCCCGGACGGGTAGTAGTAGAACCAGGGATGGTAGCGGCGCCGGTCCAGCCCGTCGCCGAGGTACTTGAAGTCTCGCGGCGACCCCTGGATCCCGTGGACGAAGAGGACGACCGTCCGGCCCGGCTCGAAGTGCTGGAGGCCGTAGAGGACCCCCTGGGTCTTGGTCAGGAACGCCGCCGGGTCGTACATCCCCGTCTCGGCGAGATCGGGGCCGAACAGCGGGTCGTCGAGCGAGGCCGTGAGGAAGCTGTGCGGCGTCACCGCGAAGGTCGTCGCGAACGGGGCGGACGAGGGGTTCGCGTGGTCGAGCGCGATCGGGGGACCCTCGACGAAGAGGCCCTTCCGCGCGGCGTCCGGAGAGAGCGCGATCTTCTTCCCCGGCGGCGTCCGCCCGACCACCTCGTCGGGGCGGAACGTCCCGTCCCCGTCGCGGTCGGCGAGGATCAGGACGTCGTACTCCCCCGGCGGGAGGAAGAGGCCGTAGAAGGGCTCGACCCGCGTCGCCGCCATCCGCGAGGCGACGACCTCGTTCGGGACGAACTTGTCCGAGAGCGCCACGACGCGCAGCGGCTCCTCGTGCCCGGCGGTCCCCTCGAGCTTGCCGACGAGGACGAGACAGCTCTCCGGCGCGAGCTGCCTCACGAGGGAGACCTTCGGCTCGTCCTCGATCTCCCGCCTCAGGTGGCGCTTCTCCTTGACCATCCCGAGGTAGGCGCAGCCTCCGACCAGCGCCGCGAGCCCCGCCAGGAGCACCGTCGATCCGACCGACCGCATCCTCATCTCGGCCGCCCTCCCCTCCAAGTCGACCGGGGAATCGTACTGCGCCCCCGCGGAGATCGTCCCGGCCCCTTCCCCTTCGGGTCGGCGAACGCCGCCCCGGACCGATGGCCCTATCCTTCGCCCGCGAGGGCCCGCATGCGAGCAGCCGTTTCGTTCGCTCTCCTCCTCACGCTCCTTCCCCTCCCGTCCGCCGCCGAGGAGGCCCCTTCGAAGCCCCCCCGCCCGAAGCTCGGTCTGGTCCTCTCCGGCGGAGGCGCCCGCGGCGCGGCCCACATCGGCGTCCTGAAGGTCCTCGAGGAGCTGCGCGTCCCCGTCGACGTCATCGCGGGGACCAGCATGGGATCCATCGTCGGCGGCCTCTACGCCTCCGGCCTCTCCCCGCAGGAGATGGAGGACGAGCTGGCGGCCGTCGACTGGGACGACGCCTTCAACGACGACGTCCCCCGGCCGCAGATCCCGTTCCGGAGGAAGCAGGACCAGTCGCAGTACCTCTCCCGCCTCGTCGTCGGGATCCAGGACGGGAAGATCGCCTTCCCCAGCGGCCTCGTCGAGGGGCAGAAGCTGAACTTCATCCTCCGGAAGCTGACGCTCCCGGTCGTCGAGGTCACCGACTTCGACCGGCTCCCGGTCCCGTACCGGACGGTCGGGACCGACATCACGACGGGCCACAAGGTCGTCCTGTCGAAGGGGAGCCTCGCCGACTCGATGCGGGCGAGCATGGCGTTCCCGGGGCTCTTCGCGCCGGTGGAGATCGACGGGAAGCTCCTCGTCGACGGGGGCGTCTCGGAGAACTTCCCCGTCCAGACGGCTCGCGGGGCGGGGGCCGACAGGCTGATCGCCGTGAACATCGGGACGCCGCTGAAGGAGAAGGAGCGGCTCGGGAGCCTCGTGAAGATCGTCAGCCAGGTGACGAACGTCGCCACCGCGACGAACGTCGAGGCGTCCAAGGCCGCCCTCCGGCCGGACGACGTCTTCCTCGAGCCCGACCTGGGCGACATCTCCTTCATCGCCTTCAACCGGGTCCGCGACGCGGTCGCCGCCGGGGAGAGGTCGGCCCGCCAGTCGGCGGACCGGCTACGGGAGCTCTCGGTCTCCGAGGAGGAGTGGGCCGCGTGGCTGAAGAGGACGCGCCGGCCGAAGAGCCCGCCGCCGCGGATCGTCTCGGTCGAGCTCGAGAACACGTCCCCCCTCGCGAGCGAGAAGCTGATGGCGAAGGTCGAGACGCGCCCCGGACCGCTCGACCTCGGGGTCCTCCAGGCGGACCTGGCGCGCCTCCACGCCCTCGGGGAGTTCGACCTCGTCGACTTCCGCGTCGTGAGGACGCCGAAAGGGGACGTCCTCCGGATCCTCATCAAGGACCGGGCCTGGGGCCGGACCTCGGCCCGCGCCGGCATCAACCTGCAGACCGACTTCCAGGGGGAGAGCTCGTTCGAGCTGGCGGCGATGGTGACGCGGACGAGCCTGAACAAGCTCGGCGGCGAGTGGCGCCTGGCGGGGGGCCTCGGCTGGGTCGAGACGGTCCAGGGCGAGCTCTACCAGCCGGTCGTCCCGAGCGGGCTCCTCTTCGTCTCCCCCTCGGCCGGCTGGAGGAACGAGCGGGTCCTCGTCTCGACGCAGGGGAGCACCCTGCGGCTGGACTACGGGAAGGAGGAGGTCTTCGGCCGGCTGGACGCCGGGATCACCGACGGCAAGTACGCCGAGCTGAGGGTCGGCGTCTCGCGCGGGTACCTCTGGGTCCTCCCCCGCGGCAGCGACGAGATCTTCACGGAGATCCGCAACGACCGGGGCTCGGTCCGGGCGCAGGCGATCGTCGACTCGCGCAACAACGTCCCCTTCCCGTCGAAAGGCTACTTCTTCCGCGGAGACATGAGGTGGGAGACGCCGTCGCTCGGCGCCGACGCCAGCTTCCGGCGGCTCCTCCTCGCCGGCCAGGGGTCGTTCGAGTACAAGGGGAACGTCCTCCAGCTCTCGGCTCTCGGCGGCACCGCCCTCGGGACGGGCCTCGCCTACTACGACCAGTTCTTCCTCGGCGGCTTCCGCCGGATGTCCGGCTACCGCCCCGACTCGATCAGCGGCCAGTACGCCCTCTTCGGCTCGGCGACGTACCTCCGGAAGCTGGGGCAGCTCCCCTCGATCATCGGCGGGGGCCTCTACGCCGGGCTGTCGATCGAGGCGGGGAACGCCTGGCGGCAGAGCTCCGACGTCAGCCTGAACGACCTGCGCCTCTGCGGCTCGCTCTTCCTGGGCAGCGACACGCCGCTCGGCCCCGTCTACCTCGGCGCCGGGACCGGCAAGGGGGGCGAGACGCTCCTCTACTTCCTCGTCGGCCTGCCCCCCTTCTGACGGGCGGGCCGGGCGGCCCACCGGCCGCCCGGCTCCCGGTCGCGGGCGTCGTCCCGGTCAGTGAAGGCCCCAGAGGTGGACCTCGGCCTTGCGGCCGCGGAGGGACTTCGCCTCGTACCAGAAGACGACCTTCCGGATGAAGCGGTCGGAGCCCCGGAGGTCGATCACCCTCGTCTCCCCGCCCGCCGGGATCAGCTGCCGGACCTCGACGTCCTGCGTCCCGCCGCTCCCGAAGTGGACCTTCATGTCGAGGATATGGACCGCCCGCCGCTTGACGACGAGCTTCAGGGCCTTGAAGTCGCCCTTGGCGGCCGTCACCTCGATCTCGTCCCGGTCGACCCGGTCGTTGACCATCCGCGAGCCGAGGAACTCCCACCCGCCGCGGTCCGCGGAGGCGGGCTTCAGGGGGACGAGAAGGAGCGCGGCCACGGCGAGGGCGCCGAGGGCGGACGAGAGACGGAGACGGGACATTCGTTCCTCCTGCGACGGTGTTTCAACCATTGTAGGACAGGTCCGGGGGCCGGGACGAGCCCGCGGGCGCCTTGGAGGCCCCCACGCGCGGACCCGCGCGGGCTCCCCGGGGAGCTTCCATCGCCGCTAACCAGGAGAAGGAATAGACTCGTTTGTCGACATCAGGGCGGCACACCGTCCTGGCAGCTGCCGCCCGGGAGGCGGAGATGGTCCAGAAGCGCGACAGGTCCCGCGTCGGGGTCGGTGTCGTGTCGCTCGTCCTCGTCCTGCTCTCGTCCCCGGCGCAGGCCCAGCCGTCGATGGTGACGGACCTCAACTCGACGCTGGACACCACGTTCGGGCTGCAGCCCCAGGCCATCGTCGCCTCGGGCGGCACCGTCTTCCTCTCCGGGACGGCCGAGGGGATGGGGACCGAGCTCTGGAAGAGCGACGGCACCGTAGGCGGGACGGTCCTCGTCAAGGACATATGGCCGGGGGCCGGCAGCTCGTACCCCACCAACTTCGCCGTCATGGGGGGCGTCGCCTACTTCTCGGCCGACGACGGCGTGAACGGCGCGGAGCTCTGGCGGAGCGACGGCACGCCGGGCGGGACCTGGATGGTCAAGGACATCTCGGCCAGCAGCGGAGGCTCGAACCCGGCGTACCTGACCGTGATCGGGAGCACGCTCTTTTTCCGGGCGTACGCGCTTGGCAGCGGGCAGGAGCTCTGGAAGAGCGATGGGACGCCCGCGGGGACCGTCCTCGTCAGCGACGTCTGCCCGGGGGAGGACTGCAGCGGCAGCCCCTGGAACCTGACGGCGGTCGGGACCACTCTCTTCTTCACGGCGAGCACGGGCCCGTACGGCAACGAGCTCTGGAAGAGCGACGGGACGGCGGCCGGGACCGTCCTCGTCAAGGACATCTCCCCCGGCAGCAGCAGCAGCAACCCTTCTCAGCTGAAGGGCGTCGGCTCCACCCTCTTCTTCGTCGCCAGCGACGCGACGAGCGGGACCGAGCTCTGGAAGAGCGACGGGACGCCGGCGGGGACCGTCCTCGTGAAGGACGCCTGGCCGGGCGTCCTCGGCATCTACCCTTCGCAGCTGACGGCCGTCGGCTCCACCCTCTTCTTCTCGGCGAGCAGCCCGCTGAACGGGACGGAGCTCTGGAAGAGCGACGGCACCCCCGGCGGGACGTTCGAGTTGAAGGACATCTGGTCCGGGACGAACAGCTCCTCGCCCTCCCGGCTCACGCCGGTCGGTTCGACCCTCTTCTTCCAGGCAAACGACGGGACCTCCGGGAACGAGCTCTGGAAGAGCGACGGCACCTCCGGCGGCACCGTACTCGTGAAGGACCTCTGCTCGGGCGACTGCGGGAGCAACCCCTCGAACCTCGTCGCCGTCGGGACGACCCTCTACTTCGCGGCCGGCGAGGGGACGTACGGCACCGAGCTGTACCGCAGCGACGGGACCGACCCCGGGACCGCCGTCGTCAGGGACATCTGCCCGGGCGGGTGCGGCTCCAGCCCGTCGCTCCTCACGGACGGGAACGGGACACTCTTCTTCCGGATCTCCTGGGCGAGCGGGGAGCTCTGGAAGAGCGACGGGACCGAGCCCGGCACCGTCGTCGTCCGCGAGTTCTCGAGCCCTTCCTCCTTCCCCGCCTCCTTCGTCGAGCTGGGCGGGAGCCTCTACTTCGTCGCCAGCGACGGGACCTCCAACCGGGAGCTCTGGAAGAGCGACGGGACGCCGGGCGGGACCTCGATGGTCCTGGATCTCGGGCCGGGGGGGGGAGCCGGGGTCCCGGACGGCCTCGTGAAAGCCGGCTCGACGCTCTACTTCCCGGGGTACGACGGGACGAACGGCACGGAGCTCTGGAAGTCGGACGGGACGCCCGGCGGTACGGTGATGGTGAAGGACCTCTGCCCGGGAGGCTGCGGGTCCGGTCCGTCCCGGCTGACGGTGGTCGGGTCGACGCTCTACTTCACTGCCAACGACGGGACGAACGGCAACGAGCTCTGGAAGAGCGACGGCACGGGTGCCGGGACCGTTCAGGTCAAGGACATCTGCTCGGGGAGCTGCAGCCCCAACATCTCGAACCTCGTCGCGGTCGGGTCGACGCTCTACTTCACCGCGACCACGGGCACCGGCGGGAGCGAGCTCTGGAGGAGCAACGGAACGGACAGCGGGACCTTCCAGGTGGCCGACATCTGCCCGGGGTACTGCTCGTCGAACCCGTCTGCGCTCGCGGCCGTCGGGGCGAGGCTCTACTTCCGGGCGTCCGACGGGACGAACGGCGGAGAGCTCTGGAGGAGCGACGAGACGAGCGGGACGTGGATGGTGAAGGACATCCGCCCGGGCGGCCTCTCCTCGTGGCCGGACTTCCTGACGGACGTGAACGGGACGCTCTTCTTCACCGCCTGGAACCCGGACCGCGAGCTCTGGAAGAGCGACGGGACGTCGGCCGGCACCGTCCTCGTGAAGGACATCTGCCCCGGGTCGTGCTACTCGACCCCGGCGGGGCTCGTCGCGGTCGGGGACCGGCTCTTCTTCCGGGCCACCGACGGAGCGAGCGGGATGGAGCTCTGGACGAGCGACGGGAACGCCGAGGGGACTTTCCTGGTGAGGGACATCGCCCCCGGGAGCGCCTCGTCGATCCCGCGCCCGGTCGCCGTCGTCGGCTCGGCGCTCTACTTCGCGGCCAACGACGGGACGACCGGCGAGGAGCTCTGGAAGACCGACGTCACGCCCGGCGGCACGTTCCGGGTCGTCGACGCCAATCCCGGCCCGGGGCACGGGAGTCCGTGGGAGGGGCTCGTCGCCGACGGCTTCCTCTTCTTCAACGCCGACGACGGAACGCACGGGCAGGAGCTCTGGGCGCTCTACGGGACCGACGACCTCGCCGTGGCGCTGACCGACTCCCCCGACCCGGTGAATCAGTCGGCGACGCTGACGTACGTCGCGACGGTCACGGACGCCGGCCCGATGCTCGTAAACGGGGTCGTCCTGACCGTGGCTCTCTCCGACGGGTTCACGTTCCTCTCCTCGACGCCCGGGTCGCCGACGTGCGTCCACTCCTCCGGCGTCGTCACCTGCAACCTCGGCACGATCTCCGGCGGAGCCAGCGCCGGCGTCACCGTGAACGTGAAGCCGAACCTCGGCTTCGTCGGGACCGCCGAGGCCTGGGCGTTCGCGACGGCTCCCCAGGCCGACCCGAACGGCTCGAACAACTCGGCCACGGTGACGACGACGGTCCTGGGGCCTCCCCCGCCGGCGGGTCTCGTCGCGGCCCCGCTCTCGTCGTCCTCGATCCGGCTGACGTGGACGGATCCGGACACGTCCGAGACGGGATTCCGCGTGGAGATCTCGACGGACGGGACCTCCTTCACGCCGATCGAGATCGTCGGGGCGAACGTCACGACGTACGCCGACACCGGACTCGACGCGGGGACCGGCTACTTCTACCGCGTCGTCACCCTCCGGACGGGCTCGGAGTCGCCGCCCTCGAACGTGGCCGCCGCCACGACCTTCGCCAGCGCGGCCGCGAAGGTCTGCCCGACGACCATCGGCTCCTTCCACGGGAACGCCACGGGCCCGAGCGTGACGTGGAACGGCACCGACTGGGCCGCCGCCTGGAGCGACACGCGCGACGACCAGCGGGCCGAGATCTGGTTCCAGCGCCTCGCGTCGGCCACGGGAGCGCCCCAGGGCTCGCCGGTCCGCGTCACGACGAGCGGAACGGGGACGGGGAACCACACGCTCCGGTGGAACGGCTCGGCGTACGGCCTCCTCTTCCGCGAGGGGCTCTCCTCCCTCGACGGCGGCGCCAACTCCGCCTTCCGGTTCGCCCTCCTCGACGCCAACGGCACCAAGCTGCGTGGGGACGTCGTGATTCCCCTCGACCACACGGGCTTTCGGGTCGGCCTCGGGGGAGAGGCGCCGCTCCTGTGGAACGGCTCCGGCTGGGGCGTCTTCGTCGCGACCGAGACGTCTCCGCCCTCCGACCTCCACTTCTTCGCCCTCGACCAAGACGGGGACCTGACCGTCGGCCCGGTCCCGGTCGCGGCGACCGCAGGCTACGAGGTGAGCGCCTCCGCAGCCTGGAACGGCTCGGAGTACGGGGTCGTCTGGGTCACGGTCCCAGAGGACGTGCTCTCGGGCCAGGTCTACTTCCAGCGCGTCAGCGCGGCGGGCGTCCCGATCGGGAGCCCGCAGCTCGTGAAGGAGGACGCCAACCCCTCGGGGGCCTGGGCCAACCCGGCCCAGACCTCGATTGTCTGGGAGTCCGGCTCGTGGGTCGTCGGCTGGGTCGACGGGTTCACGGGGCCAGAGGACGCCGAGGCGATCTACCTCCGGCGGTACGGGACCGACGGCCTCCCGGCCGGGGCCGCGGTCCGCCTGAGCCACGACTTCGACCCGGAGTTCCCGCCCGAGTTCGAGTACCCGATCTACGACGAGACGCCGGTCCTCTTCCCGAGGGCGGGGGGCGGCGTCGTCGTCTTCACGGCCTGCTACCTCAACTCGACGTACGTCTACGAGACGTGCCGGTACGAGGCGGACTCCTCGCTCGCCCGGATCGGGGCGCGGACGGTCCTGACGCCCAACGACGGCTCGCAGTCGGCGCGTTCCCGCGCCGCCACCGACGGGAGCCGGTTCCTCCTCTCCTGGCCGGAGACCCGCTTCGGCGCCGCGGAGGTGAGGGACCTCCTCGTCGACGCTTCCGGGACGGTCGTCGCCGGGCCCACGGACGTCACGTCCGGCCACGCCCCCGGCTGGACGAACTACCCGACCGCTCTCGCCCTCGGCTCGGGCTTCGGGGCGGTCTTCGCCGAGTCGAACGGGACGACCACCCTCGTGAAGGGGAGCTTCTGGAACGGCTCCGGGACGCAGGTCGCCTCGAACGTCGTCCTCTCGGGCCGGGGCCCGCGGACCCGGCCCGGTGCGGTCTCGGCCGGAAGCACCTTCGCGCTCGCCTTCAAGGACCTCACGAACGCCCTCGTCTTCGCCCGCTTCGACGCTTCCGGCAACCCGGTCATCCCCGAGACGGTCCTCGCGACCGGCGTCAGCGGGCGGCCGCTCGTCGGCCTCGCCTTCAGCGGCGAGGTCTACGGGATCGCCTGCTTCCAGGGGAACCAGAACCTGACCTTCCGGCGCGTGGCGCCCGACGGGACCGCCGTCGGGTCGCCCGTGACGGCGGCGACGGTCAGCCAGTCGATCGCGCCGGGGCCCCAGGTCGCCTGGACGGGCACGGGCTGGGCCCTCGTCTGGGGGCAAGCGGGCGAGCTCTGGTACGCCTTCCTGGCCCCGGACGGAACGGTCACCGTCCCGCCCATCCAGGTCACGTTCACGCCCAACCTGGACCCCGCGGGCTGGCAGCTCCTGTGGACCGGGCAGCACCTGGGCCTCGTCTGGTACGAGTACGCCACCCCCGACCCGCCGGGGGGAGACGTCTTCTTCACCGTCCTGAGCCTGCAGGGGGTCAAGCAGTTCTCGCCCGTGGCCGTGGGCGGCGGGGTCTACGACGACTACAACCCGGCCCTCTACTGGGACGTCGACCGGTTCCGGGTCGTCCTGATCGGCGGCGACCCGTGGGGCCTGACCGAGCACGCGGTGATGCCGGACGGGACGCTGGTGGCGGGCCAGAAGCTCTACTCGACTGCGGCTGGCGGCCAGCTCGGCGTCGCCTGGAACGGCGCGACGCTGGGCCTCCACATGAACGTCGACGGGTACCTCCGGTTCACGACGACGGCCTGCCTGGCCGACGCCACGCCCCCGGGATGCCCGACGGCAACGGCCGTCTCGGACGGGACGAGGACGACCGTCAGCTGGTCGTCGCCGTCGGATGCCGAGAGCGGTATCTGGCGGACGTCGCTCTACCGGGACGGGCAGCTCCTGATGCAGGAGCTCCCCTCCTCGACGAGCTACGTCGACGGCGGCGTCGTGCCCGGGACGCCGCACGCCTACGAGGTGCGGCCCCGGAACTGGGCCAACCTCGAGCCGTCGACCTGCACGGCGGTCACGCCCTCGGCGAACCTCTCGGTGACGAAGACCGACGGCGCCACGACCGAGACGCCGGGGACGGGCGTGACCTACACGATCGCCGTCACGAACGCCGGGCCGAGCACCGTGAAGGAGGTCACCCTCACCGACGCGCTCCCCGCCTCGCTCGTGGGGCCGGTCTTCACCCCGTCGGCCGGGAGCTACGACCCGGTCTCGGGGGCCTGGACCGGCCTCTCGCTCGGGCCGTCGCAGAGCGCCACGCTCTCCCTCGTGGCCACCGTCGCCCCCTCGGCCACCGGGAGCCTCGTCAACACCGCGACCGTCGCCACCCGCGGCGGCCTCGTCCTCGACCCGAGCACGTCGAACGACTCGGCCACGGACAGCGACTCGCTCGTCCCCTCGGCCGACCTCTCCGTGACGAAGGCCGGGCCCCCGAGCGTCGTCCGCGGGTCGCAGTTCGCCTACACGCTCACAGTCGCCAACGCCGGCCCCTCCGACGCGGCGGGCGTCGTCCTGTCGGACCCGACCCCGGCAGGCCTGACGTTCGTCTCGAACGGGATCGACTGCGCGACGGCCTTCCCCTGCGCCCTCGGGACGATCCCCGCCGGCCAGACGCGGACCGTCGCCGCGACCTTCCTCGTCCCCTCGGGCTACGCGGGCCCCGACCCGGTCTCGAACACGGCGACGGTGTCCGCCACGACGTCCGACCCGGTCGCCGGGAACGGCCAGGCCACGGCGACCACGTCCGTCACGTCCCCCACGGGCCCGGTCCGCTTCCACACGCTGATGCCGTGCCGCGTCCTGGACACCCGGGACCCCGACGGGCCGTGGGGCGGGCCGGCGATCCAGACGGGGACCGAGAGGGCCTTCGTCGTCGCCGGGAGGTGCCAGGTGCCGCTGACGGCCAAGGCCGTCTCGACCAACCTCACCGTGACGCAGCCCGCCGGGGCCGGATTCGTCCGGGTCTGCCCGACGGCGACGCCGCTCCCGCTCGTCTCCACCCTGAACTACAAGGCCGGACAGACCCGGGCCAACAACGCCGTCGTCCGGCTCGGCGACGGCGGCACCGCCTCGATCCGGTGCGACCAGGAGACCGGCTCCGTCCACGTCATCCTGGACGTCAACGGCTGGTTCGAGTGAGGGAGGGAGGGGATAGACTGACGGGATCGCGTCGGAGGGGGTTCGGGGGAACCGGCTTCCAGCCGCCCGGCGGGGCGGCGGGGTTCCCCCGAGAACACGTCAGACGTCGAGGTCGTCCGCCTCGCGGGCCCGCTCCGTGATGAAGCGGTAGCGGGCCTGCGGGTCGCGCCCCATCAGGTCGGTCAGCGTCCGCTCGGCCTCGAGGACGTCGGGGACCGTCACCTTCAGCGCGCGGCGCCGCCGAGGGTCGAGCGTCGTCTGCTTCAGCTGCTCCGGCATCATCTCGCCGAGGCCCTTGAAACGCATGATCTCGGGCTTGACGTTCCGCGGGAGCTTGGCGAGGACCGCGTCCCGCTCCTCCTCGTCGAGCGCCCAGTAGGTCTCCTTCGCCGCGTCGATCCGGTAGAGCGGCGGCTGGGCGAGGTAGACGTGCCCGGCCTCGACCAGCTTCGGCAGGTGGCGCCAGAAGAAGGTGAGGAGGAGGGTCGAGATGTGGTGGCCGTCCGCGTCGGCGTCCATCAGGAGGAAGACCTTCCCGTACCGCAGGCGCGAAAGGTCGAAGTCCTTCCCGATGCCGCACCCGAGCGCCGAGACGATGTCCGACAGCTCCTTGTTCGACGTCACCTTCGCCGAGTTGGCCTGCTCGGCGTTCAGGACCTTGCCGCGCAGCGGCAGGATCGCCTGCGTCTGCCGGTCGCGCCCCTGCTTGGCCGAGCCCCCGGCCGAGTCCCCCTCGACGATGAACAGCTCCGACTCGGCCGGGTCGGTCGAGGAGCAGTCGGCGAGCTTGCCGGGGAGGTTCAGCCGGTGGGAGACGGCGGTCTTCCGCGTGACCTGCTGCGCGGCGGCCCGGGAGGCCTCGCGCGCCCGCGTCGCCAGGACGATCCGGCCGACGATCTGCTCGGCGAGGCTCGGGTTCTCGTTCAGCCACTTCTCGAGGGCGGGCCTCACGGCCCCGTCCACCTGAGCGGCGACCTCCGGGTTGTTGAGGCGGTCCTTCGTCTGGCCCTGGAACTGGGGCTCGAGGACGTAGACCGACAGGAGGACGACGAGCCCCTCGCGGATGTCCTCGGCCGTGGGCGTGACCCCCTTCGGCAGCAGCTCGTGCGTGGCGAGGTAGTTCCTCACCGCCTTGACGACTCCCGCCCTCAACCCGTTCTCGTGCGTCCCGCCGGAGCCGGTCGGGATCCCGTTCACGAACGACCGGACCGACTCCTCGGTCGACTCGGTCCACTGCAGGGCCAGCTCCAGCCTCGGGTCGGCTTCGCGGACGAGCGAGAACGCGGCCGGGTGCGTCGGCGACTTCCCCCGCTCGGCGACGACCTTGGCGAGGTAGTCGGCGAGCCCCCCTTCCTGGCTGAACTCCTCGCGCCGGGGCGGGCTCTGGGTCTCGTCGACGAAGACGACCTTCAGCCCGCGGTGGAGGTACGACTTGGCCTCCAAGACCTCGCGGACGGTGTCGGCGTCGAAGGAGGTCTTCCCGAAGATCTCCGGGTCGGGGCGGAAGCGGATGGTCGTCCCCGAGCCTCGGACCTTCTCCCTCGTCGTCGGGACGAGCTTCGACGTCGCCTTCCCCTTCGCGTACGTCTGCCGCCACTCCCCGCCGTCGCGGCGGACGGTGGCCGTCATCGTCTCGGAGAGGGCGCAGACGACCGACGAGCCGACGCCGTGGAGGCCCCCCGAGTGGACGTAGCTCCCCTGCTCGAACTTCCCGCCGGCGTGAAGCGTCGTCAGGATCAGCTCCAGGGCCGACCGGCCGTACTTCGGGTGGACGTCGACGGGGATCCCGCGCCCGTTGTCCACGACCTCCACCTCCCGCCCGTCGGGGAAGAGGCGGACCTCGATCCTCGTGGCGTACCCGTTGATGACCTCGTCGACCGCGTTGTCGACGATCTCGCGGAGGAGGTGGTGCATCCCCCGCGCGTCGACGCCGCCGATGTACATGCCGGGGCGCTTGCGGACCGGCTCGAGCCCCTCGAGGACCGTGATGTCGCGGGCGGTGTAGCGGGGACCGTTCGTCGTGGCCATGGCCGGCGCGGACGGTACGGACGGGCCCGCCCGCCGTCAAGGCCCGCCCGAACGCCGGACGGAGGGTTAGAATCCCGCTAACGTCGCTCTGGATTGCTGTAAATACCGAGTTCGTGACGTCGAAAGAGGGCTCTCTTCGGATCCGTCCCCACTGTACTGCCCATGAGGAGGCATTCATGAGATCTCGCCGGTCGTTCGTCGTCGTCGCCACCCTGCTCCTGATCGTCGCCGGCCTCCCGCTCGGGCTCGAGGCCTCGGACCCGAGGGAGGAGACCCTGGCGGCCGTCACCCCGTACATGAGCTTCGTCGGGATCACGCCCTGCCGCCTGGTCGACACCCGCGACGCCGGCTTCCCGGCCGGGTACGGACCACCGCTCCTCAGCGCCGGCGAGTACCGCACGATCGACATGACCGAGGCCCGCTGCGGCGTCCCGACCACCGCACGCGCCGTCTCGATGAACGTCACGGTCGTCCTCCCCAGCCTTCCGGGCTTCCTTTCCATCTGGCCCGGGACCTCGGCCAACCAACCCGACCCGCTCGTGTCGTCGCTGAACTACGCCGCCAACGACGTCATCCCGAACGCCGTCATCGTCCCCCTGCTCGACGCCAACAGCCAGATGACGGTGTACACGCCGGCCTCGACGCACCTGCTCATCGACGTCAACGGGTACTTCCGGGACACGCCGGCCTCGGAGATCGTCAACACGGCGGCCGGCAGCATCGCCGCCACGACCGTCCAGGCGGCCATCAACGAGCTCGCCAGCGAGAAGGTGCAGGCCTCGGGCTGGACCGCCGGGAGGATCCTGGTCACGGGCACCAGCGGGAACATCACGGTCGACAACCAGCTCCAGTGGGACGACGTGAACGACGTCCAGACCCTCTCGAGCGGATCCTTCAAGGCGACGGGCACGAAGGGCCGCACGATCTTCTCCGGATGCCCCAGCCTCGCCCGGACGACCACGGCGCAGCTGACGATCACCCCGGACATCTACGGCCAGATCGTGATGACCCGCAGCGCGGCCGGAACGGCGAACGTCTACATCCCGCTGCCCATCCCGACACAGCTCTACGGGACGGCCGTACGCCTCGTCTCGGTGAAGATCTGCTACAGGACGTCCAACGCCACGACCTACATCGACAACACCAATATCCGCACGGTCGGTGACGACCTCGTCGGGACGGAGATCACCTCGCTCGCGGACAACCAGGTCAGCACGACCGCGGCGTGCTACACGGTCACGGACGACACGCCCGGAGCCGTGCCGGGGGCGCTCGTCATCCGCCTGGATCTCACCTTCGCCAACCTGGCCCACAGCATCACCATCGGCAACATCGAGGTCACGCTGGACCAGATCTGATCCCCGGATCCTGCCGACGGGCCCCCGCCCGGGGCCCGTCGGCTAACCTCTCCCGGCTTGCGAGAGCTCCTCGAGCACGTCTGGGCGCTCGCCCTCCACGTCCTCTCGCGGACGGGCGTCTCGGAGCGGCTCTCGGCCCTCTCCGTCCCGGTCCCCGCCGAGGCCCGGCCGTTCTGGGCGGCCGTCCTCGCCTCGTCGGCCGTCTTTCTCCTGCACGCGGCGCTCGCCTCCGGAGGCGACATCCGGGTCCGCGTCCACCGGGCGCTCGCCCTCCTCCTCGGCCTCGCCACGCCGGTCGCCGCCGCCCAGGCCCTCGCCTCGCCGCTCGACGACGCCTTCGCGGGGGGGCTCCTCCTCCTCGTCCTGGCCGGGGGGCTCCTTCACCGCGCCCTCTCGGGCGTGCGCCGCGCCGGGGCCGCCGAGCGGGCGGTCCTCCTCGTCCGCGGGGGCCTCGAGGCCGCGGGCCTCGGCCTCCTCGGGACGGCCGCGTTCCTGGTGGCCACCGGGCGCGAGGTGCCGCTCCGGCTCGCGTTCTGGGGGCTCTTCCTCCTGCGCCTGTCGATCGCGGACCTCGTCGACCCCTCGGCCCTCGCCGCCCGGACGGGCCTCTCGGGAAGCGCGGCCCGCGACCTCAAGGCCGCCGCGGGCGCCTCGAAGGGGAAGAAGCGCCCGCCCCCGGCCAGGCGGTTCTCCCGGGGGCTCACGGGTCTGGCCAAGGCGCTCCTCCTCGTGGCCTGGCTCGCTCTCCCGCTCGCGGCCGCCCTGGCGCCAGGAGAGGTCGCGGCGGGGACCTGGCCCCGCGAGACCCTCGTGCTCTCGGCGTACCCGCCTTTGGCGCTGGGGCTGACGGCCGTCGTCCTCCTCGCGGGCGGGGCGCGCGACCTCGGGAGCCGCCCCGTCGCGGGGCTCCGCGGCCTCCTGGCCGGCGCGGCGACGGGCGCGTACCTCCTGAAGGTCTACCTCGACCCCTCGTTCGCCGCCTACCGCGCCTCGCTCGCGGGGCTCGTCCTCTTCGAGACGCTCGCGGGCTTCCTCCTCGGCACCGTCTCGCGCGAGCGCTGAGCCCGCGGCCGCCCCGCGGCCTTACACTGGAGCCCGCCGGTCCGGAGGCCCGGATCCGATGATGGAAGCTGGCTCCGGCGAAAGGCTCGGGCGCTACGTCCTGACGCGCCGGCTCGGCGCGGGGGGGATGGCCGAGGTCTTCGAGGCCGTCGACGAGCTGCTCCGGCGCCGCGTGGCGGTCAAGGTCGTCCGCGGGCCCCTCGCCGAGTCGGGGGAGTTCACCACCCGCTTCCTGCGCGAGGCGCGCCTGGCGGCCCAGCTGCGCCACCCGAACGTCGTCCCGATCTACGACGTCGGCGTCGACCGGGGCGTCCTCTTCGTCGTCATGCCGGTCCTCGAGGGGGGAACCCTCTCGGACCGCGTCCAGGCGGGAGTCGCCGACGCGACGTCGCTCGGCTGGCTCGCCGAGCTGGCCTCCGCCCTCGACTACGCGCACGGCCGGGGGGTCGTCCACCGGGACGTCAAGCCGCAGAACGTCCTCTTCGACGACGCGGGGGCGCTGCAGCTCTCGGACTTCGGCCTCGCCCGCAGCCTCGAGGAGACGACGCAGCTGACGCAGACGGGGGCCGTCCTCGGGACGCCCGTCTACATGTCGCCCGAGCAGATCAACGGGTCGAACGTCGGCCCGGCCACGGACCAGTACGCCCTGGCGGTCCTCTCCTTCCGCCTCCTGACGGGCCGTCTCCCGATCGAGAGGGCCTCGGCGCCGGTCGTCTTCCAGAAGACGCTCTTCGAGCCGCTCCCGCCGCCGTCCTCGGTCCGGCCGGACCTCTCGCCCGGCGTCGACGCGGTCCTCGAGCGGGCCCTGTCCAAGCGGCCCCAGGACCGGTTCCCCTCCTGCGCCGCGTTCGTCGAGGCGCTCGCCGTGGCGCTCTCGCCCTCGGGGAGCCGGGTGCGGGGCGACCTGCCGACGCGGGTCGCCTCGCGCACCGGGGCCCCGTCCCTCCCTCCCACCCTCCTCGCCCCGACGCTCTCGGGGCCGACCGGGGCCCGGTCCACGAGGGCGACGCCCCGCCCGGCGCCGCCGGCCCCGCCCGCGCCGCCGGCCGAGGAGAGGAGGTCCCCCCTCCCCCTCCCCGGCGCGTCCCGGACGACCTGGTCGGACTCGGCGCCCTCGCGCCCCTCGCGCCCCTCGCGCGCCGGTCCCGCGGTCCCGCTCCCCGTCGTCCTCATCCTCGCGGGCCTCGCCGTCACCCTCGCGCTCGCGATCGGGATCTCGCTCGCTCGGCGGGAAGCGGGCGGAGGTCCCCCGCCGGAAGCCACTCCAGCGGCGGCCGCGGCCGTCCCGTCGCCCGCCCCGGCGGCGACCGCCTCTCCCGCCGAGGCGCCGTCTCCGACGGCGCTTCCCGTCGAGACGCCGACGCCGCCTCCCCTCGAGGAGGTGACCGTCATCGAGGTGAGCCCCTCGCCGACCGCGCTCACCTGGTCGGTCCCCTCCCTGGCGCGCCGGCCGCCGCCGACGAGCCCGCCGACGACGGCGTTCGCCCAGCAGCCGCCGACGTTCGCCCCGCCGCCGGCCAGCCCGCCGCCCCCGCCCCCGACGCACGGGCCTTACCTCTTCCCGACGGCGCTTCCGGCCCCGCCGGCCACGCACGCCTGGCCGACGGCCGTCCCGCCCGTTCCCCCGCCGACCCCGACGCGGCCCGCGCCCCCCCCGACGGCTGTCCCGCCGCCCACGGTGCCGCCAGACCCGCTCGCCTCGGTGCCGAGGCGGCCGCACCAGGTCCGCTTCCAGCTCGAGAAGGCGGTCCTCCTCGTCGAGCGGAGCGCCTACGTGATCGCGCTCGACTTCTCGGACGACCTCGACAGCGACGAGAAGGTGGGCCACTTCGCCACGCTCCGGGTCAAGTCGAGGGGGGGACAGCCTCTCCTCCTCCTCGACCAGCCGCTCACTCTCCTCGCCTGCGAGGGACTCTCCGGCGACGAGGTGCGCTGCACGGTCGAGAAGTCCCTCACCCGCTTCGGCGGAAAGGGCCGCGAGCTGACCGAGACCGACGAGGTCGAGGTGCGCGCCGTCGTCGGCGGCTTCCTCGTCTCGGAGACGCTCCCCGTCGAGGACTGAAGCGATGATGTCCAGGGGGGCCGGCAACGTGCCGGACCCCCCTGCGGCGCAGCGCGCCTACCCCCCGGACCGGGGCTAGCGGTCCCCCGGCGCCGGCGCCGCCGCGCGGTCGGGGCCGCTCTCCGGGGCCCCGGGCGCGGGCGACGGGGGGACCGGCTTCCTCGGCAGCTTCGCGTCGCGCTGGGCCGCGTTCCAGGCGAACGTCGCGACCACGACCGCGGCCTGCGAGAGGTCGGCCGGCGGGATCCTCTCCAGGACGTCCACGTTCGAGTGGTGCGTCCGGGTCATGTACTCGAGCTGGTCCTGGACGAACTGGAAGGCGGGGATCCCCGCCTGGTCGAACGGCTGGTGGTCCGTCCCGCCCGTCGAGCGGTTCGTCACGGTGGCGGCTCCGAGGTCGGCGAGCGGGGCCAGCCACGCCTCGAAGACGGGCTCGAGCGCCGCGTTCTCCTGCGTGTAGACGCCGCGGACCTTCCCGGCCCCGTTGTCGAGGTTGAAGTAGGCCGAGAGCTTCGCGTGCCCCGGCTTCAACGTGAGCGGCCCGCCGCGCGCCCCGCGCATCCAGTCGGGGAGGCCGCCGTCGCGCTCGCCCGCCGGGGGCGCCGGCCGGCTGGCGATCTCTCGGTCCACGTAGGCCCGCGAGCCGAGGAACCCCTGCTCCTCCCCTCCCCAGAGCGCCACGCGGATCGTCCTGCGGGGCGAGAGCCCCGCGGCCTTCAGGATCCGCGCGGCTTCCATCACGGCCGCCACGCCGGCGGCGTTGTCCGTGGCGCCGGTTCCCGCGTGCCACGAGTCGAGGTGGGCCCCGATCATCACGACCTCGTCCTTCCGGTCGGTCCCCGGGATCTCGGCGAGGACGTTGACGGCGGCCAGCGGGTCCGGCTCGGTGAAGCGCGCCACGACGTCCACCTCGACCTCGACCGGCACCTTCTTCCCGGCGAGGCGCGCCAT
Organism: Acidobacteriota bacterium; assembly: GCA_008363385.1. Taxonomy (GTDB): domain Bacteria; phylum Acidobacteriota; class Thermoanaerobaculia; order UBA5066; family UBA5066; genus RHKY01. The sequence goes on along the minus strand of RHKY01000007.1, from coordinate 15,363 downwards.
CCGCCCGTACGGCTCGGCGGCCACGACGAGCGTCGGGACACCCTCGGGTTCGCCCGGCTTCCACGTCCCGCCCCCCTGCGCGAAGACGGTGCCGTCGTCGCCGCGGGAGGGCTCGAGGACCGCGAGGACCTTCTCCTCTGCGAGGAAGGCGGCCAGCTTCCGCCGGAGCTGGTACTCGCGGCGCATCCGGTCCCGGTCCCTCGGGCGCCGGCCGTCGCGCGGCTCGTACCGGGAGAGCTTCGCCAGCTCCTCGTCGGTGTACCGCTCCGAGTCGGGCTTCTCGCCCGGACGGGCCTCGGGCACGTCGCCCAGGAGGACGACCTTCCCGGCGAGCTTCCCCTTCCAGGAGGCGAGGTCCTCCTCCTTCTCCACCTTCAGGAGGACCGCCGGGCCGCTCTTCGGCCCGTCCGTCCCGGGCGTGAAGGCCTTCGGCCAGGCCTCGACCGGCGTCGCCTGCGGGACGAGCATGTGCACCGCGGCCCGCTCGAGGACCCACCCCCTCCCGAACTCGAACGGCTCCACGCGGGCGTTCGCGAGCCCCCACTCCGAGAGCTGGCCCTTCGCCCACTCGGCGGCCTTCCGGTAGGCGGGCGAGCCCGTCAGGCGCGGCCCGATCTCGTCGCACAGCTTCGCGGCGGTCTCCATCCCCTTGCCGCGCTGGAGCCCCTCGAGCCGGATCCGGGTCACCGCGTCGAGGTCGACCTTCTCCGGACCCTCCGCCGCGGCCGGGGAGCCCGGCAGGAGGGCGACGGCCACGGCGAGGACGCCGGCCTGGAGGCGGGTGCGAGCGGCTCTTCTCATTCGGCTCCTTCTCGGCCCCGGCCGGAGCCGGACGCGAGCGGGGATTCTCGCACCGGCGGCCCGTGATTCGGGCTCCCAGGGGACTCCGGGCCCCCCAGCGGAGCCGGCCGGAGCGGCGCCGGAGCCTCTCAGTAGGCGAGGAGGCGGCGCAGCGCGGGGAGGAGCCTCCCCTTCGGCTGGAAGGTCTCCTCGAGGAGGCGGCTGAAAGGCGTCGGAGTGTCGAGGGCGCCGAGGCGGACGACGGGGGCGTCCAGCCACTCGAACGCCCGCTCGGAGACGGTCGCGGCCACCTCCGCTCCGAACCCTCCCGTCGTCGGCGCCTCGTGGAGGACGAGGAGGCGGCTCGTCTTCCTCACGCTCGCAAGGACCGTCTCCCGGTCCCACGGCAGGAGCGTCCGGAGGTCGATCACCTCGACCTCCTTCCCCTCCTTGTGGAGCGTCGCGGCGGCCCCGAGCGCCCAGACGACGCCCACGCCGTACGTCACGACGGTGACGTCCCGCCCCTCGCGGACGACCGCGGCCTTGCCGATCGGGACGGTGTAGTACCCCTCCGGCACTCGCCCCTTCGAGGAGCGGTAGAGGAACTTGTGCTCGAGGTAGAGGACGGGGTTGCCGTCCTCGAAGGCGGCCAGGAGGAGCCCCTTGGCGTCGAGCGGGGTCGACGGGGCGACGACCTTGAGCCCCGCCACGTGCGTGAACCAGGCCTCCACGTTCTGCGAGTGGAACGGCCCGGCCCCCATGCCGCCGCCCACGGGGCAGCGGACGACGACGGCCACGCGCGCCCCCCAGCGGTAGTGCTTCTTCGCGAGGTTGTTGACGATCTGGTTGAAGCCGCAGCTGATGAAGTCGCCGAACTGCATCTCGACCATCGGCGTGAAGCCGTCGAGCGACAGGCCGAGCGCCGCCCCGAGCGCCCCCGACTCGATGATCGGCGTGTTCCTCACGCGCTCCGTCCCGAACTCCTCGACGAAGCCCTGCGTCACCTTGAAGGCGCCGCCGTACTGCCCGATGTCCTGGCCGAGGAGGACGACCTTCTCGCTCTCGCGCATCGCCTGGCGCAGGCCCTGCGCGATGGCGTCGACGTACCTCACCTCCGGCGCGGAGGGGACGACCGCGGGGTCGAGCGGCCTCCGCCCGGCCCCCTCGGGGAGCGGCGCGTGGACGTCGGCGAGCTCCGCCTCGGCCGTGGAGTGAGGCTCGCGGCTGGCGTACGCCTCGTCGACCGCCGCGTCGACCGCCTCCTTCATCGAGAGCCTCAGCGCGGCCGCCCCGTCGGGAGTCAGGACCCCGCGCGAGAAGAGCTGGGTCTCGAGCCTGAGGATCGGGTCCTTCCTCGCCCACGCCTCGAACAGCTCCTTGGGGATGTAGGCCGTCCCCGAGGCCTCCTCGTGCCCGCGCATCCGGAACGTCTTGAGCTCGAGGAGCGAGGGCCCCCCGCCCGCGCGGGCCCGCGCCGCCGCCTCGCGCACCGCGCCGACGACGGCGAGGAGGTCGTTGCCGTCCACGATCACGCCCGGCATCCCGTAGCCGACGGCGCGGTCGGCGAGGTCGGCGCAGGCGTACTGCTCGGAGACGTGCGTCGAGAGGCCGTAGGAGTTGTTCTCGATCACGAAGAGGACCGGGAGCTTCCAGACGGCGGCGAGGTTGAGCGCCTCGTGGAAGTCCCCCTCGCTCGTCGCCCCGTCCCCGCAGAAGGCGGCGGCCACTGTGTCCGTCCCCTTCAGGCGCGCCGCGAGCGCCAGGCCGTCGGCCACGGGGAGCATCGACCCGAGGTGGCTGATCATCCCGACGATCCGGGCGGGGAGGTACCCGAAGTGGAAGGAGCGCTCGCGCCCCTTCGAGAAGCCCCCGTCCTTGCCCATCAGCTGGCGGAGGAGCCTCACGAGGTCGAGCCCCCGGCCGGTGAAGACGCCCAGGTTGCGGTGCGTCGGGAGGATCCAGTCGTCGCCGCGCAGGGCCGAGACGACGCCGACCGAGATCGCCTCCTGCCCGATCCCCGAGAACCACTTCGACAGCCGCCCCTGCCGGAGGAGGACGAGCATCTTCTCCTCGATCAGGCGCGGGAAGAGGATCCGCCGGTAGAGGTCCCTCAGCTCGTCCGGGGAGAAGCCGTCGACCGACGAGGCGGGCGGGACGACGGCGGGCGCCGGGTTCTCGGGCATGGGGGCGGATTTCAACCGATGGGCCCTCCGGCGCGCAACCCGACCCTTGACACGCCGGCCCCTCCTCCCCATCTTTGCCGTCACGCCAGGAGCGGACGACGAGGCCCGGGTCCGCCCGGAGCCCTGAGGAGTGTGCCGATGCCCGACCCCGTCAAGCTGCCCGTCCTCCTCCTGGACCTGCCGACCACGCTCCGGTTCCTGCGGTCGGCCGCAGTGGCCAAGGCGATGTCCGACACGACCTCGCTGAAGTGGGTCGAGTACAACGACTCCACGGTCCTCAACGTGACGTACACGCTCCTCTTCTGGAAGGAGAAGCCGGGAACCGTGGAGGTTCAGACCGCCCGGCGCGAGGAGATCGACCGGCGGGCCGCCCAGATGACGTCGGAGTTCCTGGGCACGGCGATCCGCAGGTCGTTCGAAGGAGGCGGCGAGCTGGCGGCCTACCTCGCGGCGATGGACCGGGTCCGGCAGGGGTCGATCGAGAACCTCCAGACGATGTTCGCGGACGCCGGGAGGATCAACCGCGAGGTGGCGGCGATCACCGCGAACGCCATCCGGGACCTGGCGCGGATCAAGCTCGCCGCGGACCTCATCGTCAAGATCGGGGCGCCTCCCGTCGTCAGCATCCCGTACAGCATCGTCGCCACCTTCATCAAGGAGATGAACCAGGGGAGCACGGCGAAGGTGGTCGCCTGGAAGTGCGCGCAGGAGCCGCTGAAGGAGGGGGCCAAGACGCTCGCCGAAGGGGGCTCGGAGCTCGCCGCGGAGATCGGGAAGGACTACGGCACGATGCTCCACAACGCCGAGATCGACCTGCGGCGGCAGGCGGACCTGATCGCGCGGCGGAGCGCGACGCCGAAGTCGATCGCCAAGGCGACCGCGCGCGCGGAGGTCGCCGCCGCACAGCAGGCCACGGCGAGGACCGGCCGGGCGCTCGCGACCGGGGGAAAGTGGGCCCTCAAGGGGGTGGCCACCGCCTTCGTCGCGTGGGACGCCTGGGAGTCCTGGAGCGACTACCAGGAGGCGACCCAGGGCCTGTAGGGGCGCCCGGGCGGGCCAGAGACGCCGTATCATCCCCGGACCTTGAAGAGGAAGCTCGTCCCGATCACGGCGGCGGGGCTGCTCCTGGCCGCCGTCACGCTCCTCCACGTGAGGCTGACCCACGGCGGCGTGACGGCCCTGAAGAAACGCCTGGCGCCCGCGGCCTCCGATCGCGGGGAGCTCCTCGTCGGGCACCTCCCGGTGACGTGACACCTGACCTGCCCGGTCACCAGTTGGGTGACCCAGCACTCGGAGTCCGGCTCCCGCTTCGTCTCGCGGCGGTACACGAACTTCTCGGCCATCGTCGAGGACATGACCGCCGGGAACCTGAAGGCGAGCTTCATCCTCGCGCCGCTCGCGATGGTGATGAACCGCAAGGGGGTCCCGGTGAAGATCGTCCACCTCGGGCACCGGGACGGGACGACGTTCATGGTCCGGACCGACTCGCCGTACCGCAGCTTCGCCGACTTGAAGGGGAAACGGATCGCCATCCCGCACCGCTACTCCAACCAGCGGATCCTCGTCGAGCGGCTGAAGGAGAAGCACGGCTTCGGCCCGGACGACGTCACGCTCGTCGACTTCCCGCCCCCCGAGATGCCGGCCGCCCTGAAGATGGGGCAGATCGACGCCTTCGTCGTCGGTGAGCCGTTCCCGGCCAAGGCCGAGATGGAGGGGTACGGCCGGGTCCTCTACTTCACGAAGGACATCTGGCCGAGCTTCATCTCGTGCGTCCTGGCGGTCCACGAGGACCTGATCAAGGAGAACCGGGGGATCGTCGAGGAGCTGGTCCGGGGGATCGCCGCCTCCGGCGAGTGGATCGACGCCCCGGGGGAGGACCTCGCGCCGGGGGTGGCGTCCGCCAGCGACGTGGTCCCGGGGACCCCGGGGCGCGACCTCCTCGCCCTTCTGCCCGACGGGTTCGGGAGGAGTCACCGGATGCAGGCCGCGGCGATCGCCGCCCGGCGCGAGCACTACAACCAGGACCCCGAGCTCCTGAAGTTCGTCCTCTCGCACCCCCCGGACCGGGTGAAGTACACGGACCTCCTCCCGGCCGCGAAGGACTTCGAGGAGATCCAGCGGTACGCCGAGAGGCTGGGCTACTTCGACTTCCGCCCCGTGACGAAGGACGACCCGTTCGGCTTCCTCGACTACTGCGACCCCTCCTTCGCCGAGGCGGCCCACGCGGGCGAGCGGGAGAAGGCCGCGGCGGCAAAGGCGGCGGGCGCGGCGGAGGCCCCGAAGTGAGGCGCGCGTGAGCCGGTTCCGACGCTGGGTCCGCCCGGTCCTCGGGATGGCCGCCTTCCTCCTCGTCTGGCAGCTGGCCACGCTCGGGAACAAGAGGACCGACGTCCCCGGTCCCTACCTCACCTGGCTCGGCCTGACGGAGCTCCTCCGGCAGGGGATCCTGGTGAAGAACATCGTGGCGTCCGTCTTCCGCGTCGCGTGGGGCTTCGCGATCGCCACGGCGCTGGGCGTCCCGCTCGGCATCCTCCTCGGCCGCGTCGGCCCGCTGAACCAGCTCGTCAACCCGAACATCCAGCTTCTCCGCCCGATCTCCCCCATCGCCTGGCTGCCGATCGCCACCCTCCTCTTCGGCTCCGTGAGGTGGTTCGACCCGAGCGACCTGGCGGCGATCTTCCTCATCTTCCTCTCGTCGTTCTTCACGATCACGACCGCCACCGCCTCCGCCGTCGCGGCGGTCGACCAGAAGTACCTCCGGTCGGCCGCCAACTTCGGCGTGAGGGGTTTCGCCCTCGTCACGCGCGTCCTCTTCCCGGCCGCCCTGCCGCAGATCCTCACGGGCCTCCGCCTGGCCCTCGGCGTCTCCTGGGTCGTCGTCGTGGCGGCGGAGATGCTCGGCGTCCAGTCGGGCCTCGGCTTCCAGGTGAACGACGCGCGGAACAACCTCCGGTACGACCTCGTCGTCGCGGCGATGGTCGTCATCGGGTTCATCGGGCTCGGGCTGGACACCGGGATGCGCGCGCTGGAGCGGGTGCAGCTGTCCCGCCGGGGGCTCCTCCGGTGACGGTCGCGACGGCGCCCGCCCCGCCGAAGGTCCGTGTCGCGGGCGTCTTCAAGACGTTCGCCGGCAAGGCCGACGCGGTGGAGGTCCTCTCCGGCGTCGACCTCGACGTCCCGGCGCGGGAGTTCGTCGCCATCGTGGGCCCCTCGGGGTGCGGCAAGTCGACGCTGCTCAACTGCATCGCCGGGTTCGAGGCGGTCACCCGCGGGTCGATCGAGATCGACGGCGAGGCGGTTGTGCGCCCCTCGCCGAAGCGGGTCTTCGTCTTCCAGGAGACCGGGATCTTCCCGTGGCTGACGGTGAAGGAGAACATCGGGTTCGGCCTCGCCCGCCTCGCCCCGCGCGAGCGGGAGGAGGTCGTGGCGCGGTACGTCGCCCTCGTCGGCCTGGGCGGCTTCGAGGGCGCCTACCCGGCGGCCCTCTCCGGCGGGATGAAGCAGCGCGTCGAGTTCGCGCGCGCCCTCGCCGTCGAGTCGGACGTCCTCTTCCTCGACGAGCCGTTCGGGGCGCTGGACGCCTTCACGCGCCTCGAGATGCGGCGCGAGATCTCCCGGATCTCGCAGACGACCGGCAAGACCTGCCTCCTCGTCACGCACGACGTGGAGGAGGCGGTCGAGCTGGCCGACCGGATCGCGGTGATGACGCGGCGCCCCGCCCGGATCGCGAGGATCCTCCCGAATCCCCTCGCCCGCCCCCGCGACCCCGACGACCCGGCCTTCCGCGCCCTGAAGGACGAGATCTTCGACATCCTCGGCGTCGAACGCCGCGTATGACCCGCCGGCGGCTCCTCGCTCTCCTCCTCGTCCTCCTCGCCGCCGGGCTCGGGGCCTGGCTCTGGAAGAACGCCTCGATGTCGCGCCTGACGGCCGGGTTCGTCCCGTGGATGAAGAAGCTCGAGCGGTGGCGCGACGCCGTCCAGGACGTCGCCCGCGCGACGCGGAGCCGGGAGGCCGTGCCTTCCGACCCGGCGGGGATCGGGCCGGTGCGCGAGTGGGCGTGGAGCGGCCTCGAGCGCCTCCACGCCGTCTCGACCGACGTCCGGCCGCCGGAGCACCCGGAGGGGGGCGCGGTCGAGACCCGCGGGCGCGTCCTCGTCGTCGTCGACGGCTTCCGCGCGGACGGCGCGCGCGTCGAGCGGCAGGCGTGGGTGGAGGTGGAGAGTCCCCTCCCCGGGGGCGCGGGACGGGTTTCCGCCCGGCTCGCCGAGCGCCTCTCCGAGCGGGTGGAGGCGCGCCCTCGCTTCCGGGACGGGACCCGGGAAGCCGGCCTCGGGGCCCCGCGGAACGACCCGCCGTTCCGGATGGTGAACCGCCTGATCGACGGCATCTGGCCCGGCTCGGGCGTGGCCGTCTTGGACCTGGACCGCGACGGCGACGAGGACCTCTTCGTCGCCGACGGCCTCCGGTCGATCCTCTACGCCAACGACGGGGCGGGCCGCTTCGCCGACGTCACGGAGAGGGCGGGCCTCGCCCGCTCGGCGACGGAGGGGATCCGGGCGACCGGGCTCGCCGCCGGGGACCTCGACGGCGACGGGTTCCCGGACCTCGCCGTCACCGACGCCTTCGGCCCGACGCGCCTCTTCCGCAACCGGCGCGACGGCACGTTCGAGGAGACGACCGCCTCCTCGGGCGTCGTCACGCGCGGGTCGACGCGGTCCGCGGCGCTCGCCGACGTCGACTCCGACGGCGACCTCGACCTCTTCGTCTGCGTCACGGGCGACTACTACCGCCAGATGCCCGACCCGCCGTTCGACGCCAACGACGGCGGGCGGAACTTCCTCTTCGTCAACGACGGCGACGGGCGCTTCGCCGACGCCTCGGAGGCGTGGGGGCTCCTCGAGCCCACCCGGTGGTCGCTCTCGGCCCTCTTCGCCGACTTCGACGCCGACGGCCGCCCCGACCTCGTCGTCACGAACGACTTCGGCCTGAAGAACCTCTACCGGAACGTCGACGGGAGGCGGTTCGAGGACGTGACGGGGAAGGCCGGCGTCGAGGACCGGGGCTACGGGATGTCGGCGGCGTGGGGGGACTTCGACGGCGACGGGCTCCTCGACCTCTACACGACGGGGACCTACACCCAGTGGGGGTTCCTCCACCGCTACCCGTCGCTCCCCGTCCCTCTTCCCGGGCGGGTCTTCCTCCCCGTGGCCGTCTCGTGGATGGAGAAGATGTGCGCCGGGAACTCGCTCCTCCTGAAGCGCCAGGGCGGGCGGTTCGCCGACGAGACGGCGCGCTCCGGCGCCGGGAGGTCCGGGTGGTGCTGGAGCGCCGTCGCGGCCGACCTCGACTCGGACGGCTGGCTCGACCTCTCCACCGCGAACGGGATGTGGGGCGACGGGCGCGACGACGACCGGGAGCTCGAGTTCTGGTGGGAGACGCTCGCGTACTGGGACGACTACATCGAGGGGAAGCAGACGTTCGACCAGAAGCGGAAGGCGGTCCACGGCGCCGAGCGCGACTCCTGGTTCCGCAACCGCGGCGCCACGGCGGCGGGGGGCGGACCCCTCTTCGACGAGCGGGGCTTCCTCGACGGCCTCGACCTGGCGTCGAACGGCCGGGCCCTCGCCGCCTTCGACGCGAACGGCGACGGGGCGCTCGACCTCTACGTCCGGTCGGTCCAGGCCCCGGAGGCGCTCTTTTTCGGCTCGCGCCGGGAAGGGGAGCGCTTCCTCCGCCTGCGCCTGGTCGGGGCGAAGGGGAAGGACAACGCCGACGGGATCGGAGCGCGCGTCACGGCGAGGCTGGGCGACGGCCGCCTCCTCGTCCGCGAGGTGACGCTCGGGAGCGGCTTCCTCTCGACCGGGAGCCCGATCCTCCACCTCGGTCTCGGCGGCGCGGAGCGCGTCGAGTCGCTCGGCGTCCGCTGGCCCTCGGGGCTCGTGCAGGAGCTGGGCCCGGTCGAACCGGTCGACCGGACGGTCGTCGTGGACGCCGAGCGGGGGCTCCTCCCCGCCGCCCCGGCGCGCTGAGAAGCCATTTCAATACAATCCGGCCGTGATGGACGCCCCGCTCCCCGCGACTCCCGCGCCCCTCCCCGGCTCCGCCCCGTTCGACTACGACGTCGTCGTCGTCGGCGGCGCCGTCTCCGGAACCTCCACCGCGATCCTCCTCCGGCGCCAGCTCCCCTCCTCCCGCGTCCTCGTCGTCGAGAAGGGGGAGGCGTTCGACTGGAAGGTGGGCGAGTCGACGGTCGAGATCTCGGCCTACTTCCTCACCCGCGTCCTGAAGCTCTACGACCACCTCAGCCGCGAGCAGCTCCCCAAGCAGGCCTTCCGGTACTGGTTCCACAACGAGAAGGTGACGTGCCTGCGCGAGGCCTCCGAGGTGGGGCCGACGCAGCTCGCCCGGACGCCCTCGTTCCAGATCGACCGCGCGAAGCTGGACGAGCACCTGATCGCGGTCGCCGCCGCCGAAGGGGCGGAGGTCTGGCGCCCGGCGAAGGTCGTCGACTTCACGCTCGGCGGCGAGGCGGGGAACGAGGTCGTCGTCGAGAAGGCCGACGGGACGCGGGCGACCGTGAGGTGCCGGTGGGTCGTTGACGCCACCGGCCGGCAGGCTCTCCTCGCCCGGAAGCGGGGCGGGATCGTCCCGGTCGAGGGGCACCCGACCGCCTCGATCTGGGTGAGGTACCGCGGCGTGAAGGACCTGGACGGCCCCGAGGTCGCCGGGACCGACCCGTCGGACCCGTTCGTGAGGAAGGTCGTCGCCTCGCGCCGCCTGGCGACGAACCACTTCGTCGGCTGGGGCTACTGGATCTGGTTCATCCCGCTCCAGGGGGGGGAGACCTCTGTCGGCCTCGTATGGGACACGCGCCTCGTCTCGCCGGAGGGGGCGACGCCGCTCGAGAAGCTGACCCGCTTCCTCGACGCCAACCCGCTGACGAGGGAGCTCCTCGAGCACGCCACGCCGGTCGACGGGGACTGCCGGTACTACGGCCACCTCCCCTACTTCGTCGACCGGTTCGTCGGGCCCGGCTGGACGTGCGTCGGCGACGCGGGCGGCTTCATCGACCCGTTCTACTCGCCCGGCCTGGACCAGATGAGCTTCTCGGTCGCCTCCCGCGTGGCGCTGGTGAAGAGAGCCCTGATGGGCGCCCCCGCGGCGGATATGGAGAAGGAGTACGAGCGGCACAACCGGCAGTACGAGCGGTACCTCCGCTTCTTCTTCGAGTCCATCTACCGCGACAAGTACCACCTGATGGGCGACTACGACACGATGACGACGGCCTTCCTGATGGACACGGGGCTCTACTACCTCGCGGCCGTCCACCCGGTCTACCGGTGGTCGCACGAGAGGATCACGGTCCCTCCGTTCTCGCAGGACGGCTCGGAGGTGGCGTTCTACCCGATGCGCTGGTACCAGAGGCGGCTCGTCTCGATCGCGAAGCGGAAGAAGGAGCTCGGGGTCTACGGGAACCACAACGCGGGGCGGCGCCCCGGCTTCGTCGGCTTCTCCCTCCGGAGCGCCGCATGGGTCATGCTCTTCCACGGCGTCCTGCGCTGGGGGAAGGCCGAGCTCGCCAACGCGCTGACGTACGTGAGGCGCCCTCGCCCCATCGGGGGCCCGCAGCCCGTCCTCCCCCCGAAGCTCGCCCCGACGGCCGGGTGAGCCGGCTTCAGAGCTCCCGGGCCACGCGCGCCTCGATCTGCTCGTAGAGGGTCGGCAGGACGATCAGGGTCAGGAGGGTCGAGGTCGCGATCCCCCCGATGACGACGGAGGCCAGCGGGCGCCCCACCTCGGCCCCCGCTCCGTGCGAGAGGGCCATCGGGACGAAGCCGAGCGCGGCGACGAGGGCGGTCATCATCACCGGCTTCAGCCGCGTCGCGGCCCCCGTGAGGACCGAGAGCCGCAGCCCCATCCCCGTCTCGCGGAGCCGGTTGACCGACGTGATCATCACGACGCCGTTCAGGACCGCCACGCCGAAGAGGGCGATGAACCCGACCGAGGCCGAGAGGTTCAGGTTCAGGTCCCTCAGCCAGAGCGCCGCGACCCCCCCGACGAGGGCGAACGGGACGTTCAGGATGACGAGCGCCGCCTGCCGCACGAGGCGGAAGGTGAGGAACAGGAGGACGAAGATGATCGCGAGCGACAGCGGCACGACGAGCGTCAGCCGCTTCGTCGCCCGGGCCTGGTTCTCGAACTGCCCGCCCCACTCGACGTGGTACCCGTCGGGGAGCGTCACCTTCCCGTCCAGCAGCCGCCGCGCCTCGGCGACGAAGCTCCCGACGTCGCGCCCCCTCACGTTCGTCTGGACGACGAGGCGCCGCTGCCCCGACTCGTGGGAGATCGCCTCGGGCCCGGGCGCCGTCGAGACCGTGGCCACGCGGGAGAGAGGGACCTTCTCGCCCCCGGGCCCCGTCAGGAGGATCGACCCGATCGCCTCGGGGCTCTGACGGAGCTCGTCGGGGAGCCTCACGACGACGCCGAAGCGCTTCGGCCCGTCGAGGACCTCCGTGGCCACCGTGCCGCCGACGGCCGTCTCGACGACCTGCCTCAGGTCCGAGACGTTCAGGCCGTAGCGGGCCATCCGCGCCCGGTCGACCTCGACCTGGACCTGCGCGGCGCCGGAGAGGACCTCCACCTGCAGGTCCGCCGCCCCGCGCACGGTCGCGAGGACCTTCCGGACCTCCTCGCCGACCTTCTCGAGGACCCCGGCGTCGGGGCCGAAGACCTTCACGGCGACGTCGGCCTTCACGCCGGAGACGACCTCGTCCAGGCGCATCGCCATCGGCTGCGTGAAGTTGAACGCCACGCCCGGGAGCTCCGAGAGGGCCTTCGACATCTCCTCGATGAGCCGCTCCTTCGTCCAGCCGCTCTTCCACGTCTCCACCGGGTGGAGGAGGACGTAGACGTCCCCCTGGTAGATCCCCATCGCCTCCGTGGCGACCTCGGGGCGGCCGATCTTCGTGACGACCTGCCTCACCTCGGGGAAGCGCGCGACGACCCGCTCGACCCGCGTGGAGATCTCGACCGACTCGGGGAGGGAGACCGACGGCAGCTTGCGCGTCTCGATCAGGATCGACCCCTCGTCGAGCTTCGGCATGAACTCGGTCCCCAGGAACGGGACCGAGAGGAGCGCCGCCGCGACGACCGCGAGCGCCACCGAGAGGGTCCGCCGGGGGTGGTCCATGGCGTCGGCGAGGTGGACGCCGTAGTACCGCCGCAGCTTCCGGAACCACCCCTCCTCGTGCTCCTTCATCTCCTCCTTCAGGACGAGCGAGGCGGCGACCGGGACGGCGGTGAGCGAGAGGACGAGCGAGCCGAGGATCGCCGAGCAGACGGTGATCGCCATCGGCTTGAACATCTTCCCCTCGAGCCCCTGCAGCGTGAAGATCGGAAGGTAGACGGCGACGATGATCAGGACGCCGAAGAGGATCGGCCGCGCCACCTCGACGGCCGCCGCGGCGACGACCGTCTCGTGGCGCGCCGAGGCGCCCCCCGCCGCCGCCTCGGGCTTCTCCGTCTTGCGCCGGATGACGTTCTCGACCATGACGACGGCCCCGTCGACGATGAGGCCGAAGTCGATGGCGCCGAGCGACATCAGGTTCGCCGAGACGCCGAAGAGGGCCATCCCGAGGAAGCCGACCAGCATCGAGAGCGGGATGACGGCCGCCACGAGGAGCGCGGCCCGGATGTCGCGCAGGAAGACGAAGAGGACGACGACGACGAGGAGGGAGCCCTCGAGGAGGTTCTTCCGCACCGTGTGCGACGTCCGGTCGATCACCTCGCTCTGGTCGTAGAACGGGACGATCGAGAGCCCCCTCGGGAGGCTCCGGGCGATCTCCCTCACCTTCTCCTTCACGCGCGAGGCCACGCGCAGGCCGTTCTCGCCCTTCAGCATGATGACCATCCCCGCGACGCTCTCCCCCTTCCCGTCGCGCGTGACGGCCCCCTGGCGCGGCATGGCGCCCACGACGACGTCGGCCACGTCGCCGACGAAGACCGGGACGCTGTCGACCGTGGCGACGACGACCCGCTTCAGGTCGTCGACCCCCTGCGCCCGGCCGAGCCCGCGGACCGTGAAGCGCTCGGAGCGGTGCTCGATGAAGCCGCCGGAGAAGTTGGCGTTGTTCTCCGAGAGCGCCTCGACCACCTGACGCAAGGAGAGCGAGAAGCGGTCGAGCTTCCTCGGGTCGACGAGGACGTGGAACTCCTGCGTCAGCCCGCCCCACGCGTTGATCTCCGAGACCCCCTTCACCGCGCGCAGGCGCGTCCGGATCTCCCAGTCCTGGATCGTCTTCTTCTCCATCGGCGAGGCGGCGTCGCCCTCGACGAGGTACTGGTAGATCTCGCCGAATGCCGTCGCCACGGGCCCCAGCGAGGGCTCCACCCCTTGCGGCAGCCGGCCGCGCGCCTCGTCGAGCCGCTCGGCCACCAGCTGGCGGGCGAAGTAGACCGCCACGTCGTCCTCGAAGACGACCGTCACGATCGAGAGGCCGAACTTGGAGACGGACCGGACCTCCGTCGAGCCCGGCACCCCCATCAGCGCCGTCTCGATCGGGTAGGTGACCTGCTGCTCCACCTCGACGGCGGCCAGCCCCGGCGCCTCGGAGACGACGACGACCTGGTTGTTCGTCAGGTCGGGGAACGCCTCGACGGGGAGCTCCTGGAAGGCCCAGACGCCCGTCAGGACGAGGAGCGCGACGAAGACGTGGACGAGCCCCTTCCGCCGGAAGGCGGCCGCCACGAAGCGCTCGATCCCCCGGGGACGCCCGCGCTCGGCCTCGTCGGCTCGCACGCTCACTCCTCCTCGGCGACGGAGCCCTTCAGGAGCTCGGACTTCAGGAGGAAGCTCCCCTCCGAGGCGACCTTCTCCCCTTCCTTCAGCCCCTCCGTCACCTCGACCCAGCCCTCCTCGGTCCCGCCGAGGGAGACCTCGCGCCGCTCGAAGCTCCCCGAGGGCCCGGCGACGAAGACGCACGTCTTCCCCTCCAGCTCCTGGACGGCCCCCGCCGGGACGACGACCATCGGCCGCGGGCTCTCCTCCCCGAGCGAGACGCGGGCGTACATCTCGGGCTTGAGGAGCCCCTTCGGGTTCGGGACGCGGCAGCGGACCGTCACGCGCCGCGTCTTCGGGTTCACCGCGTCCCCGACGAAGGCGACCTCGCCGGGGAACTCCTGGCCGGGGTAGGCCGCCACGACGACGCGGGCGGGGCGCCCGGCCCCGACGAGCGGCAGGCGCGTCTCGTCGATCTCGGCGAGCGCCCAGAGGACCGAGAGGTCGCTCACGACGAAGAGCGGCGTCCCGGGGGTGACGGCCGTCCCGGCCGTGACGTGCTTCTCCAGGACGACGCCCGCCAGCGGGGACCTCACCGGGACCGACTCCCCTTCCTCGCCGGTCGGGTCGTCCTTGTTGGTGACGCCGAGGTGCTCGAGGGCCTCCTCGGCGCGCCGGACCTCGGTCTTGGCCCGGTCCAGCTCCTCGGCAGCGGCGACCTTCTCGACGTCGGCCCGCTGCTTCTCCTGCGTCGAGAGGGCCTTGGCCAGGAGGAGCCGCTCCGCCCGCTCGGCCGCGGCGGTGGCCCACGCCAGCTCGGTCTCCCTCCGGCGGCGCTCGGCGACCGCCTTCCTGTAGTCGGCCCACGCGTCGTGGACGACCGGGCTCGAGAGCTCCGCGAGCGCCCGCCCCTTCCCGGCGCGGTCGCCCACCTCGGCCAGGACCCGGACGACGGTCCCCTCGACGAGGGCGCCGATCCTCGCCGTCCGGGTCTCGTCCAGGGCCAGGACCGCCGGAGCGTCGAAGGCCCGGCCGCGGACGACGCTCCGCGCGGCCTCGACCGCGATCCCGGCCTGCTCCCGCCGCGCCTCGTCCACCTTCACCGTCCCGGCCGGCTCGGCCCCGGGCGCGGGGGTCCCCTCGGGCCGGGCGCCGAACCAACGGAGGACGACGACGAGCGGGACCACGAGGAGGGCCACCGCGAGGAGGACGCGCGGGAGGCGTCGCGGCATGTGCCGCCGGTGCCGCTCCAGGAACGCCTTCAGGGCGGACGGCTCCGCCGGGTTCGTGCTCACGGGACCTCCTCCCGCCCGAGGTCGAGGAGCACCTCGAGCGCCGTCAGGTTCGCGTCCACCTCGAGGTCGAGCGCGTCTCGCAGGCTGTCCGTGCGGACACGCTCGGCGTCCACGAGGGCGAGGACGTTCGAGACGCCCTCGCGGAACGCCGCGCGGGCGGCCTCGAGGGCCCCCTCCGCCGGCGTCACCAGCTCCCTCTCCACGACGGCGCACCGGTCGAGGAGCGCCCGGGCCGAGAGGACGCGCGCCGCCGCCGCCGCGCGGGCGGAGGCCTCCGCCGCGGCGAGGTCCGCCTCGGCCGCCCGCGCCTCGGCGTCGGCCCGCG
>RHKY01000035.1 GCA_008363385.1 Acidobacteriota bacterium | reverse complement strand
GATCCTGGATCGCCTCCCGCGGCTGGCCCTGGGCGAGAGGCTGACGCTGGCGCGCCTGGCGGACCGCCCCGTCCTCCGCGCCCTCCTGGAGGACGTGGATCCCCGCGTGGTGGCGGCCCTCCTGACGAACCCCCGTCTCGTCCCGGAGGACCTCGTGGCGTGGGTCGCGACGGGCCGGCCGGCCGCCGAGAGCCTCCGGATGGTCGGCGGCGACGCCCGGTGGACCGAGCGCCGAGAGGTCCGCGGCGCCCTCCTCCGGTGCGCCTCGACACCGCGCGGCGTGGCCCTGGCGCTCCTCTCCCGGTGCTCCCGGGGAGAGCTCGCGGACCTCCTCGAGGACCCCGCCGCGGACCGCCTGCTCGTCGCCTGTGCCGCCAATCTCCTCGACTCCGAGGCACCGCCCGATTGACAGGAAGGGGTCGGACCGGTAACTTACTGACGTCAGGTGACTTGACGGTGCCGGTCGAATCCCCCAAGGAGTTCGGAGAGGAGCTCCGCCGAGAGCGGGAGCTGCGGGAGGTCTCTCGGGAGCAGCTCGTCACGGCGACGCGCGTGTCGATGCGTCAGGTCGAGGCGCTCGAGAGCGGGCGCTTCGAGCTCCTCCCGGCGAAGGTCTTCTCTCGCGGTTTCGTCCGCGCGATCTCGCTCCACCTCGGGATGGACGCGGAGCGGACGGCGGCGGCGTTCTCGCACGTCTACGACGCGTGGAGCGCCGAGCAGGAGGCGAAGGCCGAGCGCGAGTGGACCGCGTCCGGTCAGTTCCGCGCTCTGTCCCGCCCGCGGCGGACGGTCTCGGTGAAGACCTCGGCGGTCGGCCTCTCGGCCGCGGCGGTCATCGCGCTCCTCACCGGCGCCGCCGCGTTCTGGAAGTCGCGCGCCTCCGAGCAGGCCCCGGCCGCCCCGGCGCGCGCCGTGGCCGACGCCGCGACGCCGGGGACCGGCGCGGCGTCGCTCTCGCTGCCGCCGGAGATCGCCGCCGAGACGATCGCGCTCGCTCCCGCCGAGGCCACGCTGGCCCAGGAGCCCTCCCTCCTCCCGGCGTCCGCGCAGACCACGTCGGCGGCCGCGGGCAGGACGCTCACGCTGACGTTCCACGACGACTGCTGGACCGAGGTGACGATGGACGGCAAGGTCGCCGCCGCCGAGCTCTGCCGGAAAGGGACCGTGCGCGAGTTCTCCGGGGCGCAGAGGTTCACGCTCACGCTCGGGAACGCGGGCGGCGTCGGCGTGGCGCTGGACGGCCGGGAGCTGCCGCCCGTCGGCGGGGCGGGGCAGGTCGTCCGCAACGTCGTCATCGACGAGACGACCCCTCGGGCCTCGGCCGACGGCTGAGGGAGCGCCGTGTCCTCGGCCGGTCCCGAGCTCGACCTGCTCGCCGCGATCGAGTCGGCCACGGCCGACCGGAGGATCCTGGAGTTCGCGGCCCGAGGGTTCGTCCCGCTGGCGCCGCCGGACCTCGCGCGGGCCGTCGCGTCGATCCTGGCGGGGGGCGACCGCGAGCTCTCCGCGCTGGCCGAGGAGACGTTCCGCGGCTTCGACACGGCCACGCTCGTCCAGGCGGTCGGGAGCGAGGGCGTCCGGCCCGAGCAGCTGGACGTCGTCGCCCGCCGCACGACCGACGGGAAGGTCCTGGAGAGGGTCATCCAGTCGCGCGCGGTGCCGGTCGACACGCTCACCTGGCTGGCCTCCCGCGTCCCTCCCGAGCTCCAGGACGTCCTGATCACGAACCAGGTCCGGCTCCTCGAGTCCCCGGTGATCCTCGAGCAGCTCTTCGAGAACCCCCACCTCTCCGCCGACATCAAGCGGCGCGCCGACGAGTTCCTGGAGGAGTTCTTCCTCAAGAAGGAGCGCGAGGAGATGGCGCGGGAGGCGGAGGCCGCCGAGGCGGCGAAGGCGGCCGCGGAGGCCGCGGCCCACGAGGAGGCCGTCGAGGAGGCCGAGGAGGCGGGCGAGGAGGTCGAGTCCGCCGGCGAGCCGCTGACCGAGGAGCAGGAGCTGGGCCTCGTGGCCCGGATCGCCCTGATGACGGTCGTCCAGAGGATCCGGCTGGCCTTCCGGGGGAGCCGCGAGGAGCGGCTCTTCCTGATCCGGGACAACAACCGGCTGGTCTCCACCGCGGTCCTGAAGTCGCCGAAGACGCGCGACGGGGACGCCGAGACGATCGCCGGGATGAAGAACGTCTCCGAGGACGTCCTCCGGGCGATCTCGCAGCGGCGGGACTGGGTCCGCAAGTACGGGATCATGGCCGCGCTCGTCAAGAACCCCCGCTCGCCCATCGACGCGACGCTGACCCTGGTCCCGCGGCTGACCGCCCGCGACCAGAAGCTCCTCGCCTCGGACCGCAACGTCCCGGAGGCGATCCGGGCGACCGCACGCCGGCTGGTCGCAAAGCGGGAGAGCTGACCGTCCCGGCACCCCCTCGCCTTGAAAACCCGTTCGGGCCCGTGTGAGAATCCGGTAAAGGTGCTCGACGCCGACCCGGGCCGGACCGCACGCCGCCAGAGGCATCGTTGACGAATTACTACGACCTCCTCGGGGTCCCGAGGGACGCCACCGACGACGTGATCCGCGAGCGCTTCCGGATCCTGGCGCGGGACTCCCACCCCGACCGCGTCCGCGACGCGGAGGAGAAGAAAGCGGCGGAGGGCCGGTTCCAGCTCCTGACGGAGGCCGTCAACGTCCTGACGAACCCGGCGCGGCGCAAGGCCCACGACTTCGACCTCGACAAGGGGCGCGAGCAGGCGGCCATGCACGACCCGGCGGCGGTGGCCAAGGTCTACCTCGCCAAGGGGGTCAAGGCGTACAAGGAAGCCGACTTCCCGCAGGCGGTGGCGATGTTCGAGCTGTCGGTCCACCACCACAACAAGGACCCCAAGGCCCTGCACTACCTGGCGCTGGCCTGCCTGCGGGTCCCCGGCAGCGCCCGCAAGGGGGCCGACGCGGTCGAGGCCGCCCTGAAGCTGGACCCCCACAACGCCCAGTACCACCGAGAGGCCGGCAAGCTCTACCTCCAGGTCGGGCTCAAGGCCAAGGCCGAGAGGCACTTCGAGGAGTCGCTGAAGTGGAACCCGGACGACACCGAGGTCCGGAAGAACCTGACCGAGCTGAAGGGCCCGGCCGAGCAGAAGGGCCTCCTGGGCGGCCTCTTCGGGCGCAAGGGATAATCCCGCCGTGGCGCTGACGGCTTTCGGTCTGACCGACGTCGGGAGGAAGAGGCGGCACAACGAGGACGCGTACCTGATGGACGCCGAGCGCGGCCTCTTCGTCGTCGCCGACGGCATGGGGGGACACGCCGCGGGCGAGGTCGCCTCGCGCATCACGGTCGAGTCGATCCAGGAGTTCATCTCGGGCACCGAGGACGAGCACGAGAACACCTGGCCCTTCGGCTTCAACAACCGGTACTCGCTCGAGGGCAACCGGCTGACGACCGCCGTCGAGAAGGCCAACGAGCGCGTCATGCGCGCCGTGCAGAACCGGCCGGAGCTGAAGGGGATGGGGACGACCGTCGTGGCGGCCCTGTTCGAGCCCGGGCGGACGACGCTCGTCCACGTCGGCGACAGCCGCGCCTACCTCTTCCGCCACGGCGAGCTGCGCCGGCTCACCGACGACCACTCCTGGGTCCAGGAGCAGGTCAACGCCGGCATCCTCACCGAGGACGAGGCCAAGTCCCACCCGCTGAAGAACGTCGTCACGCGCGCCCTCGGGGGCGCCTCCCACGTCGCGCCCGACCTGATCGAGATCCCCACGGTCGCCGGCGACCGGTTCCTCCTCTGCTCGGACGGGCTGACCGGGATGGTGGGCGACGACGAGATCGTCGACCTCCTGAAGTCCGACTCCTCGATCGAGAAGGTCGTCCGGACGCTGGTCGACCTCGCCAACGAGCACGGGGGCGTCGACAACGTCACCGCCATCATCGTGGAGGTTGTCCCGGACCCGTCGGAACGGGCCGAGGAGCGGACGCCGACGGTGGAGATGCGCGTCGTGCCGGTCCCCGAGGCCTCTCCCGCGCCCGTCGCCGACCTGGAAGCCACGTCGCCCTCGGGCGTCTTCGCCGCGGCGCTGAAGGCCTCCCAGCCGTCGCCGTCCGCGGAGCCGGAGCCCGCGCAGCCCTCCGCGCCGGAGCCCGCGCAGCCCTCCGCGCCGGAGCCCGCGCAGCCGCCCGCGGACGCTCCCGAGCCGCCGCCCGCCGGGGCCGGGCCGGAGGGCGCGGAGCGGTCCTGACCGGCCGGCCGGCCCCGTCCGGATTCACGCCCCCCGCCTCGCCTGCGGTAGGCTGCGGCGCTCGAACGGAGGCGAGATGAACTCCTTCCCGGTCCTGGTGGCGGCCCTCTGCGTCCTGACGCTCGGCTACCGCTTCTACAGCGCCTTCATCGCCGCGAAGGTCCTGGCGCTGGACGACCGGAGGGTCACCCCCGCGCACGTCCACCGGGACGGGCACAACTTCGTCCCGATGAACCGGTGGGTCCTGTTCGGGCATCACTTCGCCGCCATCGCGGGGGCGGGCCCCCTCGTCGGGCCGGTCCTGGCCGCCCAGTTCGGCTGGGCGCCCAGCCTCCTCTGGCTCCTCGCGGGCGCCGTCCTCGCGGGCTGCGTCCAGGACTTCGTCATCCTCGCGGCGTCCATCCGCCACCAGGGCCGCTCGCTCCCGGAGATCGCCCGCGCCGAGGTGGGCCCCGTGGCCGCCTTCACGGGGGGGCTCTCGGTCCTCTTCATCGTCGTCGTGGCCCTCGCCGGCCTCGGGATCGTCGTCGTCAACGCCCTGGCCGAGAGCGCCTGGGGGACCTTCACGATCGCCGCCACGATCCCGATCGCGATCCTGATGGGGCTCTACATGTTCCGCGTGCGGCCCGGCGCGGTCCGCGGCCCGTCGGTCGCCGGGGTCCTGGCGCTCGTGGCGGCCGTCGTCGGGGGGCGGTGGGTGGCCGAGGCGCCGTGGGGGAAGGTCTTCCTCGTCGAGCACGAGCCCCTCGTCGTCCTCCTCTGCCTCTACGGCTTCGCGGCGTCGGTCCTCCCCGTCTGGCTCCTCCTGGCGCCCCGCGACTACCTCTCCAGCTACATGAAGGTCGGGACGGTCTTCCTGATCGTCGTCGGCGTGCTGCTCGTCAGGCCCGACCTGCAGTTCCCCGCCTTCTCGAAGTTCGTCCACGGCGGCGGCCCGATCGTCGGAGGGCCCCTCTTCCCGTTCCTCTTCGTCACCCTGGCCTGCGGCGCCATCTCGGGCTTCCACTCCCTCGTCTCCTCCGGGACCACTCCGAAGATGCTCGACAAGGAGACCGACGCGCGCCCGATCGGCTACGGCTCGATGCTGATGGAGTCCCTCGTCGGCGTCGTCGCCCTCGTGGCCGCCTGCTCGCTCCACCCGGGCGACTACTACGCCATCAACGTCAAGTCCCCGGAGGTGCTCGCCAGCCTCGCGACGCCGGTCGTCGAGCTGCCGCGCCTGGAGCGGGAGGTGGGGGAGACCGTCACCGGCCGCCCCGGCGGGGCCGTCTCCTTCGCCGTCGGAATGGCCCACGTCTTCTCCCGGATCCCGGGGATGAGCCCGTTCCTGAGCTACTGGTACCACTTCGCGATCATGTTCGAGGCGCTCTTCATCCTCACGACGATCGACGCCGGGACGCGCGTGGCGCGGTTCCTCCTCCAGGAGTTCCTCGGCAACTTCTGGAAGCGGGCCGGCGACCCGGGCTGGGTGCCGGGATCGGTCGGGACGACGACCCTGATCGTGGTGGCCTGGGGGTACTTCGTCTACACGGGGAG
The DNA here is from genome assembly GCA_008363385.1 of Acidobacteriota bacterium. GTDB lineage: Bacteria > Acidobacteriota > Thermoanaerobaculia > UBA5066 > UBA5066 > RHKY01. Next base: position 45,311 of record RHKY01000035.1, on the reverse strand, counting down.
CGTGGCGACCATCTGGCCGATGTTCGGGACGGCGAACCAGCTCCTGGCCACGGTGGCGCTCGCGGTCGCCACGACCTTCCTCGTCAACACCGGCAAGGCCCGCTACGCCTGGGTGACGGCCCTGCCGATGCTGTTCGTCTCGGCGACGACGCTCTCCGCCGGCTTCCTGTCGATCCGGGACACGTACGTCCCGATGACCCGCGTGGCCTCCTCGGCCTTCCGCGGCTGGCTCCAGCTGGGGCTGACGGCGGTGATGATGACGGCCGCGGTCGTCATCATCGCGGACTGCGCGCGGCGAGCGGTCGCCACGCTCCGGGGCCGTCCCCTGCCGCCCCGCTCCCTCGGCCGGCCCGACGTCGACGAGAACGTCCCGCAGCGCTGCTGCTGAGGGTCGAACCCGGCGGATCCAAGCGGTTCGGCCGGTTCGGCGCGAGCGGAGCGTGCGCGGCCGCACTTGAAGCGCACCGACCCGCGCCACAGATTCGGACATGACGCGCCGCGCTCGCGGGCCCCTTCCGCGCCCTCGCCCCGCCGGGGCCGGGGTCGCCCTCCTCCTCGGCCTCCTCCTGCCGGTCGCAGCCCGGGCGGACCTCCCCGTCGACCTGACGCTCCGCAACGTCCTGCCGGAGGCCCGGACGGGCGTCCCGGTGACGTGGGGCGTCCCGTTCGCGCCCGCCGACGCGCTCCTCGACCCGGCCTCGCTCACGCTCCTCCACGGCTCGACGTCCGTCCCGTTCCAGGCCACCGTCCTCGCCCGCTGGGGGGGAGCGCCGTCCGACGCGACGAGGCCGGTCGCATGGCTCCTCCTCGACCTCGCCGCGGACCTCCCCCCGTCGGGCGCCCTCGCGCTGCGGCTCGTGAGGACGCCGCGGGCCGACCCGTCGAGCCCCCTCCGCGTCGCGAAGAACGACGCCTCCGAGGTCGTCGTCGAGACCGGCGCGGCGACGTACACGATGTCCAAGTCCGCGTTCCGGCTCTTCGACCGCGTCGTCCTCTCCGCGGGGACGACCTTCGCGGGGACCGGCGGGATCTCGTACCGCGGGAGCCCCGTCGCCGGCCCGGTGACCGTGGACGTGCCGGTCTCGGGGCGCGAGCGGATCACGGTCCGCGTCAAGGGGACCGTCCAGGGGGACCTCGGCTACACGCTCCTCCTCCACTTTCGCAAGGGCCTCGCCGAGGTGAGGCTCGACTTCCGGCTGGAGAACCTCTCCGCGTACGCGTGGAGAGACGGCCAGCCGGACTGCAACTCGTACGGCTCCCCGGGGTCGGTCTCGTTCGACGACCTGACGCTCGTCTTCCCCTCGGGCGGCGCGAAGGACTACCGCTACCCGGGGGGCGAGAACGGCTCGGGGGCCGACGTGACCGGGACGTACGGAACGGCGCTCTCCCTCGTCCAGGAGTCCTCCGGTGACGCCCGCTGGGACGCCCTCCGCTCCGAGGCGCCGCGCCTCCAGAGCGGCGTCGCGAAGCGGGCCTCCACCGTCACCCGGGACGGCTCCTCCGCCGACGGCCCCAACCAGCTCGGCGGCTGGCTCGACGCCGGGGGCGTCACCGTGGCCGTCGCGGACGTCTGGCAGAGCTTCCCGAAGGCCCTTCGGGCCCGCGACGGGGCGCTCGAGGCCGGCCTCTTCCCCGGGGAGTACTCGCGGGACCACGAACTCCGGGCCGGGGAGTTCAAGACGCACACCGTCTGGGTCCGCCACCACGCCGCCGGGGCGGCGGACGTGGGCGCCCGGGCGCGCTCGGCACTCTCGCCGGCGAGGCTCCAGGCCCCGGCGGAGGCCGCGGCGCGGTCGGGGGCGGCGGGGCTCTTCGCGCCCCGGCTCCAGGAGACGTTCCCGGACTACGAGAACGGCGTCGACTGGCAGGTCGTTGAGTCGCCCCACTACGCCGACGCCCCCTGGGAGTCGACCGCGCCGCACCTCCTCGAGGCGATCTCGATCGCCCAGCACTACGGCTGGGTCGACCACGGGGACGTCCCGACGGACTTCGAGCCGTTCGACGGGGGCGGCGTCCTGTCGAGCCCGTGGAACCTGAAGTACGACACGCTCCGCGGGATGCTCCAGCAGGCGCTCCGGACGGGGGACGAGACCTGGTGGCGGCTCGGGACGGCCGGGGCCCGCCACGCGGCCGACGTCGACCTGCTGCACTCGAGGAACCGCGGCCGGACCGGGGCTCGCGCCTGGCCGGACGGGGGGATGTACGGGCACGGCTACCACGACGAGCGCGGGAACGTGAACCCGCACCGGAACTTCATGAACCCCTCCGTCTCGATGACCGGCCCGCCCCCGGGGATGTTCCTCCACGCGTTCCTCACCGGGGACCTCCTCGTCCTCGACTCGGCGCTGGAGGCGGCCGACGCCGTCTTCTGGCGGGCGGTCAGCTCCGCCTACCCGGACGACGGCGGCTGCGCGGCCTCCTCGGGCCTCAGGCGCTGCTCGGAGGCGTGCGAGGGGTACGAGGAAGCGGACGGGAGCCGGACCGGCGCGCACGTCGTCAAGACGATGGTCTCGGCCTACCTGGCGACCGGCGAGCGGGACTACCTCGACGTGGCGTCGAGCGTGGCGAAGTACGTCGACTGCGTCGAGGCCCGGACGGGCGTCTGCTGCAACCGGCACAACATCCAGACGACGTTCGATGGGGCGGTGGGTCAGTACCTCGCCTTCCGGAGCGCCGCGGGCCTGGGGGACGACGCGGCGGCGCGGTCGGTCCTCAGGCGCCGGGTGGACTACGTCGTCCAGCGGCTCTTCGACCCGGCCGCCGGGAACCTCCGGATGTGCTACCTCTGCGAGGCCGACCCGGACTGGGACGACTGCGACGAGAGCGTCATGTGCCCGTACGACGACAACTGGCTCTTCTCGGGCGCCGACTCGGTGGCGCTCTCGAGCGTCGCCCTCTCCGACCCGTCCCTCCTGACGGCGGTGGCCCGGCCCCTCTTCGAGACCGGGGCGCGCCACCCGATGGGCGGGACGAGCACGCTCGCCTACCACGCCACGAAGGAGCTGGCCAACCAGGTCGGCTTCGGCGGGGGGTTCCTCTGGGCGTTCTGGAACCGGTCGGGGAGCGGCACGACCTGCACGTCCGACGGCCAGACCCTCTGCCTGAACGGCTCGCGCTTCCAGGTCCGCGCGACGTGGCGCGACTACTCGGGGGCGAGCGGCCCGGCCCAGGCGGTCCCGCTGACGAACGACACGGGGTACTTCTGGTTCTTCGGCCGCGACAACGTCGAGGTGGTCGTCAAGGCGCTCGACTTCTGCGCGGTCAACGGCCGCTGGGCGGTCTACGCCGCGGGGCTGACGGACGTCGGGATCGGCCTGACGGTCACCGACACGCGGTCCGGGGTGACGAAGAGCTACGCGAACGACCTCGGAGTCCCGTTCGTCCTGGTCCGGGACGCGCCCTTCGCCTGCCCGTGAGGTCGCCTACCCGCCCGTCCGCCAGTGGTACCCGAGGCCCCGGGCGACGTCCACGGCGAGCCAGCCGGACCTCGCCGGCGCTTCGTCGGCGCACCGGAAGAGCCGCAGCCCCCCGCGGCCGTTCGCGAGGAGGTCGCGCGGCCACCAGCGGGTCCGTCCCAGGTCCTCGGGCGGGGGAGGGACGTCGCTCTCGCTGACGGCCTGGCAGGGGCCGACGAGCGCCCCCGGCTCGCCGGGGGGGAACGTGAAGAAGAGGAGCGAAGCGCCGGAGCCGACGTCGTGGACCTCGTGGATCGAGGCGGCCGACGACGGGAGGAACGTCGGCACCCACCCGCGCGTCATCGCCCCGTCGTCCCGGGCGTTCTGGAGCGAGACGTAGAAGGACTCCTGGACCTCTCCGCTGCCGCACCCGAGCGAGGCGCAGAGGCCCGCGAAGGCCAAGCGTAAGGCGAGGGTCCTCAAGGCGCTCCTCCTCCCACCGGGGAGGATAGCCGCCCGGGCGGGGAAGCGCGCAGCGGTCACCCCCCCTTCGGCGGCCAGAGGGACGACCCCGCCGGGTCGAGCGAGGCCTCCTCGGCCTGACTCAGGAGCTTCAGCCGCGTCAGGGCGGCGTCCAGGTCGGCCAGGATCGCCTCCACCGCCGCCTCCTTGGAGGAGGCGTAGAACGGCTCGTCGGTCACCATCCCGCCGGGCAGCTGCCACGGGACGAGGACGGCCTCGGTCGAGGCGGCCCGCTCCCCGGTGTCCTGGTCTACCTCCTCCGGCGACAGGAGGTCGTACGCCCCCGCCTTCCAGGTCCGGCAGCGGTACTGGTCGGGGCGATCCACGTCCCGGAACAGCTCCACCCGGATCCAGAGCTCCTCCCCGCCGAGCTCGGCCTCGACCTCCATCGTCTCGACCAGCCGGAAGAGAGGGACCGGAAACGGCACCGGCAGGACCTCCTTCGGGGCGCGTCCCCCGCGCCCGCCTCGAGTCTACGACCGCGTCAGAAACGGATCGAAAGGCAGCTGAGCCCCCCGTCCATCTTCCGGAACTCGGAGACGTCGAGAGGGAGGACCGCGAACCCGAGCCCCCGGAGGGCCTTCTCGGTCCGAGGGAACCCCGCCGCGACGAGGAGCTTGCCGTTGACCTCGATCGCGTTGGCCGCGTAGGCCTCCTCGTCCGGGACGACGACCGTCCGCGCGCCAAGGAGGGCCGGGTGGGAGGCGAGGGCACGCGTGCAGAGGAACGCCCCGTCCCCGAGGAACGCGATCCCGCTCTTGAGGTGCAGGAGGCCCGGGACGCCGCGCACGTCCACCGTGCCCGCCGAGAAGCCGGCCTCCTCCACGAGCCGGGCGAGCTGGCGCGCCCCCACCTCGTCCGTCCGGTCCGAGATCCCGATCAGGAACCGGTCGCCGGCCAGGCAGACGTCGCCGCCGTCCACCGTCCCCGGGGCCTCGATCGACGGCAGGTCGGAGAAGAAGGCGCCGAGCGCCGCGGCGACGGCTCCCGTCTCGCCCCGGCGGCTGGGCGCCCCGGGGCGCGTGACGACGGCGCGGCGGCCGGCCACGACCGCCGTGTCCTCGACGAACGTCGAGTCCGGGAAGGCGTCGTCGGGCGGGAGGACGGTCACCGAGACGCCGCACGACTCCAGAGCCTCGACGTACCGGCGGTGCTGCAGGAGGGCGAGGGACAGGTCCGGCGCGCCGAGGCCCGAGGTCGTCAGACCCGAGGCGAAGGTGGCGGAGGGAGGGCGGACGAGGGCGTTCTGGAACACGTCCGCCTCAGCGCGTCCCGGCCGGGGCGGGCGGGGGAGCCGTCAGGCCGCGCCGGGCGAGGAGCGGCTCGACGGAAGGCTCGCGGCCGCGGAAGGCCTTGTAGCTGTCCATCGCCTCCCGGGCCCCCCCCACCTCCAGGACGTTCCTCCGGAACGACGCGGCGGTCGCCCGGTCGAAGATCCCCTTCTCCCGGAACGCCTCGAAGGCGTCCGCGTCGAGCACCTCGCTCCAGACGTAGCTGTAGTACCCGGCCGAGTAGCCGCCGCTGAAGACGTGGCTGAAGTACGGGCTCCGGTACCTCACGACGATCTCGGGGATCAGCCCCATCCGCGAAAGCGACGCCTTCTCGAACGCGGTGGCGTCCTCTTCCTTCGGCTCCTTCAGCGTGTGCCAGTCCATGTCGAGGAGGGCCGCGGCCAGGTACTCCGTCGTCAGGAAGCCCTGGTTGAACCGCTTCGACCGGGAGACCTTCTCCACCAGCGCCGCGGGGATCGGCTCGTTCGTCTTCCAGTGCTTCGCGTACGTCGGGAGGACGGCCGGGTCGAGAGCCCAGTTCTCCATGATCTGGGAGGGGAGCTCCACGAAGTCGCGCGGGACGCTCGCCATCGACCGGTACGTCACGCGCGAGAGGATCCTGTGGAGGCCGTGCCCGAACTCGTGGAAGAGCGTCTCCACCTCCTCCAGCGAGAGGAGCGCCGGGGCGTCCCCCGCGGGCCGGGTGAAGTTCGTCACGTTCGTCACGATCGGACGGACGTCCTTGCCGTCCTTCACCCACTGGTCGCGCAGTCGCCCGCACCAGGCCCCGCCGCGCTTCCCGGGGCGGGGGTGGTAGTCGACCGTGTAGAGCGCCAGGAAAGACCCGTCGGCGTCCTTCACCTCGAAGACCCTGACCTCCGGGTGGTACTTCGGGACGTCCGTCCGCTCGGTGAACGTGATCCCGTAGAGGCGGTTCGCCACCGAGAACGCCCCCTCGCGGACGCCGTCGAGCGGGAAGTAGGGGCGCAGCTCCCGGTCGTCCAGGTCGTACCGGGCCTTGCGGACCTTCTCGGCGTAGTACCGCCAGTCCCACGGCTGGAGCGGGCCGTCGACGCCGTCGGCCTTCATCGCGGCCGAGAGGTCCGCGGCCTCCGTCTTCGCCACCGCGAGCGCCGCCGGCCAGAGCCGGTCGAGGAGGCCGTGGACCCCGGCCGGGGTCTTCGCCATGTTCTCCTCCAGGACCCAGTCGGCGTGCGTGCCGTAGCCCAGGAGGCGTGCCCGCTCGACCCTCAGCGCCGCGATCCGCGAGAGAGCCGCCTTGTTGTCTCGCTCGCCGCCGCGGTCGCACCGGCTGACGTAGGCCTGGAGGAGCTGCTGCCTCAGGTCGCGGTCCTCGGCGAACGTCAGGAACGGCCAGATGGAAGGGGCGTGGAGCGTGAAGACCCACTTCCCCGGCATGGCCGCCTGCTCGGCCGCTTCCTTCGCGGCGGCCACGACCGCCGGGGGGAGCCCCTTCAGCCTCGCGGCGTCGTCCACGACGAGCTTGAAGGCGTTCGTCTCCTTCAGGACGTTCTCCGAGAACTGCAGGCCCAGGAGCGAGAGCTCCTGGTTCACCTCGCGGAAGCGCTTCCGGGCCCCGGGGGCGAGGTTCGCGCCGCCGCGGACGAAGTCCTTGTAGGTCTCCTCGACGAGCCTCTTCTGCTCGGGCGAGAGCCCGGCGGCCGCGCGGGCCTCCCAGACGGCCTTCACCCTCCGGAAGAGCCCCTCGTCCAGCCGGATGTCGTCCCGGAGCGCCGAGAGGAGAGGGGAGACCTCCTTCTGGATCGCCTGCAGCGCGTCGTTCGTCTCGGCCCCCGACATCGTCGAGAAGACGTCGTTCACCTTGGCGAGGAGGAGGCCCCCGTTCTCCAGCGCCTCGACCGAGTTCGCGAAGGTCGGCGGCTCGGGGTTGGCGACGATGGCCGCCACCTCGGCCCGCCTCTCCTCGATCGCCCTGCGGAAGGCGGGGAGGTAGTGCTCCTCGCGGATCCGCGCGAAGGGAGGCATCCCGAAGGGGGTCGTCCACTCCTCGAAGAACGGGTTGCCGGCCGCGGGGGCGGGCGGCTTCGGGGCCGCGGGCGGGCCCTCGGCCCGGCTCGGAGCGGAAGCCACGGCGAGCGCGCAGAGGAAGAGCGCGGCGAGCGCGGGGCCGAAGAGGGACGACGGCGGGGCGGACGGGTGACGCACGAGAAAGCCCTCCTGAGAACGGGACCGCCTCCCCGGAGGGAGGCGGGAGGGGAGGATCACGCGGCGCCGGAAGGCGCCAGCCCCAGGGATCCCCGGTTGGGACGGGAACGGCACGCTCCGGGCGGAGGCCCCGGTCAGGTGGAGCGCTTCGGGATCTTCCGGCGGGAAGCGGGAGGCGTCTGGTCGTCGATCATCGCGCCCGCCATGACGTGCTTGCAGTACCGGATCTGCTTCTCGCACTCCTCGTACGTCATGAAACCGGTCGGCCCCTCGGCCACGATCTTCCCGGCCTCGTCGCGCAGGTTCCACCGGAACTGGTAGTAGTCGTCGTCCTGGTACAGAACGAACTTGGCCATGCCGAGCGCCTCCTTTCGAAAAAGCCTAGCACCGGGGGGAGGGGTGTCAAGGAAAGCCCGGGACGCCGTGCGGGACGGCTCCGTCGTCCCGTCCGCTACTCTGCGCCGGTGGAGCTTCCGGTCCGGAGCCGCGACGACCGCTTCCTGCCGCCGGGGACGCTCGGGCGGCTCCGGGCGGCCCTCCGGGAACGCCTGGCGCGCCGCCGGGTCACGGCGGTCCTCTTCCACTGCTTCGACCCGCGGACGCGCCTCCTCCCGTTCGTCTTCGCCGACACGCGGATGGTCCCCGCGGGAGTCCGCCAGGTCGCCGCGTCCCTCCTCGACGCGGGCGTGGCCCACGTCCGGATCGTCCTCCAGCAGTGGACGCCCCGGGTCGGGGCAGGCGAGGCCCTCCTCGACGGTCGGAGGCCCGACCTCCTCCTCCTGAGCGCGATGTCGATCCACACGGCGCCGCTCCGGAGCCTCCTCGCCGGGGCCGGCAGGATCCCGGAGGCCGAACGGCCTCTCGTCGTCTGCGGGGGGCCGAAGGCGATCTACGAGGCAGGCGACCTCTTCCACGCCGGAGGGGACCCCGCGGTCTCGGCCGACCTCGCCTGCCGGGGCGAGGACGCCGTCTTCGTCGAGGCGCTCGAGCGGGTGACACGGGACTGGCGCGACGGCGAGACCCTCCGGAGCGCGTTCCGAAGAGCCCGCGACGCGGGCGGCCTCCGCGGCGTCCCCGGGCTGACGTACCTCGCCCCGGACGGCTCGGCTCTCCACGACACGGGGCCCCAGCGGCTCCTCGCCGATCCCGACGAGCGGCGCTCGGGCCTCCTCCCGTTCGAGCGCGTCGAGCCGCCGCACCGGCGGCGGACGCTCGCCCCGGCGCCGTGGCCCCTCCGGAACGTCGCCCGCCGGGCGCCGATCGCCAGCATCGAGCTGACGCGCGGATGCCGGCTGACGTGCGACTACTGCCCGATCCCCGCCTACACGCAGAGGAGCTTCCGGAGCCGGAGCGGGAGGGCGATCGCCGAGGAGATGCACTCCCTCTCGCGAGCCGGGCTGCGCGTCTTCTTCGGGACGGACGACAACTTCCTCGACGACCGGGAGAGGGCGCGGGAGGTCCTCGAGGCGATCGCGCGGTACCGTCACGAGAACCGGGGGGACCCGGCGGTCCGCTGGCGCTGGGGCACCGAGGCCACGCTGACCGACGCCCACCGGTGCCTCGACCTGGTCCCGCTCGCGCGGGCCTCGGGGATGCAGGCTCTCTGGTTCGGGATCGAGGACCTGACGGCCACGCTCGTCCGGAAGGGGCAGAGCGCCACGAAGACCGAGACCGTCTTCCGGGCGCTCCTCGAGAACGGCATCCTCCCGATGCCGATGCTGATGCACTCGGACGGCCAGCCGCTCGCCGCGCGCGGCTCGCTCGCGGGCCTCCTGAACCAGGTCCGCTTCGTGAGGCGCGCCGGCGGGGGAGGGCTCTGCCTCTTCGTCCACACCCCGGCCACCGGCAGCCGCTCCTACGAGCGGGCGTTCGACGAGGGCCTGGTCCTCGACGAGGTCGGCGGCGTGGCGGTCGAGCCGTGGCGGTTCGACGCGGGGCACGTCGTGGCCACCGCCGACCCGCGCCCGTGGAGAAGGCAGCTGAACCTCCTCCTCGGGTACGCGGCGTTCTACAACCCGTACGAGCTCGTGACCGGTCCGTTCCGGCGGCGCCGGGCCCACCTGGCCGGGATGGACCTCGCCTTGCAGCTGATCGGGATGGCGGGCCTCGTCCCGACCGCCCTCGCCGGGCTCCGTTGGGCGTGGGCCCTCCGGCGGGGGCCGATCCGGAGGGGACGACCGGTCCCGGCCGGGGCCCTCCCGGTGCACCCCGCGGGCTCCTGATCTACGATTCCCCCGTGGACCTCCTCAGCCAGACCGCGCTGGCGCTCGGGCTCGCGTGGGCGAGCGGGATCCGGCTCTACGCCGTCGTCTTCATCGCCGGAGGGCTGCAGCGCCTCGGCGCGGTCACGCTGCCGGCGGACCTCGCCATCCTCTCGCACGACTGGGTCCTGATCACGTCGTTCGTGATGTTCGTCGGCGAGTTCGTGGCGGACAAGATCCCCGCGTTCGACACGCTCTGGGACGCGCTCCACACGTTCATCCGGATCCCCGCCGGGACGCTCCTGGCGTGGGGCGCGTTCGGCGACCAGACGCCGGCGGCGCAGGCGGCCGCCGGCCTGGCGGGCGGGGTCCTCGTCACCGGCACCCACCTCGGGAAGGCGGCGGGCCGCGCGCTCATCAACCACTCCCCGGAGCCGGTCTCGAACTGGATCACGAGCTTCGCGGAGGAGGCCGCCGTCCTCTTCGGCCTCTGGCTGCTGCACGCCCACCCGGTGGTGTTCCTGGTCCTCCTGGGCCTCTTCGTCCTGCTGCTGATCTGGCTCCTGCCGAAGCTCTGGCGGGGGCTGCGCTGGGTCTACAGGGCGCTCTTCCCGGGCCCGAAGCCGGCCTGAGCCCCTCCCCTCCGCGGGGGAAGGGAGAGAGGGCGAGGCCCCGCCTCGCGGCGGGGCCTCGCGGGGCGCGTGCTCAGCAGAACGCCGGTGCGACCTTCTCGAGCTTCTCGCGGAGGGCGGGCCCCATCCGCTCGACGGACCGGAGGAGCTCCGGGTGGGTCATCCCGGTGCCGAGGTAGGTCCAGCGGTTGGCCTGGCGCTGCACGGCCACCGCCTTCTCCCGCTCCGCCTCCGTCAGCTTCCGGCCGGTGGCCCGCTCGAACGCGTCGAGGTCGAAGAGCATCTGCTGCTCCAGGCCGGCGTCGATGAAGCCCCCGATCTCCAGGTAGCCGTCGACCGCGCGGGCGAGCGCCTCGGCGTCCAGCCCCTCGGCGAGGGCCTCGACCATCAGCGTGTCGAGCTTGGCGTGCTGCGCCTCCTCCATCCAGTGGTGCTTCAGCAGGTCCGAGAACCGCGGGTCGAGCCCGGCGTCGTCGCGGACGCTGTCGAGGTAGTGGCGCTGCGTCATCCACTCGATGTGGAGGATGGCGAGGGCGACCGAGAGCGGCTCGTGGGCCAGGACCGCCTTGGCCACCGCCTCCGGCGGCCCGATGACGGCGCACGAGGTCCCGAAGCCCTTCTCGAACTCCTCGCGGAAGCGCTTGAAGAGCTGGATGTGCTTGGCCTCCTCGCCCGCGAACTGGAGGAGGGCCCGGACCCTGTCGTCGTCGCCCGCGAGGTGCGGCCGGACGTGGTCGAGGACGAAGGGGAGGATGAACTCCTCGACGAGCCCGAAGATGCAGAGGTAGGCGTTGCCGCGGACCTGGTTCAGGGTCCGCTTCTCCTCGGGCGTCAGGAAGTCGAGCGGCTCGACGCGCGCCAGCGACTCCGGGAGGAAGGGGCGGGAGAAGTCGAGGGAGTGGGAGGGGCCCATCAGGTCGTCGACCGTCCAGCGGGCCTTCTCCGAGGCGGCCAGGATGTCGCGGTAGTCGTAACGGGCCGGGGTCGTCGTGGCGGCGGTGTTCACGGGTGACTCCTTTCGCTTCCGGGGGTGCTGGTCGTCTTGCGGTGAGGCCGCGCGGGCCGGCTCTCCGGCTCGGGGCCCCGGATACCTAGACGCGATCCGCGGGAATCCCCGCCACCTTCGGGACGGCGGCCGAGGAGGAGCGGCCGGCGCGCGCCTCGGGCGGGGCCCAGGACCGGAAGAGGGACCGGAAGACCCACGAGCCCAGGCAGAAGCCGAACCCGAGGTTGGCCACGATCGCCAGGCCGAAGGCGGCCACCACTCCCCAGGCCAGGGCCTCTCGTTCCGCCAGGAGGGCGGCGGCGGCGGCGAGGCAGAACGTCGCGCCCATCGCCTGGGCGAAGCGGCGCGGGGCGCGCGCGGCCGGCAGGAAGACCCGGCGCGGGTTCCGCCGCGAGAGCGCCGCGTGGAGCGCGTCGAAGGGGTTGAGGCGCGGGGCGGCGGCCCCGAGGAGGAGGACGCCGGCCAGGGCGGCCCACGCCAAGGGCGAGCGGGAGGCCGCGGCGGCCGCCACGAGGAAGGCCATCACGCGCGGCTGGAACGAGAGCGCGCCGTACTGGAGCGCGCAGGCGTGCGGCGCGGGCTCGGGGAGCCCCTGCAGGACGACGTACCGGGACATCCGCGAACGGTTCACGGCGGCCTCCTCCCGAAGCGCCGGGGCGCTCCTCCCGGAAGAGATTCGCCGTCCGCCCGGGAAACCCGCCAGGCCCCGTCAGCCGCGCCGGGAGAGGTGCCCCGAGACCTCGTCCAGCCAGCCGAGGACGACCCGCAGCCCCGCAGGAACAGGTGTGCCCGCCGGCAGGGGCTCCTCCAGGACGAGCAGCCGGCGGGTCTCGAGGTCCAGGTCGTACCCGAGGTAGTTCGGAATGAAGAGCAGCTGCCGCGCCCGGGCGGCGGCCGCCTCGTCCGCCCAGTAGGACACGTCCCCGGCGGCCAGGATCCGTCCCCCGGAGAGCCGGAGCGGCAACCGCCTCGGCTCCCGTTCGGGAGTCCTCAGGTAGAGGACCTCGGCCGAGGACGACCACCGGGGGAGGCGTCCCCCGTCGCGCGTCAGCTGGGTCTTGCCGCTGCCGTCGGGATACCGCGAGGCGTAGACCTGGACGACGGCGTCGAGCTCGTCCGTCTCGAAGGCGACGAGCCGCCCGTCGGGCGAGACGACGCCGTTCGTCTCGTTCGCGGGTCCCGCCGCCAGGTCGCGCGGCTCGCCGCCGGGGCGCAGGCCCTTCTCGAGCGGGAGGACTCTCAGGTCCCACCCCTTCCCCCGACGGCGCTCCTGGAAGACGAGGGAGAGCCCGTCGGGCGCGAACGACGTCGGGACCAGACGGTTCTCGCTCTCTAGGAGGACCGTCCGCTCCCCTCCCGACGCCGGCATCGCGAAGAGCGCCCAGCCCGTCCTCGACCGGGCCGCCGCCACGAGGTGCGAGCCGTCGGGGGACCAGGCCGGGCCGTGGGGCGGCGGGCCGTCCGAGACCTGCACGAGCGTTCCGGTCGCCAGGTCGAACGTCCACGCCTGCGCGTTCTCCACCCCCCCGATCCGGACGGCGACGCGGCCCCCGCCCGGAGAGAGCCGCGGCTCGCGGAAGCGGCGCGGCGGGCCCGGCAGCCGGGTCGAGCGCCCGTCGGCCCCGATCCACGCGAGGTGGTTCTCGCCCGACGCGGGGCGGCCCGGGGCATAGAGGAGCGTTCCGCCGGAGGAGAGTGCGACCTTCGTCCCGCCGTTCCTCGGGTCGTACCCGACCCCCTCCAGGACCACCTCGGGGGCCGAGGTCGTGACGGCCCCTGCCGGGTCGAACGAGGCGGCGTACAGCCGGCCCGCACGCACGAAGAGGAGCGGGCCCCGGCCGGCCCAGAGGCCGAACGCCGCCTCGCGCTGAACCAGGTGCCGCTCGCCGGTCGACAGCGAGACGGCCGCCAGCGAAGCGTCGTCCCAGGAGCCCTCCTCGACGAGGGCCGAGTAGAGGACCCAGCGCCCTCCCGGGAGGACCTGCGGCCAGCGGTGAGAGCTCTCCCCGGCCGCCAGGTCGAGCCGCGTCAGCGGCTCCAGCGCTCCGCCGCTCGCCTTCACGCGGAAGAGCCCGGAGGTCTGCGACAGACCCACGACGATCGTCCCGTCCGGGCCCCAGCTCCCCCCGCGCGGGTTGTTCCCGACCTCCGCGAGGGCCACCGGCGAGCCCCCGTCGAGCGGGAGCCTCCAGAGCTTGCGGTCGGCGAAGTAGGCGACCGAGGTGCCGTCGGGCGAGAAGAAGGGCTGCCGCCCCCCCTCGGTGCCCGCGAGCGGGCGGGCCTCGAACTCGTCGAGACGCCGGAGGGCGAGCCGCGTCGTGTCGCCCTCGCGCGCCACGAGGACGACGGACCTCCCGTCGGGGGAGAGCGCGAAGGGGGGCTCGAAGCCCTCCGCCAGGAGGACGCCGGGGTCGAGGGCGAGACGGACCGCAGGGCCGGCCGGGGCGCGCCCGCGGAGGAGGGCGGCTCCCAGCGCGAGGCCCGCGGCGGCGACGAGGAGCGCCGCGAGGAGGAAGCGGAAGACCGGGCGGGCCGGGGAACGCCCGTGGACGGCCGCAGGGAGGTGCGCCGAGGAGGCGTCCTCCAGGTCCTGCCTCGCGTCGCCGACGTCCTGCAGGCGCTCCCGCGGGTCCTTCCTCAGGCAGCGCTTCACGAGCCGGACGAGGCTGGCCGGCGTCTGGGCTGGGAAGAGCCGGTAGTCGGGCTCGTCCCTCAGGACCGAGGCGAGGACGTCCGAGACGGTCCGCCCCTGGAAGGCGCGCGATCCCGTCAGCATCTCGAAGAGGAGGCAGCCGGAGGCCCAGATGTCGGTCCTGCGGTCGACCTCCAGCCCCCGGACCTGCTCCGGGCTCATGTAGGGCGCCGTGCCCAGGATCGCCCCCGAGAGCGTCGTCCGCGTCTTCGCCTCGCGCCCCCCGGGCCCGGGGGCGGTCTTGGCCAGGCCGAAGTCGAGCACCTTCACGCGCCCGTCCTCGCCGAGCTTCACGTTCGACGGCTTCAGGTCGCGGTGGACGATCCCCTTCCCGTGCGCCTCGGCCAGGGCGTCGACGACCTGCCCCGCCACGCCGGCCGCCTCGGCCGGAGTCATCGCCCCGCGCTCCAGCCGCTCGGCGAGCGTCTCCCCCTCGACCAGCTCCAGGACGAGGTAGGGCCTCCCCTCGACCTCCAGCAGCTCGTAGAGCGTGGCGATGTTCGGGTGGTTCAGGGCCGCCAGCGCCCGCGCCTCGCGCTCGAACCGCCGGAGGCTCGCCGAGTCGTCGTGGAAGGCGCGGGCCAGCGCCTTGATCGCCACCTCGCGGCCCAGCTGCGGGTCGAGGGCCCGGTAGACGCGCCCCATCCCCCCGGAGCCGAGGAGCCCGGCGACCCGGTACGGTCCGAGCGCGGACCCCGGCGGGAGGAGGTCGTCCTCGGGCGACGCGGCCAGCTCGTGCGCCACGTCCGCGAGGAGGGGGCCGTCGAGCGGTCCCCCCGGCGGCCAGCGCGCGTCCTCCGTCTCGGCGAGCTCCAGGAGGCGCTCGAGGCTCCGCCTCCTCTCCGGGTCTCCCGCGCACGCCTCGTCGAGGAACCGGGCCCGCTCGGCGGCCGGCCGGTCGAGCGCCGCGTCCAGGAGCCGGTCGAGGGCCGTCCACTCGTCGCCGTCGGGGAGGGCGTTCACGGCGACTCCCTCTCCGCGCCCGCGTCCAGCTCGGTCCGGAGCCAGGCCCGGGCGCGCATCCAGCCCCGCTGGGCGGAGCGGAGCGAGAGCCCGAGCGCCTCCGCCGTCTCCTGGTCGCTCATCCCGGCGAAGTAGCGGCAGTCCACGATGGCGGCCAGCTGCGCGTCGCGGGAGCGGAGCCGTTCCAGGGCCCGATCGAGGTCCAGGAGCCACTCGGCCTGGGCCCCGGCCGCGGCCGCCTCCTCGTCGAGCGGCAGCGCCGCCGCCCCCGCGCCCCGCTTGAGGGCCGAGCGCGCCCGGGCGAAGCCCACGATCACCTGCCGCATGGCCAGAGCCGAGACGGCCAGGAGGTGCTGCCGGTCCTCCAGGCGGAGCCGTTCCTGCGCGGCGAGCTTCAGGTACGCCTCGTGGACGAGCTCGGTCGTCACGAGCGGCCGCTCGCCCCCCCCGCGGCGGAGCTGGCGGCGGGCGACCTTCCGCAGCTCCTCGTAGACGAGGGGGAGCAGCTGGTCGAACGCGCCCTCCTCGCCCGCGGCGTGCGCGCGCAGGAGTGCCGTCACGGAGATGGGCTCTGCCACCGGTTCCGACCTCGGTCTTTCGTTGCGGGCGGATGGTAGCAGTTCCGACGGCAGGGGTCCGCCCGCGGCCGGACCGGCTTCGAGCCGGCCCGGGCTTTCCTTTTCCGCCGGGGGGGGTCACCATGGGACCCGAGGTGCTTGCGGATCCGAGGGATCCCGAGGCAAGCGAAAGGGGACGAGCATGCAGATCACGGACATCCTCGCCCAGATGGGAGGGCTCCAGTCGATGGCGCGGGAGCTGGGGGTCAGCGAGGCCGACGTGGCGAGCGGGGCCTCGGCGCTCGCCCCGGCGATCCTCGGCGGCTTCAAGAAGCAGGCACGAGCGCAGCCCGCCGGGCTGGAAGGGCTCGGCGGCCTCCTCGGTCAGCTGGGCGGGGGCGGCCTCCTCGACGACGTCCTCTCGCCGCAGCCGACGAACGTCGGCCGCGGGAACGACGTCCTGGGCCAGATCTTCGGCGGCAAGGACGTCAGCCGGGCCGTCGCGCAGAACGCGGCGACGCGGTCCGGCCTCGACCCGGCGCTCCTGAAGAAGATGCTGCCGATGCTCGCGATGCTCGTGGCCGGCTTCATGGCGAAGCAGGGCGGCGCGGGTGTCCCGGCGCAGGCGCCGGCACAGGCGGACGCGGGCGGCGGGCTCGGCGGGCTCCTGGGCGGCCTCCTCGGCGGCGGCGCCCAGCCCGGCGCTCCGGCCCCGGGACCGGGCGCCGGCGGCCTCGCCTCGATGCTCGACATGGACGGCGACGGCAACCCGCTGGACGACATCCTGAAGATGGCCGGAAAGGCGCTCGGCTAGCCTCGCCGCGGCGCGGGACTCGGGCCCGCGCACGAAAGGAGCACGGAAGTGCACTGGATCATCACCCTGATCATCGGAGGGATCGTCGGCTGGCTGGCCAGCATCGTCATGAAGACCAACGCCCAGATGGGGATCATCGCGAACGTCCTCGTCGGCGTGGCGGGCTCGTTCCTGGGCTTCTGGCTGGCCGGCCTCCTCGGCATCGCGCCCACGGGAGGCATCCTGAGGTTCGTCGTCGCGCTGGCGGGGGCGGCGCTCCTGATCTTCCTCCTGCGGGCCGTGGGCGTCTTCAAGAAAGCCTGACGGACGGGGCCTCCCCGGATCGCGCGGGGGCCGTTTCCCGCGCCGGCGGGCACGACGGCGGTCCGGGTCCTATGCTCTCGCCGTCCGGCAGGAGGTGGAGATGGCCCCGCCCTCGTCCGCTCGGCCCCCCGGGTCTGCCCGGGGCGCCGCCCCCACCGTGGCGCGCTACCTCGCGATCCTCGCGGCCGTCGCGATGCTGGCGCTGGCAGCGGCGCCGCTCGTCGGCGGCCCCCCCGACCCGGTCCCGGCCCCGGCGAAGGCCGGCGAGGTCTCTTTCCTCGTCGCGGCCGACGTCAGGGACTTCGCGAGCGGCGCCCACGCCGGCGAGGCGTACTTCCTCGGCGCGTGCCGGGCGATGCGGGCGAGCGGCCCCGCCGCCTTCCTCGTCGCGCTCGGCGACCAGGACCCCCCTCAACCCGTGGCCGAGGTGATCGCGTCGGTCTTCGGCCCGGCGTTCCCCTGGTACCCCGTCGTCGGGAACCACGACGTCTCGGACGAGGGGTTCATGGCGTTCCTCAGGCGGCGGAACGCCGGCGGCGTGGGCCTCCCGAACGTCGTCCGCCCGGGGCCTCCCGGCGCGGTCGAGACGACCTACTCCTTCGAGACCGGTGACGTCCACGTCGCCGTCCTCAACCAGTACTTCGACGGCACGTCGGACCGGAGCAAGACCGCCGACGTCTCTGACGCGAGCTACGCGTGGCTGGCCGCCGACCTCGCCGCGACGACGAAGCCCTTCACCTTCGTCGTCGGGCACGAACCCGCCTTCCCCCAGCCCGACATGGCGACCGGCCGGGTGCGGCACGAGAAGACGTCGCTCGGCAGGAACCCGGCGAAACGGGACCGCTTCTGGAAGCTCCTCCGGGAGCGGAAGGTCACGGCCTTCCTCTGCGCCCACACGCACGGCGCCTCGGCGAAGAAGGTCGACGGCGTCTGGCAGCTCGACTGCGGGCACGCCCGCGGCAAGGGAGACCCCGGCGCGCCGAGCACCTTCCTCCGGATCACGGCCGGGGGAGGCGACTGCCGGTACGAGTTCCACCGCGCTGACCAGGAAGGCGCGAACTACGCGGTGACCCTCGCCGGCTCGCTCGTGAAGGACGAGTCGCCGGCGCGCGCCGGGCCCGCGGACCGCCCGGCGGTCACTCCGGCGCCGGAGCGAGGAAGGCCGAGATGACGGCCTGCGGGATCCCGGCCCTCTTCCAGTCGATCATCTCGGCGGCCGAGAGGGCGCGGGTCAGCTCGGTCCCGCGGGCGTAGTCGACGAGCGTCGCTTCCGCGAACCCCTCCCTCATCAGCGCGAGGACCTCGGCCTTCGCCGCCTCCGGCTCCAGCCGCCGCTGGGCCCTGCCTGCCGGTGCCGCGCCCTCGCCGGCCGCACCGGCGGGCCGCCCGACCCACGCGGCCCGGAAGCCGGGGTCGGCCAGGAGCTTCGCCGTCAGGTCCATCACGGTGTCGCTGATCACCTCGCGGTAGTTCTCCGGCTTCCGCGACCGGCCGTACTTCTCGGCGGCGCCGACGAGAGAGCCCTCCCACAGGACCTTCCCGGCGGCGTCCTCCAGCCGGAGCCGGGCCTGCATCTCGGAACGGTACCGCCCCGTCTCGACGACGAACAGCCGGACCAGCTCGCCCCGGAGCCTCTTCGGCGCGTCGGCCTTCTCGATCCCTCCCCACCGGACGAAGCACGTCTTCATCGCCGCGGTCACGAAGCCGGGGACGTCGGAGTGCGTGAACATCGGGATCGGCGCGTCGTCCTCGCGGTTCTCGGCGATCCGGGTCCGGTCCCCGCTCCGCGCGTCCGAGAGCAGCTCGAACGCGAGCGGGACCTGGAGCGCCGACGCGTCGAGGTCCTTCGGCCGGACGTCCTGGATCTCGTCGGAGGGGGTGAAGGCGAGGTCGACGACCACGCTCCCCTTGGCCCCGGCGAGGGGAGCCGTCAGGACGAGCAGGGTCGCGAGCGACGTCAGGAAGCCGGATCGCATCGGGAGCACCTCACGGGCAGGGGAACGGCCCGTCGCCGATGGTACAGAAGCGGTTGCCGAGGGGGTTCTTGTACTCCTTGTACATGCCGTTCTTGGTGTCGGTCACCTTGAACGTGACCTCGACGTCGGTCAGTCCGGAAGCGTAGATCGCCCAGTTCCCGGAGCTGCCGTTGCAGAAGCTGACGAACTTCGCGACCAGCTCGACGTTCGTCGAGGTGAAGAAGTAGAAGTACCCCGAATCGTCGGTGAGCTTCTGCGCCTTCCCCGAACCGGTATTCCCGTTGTAGTCCTTGTACGTCGCCTGGACCTTGAACCGGCCGCTCGGCCCGAGGCAGAGGGTGGTGGCGTCCGGGGAGCACGTGCCGCCCGAGGCGGCCTGGATCGTGACGCTCGCAGTCGCGGAGCCGCCGGGCCCGGTCACCGTGAGCGTGTAGGTGGCGCCGATCACGGGCGTGATGAGCTTGCTCCCGCTCGTCGGGACGCTACCCACGCCCTGGTCGATCGACGCCGACGTCCCGCCGGTGCTCGTCCAGGAGAGCGTCGTCGTGCCGCCAGGAGCCACGGCAGTGGGATTGGCCGTGAAGCTCTGGATAGTGGGAGGGGCGGTGGCCGCCTGGACCACGACCTGCTTGGTGATGCTGTTGGAGCCCGCGCTGTTGTATGCGACGAGGGTGACGGGGTAGGTGCCGGGAGAGCTGTAGGTGTGGGTAGGGTTCTGGAGGCCGGAAGCCGTGGAGTCCCCGAAGTTCCAGCCCCACGACGTCGGCGACCCGGTGGAGAGGTCAGTGAAGGCAAGGCTCTGGCCGGCCTTCGGCGACGACGGGCTGAACGAGAAGTCCGCGACGGGGGGCGACGTGACCGTGGGACTCAGCCACTGCTTGATCCCCTGGTACGTCGTCGCGAACGCGCCGTTCATCTGGTAGACGCTGGAGTAGTTGCAGGGGTCGCTGGATCCCGTGCTGCAATACCCCGAGAAGTGTCCGACTACGGCCCCGGCGGAGTTCATTGCGGGCGCTCCACCGGCAGCCGGTACTCCGATGGTGCCTCGGCTCCAGACGAACCCGGGAGACGGGTAGGCGGGCAGGGGGTAACCCGTGCACGTAGGGATCGACGAAACCACCGTGGCCTGGGAGTACAGGAACGACCACTGCGGCTCGGGGTTCGAAAGCGTATGGAGCGCCGTTCCCGCTACCGTGCTGCTGATGGAGGCGCTCCAGCCCTTGTAGACGTGGGATCCAGAGGGATGGCCGGAGAGGAGCAGGAAGCTGTAGTCGCTGGCGGCTCCCGAGGCGAGGAGCGAGGAGCCATTGACACGGGGAACCTCGTCGAGGAAGGGCGGCAACCCGTTGCACTTGTCCTCGACCATGTCGAAGTAGGCCTCGAGGGAGGAGGCCGAGTACTGGTTGGGGATGCACTGCCGCGACGTGAGAAGGTAGGGCTTGACTCCTTCCGGGGTGTCGTTGAGCAGGATTCCACTGCACTGCGCCTCGCCAACCCCTTCCAGGAAGAACGTCAGAAGAGCCGTGGCCTTCTCCGCGGACTCGATACTCGGGAAGGTCGCGTCCGTGAAGCACATCGATCCGCGCTCGCACCCTGCAAGCGGCTGCTGTTGCAGCGTCTCGTGTGATGACCGTGCCGTCGGATGCAACGTCTGAAGCAGCTCCCGGATCGAGAACCCCCAGCCCCTGTCCCCGGCTGTCCCCGGACGATCCACCTCGGCCGGTAGCATCGCGACCACGGTGACCGAGTCCGTTCTGTGGACGCTCGGCGTCCAGATCGACTCGTCGGGGCCGATCAGCTCGATGCCGAAGCCGATAGCTTTCGCGGGGTCGCTCCCGAAGACCCAGAACCGGGTCCCGATCGGCACTCGTACCTCGGCAAGCCGCAGCCGGACCCCGAACGCAGCCGGGACCCGTACCCGCGCGGCGACGAGCCGGCCTCCGGACTCCAGGGGCAGGCTTGCGACCCTTGGATCGGACGCGGTCATTCGGCGGGGTGACTGCGCGGCCCGCTCGCGCGCCTCGATCGGGGTTCCGAGACGCCGCAGGACGCCGATCCGCGTGGGCTGCTGGCCGGAGTCGTTCCACGCCCGGAGGCGCTCCACCTCACGGGAGGCTTCGACGTCGTCTGCCAGGGGAACGAGGTCTGGCACTGAGGAGGCCGCAAAGGCCCGGCTCGCTTCGAGGACCGCCGGCGGCACCGGCTCGCGTCTCGTCGGGTTTACGAGGAGCGCCGGCTCGCAGCTGAGCGGGTCGGCGACCACAGGGTCACCGCCCGCCATTCCGAGGAGGGGTGTTGCCAGGGCCGTAGCGAGGACCCCCAACCCGGCGGCTTTCACGGCCTGTCTCATCTGATCTCCTCCGTTCTCCGGGTTCGCGCGGACCCGATCTCGATCGTGATGTCCTGACGGGGTTGTACGTGGCGATCACAATCCCCGAGGGCCGGTCAACCCAATGTATGCCTGGCACAGGCAGCCGCCGATGAGCCGGATGAACCAGCCGGACGGGTCCCAACGGGATCCGTTGGATCACGAGAAGGCGCACATGGACACCATCTGTCCGTGCGCACGTCGCAGACATCACCCGTTCGGGGGATGCTTTCGCGTCCAAGCGGATCTCATGCCCGTGTCGACCTCCTGATTCCGGCGCCAGCCTCTGGTTCGGACCGTCGATTCGTCCTACTCTCTCGTTTGGTCCCTGACGGCCCGGAGAGTCCCAACGACGCGCGGAGGAGGCAACGGCCCTGAAGCCCACGTCGCAGCGCTGGAAGCAGGTTCAGCCGTCCCGGTTCCCGTGGGAGCAGGAGGCGCTGGAGTACGTCCGGGAACGGCTGCCGGACTTCGAGCCTTACCGGGCGTGGACGAACGTCGAGTTCGTCGGCCTCGACGGGTCGCTGAACGAGGTGGACCTCCTCGTCCTCGGGCCGTCGGGCTTCTTCGTGGTCGAGGTCAAGAGCCGCCCGGGGTCGATCTCGGGGGACGCGGGGGGCTGGGTCTGGCGATTCGAGAAGAAGGTCCACCACGTCGACAACCCCGTCTTCCTGACGAACCTCAAGGCCAAGCGGCTGAAGACGCTCCTCCAGAACGGCAAGGACGTCGACCCCCGCGACGTGCCGTGGGTGGAGCCGGTCGTCTTCTGCTCGGCCCCCTCGCTCGACGTGAAGCTCCCGCCCGAGGCGCGCGCCCGCGTCTTCGGCCGCGAGCCGGAAGAAGGGAGGCCGGGCTCGGGGCTGCCGGGCGTCGTCGCCGAGCTGACCCGCGTCCCGTCCGGCCTTTCCGGCGCCCCGCGCCGCCGCGCGGTCGACACGGCGCTGGCGCGGGCGCTGACGCGCGCCGTCGAGAACGCCGGGATCCGCGAGCGGCCGAGCACGCGCCGGGTGGGGGACTACGAGCTGGAGGAGCTCGTCCTCGAGGGCGCCCTCTTCCAGGACTTCTCGGCCCGGCACCGGAGCCTTCCGGGCGTCCGGCGCCGCGTCAGGATCTACGCCGCGCCCGCGGGGAGCGCCGTCGCGCGGGAGACGGTCCTCAAGGCCGCCCGGCGCGAGTTCGAGCTGCTGCAGTCGGCCGACCACCCCGGCGTCCTGCGCGTCCACGAGTACGTCGAGTCCGACCTCGGCCCCGCGCTCCTCTTCGAGCCGGCCGAGGGCTCGCTCCGCTTCGACCGGTACCTCCGCGAGCGAGGCGACGCCCTCACCGTCGACCAGCGGCTCCACGTCCTCAGGACGGTGGGCGAGACGCTGCGGTACGCCCACGGAAAGGGGATCCTGCACCGCGCGCTCTCGCCCTGGAGCCTCCTCGTCCTCGACCCGGCCGCCGAGGCGCCGAGGGTGAAGGTCTTCAACTGGCAGACGGGCGTCCGCGAGGCGGCCTCGTCCACGTCGCGCGGCGTCACCGGCACCGAGCACCTCGACCAGCTCGTCGAGGACGCCGCCGCGGTCTACATGGCGCCCGAGGCCCTCTCGGCCCGCGACGCCGACGGCGTCGACCTGGACGTCTTCTCGCTCGGGGCGCTGGCCTTCCGGCTCTTCTCCGGCAAGCCCCCCGCCGAGAGCCCTCTGCAGATGTCCGAGGTCCTGCGGCCCGGCCAGGGGCTGGTCCTCTCCGCCGGGACGGACGGCGTCCCGCTGTCGCTCCAGAAGCTGGTCCGCGAGGCGACCGACCCCGACACGACGCGAAGGCTCGCCAGCGCGGCCGAGTTCCTCTCGGGGCTCGACGCGGTAGAGGACGAGCTGACGCGCCCCTCGGACGGGGCCGTGAGCGACCCCGAGGCCGCCGTCCCGGGAAGCCTCCTCCCCGGCGGCTTCACCGTGAAGCGCCGGCTCGGCACCGGCTCGACGGCGATGGCCTTCCTCGTCGAGCGGGACGGACGGGAGATGGTTCTCAAGCTCGCTCTCTCGCCCGACCTGAGCCGCCGGCTGGACGAGGAGGCCGAGGTCCTCGACAAGCTCCGCCACCCCGGCATCGTCCCGTACCGCGGCAAGGCCGAGCTGTTCGGCAGGACGGGGATACTCCTCGGCTTCGCGGGGGACGAGACGCTGCGCGACCGCCTCCGGCGCGACGGCGCGCTCCTCCTCGACCAGCTGCCGCGGTGGGGCGAGGACCTGCTCCGCGCCCTCGTCTACCTGGAGGAGACCGGCATCCCGCACCGCGACGTGAAGCCCGAGAACCTCGGCATCACGATCGGCGGCAGCGACGAGGCGCTCCACCTCGTCCTCTTCGACTTCTCGCTCTCCCGCGCCCCGCTGGAGTCGATCCGGGCCGGGACTCGGCCGTACCTCGACCCTTTCCTGCCGCTGAGGAAGCCCCAGCGGTGGGACCTCGCGGCCGAGCGGTGGGCCGTGGCGACGACGCTCCACGAGATGGCCACTGGCGGCCACCCGCGCTGGGGCGACGGCCGGAGCGACCCCGCCAGCCTGAAGGTGGAGGCGACGATCGACGTCGAGGCGTTCGACCCGGCCGTCCGCGAGCCGCTCGCGGCCTTCTTCACCCGTGCCTTCCGGCGCGACCCGAAGAAGCGGTTCGACAACGCCAGCGAGATGCTGGCCGCCTGGCGGGCGGCCTTCGCGGCGGCCGAGCGGCCCACCACCGCCGTCACGCACCCCGTCGACGCCGAGGCGGCCTGGGCTGCGGCGCGGGCCGAGACGCCGCTCTCCGAGCTGCCCCTGTCGGCACGGTCGGTGGGGCTCCTGGAGCGCGCGCGGATCCTCACCGTCCGCGACCTCCTCGGCACGTCCGAGTGGTGGCTGAGGCGCGTCCGCGGCGCCGGCCGGACGAGCCGGGTCGAGCTGCTGGAGGCCCGCGAGAGGCTCGTCGCCCTCCTCCCGGAGCTCTCACGCGGGGGGGAGAAGAAGCCCCCACCGACCGGGACCGAGACGGAGCCCGAGGTGCCGCTCGCCGAGTCGGTCGACGAGCTGTTCGAGCAGGTGGCCCACCGCCGGTTCGGCAAGGGGGCCACGACCGAGCCGAAGGTCTTCGCCTTCTACCTCGGCCTGGAGCCGGTCCCCGGCGTCCCTCCCGGCCTCCTCCCCACGCAGAAGGAGATCGCTCGCCACCTCCGCGTCACCCAGCCGCAGGTCTCGGTCACGGCGGGGAAGTTCCGCGAGGTCTGGGCGAAGAACAGGAACGTCACGCGCCTGCGCCGCGAAGTGGCCGAGGTCCTCGACGCCCACTCCGGCGCGGCCACGGTGGCCGAGGTGGAGGCGGCGGTCCTCGCCTCCCGCGGCTCCTCCGCGCTGGAGCCCGAGCGGTCGGTCCGGGTGCGGGCGGTCGTCCGCGCGGCCCTCGAGACCGAGAGGGGGCTGAAGGTCCCTGCCTGGACGCAGCACCGCGTGGGCGGGGCGCTCCTCCTCGTCCGGGACGAGCGCCTCGCCGACTGGGCCGCGCGGCTGGGGAAGGAGGCCGACGCGCTCGCGGCCCTCGACCCCCTCGCCTCTCCCGTCCGGGCGCAGGAGGCGCTCCAGGCCGTCCCCTTCCCGAAGGACCTCCTCCTGCCGCCCCCGGTCCGCCTCGTCCGGCTCGCGGCGGCCGTGTCGAGGAACGCCGCCTCGTCCAGCCGGCTGGAGGTCTACCCCCGCGGCCTCGCGGCGGGCCGGGCGCTCAGGCTCGCCGCCGGGGCCGTCGTCGGCGCCAAGCGGATCCCGGTCGAGGACCTCCGCGCGCGCGTCCTCTCCCGGTACCCGGAGTCGCAGCCCCTGCCCGACCGCCCCGCCCTCGACGCCCTGATCGAGGAGGCGAAGCTCGACCTCCGCTGGAAGGCCGACCCGGCCGGAGGCGGGGCCTACGAGGCGCCGGAGCCGACGTACGGCCTTACCTCCCTCCCGAAGACCGCGCCCACGACCGTGCCCGTGCACGTCCCCACCCGCGACGATCCGGCCGCCGAGTTCGACCGGCGCCTCGCGCAGGCGGCCCGCGAGGGCGGGTACCTCGTCCTCCTCGCTCCCGAGCGCGAGCTGACCCGTGCCCGCGAGGCGATCGCCGCCCGCGCCGGGATCGAGATCCGCTCCCTCGACCGGCTCTTCCTCGACGCGCTCAAGGCCACGGCCGAATCGAAGAAGGTGAAGTGGGACGCCGTCCTGAGGGCCGACGCGGCCCCCGCCGACGGCCCCGAGGGGACGAAGCTCCGGACGCTCGTCGGCAACGCCCTCCCGCGCCTGGAGGAGGCGCTCGCGGCCTCGGGAGACCGCTTGCTCCTGACCGAGCCGGGCCTCCTCGTCCGGTACCGCCGGCTCGACGTCCTCGACCGCCTCCGCGACCGCGTCACCAGCCCCGGGGGCAAGGGCGCCGCCTGGGTCCTCGTCCCGGCCGACGAGCAGACCGACCGCCCCGTCCTCGACGGCGTCGCCATCCCCGTCCTCACCCCCAACCAGTGGGCCCGCGTCCCCCTCGCCTGGATCGAGGCGCAGGCGACGGCCGGCACGCGCCACGAGGAGGTCTCGTGACGAACCGCTCCGCCCGCCGCTCCGTCGCCGGGATCGCCCTTGCCGCCCTTCTCGTGACACCCCTCCTGGCCAGGCCGGCCCTGGCGGTCGGGTCGTGCGTGGGCTTCCTGATCCCGCCCGACGTGCCCGTCTACGCCAAGCCGAGCGGCGACAAGCCGTTCCCCCGCCGCCCGGCGGGCTGGGTCCAGGCGCTCCCGGACGGGGGCTACTCGATGAGCCTGGGCAGCTCCCTCAGGATCGACTCCAACCCCAACTCGCGCCGGAACGCGGCCTGCGACCCCTCGGACTTCGAGGAGGAGAACCTGATGATCCGCCTCTGGCTCGCGCCCGAGCGGCTCGACAAGAGCCTCCTCGGGTGGGTGACGCGGGACAGCCTCGTGCAGTTCCGGTTCTCGTACCCCGGGGCGTGGGCCTCGCAGGACGTGGCCAGGAACATCACCGCCTTCCAGGAGGCCGCGCGGAAGAAGCTCGCCGAGATCGAGGCCGAGAAGGCCCGTACCGCCGCGGCCCCGCCCGCCGCCGGGAGCGCCACGCCTCCTGCCAAGCCCCTCTCCCGGGCCGACATGGAACGCCTCATCGAGGCGAAGGTCGACCCCGACCTGGTCGAGGCCATGATTCGCCGCAGCTGCATCTCGTTCGACCTGGACGCGGCCACGCTCGCCGACCTCTCCGCCCGCGTCCCGAAGAACGTCCTGAAGGCCGCGATCGAGTGCGGCGGAAAGCCAGCGACGCCGCCGTTGCCCGCGCCCGAAGCCGCAACGAAGCCGGCCGGCGGGGATTGAGGCGATGCCGTCCCGCCGGGTTCCGTCCCGCCCACGATCGACCGCGCGCGACCTGCTGGCCGCGGTCCGCGCGAACCCGCTCTCGCCTGAGACGCTTCGGGGCGTCGAGCGTGCGGTCCGGAACAGGCGGAGGCCCGGGATCGGGGGGAGCGAAGCGGAGACGAGCGTCCAGGTGGCGTCGGGCGGGCGGATCACGATCCCGAGGGAGGTCCGGGAGCGCCTCGGGATCCTGCCGGGGGATCGCCTGGAGCTCCGGTTCCGAGGGGACGGCTCCATCACCCTCCGGCGGCGGCCGAGCGGGTGCCTCGAGGATGTCGTCGGGGTGCTGCGTCGCCCCGGGCAACGCGCGGTGAGCGTCGAGCAGATGAACGAGACGATCCTCTCCCACCATGCGGAGGAGGCCGCCCGGCAGGCTGGCCCCCGTCGAACCGGCCGTGCCCGTCCCGCCGTGAGGAAGCGTTGATCGACCCCAAGCGCCTTCTCGCCGACCTCCAGCGGCTCACGGGGCGGCTGGTGGCGGACTTCCGGGCTCGGGCGGACGCCGACGCCGCGACGGAGAGGCACCTTCGCGAGGAGTACGCGCGGGCCCGGGCCGCGGGGCGGACGGGGATGGCTTACGAGGCCTGGCGGGAGGACCCGCTCACGCAGGCGGCGGTGGCGTGGGTGCTCTCGACGGTCTTCGTCCGGTTCCTGGAGGACAACGGCTTCCTCGACGCGAGGGGGGGCGTCCCGCACCGGTACCTCTGGGGGACGACGCCGTCGCTCCGGGCGCTGGCGCAGGGGCACTACGAGGAGCACCTGCGGAGGAACCCTGCCCACGCCGAGCGCGAGTACCTCCTCTCGGTCTTCGAGGAGGTCGGCCGGCTGCCGGGGGCGCGGCACCTCTTCGACCGGAGGCACAACCCGGCCCTCACCCTCTCGCCGACGGCCGACGGGGCGGCGGGCCTGCTGAAGTTCTGGAAGGAGCTTGCGCCGGGAAGCGACGCGACCGTCCACGACTTCGAGGACCCCTCGGCGGGCACCCGATTTCTCGGCGACCTCTACCAGGACCTCTCCGAGGAGGCGCGGTCGAAGTACGCCCTCCTCCAGACGCCCGGGTTCGTGGAGGAGTTCCTCCTCGACCGGACGCTGACGCCCGCGATCGAGGAGCTGGGGTACGAGGAGGTCTCGCTGATCGACCCGGCCTGCGGCAGCGGGCACTTCCTGCTCGGGGCATTCGAGCGCCTCGCGAGCCTCTGGCAGCGGAACCAGCCCGGCCTCCCGGGGCCGGCCGTCGCGCAGAAGGCGCTCGCGGCGGTCCACGGCGTCGACCTGAACCCGTTCGCGGCGGCCATCGCCCGCTTCCGCCTCCTCGTCGCGGCGCTCGGCGTCGCGGGGGTGAAGCGCCTCGCCGACGCGCCCGACCTCACGGTGAACGTGGCGGTCGGGGACAGCCTCCTCCACGGCCCGAGGCCCGGCGTGACGAGCGAGGGGAGGGCGACCGAGGACCGCCAGCTCGCCCTCGTCGGCGAGGACCGCTTCGCCCACCTCTACGAGACCGAGGACGCCGAGGAGCTGCGCCGCATCCTCTTCCGGCGGTACTCCGTCGTCGTCGCCAACCCGCCGTACATCACCGTCAAGGACGCCGGGCTGAATGGCCTCTACCGGGAGCGGTTCGGGACGTGCCATCGGCAGTACTCGCTCGTCTGCCCGTTCCTGGAGCGCCTCGTCGATCTCTGCGAGAGGCCGGGCGCGGGAGGGCGCGGGACGGCGGGGTGGCTCGGGGCGATCGTCTCGAACGCGTTCATGAAGCGCGAGTTCGGGTCGAAGCTCGTCGAGGACTTCCTCCCGCGCCACGACCTGACGCACGTCCTCGACACCTCCGGCGCCTACATCCCGGGGCACGGGACGCCGACGGTGATCCTCCTGATGCGCGGCCGGCCGCCGGTCGGCGGGACCGTCCGGGCGGTGATGGGGATCCGCGGCGAGCCGACGCCTCCCGACGACCCGGCGAAGGGACTCGTCTGGACGGAGATCGTCGGCCTCGTCGACCGGCCCGGGGAGCGGGGCGCGTTCGTGAGCGTGAGCGACGTGGAACGCGAGCGGTTCGCGAAGCACCCGTGGAGCCTGGGCGGGGGAGGGGCGGCGGAGCTGAAGTCGCTCATCGACTCGCGGTCCGCCGGGTCGCTCGGTGCGCTATGCGCGGACATCGGGCGCACGACGGTCGTGGGCGAGGACGACGTCTGGATCATGAGTCGGCGCGATCTCGACCGTATCGCCGAGCCCACGCTTGCCCGGCCCCTCGTCATTGGCGATTCAGTTCGTGATTGGCGAATCGAGGACGCGCCGCAGGTCATCTACCCGTACGTGTCGCTCGGCGGTCCGCCGGTCGAGTCACTGCAAGGTGCACTCCTGCGGCACCTCTGGTGCTTCCGCACGCTGCTCGCAGGGCGCACCGTCTTCGGGAAGAGCCTGGCAGTTCAAGGGCGGCCTTGGTGGGAGCACCTCGAGCACTACAAGGACAAGCTCCGCACCCCGCTCTCCATCGCCTTCGCCTTCGTCGCCACGCACAACCACTTCGTCCTCGATCGCGGCGGGAAGGTCTTCAAGCAGTCGGCGCCCGTCATCAAGCTGCCGCCGACCGCGACCGAGGACGACCACCTCGGGCTCCTCGGCCTCCTGAACAGCTCCACCGCGTGCTTCTGGATGAAGCAGGTGTGCCACAACAAGGGGGCGACCAGCGACACCGGCATTCTCCAAGCGGATCCGGAGAAGTTCAGATTCGAGTTCGACGGTACGAAGCTCTCTCAGTTCCCGCTCACCGTTCTCACTGAGCGGCAGCGCGGGTGTGTGACGACGCTTGCCATGGAGCTACAGGCGTGCGGTGATGCGCTTGGCGGCCCTTGGGTGGCCGAGGCTGTCGAGCGATCACTCAACGCTTCCAAGCCGCTCAAGGACGAGCTGGACGCTGTCGTTGCCAGACGCGACGCCATCCGGTCGAGGATGGTCCGGCTACAAGAGGAGCTGGACTGGCTCTGCTACGAACTGTACGGCCTTCTCGATCGCGGGGACCCGGCGGGGAGTCTGGCCTGGACGCATCCGATCGAGTCGATGCCACCTCTGGCCGCCGACGCCAGACCGTATCGACGGAGGGGCATGGAGGCCGACGAGAGCTGGGCCGCGATCGACCGACTTCGGTGGTCGGTCTTGCAGGCAGATCACCAGATCGGATTGATCGAACGGCCCGAGTACAAGCGGCGGTGGTTCCGCTCAGCGGGGGCGTACGACGACCGAAACCTCTCGGACCAGATGCTCATCGAGCGCGCCCTCCGCTCCTGGCTCCTCGACCGGCTGGAGGAGCCGCGCTGCTGGCCCGCCGACGCCTCGGGCGCCCCGTCGCTCCAGTCCGCCACGCAGCTCTGCGACCGGGTCCGGCACGACGAGGGGTTGCGCCGCGTGGCCGAGCTGTACGCCGGCCGGCCCGACGTCGACCTGGAGCGCCTCGTCGCCGACCTCGCGCTGGAGGAGGCCGTCCCGTACCTCGCCGCCTTCCGGTACACCGACGACGGCCTGAGGAAGCGCCTCCTCTGGGAGAGGACGTGGGACCTCCAGCGCGCCGAGGACCGGGGCGAGGAGGTCGGCGAGATCCCTGTCCCGCCGAAGTACGCCCGCGAGGACTTCCGGAAGGGCTCGTACTGGTCCCTCCGCGGCAAGCTCGACGTCCCGAAGGAGCGCTTCGTCCACTACCCAGAGGCCGAGCGCGCCGTCGACCCGGCCCCCGTCCTCGGCTGGGCCGGCTGGGACCCCCTCCAGCGCGCCCGGGCGCTGGCGGCCTACTACGAGAAGGTGAAGGCCGGCGAGGCCTGGCCGAAGGAGCGCCTCGTCCCGCTGCTCGCGGGCCTGAAGGAACTCGTCCCCTGGCTCCTCCAGTGGCACGACGAGGTCGACCCCGACTACGGCCTCGGCATGGGCACCTGGTTCCGCCAGTACGTCGAGGAGGAATCCCGCGCCCTCGGCCTCCTCCCCGAAGACCTCCCCGCCTGGCGGCCGGCCGCGGGGGCGACCCGCAGACGACGAGCGCGGTGACCCACCGCAAGCTGCCCCTCAACCCCGAAGTAACGCGAGAGGACATCATGGACGTCGACAGGATTCGCGAGCAGGTCAAGGCATTCCGGGTGGATGGCGGGTACGAGCAGGGGCCCGAGGACTGCTTCCCGGCGTGGTACCTCCACCGGCGGCACCATCTTTCACCCTCGGAGGCGATGGCGCAGTCGTCGGACCCTGCCGTCTCCGGGGCGGAGAAGGGGTACGACTTCGGGGTGGACGCCTTCCACGTCGACCGCTCGGACTCGCGTCCCCGGCTCGTCGTGCTGCAGGCAAAGTACTCGACGGACCTCGCGGCCGTGAAGAAGGGCTTCCGCGACCTCGAGAAGGCGCCGGAGACGCTCCACCGGATGCTCTCCGGGCTGGACGCCGACGCGAACCGCGAGAACAAGGTGCTGGTGAACCTCCGGCGGGCGCTGAACCAGCTGACGGACGAGGAGAGAAAGGGGCTGGTCCTGGAGTTCCTCGTCCTCCACCTCTGCCAGGACGACCCGGAGGTGGTGAGCGCTGCGACGAAATCGGTGCAGGAGAGGCTCGGCGAGGAGATCGAGCGGCACATGGAGGACCGCGTCTTCGTCGTGGCCCAGGTGGGACCCACCCGGCTCGACTTCGATAGGGGGGCTGACGCGGGGGTGGTGCGGGTTCCCTCGGCCTGGACGCCCCTGACGCTCGCCGGCGCAGACCTCGAGATCCCGCACGAATCGGGGGCCGTGCGGCTCCGCCACGGGATCGGCAGGCTTTCGGAGCTGGTCGAGATGTACGTGAACCGGCGCGACGAGCTCTTCGCGAAGAACGTCCGCTACTTCATCAAGAAGGCCTCGAACACCGAACGCGGGCCCGCGGCCAAGATCCGCGAGACGCTCACCGCCATCTGCGTGAAGAAGACGCTCTCGCCGGAGATCTTCGCCCTGTTCCACAACGGCGTGACCGTCTTCGCACGCGGCGTGAGGCTCTCGGAGACCGGCATCGAGGTCCAGCAGCCCTTCGTCCTGAACGGCTGCCAGACGATCAAGTCCGCTTACCTCTTCCTGAACGACTCGAAGCTGCGACCGAGGATCGACCGGTCCCTGTGGGAGCGCCTGACCGTCCCGCTGCGGGTGGCCACGACCCGGGACGAGGAACTCGTCCACGCGATCACCATCAACACCAACCGTCAGAACGCGATGAGCCCGGCGGCCCTGCGCGCCAACGACAGGACCCAGCTGACGCTCCAGGAGCGGTTCCGGTCGGCGAGGCTCTTCTACGAACGGCAGGAAGGGGCGATGGCGCACGTCTTCGACACCGCTCCGGAATCGCTGGACGAGGACTACGAGAACACGAACAACCTCCCGATCCGGATCGTCGACCTCGCGCGATCGCTCGCCGCGGCCATGGGGGAGGCCGGGCTGGAGTGGGCCCACCACCCGAACCTGATCTTCGAGCAGGACCGGATCTACGAGAAGGTCTTCGCCGAGGGGAACCTCCGGTCGATCGTCTTCCTGACGTTTCTTCAGAACGTCCACGACATGCTCGGCGTCGTCCTCAAGAAGGACCTGCCGCTCGCGCGGGAAGACTCGCGGAAGGCGCCCGCGCCGGCCCGGATCCTGTACCACGCGCTGGCGCTTCTCGTCCGGTACCTGGCCAAGCATGGTCGGGCGGAGTTCGTCCTCGAGTTCGGGTCGAGCCGGCTGGGGAAGAAGGAGGGCGGCTTCCGGGAGGAGCTCCGGAAGGAGATGGACCGGCGTTCCTGGATACGGATGGCCCTGAAGGAGCACTTCATGACGCTGGAGGACACGAAGGCAGAGAGCCTGCGCGCAGCCTACGTCGCGGCGCAGAAGGCCCTCGGCCTGCAGAAGGAGATCGACCCGTTCGAAGTCTTCGGGGATCTCGACGACCGGCGCGACGAGAGAGAGGCGTGACTCGGAAGGAGGACGTCGCCCTCCTGGAGAGGCTCCGTGGGGCCGGCCCCGAGAAGGGCCTCGCCAGCGTTGCCGGGAGCTGGGAAGGGTCCGACGAGCTGGCCCGCGTCCTCGACCGGCAGCGGCGGACGCGGCCAAGGACGGCGGCGAAGCACGCGTCCCCGGCGACTGTCAAAGTGGTGCCATAATGGTTGCGGGAGGCCCCCATGCCGAGCATCACGCTGAAGGACGTTCCGGACGACGTCCACGCCGCGCTCAAGGCCGAGGCCGCGGCCCACGGCCGCAGCCTGAACCGCGAGATCATCCAGCGGCTCCGCCTCTCGCTCGTGAAGGAGCGTCGTCCGCGGGTGGACGAGATCCTCGCCCGGGCGGCGAGGCACCACCGCCGGATGAGGGGCGTCCACCTCACCGACGAGGAGCTGGAGGCCGCGATCGAGTCGGGGCGCCCGTGATCGTCGTCGACACGAACGTCCTGGCCTACCTCTGGGTGAAGGGCGAGAGGACCGGGAGCGCGAAGGCGCTCCTGAGGGCGGACCCGGAGTGGTGGGCCCCTCTCCTCTGGCGGTCCGAGTTCCGGAGCGTGCTGGCGACGTACGTCCGGGCGGGCTGGCTCCCGGCGGCGGAGGCCCGCGCGATCGCCGCCGACGCCGAGGAGCAGATGGCGGGACGGGAGGAGATCGTCGGGACCGAGCCCGTCCTCGAGCTCGCCTTCTCGTCCGGATGCTCGGCCTACGACTGCGAGTTCGTGGCGCTGGCCCGGCAGCTGGACGTCCCGCTCGTGACCGCCGACCGGCGCGTGCTGGCGGCCTTCCCGAAGGTCGCCCGGAGCCTGGAGCGGGCGACGGGGCAGGAGGAGGCGTGAAGAAGGCTCATCGGTCGGAGGAAGCGGTGAGCTGCCGGATTGAATGCTTGCATTTCGGAATGTAGACTTCAGATATGCAGGGTTACCTCGCGCGGCAGGCCGAACAGGAGGTCCTCGGGAAGCTCCGGAGGAACCCCGTCGTCGCGATCGTCGGGCCGCGCCAGTGCGGCAAGACGACGCTGGCGCGCCGGGTGCTGGAGCGGGTCCCCGGCGGACTCTACGTCGACCTGGAGCGTCCGTCCGACGCGGCGCGTCTCTCGGACCCGGAGGCGTTCTTCCGGCTCCACGCCGACGAGACCGTCTGCCTCGACGAAGTGCAGCGGATTCCGGGGCTCTTCCCGGTCCTCCGCTCGGTCGTGGACGAGCGGAGGCGGAACGGGCAGGTCCTCGTCCTCGGGTCGGCCTCGCCGGACCTCCTCCGGCAGTCGTCCGAGACGCTCGCGGGGCGGATCTCGTTCCTGGAGCTGACGCCGTTCCACCTGACGGAGCTGTTCTCGGGAGGCGTGGACGACGCGCTCGGGCGGCTCTGGCTGCGCGGAGGGTTCCCGAGGAGCACGCTGGCCGCCACGGACGAGGAGAGCCTCTCGTGGCGCGACGACTTCGTCCGGACGTTCCTGGAGCGCGACGTCCCGCAGCTGCGGCCGCGGGTGGCGGTGCCGCGCGTCGCGAGCTTCTGGCGGATGTGCGCCCACGAGCACGGCCAGACGCTGAACGGCGCGCGGCTGGGCGCGGCGCTGGGCGTCAGCTCGCACACGATCCGGGCGTACCTGGAGCTG
The DNA here is from genome assembly GCA_008363385.1 of Acidobacteriota bacterium. Lineage (GTDB taxonomy): Bacteria > Acidobacteriota > Thermoanaerobaculia > UBA5066 > UBA5066 > RHKY01. The sequence goes on along the minus strand of RHKY01000035.1, from coordinate 11,455 downwards.
CTGGAGTCGACGTTCATGGTCCGGCTCCTCCCGCCGTTCGAGGCGAACCTCGGCAAGCGGCTGGTGAAGTCGCCGAGGCTCTACCTGAGGGACACCGGCATCCTGCACGCCCTCCTCGGCGTCGGTACGCCGGACGACCTGCTGGGACACCCGGGGCGTGGCGCCTCCTGGGAAGGGCTCGTCCTGGAGCACGCGGTCACCGCGTTCCCCGGCTGGCGGCCCTCCTTCTTCCGGACCGCGGCGGGGGCGGAGCTGGACCTCGTCCTGGAGAAGGGGCGAAAGCGGATCGCCGTGGAGTGCAAGGCCTCCTCGGCCCCGGCGGTGACGCGCGGCTTCCGGGAGGCGCTCTCGGACCTCGGGATCCGGCAGGCCTTCGTCGTCGCCCCGATCGCCTCGGCGTTCCCGCTCGGCCGGGGCGTCGCCGCCCTCCCGCTTGGAGACCTGATCGCCTTCGCCCCCGAGGCCGCGAAGGGGACGCCGCACCCGGCGGCGGGGGAGGCGCGGTGAGCCGGTTCGAGCCTGTCCACGAGCAGGCCTGTCAGGATCCGTCAAGACAGGTGGGCAAGATGACGCTACGACGTGGCGGATTCCGACAGCCGCCGCGGGCCGCGATCGAGGAGGGACGCGAGTGACGCTTCTGAGGGAGCTGATCGAGATCCCGGAGGAGGTCCACCAGGGGGACTTCGTCCTGCGGCTGGCCGAGGGGCTCTCGCGGGCGAAGGAGACGCTCCGGACGTACGTGGTGACGCCCGAGCTGGTGGGGGCGTTCGAGTCGGCCGTCGGGCTCGTCGGCGCGGCGGTGCGCGAGCGGTCGAGCAAGGCGGCCCTCCTCCACGGCAGCTTCGGGAGCGGCAAGAGCCACTTCATGGCCGTCCTGCACCTGCTGCTGCAGGGAGACCCTGACGCCCGGTCGATCCCGGAGCTGGCCGGCGTCGTGGCGAAGCACGACGCGTGGCTCTCGGGGAAGCGGTTCCTCCTCGTCCCGTACCACATGATCGGGGCGAAGAGCCTGGAGTCGCGGATCCTGGGCGAGTACTCGCGGCAGGTCCTGCAGGCGCACCCCGGGGCGCCGGCTCCGGGCGTCTACCTCTCCGAGGGGCTGGTCGAGAACGCCCGCCGGCTGCGGGGCTCGATGGGAGACGCGGCCTTCTTCGGCCTGCTGAACGCGGGGGCTTCGGCCGACTCCGACTGGGGCGAGCTGGCCGCCGGGTGGGACGCGGCGAGCTTCGAGGCGGCCGCGACGGCCCCGCCCGACTCGGACGAGCGGGCGCGGCTGGTCGGCGACCTGGTGTCGACTGCCCTGACCGCGATCCCGGGCGCCGCGGCCGCCACGGGCGAGGGGTTCGTGGACCTGGACCTCGGGCTGTCGCTCGTCTCCAAGCACGCCGCCGCGCTCGGGTACGACGGCGTCGTCCTCTTCCTCGACGAGCTGATCCTGTGGCTCGCGAGCCACATCGGCGACCTGCGCTTCGCCGAGACCGAAGGGGTGAAGCTGCTGAAGCTGGTGGAGGCGGGCCCGTACGAGCGGCCGGTCCCGATCGTCTCGTTCGTGGCGCGGCAGCGCGACCTGAAGGACCTCGTCGGCGCGCACGTCCCCGGGGCCGAGCGGCTCAGCTTCGCCGACGCCCTGCGGCACATCAACGACCGCTTCGGGCTGGTGAAGCTGGAGGACCGGAACCTCCCGGCCATCGTCCAGAAGCGGCTCCTGGGCCCGAGGGACGAGGCCTCGCGCGTGAGGATCGACGACGCGTTCCGCGAGACCGACCGGCTGCGGGACGACGTGAGGGGCGCCCTCCTCGGCAGCACGGGCGACCGGGACCGTTTCCGGCAGGTCTATCCCTTCTCGCCGGCCCTCGTGGACACGCTCGTGGCCGTGTCGGGGATGCTCCAGCGCGAGCGGACGGCGCTGAAGCTCCTCCTGCAGCTCCTGGTGAACCGCCGCGGGACGCTGGAGCTGGGGCAGGTGGTGGCGGTGGGGGAGCTGTTCGACGTCCTGGCCGCCGGGGCCGAGCCGTTCTCGGCCGACATGAAGGCCCACTTCGACGAGGCGGTGCGGCTCTACCGGCAGCGGCTGCTTCCCGCCGTGGCGAGGGAGCACGGCCTCACCCCGGAGGAGGCCGAGGCGCTGGCGTGGGACCACCCGAAGGCGCGGCTCTTCCGCGGCGACGACCGGATCGTCAAGACACTCCTCCTCTCGGCGCTGGCGCCCGAGGTACCGGCGCTGCGGGACCTGACGCCCGCGAAGCTCTGCGCGCTCAACCACGGGAGCATTCGCGCGCCCGTCGAGGGACACGAGGCGACGCTCCTCCTCGGGAAGCTCCGGAAGTGGGCCGCGGAAGTCGGGGCGCTCCGCCTGTCGGCCGACGCCGCGCAGCCGACGGTCTCGATCCAGCTCTCTCGCGTCGACGTGGACGCGCTCCTCGAGCGGGAGGCGGCCGAGGACAACACCGGGAACCGCCGGAGGAAGCTGCAGGAGATCCTCTTCGACCGGCTGGGCGTGAAGTCCGTGGACGGGCTCTTCGTCGAGCACGAGGTGGTCTGGCGCGGGACGCGCCGAACGGTCGAGGTCGTCTTCTCGAACGTCCGCGAGATGCCCGACGACTCGCTCCGCGTGAAGGGCGCGAGCTGGAGGCTCCTCCTCGACTTCCCGTTCGACCCGGAGGGGGGCGCGCTCGGGGACGACCTGCGGCGGATCGAGGAGTTCCGCTCGCGGAACGAGCCCTCGTCGGTCCTCTGCTGGCTCCCGGCCTTCCTCACCGCGGGGGCGCAGCGGGACCTCGGGCGGCTCGTCGTCACCGACCACCTGCTGGCGGGCGAGCGCTTCGCCCGGGCCACGCAGCACCTCTCCGAGGTGGACCGCGCCTCGGCGCGCTCGGAGCTGGAGAGCCTGCAGTCGCAGCTGAAGAACCGGCTGGCGCTCGACCTGGAGATGGCCTACGGCGTGCGGACGGACCTCGACCCGTCCCGCGTGGAGAGCGGGCACGACCCGTCGGACCACGTCCGGTCGCTGCACCCGGCCTTCGAGCCACGGCCTCCCGTCGGGGCGAGCCTGAAGGACGCGCTGGCGAACCTCCTCGACCAGCTGTTCACGAGCCTCTACCCGACGCACCCGCGGTTCGAGAAGGAGGTCCGGCCCGCGCAGGTGAAGCAGGCGTTCGAGCAGCTGAGGGAGGCCGCCGGGAACCGGGACGGGCGGCTGGACCCGGTGCCGGCGCCGCACCGCGAGACGCTCCGGTCGGTCGCGATGCCGCTGGGCCTCGGCAGGATGTACGACTCGCACTTCATCCTGGAGCGGGACTGGGTGACGCGGTTCGAGCGCGCCCTCGGCGAGCCCGGGGCCCCGCCCACCGTGCGGACGCTGCGGGAGGCGATCGACCGGCCCTCGCCGATGGGCCTGCCTGTGGAGCTCTCGGACCTGGTGATCCTGACGTTCGCCGAGCAGGCGCAGCGCTCGTTCGTCCTCCAGGGCGCGCCGTACGCGCCCGGGATCGGCGCGCTGCGGGACGAGGCGGAGCTGAGGGAGCAGCCGCTCCCGCCCGAGGACGTCTGGGCGACGGCCGTGGAGCGGGCGGGGGCGATCTTCGGCGTCGTCGTCCCGAAGTACCGGACGGCCGCCAACGCGGCGGCGCTGGCGCAGGGGGTGAAGAAGGAGGTCCAGGCGCGTCTGGAGGCGGTCCTGAAGCTGCCGGGCGACCTGGAGAGGCCGATCGTGAGCCTGGGTCAGCCGGCCTCGGGCGAGCGGCTGGTCACGGCACGGGCCGCGGCGACGCTGCTGAAGGACCTCTCGGCCGCCCCGGCGGAGGGCGTGGCGCGCGTCCTCGGCCTGGCGACGCTGCCCGGGACGGCGCAGTCGCTGGGGAAGTCGATCGGCTCGGCGCAGGGCGTCAGGGAGGCGCTGGAGCGGACGAAGTGGCAGCTCTTCTCGGGCCTGCCCGACCTGCCCGACAGCCGGGGGGAAGCGGGGAAGGCGGTGGTCGCCCGCGTGGTCGAGGCGCTGCGGAAGGACGAGCTGGCGCAGGCGCTCTCGCCGGTCCTGCTCGCGGCCGAGGACGAGGCGCTGAGGCTGGTCCTGCCGCCGAGCCCGACGCCCCCGCCCCCGCCGCCGACTCCGCCGCCCCCGGGGAGGCGCGTGACGGTCGACCGCGGCGAGAGCGCCGACGTCCCGCTGGGCGAGGCGAGGAAGGTCACGAAGAAGATCGAGGACCACCTGCAGGCGAACCCCGACGACCGGGTGACGATCACCTGGGAGATCACGAGGAAGGCGTGAGGCCGTGAGCGCGACCGCCCCCACCCCGGCCCAGCTCGTCCGGCTCCTGTCGTCGATCCGGCGGCAGGAGCCGTCGGCGAACCGGCTCGGGATCAGGTTCGAGGGGGCGTGGACGGGGCCGGATCGGCTTCGCGTGGACGGCGAGGAGTTCCGCGTCGTGGCCTGCCGTTCGTCGCTGGAAGCGCGCGAGCTGCTCGCCGAGGCCGGGCCGGAGGAGAAGCTCGTCCTCCTGACCGAACGCGACGAGCACGACCTCGGGCGGGACGTGGTGGCGCGCCTGGCGAGGCGGCGGGTCCTGCCGATGGACCCGTGGATCGTCCTCCTGGAGCTCTTCTCGGCGAGGTCGATCGAGAAGCGGCTGACGCGGGAGCGGTGGCTGACGTCGGCCCTCCTCGACGCGGCCCCGGCGGAAGGCTACGGCGCCGTCCCGACCGGGTACCTCGACTTCGAGACGGCCTGGGACGCCTTCGCCCGGACGGTCCTGCGGCTCTCCGGCGGCCGGCCGGACCTTCGCGAGGTGCTGTCCTGGGCGCGGGACCCGGAGGCGACGCGGGCGTGGAGGCAGGGCCCCGCCCCGCTGCAGGAAGGGGTGAGGGCGCGCTTCGTCGCGACGGCCGGTCCCGCGGCCGAGGTGGTCCTCCTCGCAGCCCGCGCGACCGACGCCGACCCGCTGGCCGTCGGCCTCGTCTGCGCGGCGCTGAGGCACCCGGACGTGAGCCGTTCGCGCGAGGCGCGCGAGGCGACCGTCCGGCTGGAGACCGTCTTCGGCGGACGGCAGGTGCCGTCCGAGGCGCTGGAGAGGCTCGGCGAGGCCGCTGAGGCGTCGGCGCGGGAGCTCTTCCGCTCCGGGTACGCGGCCGTCCGCCCCGTCCTGGAGAAGGCGGACGCGCTCCTCTCGACGCTGAAGGCCGATGGCGCGGCGGCGGCGAGCGACCTCCTGCCATCGGGCTTCGAGCTTCGCCTCCGGCGCGCGGCGACGGCCCTGCGCGACGTCCTGAAGGGGAAGGGAGGCGCGGGCGACCTCGAGGCCGCGGCACGGGAGGCGGGCCGGCACCTCTCGGCGGAGCGGTTCCAAGAGAGGGTGGAGGCCGTCCGGATGGCCGCGCGGCTCGCGCGGTGGCTGTCGACGCCCCAGGATCCCGACGGATCGATGCCCGCGCTGGCCGAGGCCTACGCGAAGGCGGGGAGCTGGGTGGACGTGGCGCGCGCGCGGATCGCCGTCTCAGAGCCGGTGAAGGAGCTGGCCGCGGCCTACCGCGACCTGAAGGCCGCCGTCACGGCCCGGCGGGAGGCCGAGAACGAACGCTTCGCGCGGGCGGTCGCCCCCTGGAACGGCCAGGCGCTGCCGGCGGCCGGGCTGATCGCCGTCGAGCGGCTGCTGGACGCCGTCGTCGCGCCGCTGGCCAAGGAGCAGCCGGTCCTCCTCCTCGTCCTCGACGGGATGAGCTACGCGGTCTTCCGGCAGCTCCTCGGAGACGTCGTCGAGAGGCACGGCTGGATGGAGGCGGGGCCCGAGGCGCTCGGTCGCAGGCTGAACGCCGTCGCGGTCCTGCCGACCCTGACCGAGGTCTCGCGGACGAGCCTCCTCTCCGGGGCGCTGAGGACCGGCACGAGCGCCGACGAGAAGGCCGCGTTCGCCGCCCACAGGGCGCTCGTCGCCGCGTGCCGGCCGGGACGGCCCCCCGCTCTCTTCCACAAGGCGGAGGTCGGGGACGGCGCGTTCGGGCCCTCGGAGGCGGTTGCCGAGGCCCTCCAGGACCCCGAGAGCCGCGTCGTCGGGGTCGTGGTCAACGCCGTGGACGACAGCCTGGACAAGGGCGACCAGGTGTTGCCGCGGTGGTCGCTCGGGTACATCCCGATCCTGGGGAACCTCCTCGACGCGGCCGAGTCCGCGGGCCGGGTCGTCGTCGTGACCTCGGACCACGGTCACGTCGCGGGAGAGGGAACGGTCCTCCGGACGGTCCCGGAGTCGGGGGAGAGGTCCCGGCCGCCCGTGCCCCCGGCGGGGGACGGCGAGGTGCTCGCCTCGGGGCCGAGGGTGCTGGCGCCGGGCGGCAAGGTCGTCATGGCCTGGAGCGAGGCGGTCCGGTACGCGCCGAAGAAGGCGGGCTACCACGGCGGGGCCACGCCGCAGGAGGCGGTGGTCCCCGTCTCGGTCCTGACCCGGCGCGAGACGCCGCCGAAGGGATGGGGATTCCTGCCGCCGGAGACGCCCGACTGGTGGGAGGAGGCGGCCGCCGGCGGCCTGGCCGCGGGCGGGGCCGCCCCGGCTTCCGGGGTGCAGGTGCCGCTCTTCGGCCCGCACGCCGAGAAGGCGAAGAGCGTCGTTCCGGCCCTCCTCGCCTCCGAGGCGTTCCGGTCGCAGCTCGACTCGGCCCGGCGGACCGGGCTGACCGAGGAGCACGCCCGGAAGGTGCTGGCGGCGCTGGAGGCCCGCGGCGGCACGATGACCCGGACGGCGCTCGCCAGGGAGCTGAACGTCCCCGAGCTGCGCGTCGACGGTCTGACGGCGGCGCTGCGGCGCGTCCTGAACGTGGAGGGCTACCCGGTCCTCTCCGCGGACGAGTCGGGCTCGGCCGTCGTCCTGAACCTCGACCTCCTCGTCACGCAGTTCGAGCTCTGAGCCGTGAGAGAACGCAGCTCCTCCGTCAGCCCGCAGCGACGCGCCGACGTCCTCGACGCCCTCCGGCGCGGGACCGTCCCGAAGCGGGGCCTCGACCTCTTCGCCGTCGGGCTCGACCGGTTCGCGGTGGCGCTCGGCGACGAGCTCGCGGCCGTCAAGCGCGGCGGGGCCGGGTTCAAGGCCGTCCGGGGCGAGTACGGCTCGGGCAAGACGTTCTTCGCGCGGTGGCTGCAGGAGGAGGCCCGGCGGCAGGGCTTCGCCGTCTCGGAGGTGCAGGTCAGCGAGACGGAGACCCCGCTCCACCAGCTGGGGACCGTCTACCGGCGGCTCATCGAGCGGCTCTCGACGGCCGACACGCCGTCCGGGGCCTTCCGGTCCGTCGTCGACGGCTGGTTCTTCACGCTGGAGCAGGACGTCCTCGCCGGCGGAGAGGTGAGCGAGTCGGACGCGGCCGGCCTCCTCGACCGGACGAACGCCCTGATGGAGCGGCGCCTCTCCGAGATCAGCCGCCGGGCGCCCGCCTTCGCCGCCGCCCTGCGGGCCTATCGAAAGGCCCAGGCCGAGGGGTCGACGCCGTTGGCCGAGGGGATCCTCGCGTGGCTCGGGGGGCAGCCGAACGTCTCGGCGGAGGTGAAGCGGTACGCCCTCGTGAAGGGCGAGGTGGACCACTTCACGGCGATGGGGTTCCTGCAGGGGCTCCTCGTCGTCCTGCGCGACTCGGGATACGCCGGGCTCCTCTTCTGCCTCGACGAGGTGGAGACGCTCCAGCGGGTGCGGTCGGACGTGAGGGACAAGGGGCTGAACGCCCTGCGGCAGCTCGTCGACGAGCTGGACGCGGGCGTCTTCCCCGGGCTCTACGTCCTGATGACGGGGACGCCGGCCTTCTACGAGGGGCCGATGGGGGCGACGCGCCTGCCGCCTCTGGCCCAGCGCCTCCACGTCGACTTCAGCGGCGACCCGCGTTTCGACAACCCCCGCGCCGTCCAGCTCCGTCTCGCCGGCTTCTCGCGACCGCTGCTGGAGGAGGTCGGGCGGCGCGTCCGGGACCTCTACGCCGACGGCGCGACGGACCCGGCGCGGATCGGGGCGGTCTCGGACGAGGTCGTGGCGCGCCTGGCCGCGGGCGTGACGGGCGAGCTCGGGGGCAAGGTCGGCGTGGCGCCGCGCGTCTTCCTCAAGAAGCTCGTCGCCGAGCTCCTCGACCGCGTCGACCAGTTCCCGGACTTCGACCCTGGGCGCGACTACTCGCTGACGATCGCCGAGGCCGAGCTGACCCGCCAGGAGCGGAGCGCCCGCGCCGCCCGCGACCCGGACGAGATCGAGCTGGAGGTCTGAGGCGTGCCGCCGTCGGGCTTCGACCGGCTCCACCCGGCGGTGCAGCACCACGTCGTGAACTCGCTCGGGTGGCGGAGCCTGCGCCCGCTACAGGAGAGCGCCATCGACCCGCTCCTGGACGGGGACCACGCGCTCCTGATCGCGCCGACGGCGGGGGGGAAGACCGAGGCGGCCGTCCTGCCGCTGCTCTCGCGGATGTGCACGGAGGAGTGGCGGGGGCTCTCGGTCCTCTACGTCTGCCCGCTGCGGGCGCTGCTGAACAACCTGCTGCCCCGGCTCGAGCGGATGGCCGGGTTCGCCGGGCGCCGGGCGGCCATGTGGCACGGCGACGTGGGGGAGGGGGATCGCCGCCGGATCAAGGCGGAGCCGCCCGACTTCCTCCTGACGACGCCCGAGTCGCTGGAGGTGATGCTGACGTCGAGGCGCGTCGACCGGGCGTTCCTCCTCGGGAGCGTCCGGGCCGTCGTGATCGACGAGCTGCACGCCTTCGCGGGGGACGACCGGGGCTGGCACCTCGTCTCGGTCCTGGAGCGGGTCTCGCGGATCGCGGGAAGGGACGTGCAACGCGTGGGCCTCTCGGCGACCGTCGGCAACCCCGAGGACCTCCTCGGGTGGCTGGCCGGGGGGAGCGCGGGCCGGAGGCGCGTCGTCTCCCAGGAGCCCTCCGGCGGCGCCGAGCCCGAGGTGCGCCTCGACTGGGTGGCGACGCAGGCCAACGCGGCGCAGGTGATCGCGCGCCTCCACCGCGACGAGAAGCGGCTGGTCTTCTGCGACAGCCGGGCGCGGGTGGAGGAGCTGACGTTCGCCCTGCGCGAGGCCGGGGTGCCGGCCTTCGCCGCCCACGGGTCGCTCGCGGCCGAGGAGCGGCGGCGGGCGGAGGAGGCGTTCGGCGGGGCGGAGCCCGCGGTGATCGTGGCGACGAGCGCGCTGGAGCTGGGGATCGACATCGGGGACCTCGACCGGCTGCTCCAGGTCGACGCCCCGGCGACGGTCTCGTCCTTCCTCCAGCGGCTGGGGCGGACGGGACGCCGGCCGGGGACGAGGCGGAACTGCCTCTTCCTCGCGACGGACGACGAGGCGTTCCTGCGCGCCGCGGCGCTCCTGAGGCTCTGGCGTGGCGGCTGGGTGGAGCCGGTGGCCCCGCCCGCCTCGCCGTTCCACATCCTGGCCCAGCAGCTCCTCGCGCTCGCGCTCCAGACGTCGGGGCTGCCGCGGCACGGCTGGACGGAGTGGATCGGCGGGATGCCCGGCTTCGCCGCGATGGACGGCGCGGACGCCGCGCGGATCGAGGAGTACCTGCTGGAGAAGGGCTTCCTCTTCGACGACGGCGGGGTCGTCTCGTTCGGGCCGGAAGGGGAGGCGAGCTTCGGCGGACGCCGGTTCCTGGAGCTGCTCTCGGTCTTCTCGTCGGACCCGCTCTTTTCGGTGAGGTTCGGGGCGAAGGAGATCGGGAAGGTCGACCCGGCGACGTTCCAGCTCTCGCGGGAGGGGGACCCGGTCCTCCTCCTCGCGGGGCAGGCGTGGCACGTCACCCGGATCGAGTGGCAGGACCGGATCGCCTACGTCGACCGGATCACGGGCCGGGGAAAGTCGGTCTGGCTGGGGGAGGGGCCGCCGCTCTCGTTCGAGGTCTGCCGCGCGGTGAGGGACGTCCTGACGGAGGGGATCGAGGAGTCGGCCCTGACCGCGAGGGGGAGGACGAAGCTCGAGGAGCTGCGCCAGCAATTCGGCTGGGTGCCGGCGGAAGGCACGGCCCTCGTCGAGGAGAGCCCGGGCCGCGTCCGCTGGTGGACGTTCGCCGGCCTGAAGGCCAACGCGGCGCTGGCCGACGCCCTCGCCAGCGGCGGCGCCACGATCGCCTCGCGGGACAACCTCTCGATCGCCGTCCTCGCCCCGGCCCTCCCCGACGTCTCGGCCCGCGTCGGCCGCCTCCGGGAGGCCGGCGCAGCCCTCGAGCCGACGAGCCTCGTCGCCGACGCCGTCGACGGCCTCAAGTTCTCCGACTGCGTCCCCCGCGACCTGGCCCTCGCGATACTCCGCCGGAGGCTCTCGGACTCGGACGCGGTCGCCCGGGTCCTCGGCGAGCCGGTGCTGGCCGTCGGGGGCCCAAAGACCGCAGGGTGACGCGGTAGCTGTTCCGGGTCTTCTTGACGACCCTTTCCCAGCCGAGCTGCTCGAGGGCCCCTTCGTCCTGGTCCGGATCCCAGTACCGCCAGTCGTGGTGGAACCAGTGGACGCCGCTCTCGAGCGCCAGCCACTCCTCGGCCTTCTCGATGCGGGCGTCGTCCTCGGACGAGTACGCCCGCGCCAGGATCCTCCCGGCCTGACGGAGCTTCGTGACGCTCCTGTGGATCAGGAGGCGATACGTGTCCCCTCCGTCGGTCGAGGGGTCCTCCATGGCGTTCAGGCCGAAGTGCCGCGCGGCTTCAAGGTAGCCTTCGATCGCGGTGAGCCCCCACGGGTCCTGGACGGTGAACTCGTATGTGAGCTCGTCGCTGTTCGGCGACCCGCTGCGTGGCTCCTTCTTCATGCGACTTCCGGCGCCTCCACGACGACGATTATGAGGTGAAACGGACCGAGTGCGGGCCGGAAACGCCACCCGCCCGCGCAGGAAGAGCACGAGGCGTTATCACGTCGACCGGGACAGATGGTGTCCCGGTACATTTTCCTTTGAGACGCATGGAATCTTCTTCCCGAGTCGCTGGTAAGGATCCTACGATCTCCGGGAGGTCGCAGAGCGGCCGAATCCATGCGGGAGGAGATGACGTGATGAGACACCTTGCATCCTTGTTCGTGGCCGTGGCTCTCTCGTGGGCGGGAACCGCGACCGGCGAGGTCGACTCGCTTCGGTCGCGGCAGGAGATCCTGGATCGCCTCCTCGACTCGAAGGTGCCGGCGACGGCCGTGAAGATCGCGGCGGCCCCGGCTCCGGACGCCGGGACGGAGCTGATCGTGAACGGGGGCTTCGAGGCGGGGCAGGCCCCTGGCGGCCCGATGGGCTACTCCGGGACATCGGGCTCGTGGGACTGGACGACGTCCGACGGGCTCCTCAACCCGGTCTGGCACTGCGAGACGAGCAGCAGTCCCTGCCACACGGGAGTCTGGAGCGTCTACTTCAGTCCATGGTCGTCCACTAGTGTCTCGCCCGCGAAATAGATGCAACCATAAATGGGGTAGCCTCGTATGAAGAGGCATGGGAAAGACCACCCCTCTTGCGGTGACACCCTCGC
>RHKY01000093.1 GCA_008363385.1 Acidobacteriota bacterium | reverse complement strand
GTGGCCCTTGAAACGCGAAACCCCGGGAACGTCGTCCCGGGGTCTCAGTTAACCGCGCCCGAAGGGTCGGGTTCGCGGGGAGGATCAAGTGGCTCCGCATTCGCTCGGCCACGCGAACTCCGTTCTCAGGGCGGGCGGTGGAGATTCAACTCGTTCTCAGCTCAGAAGCCGTTGGTATCGTGGGACATCGGGGAGTCGTCCGAGAGGACCGCCGAGAATGCCACGCCATTCGACGACGAGCGCCGGAAGAGCGCCTCGGGAGTGCGGCGCGGTGCTCGCAACGTGCGTCGTGCACAAGAGCCCTTCCTGCTCACTCGTCCCGCGGCTCGCAGCCGGCGGGGCCGGGGAGCGGGAGCCGGCCTCCTCCCCGGCGGTTCAGGCTTCGTCCGCGTCGGTCCGTAGAACGTAGAACGGAGGCCTGACCCTGGTCGCCTTGACCCTGGTCGCCTTAGCTCAGACCCCTACGTCTGACCCCTCCGTCTCATAGTCGCTCCCGACTGCGCCTACGGCGCTTGACAGAACGGGTCCGGGCGATCCCCGCACCACTTCGCTCTGGCAATAGGAGAGACCTTTCGGAACGCGCTCATGAACGCTTTGGGCTGCCGTGTGTGGAAGTCCCTCGAGAGCTCCTGGACGATATCCAGCGCCTCGCCGTCCGCGTATTCGCTTAGCTGGATGAAACGAGACATCAGGCCCGGGTTTCGGCGAACCTCCGCTGCGCAGAACTGCAGGAAACGATCGAAGAACACCTCCAAGGGATGTGAGCCTTCGCTCTCGGGGTAGGTAAGCCTGTAGAGATAGTCAAACTCGACTCTGCTTCGCGGGAGAAGATCGCAGAACTCGGGCGTCGTCGAGGATCCTCTCGAGAGCTCAGCCAACCGCGTCCTGTAGACCACATCGAGAAGGTAGTCGCGGGATTCCAGCGTGGCGTACCTTGTCCGCAGGTCGGCCACGGAGGTCTGCTGTGCCAACTCCGTGAGTGCCGGGACATCTAGGTAGGCGAGCAGGCAATCCTCGGCGGATGCCCGAATGGCAACGGACAACCCGATCGTGAGAAGCGACCCCAAGAACAGACGTCGCACTTCGTGCTCCTTTCAGTGCTCGATTCTCCGCCGGAACTCTTCGCGGGCCCTGCAAGCTGTGTCGCTCGGGGCGCAATTCGAAACTGAACTCGAGAGCCCACCCTCCGACGAGCTGAAGAGCGTGAATCCGGCGAGACTCTCGAATGCAGCCCCGGGGTCGCCGAGCGTGCCTATCATCGAACTACCTCCGCCGGAGTAGTCTCCAGAAGCAGCGGTTGGATCATCAATGACGTCTAGTCCTTCCAGCGGATCGATGGCAGCGACTTCTACCAGCACGCTCATAAAGTCGGCACAAGCCCGGATACACCCGTTCGTCGCGTACTCATACCCCCTCCGTCCCCTCAGGTCGGTCGAGTTTCCTCGGCCCGCGTGGATTCCGACGGCATCATGCGGGCCGAACGAGTCGCGATAGGGCTCAAGTCGGAAGATCCCGAACTCGCCAAACATGCCATTGAATGTGTCTCCACCAGCCGCACCGTGGCGCCGCGGCGTACGCCGATCCTGGAACGCATACCTGCCAACGCGCAAGCGTTCTATTCCGCCCTTCTTTCGGCGCTGGGGGTTGTTTGACGCCAGATAGGGGCCGAACGAGGCGCCAAGAAGTTGCGAATAGAGGCTGATCTGATTCGTGGCTCGGTTGAATACCACCCAGCTGAGCCCATCCGGATCGACGTACTTGAGGGGGTTGTTTCTGGCGTAGGTGTACCGGTTCCAGCTCTGAGCATCCCCTGTCGTCCCCGAGAGCAAGTCGGGCGCATTGAACCGCCCCGTCGGTCCTCTGTAGTACCGGGCGTGGTCGTAGTGGTTGCCGGACCCGAGGTCCAGCTCCATGGCGGCCAGCCCGAAGCGCAAGGATTCGCTTCCGGGTCGCGCCTCTCCATGGGGCCAGTAGTTGAAGAGCTTCCGCGGATACGGCCCGCCCTTCTCTCCGATCCCGCCCATCTCCAGCCGTGGCGTCCCGAGATGGTCCGACGCGTAGTAAGTCCACGCGTTCAGGCCGGTCTGAGCGAAGGCGGCGACCTGGAGGTTGCCGAGGTGAAAGTAGTCCGTCCGGCTCGATTCGGAGCTCCCGGTTAGGACGAAGTCGGTCACCAATCGCGCCTGGGTGTCGCGCAGGCTCCTTCGCGCGACGCTGCTCTCGATCGTCGCCACGCGCTCGCCCGCTCCGTCGTACAGATACGCCTCGTTCTTCGCGGCCGAGTTGTAGGAAACCTGCCTGGAGAGGAGATCGTAGCCGTAGACGGCGGCGCCGTCCTGAAGGAGGTTGCCGACCGCGTCGTAGGAGTAGCCGCTATTCGTCGACAGCCGGTTGTGCGCCTGGTCGATCAGGGGATCCCAGGCCTGACCGTTGCGGATCCGCTTGTCCAGGTTGCCGTACTGGTCGTACTCGTACGTCTCCGTCTGCGCCCCGCCGCCGAAGCTCGCGCTCACGAGGCGCGACCGGACGTCGTAGCCGAACGAGTCCGTCCCCATCGTCGCGATGTTACCGAGTCCGTCGTAGGAGTACGTCCCGGTACTGAAGAGCGGCTCTCCGAGGCGAACGGTGGAGATCTGGGAAGGTCGCGCCATCACGTCGGGAGTGATCGTGGTCACGGAGCTGTTCGAGATGGAGTAGCTGGCAAGCCCTCCGGCGGCGTTGTAGGAGGCGTTCTCGACGATGGCCCTCGACCTCGCGCCCATCTTGACCCAGACACTCACGAGCCTCCCGGCCTGGTAGCCGTAGAGCTCCGCGGGTCGGATGAAGCTCGAGCCCGAGCGCAGCGGATGTCCGTAGAAGGTCAGGTAGCCGAGGTCGTCGTGTGTCCAGGCTTCCTCGTAGGTGGCGTCCGGGTTCGCGAGGGTCCTGCGTCGGGCCGTGAGCTGCCCGGCGGGTCCCGAGTAGCCGAACTCCTCGGTGACCGTGCCCGTCGGCGTGCCGAGCTTGTCGTAGTTGCTTCCGACCCTCGTGGTGAGCTTCGCCTTGGGGTAGTCGCCCGCGTAGGAGCCCGAGTCCCAGGTCTGCGTCAGGTAGGTGCTGTGGGACGAGGGGCTGATGGTAGAGCCGGCGGTGAGGGTCTCCAGGCGCCCGAGGCGGTCGAAGGTGCTGTTGAAGTAGGTGCCGCTCTGCTCCTGCCGCCAGGTGTTGGCGCCGAGGGCGTCGTACTGGAGGTAGGTGGTGGTCCCCTTCTCGGGGTGCCACTCGCTCCGGAGGTTCCCGAGCCGGTCGTACGTGAAGAACCTCGCATCCTGCACGCGGACCGGGGCGGCCTCGTCGGCGAGCGTGCTCGCGTAAGCGACCTTGTCCAGGACGTTGTAGCGGTAGAGCATCCCGTCGCCCGGCGCGGACGCGTAGGGATAGGTCTCCTCGACGATCCGACCGAGGAGGTCCTTCCGCTGACGCGTCGAGGAGGAGCCTCCGGCGACGTTCGAGGTGGTTGTCGTCACGGTCGTGTCCGTGTACCTGACGTACTTGCTTGTCGGCGCACTGCACGAGTCCGCGCCGTTCGGGCAGTAGGTGTCCTCGTACAAGATCGTGACGGTCGTCCCGTCGGCCTTCTGGATACTCAGCGGCCTCCCGAAGAGGTCGAAGGACTGCCAGGTCGTTCCGGTCGGGTTGCCGGTGGCGAAGCAGGCGGTAGCGTCATTCGACGGACACCATCCCCACTCGGAAAGGAAGCTCCTCCGGCCAGCGTTGTCGTAGGTCGTCTTCCGGAAGGAGAGGGCCGTCGGGGTGCCGAGTGGAATGCGCTGGATCTCCCTGATGAGCCTCCCGAAGCCGTCGTAGAGATAGACCTCGAAGCGACCGGCTCCGCCGTTGTCGACCGCGCTGCACTCGCTCGCCGGCTCGCCTTCCCGGACAATCACATAGGGGCCGGTGTACTCGGTCGGTCCTAGCACCGGCGGCTTGTAGCAGTAGGTGGTCTTGCTGGCAGCCGGATTCGAGCTGGGCGGCGAGACCGACCGCAGGCGGCCGAGCGCGTCGTAGGCGTAGGACGTCTGGAGGCCGTTCGGGTCGTACGAGGAGGTGACGTAGCCGTTGTCGTCCCGGGTGACGTCTAGCGTCTTGTGGTACCAGCTAAAGTCCGGCTTCTGACGCTTGGATGAAAGGAGCGCCCCGTTCTGGAAGGTCCTCTCCGTCACGAACGACCGGCTTGTGTCGAATCGAGGGGGGGAGCCTCCGGATTCCGAGGTCGCCGCGTCGGTCTCAGTGGTTGGGTTGCCGAATGTATCGAGCCCGAAATCCCTGCTCACGGATCCCAGGAGAGTTCCCGAAGGGTCTCGATCCTGAATGGTGACGAGATCGAGAAAGCCCTGCGAAGTGAAGGTGTAGTCGGTCTGCACGGTGCAGGGCTCGACGCACCAGGTCGCCTCACCGTCCCTCGCGAGGTCCCGGATTCTGCGGTAGTCGTAGACGCCCAGAACCCAGGGACCATCCGAGACCCGGGTGTAATTCGTCGTCGTCTCGCGCTTGACTCGCATCAGCCCCTTGGCGTTTGCGGTCGTCGTGACAGTCTTGTACTGGCGCGCGGGGGCCGAGTAGTCCGTACTCTGCGTCTTCGTGCAGGGTTCGGTGGAGCCGCACTCGATGCGGCCCCGCATCCAGTCCGAGTGCTCGCCCGGGAGCGTGGCGTATTGGAGGTCCGTGTACCAGGTCACGCTCCGCGACTTGCGTGAGTTCCACTCGCTGCTCGGCGACGTGACGTCTCCGACGCCGTCATGGACGTTGCACGCCTCTGCGGTCTCTCCGGAGCCGGTATCGTAGTCGCCTCGGTAGCAGCTTACGACCGACCGCTCGGCGTGCAGACTGGGTTGCCAAACGGCGTTGGTGGGCGTACTGAAAGCACCAGGTTGGTAGACGCGGCTCAGGAGCTCGAGCCCGGAGGGCGGCGCAGATCCCTCGGCTACGGTGAAGAAGAACTCGCGTTCGGCTCCCGGTGAGACCATCACGACGCGGCGGTACGCACCGATACTCGGTCCGCCGTCGTGCACCCGTTGCCAGCGAGTGACGGACTGATAGGCCGCATTCGTCGGGTCCGTCTCCCTGCGCTCGATGATCGCAGGGCTCTCGTTCGTCATCATCTCCAGCCGAGCGAGATCGGAGTCCTCTGGCGGCACGTAGTTCTGGCCCGCTCCCGGGTGCTGCACGGTCGGTCCGTACTCGTATTCGATCGTCCCCCCCGTCGGGAGGGTGATCTTCCGGATGGAACCGTCGCCGTACTCACCGGCGCCCGGAGGGTCCGGGTAGTAGGTGACGTAGTCAAAGCTCGTCTTGGCCGGGGAGATCCCGATCGCGGTGGTTTCGAGAGATGCAAGCACGGGCACTTCGGCCCAGCCGGACAGCTCCGTGCAGGTGCCTCCTCCCGCTCTCAGCCTCATGATGTTCTTGGTCTCGTAGGTGGCGGTGACGGTCAGGGTTTGATCGGACGGGCCCGGGAAAACCGCCGATTTCAAGACCTTCCACTGAAGAAGAGACGGAGGTGGGGTCTCGGGGAAGAGTTCCCACTGAAGAGTGATCATCCGCGCCTGGTCGGTACCGGGGTTCAATTCGATCGTCTCCGGGTAGCCGGAATGACCCTCGTCCACCAGCAGCAGGACGTCGGTGCCATTGGGGTACTTGGGGCGAGTGATCTCGCGCAGCAGGAATCGCGGCGGCGGAGTGGTGTTCGCCTCCTGCCAGTAGAAGTCCGGGGAGTCTCCCGCGCGATGCGGTGCGAAAAGAGTGCTGTAGATTCGCTTAGTGCCGTCAGGGAACTCGATCGTATAGCTGGTCGGCATCGGCGGAACGGGAGCTTCCACGAGCCGGAGGTTGGAGCCGTCCCTCGTGACCCACTGCGAATCCCTGAGTTCGAACGCGTGGCGCCCTCCGTCCGGCGAGTAGTAGGTCGCCACGTTCACGGTCGCTTCGACGTATCCGAGGGGCCAAGCCCAGCCCAGACCGAGAGGGCCACCAATCGCGAACGTGGCGTGAAGGAGGTCGTATGCCGGAGGCCCGCTGTTCCCACAGTCGGTGTCCCAGATCCAGAACTTGTTTGAGAACGCGGCGCTGATCTGGAACGACACGCCTGCCGACAGGGTGTACTCGGGTCCGATCGGACTGACGATTCCCGAGTCGCCGCTGAAGGCGTTGACGTTATCGATGCCCGAGGACGAGTAGACCTGGTTCGCCTTGAAGCCGGGGAGCAACTCATCGGGCGTCTGTGCGAAGCTGGGTGCGCTCGCCGCGAGCGGCAGGAGTCCCAAGAGAACGAGGGCTCGTTTCCATCGCAGGGGTTGGCTCATCACTTCTCCTCGATTGAACTGCCACCAGGGACGGGCGCACGAAAGAGACTCGATTCTGGGCGATGACATCTAGGGAGTTCCTTCTCGGTCAGCGGGTCGATGGCTGTGCCTTCTACCGCCAAGCGTTCGAAAGAGCCATGAAGCAAACGCATCATGTCTTCGCGTGGATTCCGGGAGTTCGGCGCGGTTCAGGTTGGCCTCCTCGGTGCTGCGAACCCATCGCAGAATCCCGGATAGCGGCCTGGCCACGACGCGAGCACTCCTCCCATGGCTTCCTGGAAGTGCCGGCGAGACGCGGATTCCCACACACCGCTGGGCCGTTCCGTCTCAAACACCTCGCCGGGGGCGCTACTCTCTTCTCGTGGCAAAGCCCCCAGACCGCCGGATGTGGAGCCGCCGCGCCGCGATGTACCGGCGGGGCATGACCCTCCGCGAGATCGCAACACGCGAGGGGGTGACTCCTGCCTCTGTCTTGACCGCGCTTCGAAGGGCCGGCGTGCAGATGCGCCGTGCGTG
>RHKY01000034.1 GCA_008363385.1 Acidobacteriota bacterium | reverse complement strand
TCGCCCTCCCGGGCGGCGCGCGGAAGCGCCCCGGCGGGGGACGGGCGCGGAAGGCCGCGCCGCCCCCGAAACGGGCGCCCGTTCGAAAGAAGGCCCGGGCAGCCCGCGGCTGAGCCGCGCCCTCCGGCGGCCGGGCTCCGCTCCGGTCAGTAGCCGTTCTCGCAGTAGGTCTCGGGGCCGGCCTCGATCTCCGTGGAGGTGTCGATCTGGTCCTTCGGCCCGGCGTACTTCGGGTCGGCGATCGGGCCGAGCAGGTGCGCGACGGGCGAGAAGCCGAAGTCGTTGACGACCAGCTGCTTCTGGAGGATCCGCGGCTTCGGGTCGCCGGCGAAGACCTGGACGGCCATGATGTCGAACGCCCAGGTCATGTTCCCGGTCTCCTTGTCGAGCTTGGCGTCGCCCCAGTGGTTCTTCACGCTCCCCATCGCGCAGCCGACGGTGTCGTCGGCGACCGGGAAGTGGGTGGCGACGGTGAGGCGCGGCTTCGGGTCGATCCGGCTCAGGAGGTAGCCGAAGGCCCCCTGCGGGGTGTGAGAGCTGTCCTGCACCTTCTTCATGTCGTTGACGGTCGCGTCCCACCTCACCCCCTGGCCGGGCGCGTCGAGGCCGAGGTTCTTCATCGCCCAGACCTCGGGCGGGACGACCATCTCGTGGATGAAGACGTCCACGCCCTTCCCGCCGTTGATCGCCTTCTTGATGCTGTGCGTCTCGGGCCGCGTGTCGCTCGAGTAGATCATCGTCAGGCCGTTCCACTCGAGGACGTAGCCGATCGAGCCCTGGCGGGTGTGGATGACGGGGTAGTGCGTGATCTTCACGCCCGTCTTCTTGTTCCAGTAGGCGACGTTGTCGAGCGGCTTCTGCCCGTAGCGGGTCCAGTCGAGCTCGATCGGCACCAGCGCGTAGCCGTCGCTCGGGTCGTCGTCGCCGACCGGGACCGGCTCGCACGGGAGTCCCCAGCTCTTGCGGGTCGGCCGCTCGTACTCCTTGTAGCGCGTCCCCTCGAAGCTGAAGCTCTCGGTGTGCCAGCGGCAGGCCTTGCGCAGGGCGGCGCAGTAGGCCTTCGTGCCGTCGTTGAAGTAGTTGTAGGGCCAGTCGGGGTTCTGGATGCCCGAGGGGCCGGGCCCCCAGACGTAGAGCGGCGACTTGCGGTCGCCGGAGGGCCCGAAGCAGTAGGCGTGGGTCAGGTCGCTCATGTGGTCGCCGTGGAGGTGGCAGAGGAAGACCTTGTCCATCCGGGCGTAGCCGACGCCCGAGGCGCCGTAGTTGGCGCAGACGCCCGCGCCCATGTCGAAGACGGCGTGGTCGAGGGGCGCGTTCGCCTCGTCGTCCCACCCCACCTCGACGAAGATGCTCATCTCGGCCTGCGCGCGGCGGACGGGCGGGATGACCGACCCCATGAAGATGATCCGCATCTCGTTCGGCTGGAGCTTCTCGCCGACGACCTCGCCCGTGTCGTCGTAGGTCCACGGATGGAGCGTGTCGAGGTGCGTGAAGTAGTCCCAGCTGTCCTTGGGCAGCGGCGTCGGGTAGCACGGGCTCGTCGTGGGGCAGGTAATCGCGGCCTCCCCCGGTCTCGAGCCGCCGGAGAGGGCCAGGCCCCCCAGGGCCAGGCTCGAGAGCCTCAGGGTGTCGCGCCTCGTCAGTCCTCTGGACATCGCCGTCCTCCTCCTCTCCGTGGTCCGGGTGGGCTCCCCGCGGCCGGGGCCGGGGGCGTGGTGGTGCGAGGGCCGGCGTGGCCCTCGATGACGTGCAGCAGGTCGTCCGTGGTCAGGACGCTCGACGACTGCCTCGAGAAGACGACGGCCCGCCGCTCGAGCAGGTCGACGCCGACCGGCAGGAGGCCGGGGTGGCGCTGCCAGAGGCCGACGACGTCCGGCCGGGACGTCGCCAGGTCGAAGACGGCCACGTCCGGCTCGAGCCGGCGGAGGGCCTCCTCGGTCGTCTCGCCCGGCTCGACGCGGACGACGCTGAGGCCGGGCCGCCCCTCCAGCGACGCGCCGACGCCCGAGAGGACGAGCGAGTTGCCGAGGAGGACGACGGTGAGCATCCGGCCCCGAGTGGACGCCCCGGCGCGGGGCGGCGCCATGTCCTCCGGGGACAGTCCGGGGACAGTCCAGGGACAGTCCGGGGTGCAGGCCGCGCGGGAGCCGGGCTACCCGACCATACCGGCGCGCCGGGCGAACGCGACGGCCTGCGCGCGGGTGTCGACGTGGAGCCGGGCGATCACCTCGCCCATGTGGTACTTGATCGTCCGCTCGGCCAGGCAGAGCCGGGCGCCGACCTCCTTGTAGGTGAGGCCCTGGGCGACGAGCGAGAGGACCTGCGTCTCTCGCGGCGAGAGGGACGCGGCGGGCGGGGGCTCGGCGACGGACGGGAGGGCGGCCGCCCGCCTCCGGAACTCCTCCAGCACCCGCGACGCGAGGCCGGGGGAGAGCGCGACCTCCCCTCGGGCGACCTCCTCGAGGAGAGAGAAGACCTCGCCGGTGTCCTGCGTCTTCAGGAGGTACCCGCTCACGCCCCCGGCGATCGCCTCGAAGAGCTCGTCGTCCGTGGCGGACATCGTCAGGACGACGACGCGGGTGCCGGGAACCTCGGCCCGGATCCTCCGCGTCGCGGCGAGGCCGTCGAGGCGCGGCATGTGGATGTCCATCAGGACGAGGTCGGGGCGGAGCTCCCGCGCCCGCTCCACGGCCTCGAGTCCGTCGCGCGCGGTCCCGACGACGTCGACCCCGCGGGCGGCGAGGAGGTTCTTCAGGCCGTCGAGGAAGAGCGGGTGGTCGTCGGCCAGGAGGACCCTCACGACGGCCTCCGCTCGAGCGGCACCGTGATCGCCACGCGCGTGCCGGCGCCCGGGACGGAGTCGACCCGCACGGTGCCGCCGACCTCGCCGGCCCGCTCGCGCATGAAGCGGAGCCCGAAGGTGCCCTCCTCGGAGGCGCCCTCTCGCCCGGGGTCGAAGCCGTCTCCGTCGTCCTCGACGACCGCCGCCACGCGTCCCTCGAGGACCGAGAGCCCGACGCGGACCGACCGGGCGCGGGCGTGCTTGCGGACGTTCGTGAGCGACTCCTGGAGGATCCGGAGGAGCTGCGTGCCGGCCATCGGCTCGAGGTCGGCGGCGGCGAAGGACGGGGAGGCCTCGAGCGACGTGGCGAGCCCGGAGGCGGCCCCGTAGCGGCGGAGGTAGTCCTCGAGCGCGGGGAGGAAGCCGGTCGACGGTGCGCCCCCGGCGCGGGCGCCGAGGAGGAACTCGCGGACGTCGGCGTGGGCGTCCTGGGCGACCGCCTCGAGCCGCGCGAGGTGTGCGTCGGCCTGGGCGGCGTCGCCGCGGGCGAGGAGCTCGCGGGCGGCCCGGGCCTGCAGCTTCGCGAAGCCGAGCACCTGGCCGAGCCCGTCGTGCAGCTCGCGCGCCACGAGGTCCCGCTCGTGGAGCGTGGCCAGGGCGCGCTCCCGGTCGATGGCGCGCGCCTCGGCGCGGCGGCGCTCGGTGACGTCCTGCAGGACGACGAGCTCCCCGAGCGGGAAGCCCCCCCGGTGGCGGAGCGGCGACCGACGGACGACGCAGAGGCGTGGCTCGCCGGCCGTGCCGAGCGAGACCTCGGGCGGGCCGGCGGCGCCGGGCAGCGGGAGCGCGGCGAGGGGCTCCGGCGCCTCGTGGCCTCGGACCCGTGAGGCCGCGACGCCGAGGAGCCGCTCGGCGGCGGGGTTGAGGTCGACGACCCGACCGCGGGCGTCGAGGACGAGGACGCCGTCGGGCATCTGCTCGAAGAGGCTGCCGCGCGCCACCGGGACGAGCTCGAACATCCGGAAGGGGACGAGCGCGGCGGCGTAGAGGACGGCCGTGAACGTGCTGCCGAGGATCGTGGCGTCCATCGGGCCGGCGAGGCCCGCGCCCGCGACGTCGGCCGCGAAGCCGGCGCGCGTGGCGACGTGGCCGAGGAGGCAGAGCGCCGCGGGCCAGCGGTGGAGCGGCGACTTGACGAGGAGCCAGAGGAAGACCGCCGAGGCCGCCAGCGCGACGACGACGCCGTACCCCGTGAGGACGAGGCCGACCGGGCCGAGGACGAACGGGGCGCGGCTCGCGAGCACGACCTCGACGTCGTGGAGGGAGCCGCGCGAGGCGGCGGCGAGGACGAGGACGAAGGGGATCGCCGGGGGAATCGCGAGGAGCGCGAGGGCCCGGCGGCCGAGCCAGCGGCCGAGGTCGGCGTACTCGACCGCGAACAGGAGCGAGGCCGTCCCGGTCGGGAGCTTCCAGAGCGACTTGAAGACGAACCAGCCGAGCTTCGTCTCCGGAGCGACGGCGGCGACCTCGAGGGCGGCGCCGACGGCCCACGGGACGACGCAGGCGACGAGGAGGACGAACGGCCTCGCCCCGGGGGCGGACCGGTGGCGCCAGGCGTGGACCGCGAGCGGCACGAGGAGCGCCACGGGCGCCAGCATCGGCCAGACGTAAGGCGTGTAGGCGTACGCCTCGGTCACGTGCAACTCACCATTATCTCCTCGGGGAGGCGGGCGGACCGCGGCCGAGGCGGCAGAGTCTCTACACCTCCGACCCGGTGACGCCCGCCTCGCGGGCGTAGCGGAGGAGGTCGCGGACACGGTCGGTGTCCCCCTGCCCGGCCTCGGACAGGAGGCGGGCGAGCTCGGCGCAGGCCAGGGCGTCGCCCGCTTCGACGGCGGCCTCGAGTCGGCGGGCGGCCTCCTCGGTGGCATCGGGACTGGACGGGCCCGAGAGGAGCTCGCGGGCCAGCTCGCGCTGGGCGCTGGCGAGGCCCGCGTCGGCGGCGCGGACGAGCCAGTCGACCTCGTCGCCGCCCGAGGTGACCCGCTGCGCCTCGTAGAGGCAGGCCTGGGCGAGCGGGTCGCCCGCCTCGGCGGCGACGCGGAGGAGCTCGAGGGCGCGGGGGCGGTCCTCGGTCATCCCGCAGTCGGCGTTCCAGAGGACGAGCGCGGCGTCGAGGGCGGCACGCGCGTCGCCGTTCTCGCCCGCCGCGGCCGCCTCCAGCACCGCCTCGCGCTGGTCCCGCGACCGGGTGGCCGCGGGGCGGTAGCGGACGGCCTCCTCCTCGAGCGTGGTGAAGAGGGACGGGAGGTGGCGCTTGCCCACCGCGTCGAGGAAGACGGCGCGGGCCCGCGGGACGTCGCGGGGGTTCCCCTCGCCGCGGAAGAGCATCAGCGAGAGGAGGTGCGGCGCGTGGGGGCAGCCGCCGGCCTTCTCGAGCCACGAGACGGCGGCCGCCGGGTCGGGCGGGACGCCGCGCCCGTCGAAGAGGACGCTCGCCAGGTCGAACGCGGCCTCGGCGTCTCCCTCCTCGGCCGCGGCGCGGAACCAGCGGACGGCCTCGAGACCGTCTCGCTCGACTCCGATCCCGTCGTCGTGCATCGCGGCGAGGAGCTTCATCGCGCGGACGTGCCCGCCCTCGGCGGCGCCCTTCACCAGCAGGAAGGCACGGGCCGGGTCCCGCGGCGTCACCCCTCCGAAGACGAGGGCCGTCCCCAGCTGGTACCGCCCCGCCGGCGAGGCCTCGTCGCCGGCGAGGGCGAGCCACCCGAAACCGGCCTCCTCGTCTTCGGGGACGCCGACCCCGGCGAAGTAGTGCCTGGAGAGCCGCTCGGCCGCCTCGGCGTCGCCGAGCGCCGCGAACCTCAGCCACCAGGCCGCCTCGGCCGGGTCCTCGTGCTCGCCGGGGGCGAGGAGCCGCCTGGCCAGGCAGACGCGCGCGCGGTCCGAGCCGGCGGCCGAGGCCAGTCGCAGGAGGCGGAGGCCCTCGGCGAAGTCGCCGGGGACGCCGGGCGCGTCGCCCTCGCAGAGGACCTCGCCCAGGAAGGCGCACGCGGCCGGCTCCCCCTTCTCGGCCGCGCGGCGGAGCCACCTCGCGCCGCGCGGGCAGCTCCAGGGGAGGCCGTCGGCACGGAAGTACCGGAAGCCGAGCTCCGAGGCGGCCCGGCGCGAGCCCCCGAGGGCCATCCGGCGCAGCTCGGGGACCGGCACGGCGGCGAGATCCTCGAACGAGGGCTCCCCGGGCCCGGCGTTCTCTTCCGCGAGGCGCGAGAGCTCGTCGACGGCCTCGACGCCGCGGGCGGGCAGCGGCGGGAGCGGCGACCGGATGCGCCAGACGAGGAAGAGGGTGTCGAGGGCCTCGGGGCTGCCGTTCTCGTGCGCCTCGACGAGGAGACGCTCGGCGAGCTCGCGGTCGTCCGGCCCCGTCAGGCCGCGGACCTCCGCGTGCGCGAGGTCCCTCATGCACGAGAGCGAGCCGGCCCGGGCCCCGGCGCGCAGGTGGCCGATCGCGGCGGGGACGTCGGCGGGCCCGCCGAGGCCGTCGATCAGGAGCCGGGCCAGCTCGGAGCGGGAATCGACGTGGCCGAGCTCGATCGCGCGCTTCAGCCAGACCCGCGCGCGCCGGGGGCGCTGCGGCACGCCGTCCCCCTGGCTGTAGCAGAGGCCGAGGTTGTGGGCCGCCCGGGAGTAGCCGCCGCTGGCCCCCCGCCGGAGCCAGCCGACGGCGGCGGCGGGGTCGCGCGGGACGCCGGAGCCGTAGAGCAGGAACCAGCCCGTCTTCGCCTGCGCCTCGGGGAGGCCCTGGTCGGCGGCCCGCCTCATCCAGAGGAAGGCGGCCGGGTCGTCCTGCGGGACGCCGTCGCCGAAGTGGAGCCGGTCGGCGAGCTCGACCTGCGCCCGCGCGTCGCCGGACTCTGCGCGCGCGCGCAACCCGGCGAGCAGGTCGTCGGGCACGCCGGGAACGGGGCGCGAGCCGGTGGCGCCGGTCGTGTCGGCGTCGTCGTTGGGGAGCGGGGAGGACGGGGAGGGGGCGGTGTCGGGCATGGACGTGTCCTTTCGAGAAGAGGGTCCGTTCCCGTCGCGCATGGGTCCCGGCCAATCGGCCGGGCCGGCTGGGCCACCGTCGAGGACTACGGTCTGGCGGGCGGGTCGACGAGCCGGAACTCTCGCCGCCTCTCTTCATGCCGGCGGCCCCGGGAACGGGGGGCCGCCTGGACTTCAAAGAACGCCGGGGTCACCGCCGGAGGCGCCGGGCCGCGTCGCGCGATCCCGGCGCCTGCCGTCACCTGGAAGGATGCAACGCCC
The DNA here is from genome assembly GCA_008363385.1 of Acidobacteriota bacterium. Classification (GTDB taxonomy): domain Bacteria; phylum Acidobacteriota; class Thermoanaerobaculia; order UBA5066; family UBA5066; genus RHKY01. The sequence goes on along the minus strand of RHKY01000034.1, from coordinate 80,096 downwards.
ACGCCGACAGATGGTGTCCGGATTCCCGGACTGGGGAGCGGAGCGAGAGCGGGCGGCCGGTCGCCGCGCCCTCCGACCTTGACGGAAGCGTCTCCGGGAGCCGATCATTTCGGAAGTGGAGTTTCCGTTTTGCGACTCAAATCGGAAGTGACGCCCCGCTTCTTCCGGCCCCCCGAGGAGAGCTTCTTCCTCCTGGGGCCCCGCGGCACGGGGAAGTCGACCTGGCTGAAGCACGTCCTGCCCGACGCGCTCCACCTGGACCTGCTCCGGCCCGAGCTCGAGCGCGAGCTGTCGGCGCGGCCGGAGCGGCTGAGGGACCTGGTTCGCGGCTCCCCCGGCAGCGACACGGTCGTGCTGGACGAGGTGCAGCGGGTCCCGCAGCTCCTGAGCGTCGTCCACGAGCTCGTCGAGTCGCCGGACCGGCGGCGCTTCGTCCTGACCGGGTCCAGCGCGCGCAAGCTCCGGCGGGGAGGCTTCGACCTGCTCGCGGGCCGGGCGCTCGTCCGTAGCCTGCACCCCTTCATGGCGGCGGAGCTGCCCGGGTTCCGGCTGGACGAGGCGCTGCGAGACGGTCTCCTGCCCCTGGTCCTCGGCTCCCGCCGGCCGTCCGACGTCCTCGCCGCCTACGCCTCGCTCTACCTGGAGCAGGAGGTCCGCCTCGAGGGCCTGACCCGAAACGTCGGGGCGTTCGCGCGGTTCCTGGAGGCCGTGAGCTTCTCGCACGGGGCGGTCCTCAACGTGGCGAACGTCGCCCGGGAGTGCCAGATCGAGAGGAAGACCGTCGCCGGCTACGTCGAGATCCTCGAGGACCTCCTCCTCGGCTTCCGCCTCCCGGTCTTCTCGAAGCGCGCGCGGCGGGACGTGACGGCGCACCCCAAGCTCTACCTGTTCGACGCGGGCGTCTTCCGCTCGCTCCGGCCCCGGGGGCCGCTCGACCGCCCCGAGGAGATCGACGGCGCCGCGCTGGAGGGCCTGGTGGCGCAGCACCTGAGGGCCTGGATCGGCTACGGGTCGGCCGCCGGGCTCTTCTTCTGGCGGACCCGGGGCGGGTCCGAGGTGGACTTCGTCGTGTACGGCGACGCCGGGTTCTGGGCGGTCGAGGTGAAGAACGCGGCCCGTGTCCGGCCCGAGGACCTGCGTCCCCTCCTGGCGTTCTCGGAGGAGTACCCGGAGGCCGTCCCGTTGCTCCTCTACCGAGGCACGGAGAGGCTCCGGGTCGGCGACGTGTGGTGCCTCCCCGTCGAGACGTTCCTGCGCGGGCTGGTGCCGGGACGGCCGCTCCCCGTCGGGCCCGGCGCCTCCGCGCGGGGACCCGGGAGGAGGACGAGCACCCGGAAGGCGACGTAGAGGGGGGCCGGCCGGGCAGACGACCGGGGGGAGCTTCGTCGCTTCGGAGAGGAGGTCCGGCCTCACGAGCGGAGCCCACGCCGAGGAGGGTGAGCGGTGCCTGACCGCAGCATCAGCGGCGAGCGCCGGTCCGTCGCGTCGGCCGTGTCCCTTCACCCCTCCTCGATCCAGGCGGGATCGGTGTCGCCGGGGCGGAAGACGACCCAGACGGTGGCCTCGGGGGCGCCGGCGCGGACGAGGGCGACGGCACGCTCGCGGGCGATCCGCTGGGCGCGGACGTCGGGCTTCTTCGGGTCCTTGCCGTGGACGGTGCCGCCGCCGACCGGGACAAAGGTGCCGTACGCCTCGGCGACCAGCTTCTTGCCGGAGAGGCCGTTGTCGGCCATCGGCCCGCCGACGGAGAAAGGCCCCATGCCGTTGAAGAGCCACGGGACCTCCTCGCCGGGCGGGTCGAGCTCCCCTGATGCGACGTACTCGTCCGCGACCGCGAGGCAGGCGCGCTTCGTGGCGGCGACGAGGCCGAGCCAGTCCGCCTCGACGGCGTGGTGGACGGCGAGCGCTACGGCGTGGAGGCGGCGCCCCTGGACCGCGACGAGGACCTTGCCGTCGGGGCCGTACAGGTCCGGCCGGTCCCGCCTCAGGCCCTCGAGCGCGGCGACGAAGTCGCGCGCGAGGGCCTGCTCGAGCGGGATCAGGCCGGCCCGCTCGCCGCGACAGGCGTACCCGACGCCGATCACCTGGTCGTCGGCGACGAGCCGCGTGGCGCGCTCGCCGGGGCCGAGCGGGCCGAGGCACAGGTCGAGCCGGACGGCGAGGGCGTGCGGATCGGGCTCGTACAGCTGCGGGGGGACGTGCACGGGCCCCTCGTAGCCCGCCGCGCGGTAGGCGTCCCGCACCGCCCTTACGACCTCCGCCTCCGACACGGCGGCGTCGCACGTCTCCCCGGCCGCGATCCGGCCGTCCACGAAGACCGCCTCCCGGAAGAGGGCGACCTCGACGGCCACCAGCGCGTCGCCGTCGTGCGAGAGGGCGAGGTCCACGATCCGGTCGGCCACGGAGTCGGCGAGCCGGTCGGGGTGGCCCGAGCAGACCGCCTCGGCGAATCGCAGGCGGGGGCCGCTCACGCCGCACCTCCTTCCGTCAGGGCCGGCAGGACGTCGACGCGCGAGGCCAGGGCCGCGAGGTCGTCCCGCCAGCCGCCCGGCGTCAGGAGGACGCGGACCTCGAGACCGGCGCGGCGGACGCGGGCGGCGAGCTCCGGGTCCGGCCTGCCGACGTACCCGTCCGTCACGAGAAGGACCCGGCGGGCCCGGGACGCGAGGGCGTCGAGGAGCGCCGCCCGGCCGTCGGTGCCGCCGGTGCTCTTGCACTTCCCCGCGACCAGCTGCTCCAGCGGGACGCGGAAGACGCGCGTGGAGAAGACCCGCACGTCCGGGTCGATCCGCGAGCGGAGGGCCCGGAAGGCGCCGTAGAGAGCGGGGAGGTAGCCCTCCATGCTGCCGCTGACGTCGAGGTAGACGCTCGTCGAGCCGGCGCGCCGGCCCGCGGCGGACCGGGTCTCGCCCGCGAAGAAGAGCGGCTCGCTCCCCGACTGGCGCAGGACGGAGGCGCGCCGGTCGCGGAGGGACGGGAGGGGGAGGAGCGCGGGGACCGCGCCGCCGCGGAGGGTGCCGCGCCGCCTCGGGTTCGACGCGGCGTCGAGAGCGCGCCTGACCGCGGAGAGGACGGTCTCGGGAGGCCGGAGGGACCGGACCCGCGTCTCCCGCAGGAGGTCGGTGAGGCTCCGGCCGCGCTCGGGACAGGCGGGCGCCGGCCAGCGCTCGACGATCTCGCGGACGGCGTCGACGACGTCCCGGGCGAGCGGGCCGGCCGTCCCCCAGTCCTCCTCTCCCTCGTCGCCGTGGCCGCCGAGGAGGGGAGGGGCGTCCTCCGGGTCGCCGCCCTCCCCGTCCGGCAGCGCGTCGACCTCCCGGACGATCGCCTCGTAGACCTCCCGGGCCGTGGCGCCGCCGTCGCTCGCGTAGAGCCTGCTGTGCAGCGCGTCCAGCGGCGCCGGCGCGCGGACGGCGAGCGGGGGCGCCAGCAGCCGGAGCGGACCGTGCTCCCTTCCGTAGAGCCCGAGGAAGAAGGACGTGTAGGCCTGGTCGGGGAAGCGGGCGCAGAGGAGGGCGTTGACGACGGCGTCGAAGGCGACGTTCTGGGCGCGGGTGGCGCGCGGGAAGAGGCGCGTGTGCCCGAGGAGGACGTGGTGGAGCTCGTGCAGGACGAGGAGGAGCAGGTGCTCGGGCGCCTGGCACCGCTCGGCCACGAAGCGGGGGTTGACGCGCAGGACGGGCCGCCGCTCGCAGGAGACGGCGGCGGTGGGGACGGCCTCGGACTCCTCCACTGCCAGGAGCGAGAGGAGCCCCTGCATCTCGTAGGCGGCGGACGGGACGGCGTGGAGGATGCGGAGGGTCAGGTCGGATCGGCTCACGGCCACCTTTCTCAGGTCGGGAAGACGAGGGTGAAGGGGTCGTACCGCCTCGCGGGCGCGGACGTGAGGGGGCGGTGGGGCAGGTAGAGCGGCCCGGAGCGGCGCTGGAAGAGGCCGTGGAGCGCCGGCCCGGGGGCGAGGGGGATCGCCGTGCCGGGGTACGAGGCCAGGAAGACGCCGACGAGGTCGGGGACGCCGAGCTCCGCCAGCGCCGCCGCGATCGCCTCGGAGCGCGCCTTCGCGACCATCCTGTCGCGCGGCACGCTCCAGCGGAAGGCCAGGCCGGCGAGGATCGGGGGCCGGACGTTGACGGGGGTCCCGGACGGCATCCCGACGTTGTGGAGGAGGGCGGGCGGGCTCACGGCAGGCTCCCCCCGAGCGCCGCGCGCGTCCGGTCCCAGGCGGCCTCGAGCTCGGCGACATCGAAGCGCGTCCCTTCCCGGACCAGCGCGACGGCGACGGCCGAGAGCGCGAGGCTGCGGGGCGAGTCGTCCGCGAGGCGGGGCAGGTAGGTGGAGAGGATCGTCCGCTTCCAGCCGTCCGAGGCGTAGACGAAGACGTACGGACGGTCGTCGGCGGCGAGCCGGGCCCAGTCCGTGGCGACGGCCTCGAGAGCGATCGCGGGGAGGTCCGTCCGGCGCGAGAGGACCGGCATCAGGATCGCCGCCGTCACCAGGCGGGACGGGAGGGAGAGCGACGCGTACGCGTCGGCGAGCGCGAGCGTCGCCTCGTCGCGCGGGATCCCGTCCACGAGGGCCAGCGCGATCCGCTGCTCGGGGCGGGTCGCGGTCAGGAGGCGGCGCCTCGCGGAGTCGGGAGGGAGCGCCGCCGCGTTCCAGGCGATCCGGTGGGCGGCGAGGACGGCGTTCGGGGGAACCGGCTGGCCCCAGGCCGCGTCGGGGAGCGACGACCGGAGCGCGGTGAGGGCGTCCCCCTCGGGGTCGTCCGCTCCCCCGAGCGCCGCGGTGGCGCCGCGGACCGAGACGACGTTCCGCACGAGCTGCTGCGCCCGCCGCGTCGAGAGCGGGTGCCCCGCCTCGCCGAGCCTGTCGGCGACGAGGGAGACGTACTCCGCCGCGGCGTCCCCGGCGGCCGCGTCGAGCCGGCGCGTGTGCCTCCGGGCCGCGGCGACCAGCCGCCGGACGGCCCGCCCCGCCCTCCGCGCGCGGAAGGCCCCGGGACGCAGGACCCGGCGACGGTCCTCCGCGCCTAGGTCGGCCAGGGAGGGGACGCTCAGGACGAAGGCGAAGCGGTCCGCCAGCGCCACGTCGAGCGGCTCGGCGCCGGCGTAGCCCTCGTCCGTCCCCTCGGCCGGCGGCGGGTTCATCGCCGCCCAGCGGTGGACGAGGCGAGGCAGAGCCACGCCCATCAGGACCCGCTCGTGGACGAGGGGGAAGAGCTTGTTCTGCACCTCGGGACGGCAGCGCGAGACCTCGTCGAAGAGGACCGACTCGGCGCCGTGGATCGTGGACGGCGTCTGCAGCCACTCGAGCCGGCCGTCGCGCGGGACGGGGAAGCCGACGAGGTCGTCGAAGGAGAGGAGCGAGGCGTTGTAGTGGCGGTGGACGAGCCCCAGCGCCTCGGCCAGCCGGTTCAGGACCATGGTCTTCCCGCTGCCGTGCGGGCCGATCAGGAGGAGCGGCGACTCGGTGGCGAGCGCGGCCAGGACGGGCGCGTCGAGCCCGTCCCAGCCGTGAAGGCCGAGGAGCCGCAGGAACCGGACGCGCGGCGGGCCGGCCGGGGCAGCTGGGGGCGCGGGATCCGGCACGGGAACCGGCGCAGGAACCGGAGCGGGAGCCGGAGGCGGGACCGGCGCGGGAGCCGGAGCGGGAGCCGGGGGCGGCGGGGAGACCCGGGGGCGGGCCTTGCGCGGCATGGGTGTCCTTTCGCGAGAGAGGGTCCGTTCCCGTCGCGCATGGGTCCCGGCCTTTCGGCCGGGCCGGCTGGGCCACCGTCGAGGACTACGGTCTGGCGGGCGGGTCTGCGAGCCGGAACTCTCGCCGCCACTCTTCATGCCGGCGGCCCCGGGAACGGGGGGCCGCCTGGACTTCAAAGAACGCCGAGGTCGCCGCCGGAGGCGCCGGGGGGCGAGAGCCGCGAGCCCCGGGCGCCTGCCGTCACGGAAGAAGATGCAATCCGCGCACCGACAGATGGTGTCCGGTTTCCGGGACGGGGAAGGGATCGGCCGAGCGGGGGGACCGCCTACGCGACCTGATAGATCGCGGGACGGAAGGACGGCGGGGGTATCGGCTTCCCCTCGACGCGGGCGGCCTCCAGCCAGGCCTGCTTCGCCTTCAGGACCTCGGCGAGCGCGGCTTCGGGGGTCTCGCCAAAGGCCGAGCAATGGGAGAGGTCGGGGATGTCGGCGATGTAGCCCCCGTCCTCCTCGCTCGGGAAGATGTTGATGTGGTAGTCGTTCATCACGCGCCGCCGATCTCGAGGTTATGCCGTTCGACGAGCTGAAGCAATTGGCGGATCTGATAGGCCTTGGCCTGGCCGCGGACTTCCTGGAGGTTCAGCAGCTCCGGAATGCCGGGATGCGTGTAGATGTGATGGCTGCCGCTGACGCGAGAAAGGCGGAAGCCAAAGGCCTCGGCCAATGTGTACGCTTCGACGAATCGAAGGTTGTGCGGCGACCGGAGCGCCCGCTCGAGCAGCTTCCTGGGGTTCACGGCGGCATTCTCACACCCGTCGAGACCGACCCGTGGCCGGTGTCGGGAGGGACCGGCGACGCCCGGTAGCGGATCGGACCATCCCCGGCGGAAGAGGGAATCTCGAGGCGGCCGGTCGGGAGATACGGACACCTTCTGTCCCGGTGTGGACTCACCTTGTACACGGGGCCTCGCGGAGGGGGCCGGGGGAGTCTCGCGAGGGGCCCGCAGGAGGTGCCGCATGCCGATCCGCGCACGGGCCGACCGTTCCCTCGTCCGCGCCGGGGCACGGAGCCGGCGGGTCGTCCGGGTCGACGTGACCGCCCCCGAGGCCGCCCAGGGCGCCGAGCGCCCGAGGCTTGCCCTCTCCCTCGTCCTCGACAGGTCCGGCTCGATGGAGGGGAAGAAGATCGAGCTGGCCCGGGAGGCGGCGGTCTCGGCGATCCGCTCGCTGGGGGAGAGGGACCGGTTCGCCGTCGTCGTCTACGACCACCGGGTCGACGTGCTGCAGGCGGCCGTGGATGCCTCGGCGCAGTCCGTGGACGCCGCGGCCAGGACGATCGAGCGGGTGGAGGCGCTGGGCTCGACGGACCTGCACGGCGGGTGGGAGGCGGGGTGCCGCGAGGCCTTCGGGTCGATCTCGGACCAGCGACTGGCGCGGGTCCTCCTCCTCTCGGACGGGCTGGCGAACCACGGGCTGACCGACCGGGGCGAGATCGCCCGTCGGGCGTCGGAGCGGCGCCTCTCGGGCGTGACGACCTCCACGTTCGGCATCGGCGCGGACTACGACGAGGGGCTCCTCTCGTCCATGGCCGAGGCGGGTGGCGGCAACTTCCGTTACGTCGCCACGGCCGGGGAGATCCCGCGGTACGTCTCCGACGAGATGAGCGAGGTTCTGGCGCTCTCCCTCCCCGAGGCCGAGATCGAGGTCCGGGGGCCCGAGGGGCTGGAGGTGGAGTGCCCGAACGAGTTCCCGGTGCGTCGCGTGGACGGGGCCTTCCACGTGGCGATCGGCTCGCTCGTCTCCGAGCAGCGGCTCTCGCTCCTGCTCGACGTCCGGTTCCCGCAGGCCCCCGAGGGGGATGCCCTGCCGGTGCGGCTGGGGCTCCGCTCGCGGGGAGAGCCTGCCGGGGGCGAGCCCGTGGACCTGGTCTTCACCGTGGCCGGGCACGAGGCGAACGACCGGCAGCCCGCCGACGAGGAGGTGCAGCGCGAGCGGGCGAGGGTGGAGGAGAAGCGGAGCCTGAGGAAGGCCCTCGAGCTGAACCGCGACGGCGACTACAGGGGCGCCGCGGCGGTGGCGGTGAAGGCGGCCGAGCAGCTGCTCCTCTACGCGCCGGGGAACCCCGAGGTGGAGGCGATTTCCGGACGGCTGGGGGAGGAGGCCGAGAAGGTGTCGCGCGAGATGAACCCCGTCACGCGGAAACTCCTCCACGCGGGGGCCTACTACTCGATCAAGGGACGGGCCGTCCGGGGCACGACCGTCATCAGGAGCCGGTTCCGGACGATGACGACGGCGAGGCTGGACCTGATCCCCGCGCTGGAGGAGGCGGCGGAGGCCTACCGAGCGGCTCCGGTGCAGTCCTTCGGAGGCTACCCGGACCTGTTCGTGGAGTGGCCGCTGCCGGAGCCCCCGGATGCGCGGGCGCCACTGACCGCCAGCGACGAGGACCTCCTCGCCAGCGAGGTACGGGTCCTTTGGAGGCCCGACCAGATCCCCGTCACCGTCGTCTTCACGTCGCGGCCCCTCGCCGGCGCCGCGCCCTGGCACTGGCACGAGGACCTGTGCGTCGCGATCGCCTCCACGGCGGGGCTCTGCGCCCCCGGCGGAGTGAGCCCCTCGGCGTTCGTGGCCTACCAGACGTTCCTGCACGGGCTGCGCGAACGGGGGATCGTGCCGGAGGAGATGACGCACCCGGAGGACCGCGGCTGCCTCTACGACCCCTGCACGACGCGGGAGGGACTCGAGCGCGCTCTCTCTACGGCGACTTTCTGCGACGAATGCCGCCAGGTGCTCGAGCGGGCGGGCCTCTTCCCGGAGCCGGCCCTCTCGATCGCCGACGTCATCCGCTCGCTCGCGGGCGCCGCGGCCGGGGGCGTGAACTGAGACCGGGGGAGGTGCAGCATGGAGTTCCGCGCCAGGTTCGACCGTTCCCTCGTCCGCGCCGGGGTGCGCAGCCGCCGCGTCGTCCGGGTGGAGGTGACGGCCCCCGAGGCCGCGCCGGGCGCCGAGCGCCCGGGGCTCGCCCTGTCGATCGTCCTCGACCGGTCGGGCTCGATGGGGGGGAAGAAGCTCGATCTGGCCCGGCAGGCGGCCGCCTCGGCGATCCGGTCGCTCTCGCCGGGGGACCGGTTCGCCGTCGTCGTGTACGACGACCGGGTCGACGTCCTGCAGGCCTCGGTCGACGTCTCGCCGCAGGCGGTCGACGCCGCCTCCCGGACGATCGAGAGGGTGACCGCGGGAGGTTCGACGAACCTGCACGGGGGCTGGGAGCTGGGGTGCCAGGAGGCCTTCGGCTCTCTCTCGGAGCAGCGGCTGGCTCGCGTCCTCCTCCTCTCGGACGGGCTGGCGAACCAGGGCCTGACCGACCGGGCGGAGATCTCGCGCCAGGCTTCCGACCGGCGCGTCTCGGGCGTCACGACCTCGACCTTCGGCGTCGGCGCCGACTACGACGAGGGGCTCCTCTCGGCGATGGCCGAGGCCGGCGGCGGGAACTTCCGGTTCGTGGCGACGGCCGAGGAGATCCCGCAGTACGTCTCCGACGAGGTGACCGAGGCTCTCGGCGTCGCGATCCCCGAGGCCGAGATCTCCGTCCGGGGTCCCGAGGGGCTGGACGTGGAGTGCCCGAACGGCTTCCCGGTCCGGCAGGAGGACGGGTCCTCGCGGGTGGCGATCGGCTCGCTGGTGTCCGAGCAGCGGCTGTCCGTCCTGCTCGACGTCCGGTTCCCGCCGGCGGCTGCGGGTGACGGGCTGCCGGTGCGGTTCGAGCTCCTGTCGCGGGGCCAGCCGGCCGGGACCGCGCCCGTGGAGCTGGCGTTCACGGCGGCCTCTCACGCGGAGAACGACCGGCAGCCCGCCGACGCCGACTTGCGGCGGGAGCGGGCGCGGCTGGAGGAGCTTCGCTGCACCAGGAGGGCGCTGGAGCTGAACCGGGAGGGGGACCGCGAAGGCGCCCGGGCGCTCGTGACCCGCACGTCGGAGCGCCTCAGGCTCCACGCGGGGGGCGACCCCGAGGTGCTGGCGATTGCCGCCCGCCTCCGCGCCCTCGGCGTCGAGGTGTCGCGGAGCATGGACCCCAGGCTCCTGAAGATGCGGCACGCCGGGGTCTACTACTCGCTCAAGGGGCGGGCCATGCGCGGGGTGATCCTGAAGGAGAGCCCGCTCCGGACGCTGACGATGTCGGGGAGAGGGCTGCTGGCGGCGCTCGAGGAGTCCGCGGACGCCTTCCGGTCCTCGCGCCGCCCGGTCTTCCAGGGCTACGCCGAGCCGCTCGAGATGGGGGAGCTGCCGCAGGACTGGGACGAGAGGGCGCCGCTGCCGCCGGACGAGGAGGCGCGCGTCGCGGAGAGGCTCCGGAGCTGGTTCCGGATCGAGACGGCGCGGGTCCTCGTCTTCGTCACGAGGCGGCCGCTCGCGGACGGCTGGTTCTCTCACTGGCACCCGGCCCACGACGTGGCGATCGCGTCCGTCGCCGGGCTCGCGGAGGTGACCACGGTCCCCCCTGCGGCCTTCGTGGCGTACGAGACGTTCCTCCACGGCCTGCGCGAGCGGGGGATCGTCCCCGAGCGGGTGATGCACCCGGAGGACCGGGGCTGCCTCTACGACTTCTGCGCCGACCGCGCGGGCCTCGACCGCAAGCTGCGAGAGGCGACCTTCTGCGACGACTGCCGCCGGGTCCTCGCGGAGGCAGGCCTCTACCCGGAACCCGCCAGCGCCATCGCCGACGTCATCCGCGCCCTGGCGACCGGGTCCTCCGTCGCCGTGAACTGAGGGGGGCCACGGAGGGCGGCGTTCTCGGCTCCCTCCGCCAGATCTACTCCCGCTCGAGCCAGCGGGCGAGCTCGTCGTCGATCCCGAGGGAGGCGGCGCGAGCCCGGGTCCGCGAGAGCTGCTCCGGGTGTTGACGGAGCAACCGGGCGACGTCCCAGAGGTCCTTCGGCCCTCCGGCCTCGAGCTTCAGGCGAAGGAGGTCCTCGAGAGAGACGACGGGAACGGACTCCGTGTCGGCACCGACGGGTGTCACCGATACCGTCGTGAAGGGACGTCCGCCCCGGGGAGCGAAGACCTGGAACCGCACTCCCCCGAGGTCCCCTTCCACGACCCACGGCAGATCACCCGTGAGGACGTCGCCCCGCCTGGCGACGTAGGCGATTCCGTTCTCGCGCAGACGGCGCTCGACGTCGTGCAGAGGGAGCGCCGTGACGAAGTCGACGTCGCGGGTCGCCCGGATCTCGCCCCAGGCCGCGACGGCCAGCCCGCCCGCGAGCGCGGAGCCCTCGCCCAGAACAGCGGCGAGCTCTCGGGCGGCGCGGATCAGCCGGCCCGGTCGCATCCGGGAGCGCTCTCGGCCGGGGTGGACGGCTCCGCCGGGCTGCCCCTCTGCCCGAGAGAAAGCGCCTCGCACTCCTCGAACAGCTCGTCGGCCCGGCAGAGGTTCTCCCACATCTCGGCGGTGTCGATCACCGGCGAAGGAGGGACGGCAGGCACGTCGTCCCGGTCGGGAGGTGTCGGCGGACGAGGCACGAGGAAATCTTACGCCGACGCGCCAATCCCGCCGAATCCGGCGATCCCGCGACGACGCCGTCCGGCGGATTCCGCACCTCCCGGGCGCGGATCACGGCGGTATCGTCTCCGGCGATGTCAGCGCCGTCCGAGTCCGCCGCCGGCTCGCGGCTCCTCACCGTCGTCGCGTGGGGCGCGATGCTCCTCGTCTCGGAGCTTCCGGAGATCGTGATCCAGCACGCCGGCGGTCGGGCCCCGGGGTGGCTCGCCGGGGCGAAGATCGCGTTCCTCGTCCTCTTCACGGGGCTGACGCTCGCGTCGCGGGCGCTGAGGCCCCTGCTCCACTACGCCGTCGTCCTCTTCACCCTCTTCGCCGCGCTCGGCGCCGCCGGCCTCGTCCGGACGACGGCGTGGTTCCAGGAGCGCTTCAACTACCAGGGGGTCCCGTTCTTCACCGGGTACGCCGCGCTCTTCGTCCTCGACATCGCGGTGGCGGCGGCCGTCCTCGGCGTCCTCTGGCTGCTGAAGAAGCGGCGGCAGGAGTTCTTCCTGGCGGTCGGCGACCTGAAGGCCCCGATCGAGCCGGTCCCGTGGCTCGGGATCCGCCGCCCGGAGCCGTGGCCGAAGTTCGCGGTCATCTTCGGCGTCGTCGCGGGGCTCTGTGTCCTCGTCCCGACGCTGATCGGCCTGAAGCCCTCCGGCGAGCTCCTCCTGCGCGCGCTCCCGCTGCTGCCGGCCTGCCTCGTCCTGGCGGCGGTGAACGCGTTCACCGAGGAGGCCTACTTCCGCGCGTCGATCCTGTCGACGCTGCTCGGGCCGCTCGGCCGGGGGCACGCGCTCCTCGTCTGCGTCGTCCTCTTCGGCCTGGCGCACTACCTCCACGGCTCGCCCCCCGGGATCCCGGGCGCCGCGATGACGGGGTTCCTGGCCTACTTGATGGGCAAGGCGATGCTCGAGACGCGCGGGATGCTCTGGCCCTGGCTCATCCACGTCATCCCCGACGTCGTCATCTTCTTCACGTACGCCCTCCTCTACGTCCGCGGGTAGGCGCGCGGCCCGAAAGGGCCTATGGCGGGCCCGACCGCGCCGGCGAGAGAACCTATACTGCTGCCGGAGGCCGGATGGTCTACAAGGTCGTGCTGGAGAAGACGGACGAGGGCTACAGCGTCTCGGTCCCTGGTCTGCCCGGGTGCTGGTCCCAGGGCGCGACCGAAGCGGAGGCCGTGGAGAACGCAAGGGCCGCCATCGAGGAGTACCTCGCAGCGCGCGACGAGCTGCTCGCGGGCGCCGACGTCCGGCGGAAGCTCCTGTAGCGCTGCGGTCCCCACCCCCGAGGGCCGATCCCCCTCCCCCTCACCCGAACGTGAAGGCGAGGAGCCAGGAGAGGAGGAAGACGAGGGGGACGTGGAAGAGGAGCTGGAGGATGGCGTAGCCGGCCAGCTCGCGCGCGCGGACGGAGAGGATCCCCATCAGCGGGAGCATCCAGAAGGGGTTCAGGAGGTTCGGGAGCGCCTCGGCGGCGTTGTAGATCTGGACGGTCCAGCCGGGGTGGACGCCGAACTGGTTGGCGGCGGCCATGACGTACGGCGCCTCGATGACCCACTTGCCGCCGCCCGAGGGGACGAACAGGCCGAGGAGGGCCGAGTAGCCGGCGACGAGGAGCGGGAACGTCTCCTTCGTCGAGAGGGCGACGAAGAGCGCCTCGAGCTTCCCGGCGACGGCCGTCTGCGCGATGAGGCCGAAGATCCCGGCGTAGAACGGGAACTGGATCAGGACGCCGGCGGTGGCGGGGACCGACGCGGAGACGGCCGAGAGGAACGACCTCGGCCGGCCGTGGAGGAGGAGGCCGAGGCCGACGAAGCCGAGGTTGAAGACGTTCAGGTCGAGGGCCGAGAGGCCCCCGCGGCTCCGGAACGTCAGGACGAGCGAGGCCGCGATGAGGAGGCCCGCGAGGATCCCGAGGACGGGGCTGTGCTCCAACCTCTCGCCGGGGCGTGACGGCTTCTCGACGGCCACCGTCAGCGGCCGGTAGGCGATCCCGAAGTCCTCCTGCGTCTTCGCCTCGCTCTCGGGCGGGCACGACCACCAGGCGACGGCGATCGAGACGGCCATCAGGAGGAGCGCCGTGACGACCGACTGCCAGAGGAAGATCGTCTGCGTCAGGGGGAGGACGCCGGTGATCTTCGCCAGGGCCGGCGGGAGCGAGCTGGGGGTCGCCATCAGGAGCGCCGCCGAGGAGGAGAGCCCCAGCGCCCAGATCGACCCGAGTCCCAGGTAGGCCGCGGCCCCGATCGCCCGGTAGTCGACGCGCGGGAGCCGCCGGCAGATCTCGCGGACGAGGAGCCCGGTGAAGACGAGCGAGAGGCCCCACGACAGGAGCGAGGTGGCCATCGAGAGCGCCGCGACGAAGGCGACGGCGCCGCGGGCCGTCTTCGGCACGCCCGAGAGCCAGAGGATCAGACGGTGGACCGGCGGGGAGGCGGCCACCGTGTACCCGCCGACGATGACGAGGACCATCTGCATCGTGAACGGGACGAGCGACCAGAAGCTGCCGCCGAAGACCTCGACGAGGCGGAGCGGGCTCTCCCCGGCGGCCAGGCCGCCGCCGAAGGCGACGAAGACGGCCACGAGGGCGAAGACGAAGGCGTCCGGGAACCAGCGCTCGGACCAGTCCGCGATCCGGAGCCCCGCCCGCACGAGCGGGTTCGAGAGGGCGTCCTTCATTCCGCGGATTCTGCCGGAAGCGGTATGGTTGCGGTCGCATGGACTCGGCGCTGACCGTCCACCGCCTCACCTTCGCCTTCACGGCGACGTACCACTACCTCTTCCCTCAGCTGACGATGGGGCTGACGCTCCTGATCGTCGTCTTCAAGACGCTCGAGGCCCGGAGGAGCGACCCCCACTACGGCCGGGCGGCGCGCTTCTGGGCGCGGATCTTCGGCCTGAACTTCGCGATGGGGGTCGTCACGGGGATCCCGCTGGAGTTCCAGTTCGGGACGAGCTGGTCGCTCTTCTCGCGGTACGCGGGGGGCGTGATCGGCCAGACGCTGGCGATGGAAGGGGTCTTCTCGTTCTTCCTGGAGTCGGTGGCCCTCGGGGTCTTCCTCTACGGCGAGGGGAAGGTCCCGAGGCGCGTCCACACGCTCTCGGCCTGGATGCTCTTCGCCGGGACGTGGCTGTCGGGCTGGTTCATCGTCGCGACCAACGCCTGGATGCAGCACCCGGTCGGGTACCGCGTCGACGCGGCGGGGAACGTCCAGCTCGAGAGCCTCTCGGCCCTCTTCACGAACCCGTGGCTCCCGTGGCAGTACCTCCACGCGATGGCAGGGTCGGTCGTCACCGCCTCCTTCGTCGTGGCCGGGATCGGGGCGTTCTACCTCCTCTCCGGCCGCGCCGAGGAGTACGGGAAGACGTTCCTCAGAGTCGCGGTCCCGGCGGGGCTCGCCGCCTCGGTCGTCATGGCGTTCCCGACCGGCGACGCGCAGGGGAAGAACGTGGCCCGGTACCAGCCGGCGACGCTCGCCGCGATGGAAGGCCTCTTCCGGACCGAGCACGGCGCGCCGCTCGCGCTGATCGGCCAGCCCGACATGGAGAAGCTGCGCCTGGACAACCCGATCGAGGTGCCGCGGCTCCTCTCCTTCCTGACGTACAACCGGTGGAAGGCCGAGGTGAAGGGGCTCGACGCCTTCCCGCGCGAGGACTGGCCCGACAACGTCCCGCTCCTCTACTACAGCTACCACGTGATGGTCGGTCTCGGGACGGTCTTCATCGCGGTCATGGCGCTCTCGGCCTTCCTCCTCTTCCGGGGAAAGCTCTTCTCGACGCGACCGGCGCTCTGGCTCCTGGCGCTGACGATCCCGTTCCCGTACATCGCCAACACCGCCGGGTGGATGACGGCCGAGCTGGGGAGGCAGCCGTGGCTCGTCCACGGCCTCCTGCGGACGGCGGCCGGAGCCTCGCCGAACGTCTCGGCGGGAAACGGCCTCTTCGTCCTCCTCGGGTTCATGGGGATGTACGCGCT
The DNA here is from genome assembly GCA_008363385.1 of Acidobacteriota bacterium. GTDB lineage: Bacteria > Acidobacteriota > Thermoanaerobaculia > UBA5066 > UBA5066 > RHKY01. The sequence goes on along the minus strand of RHKY01000034.1, from coordinate 64,881 downwards.
CCTCGGGATCCTGACGCTCTTCCTCTTCGCCCGCGAGGTGGAGCACGGGCCGGAGCCGGCTCCTGCCGCGGAAGGGGGCCGGTGATGGAGACCGTCTGGTTCGTCCTCGTCGGCTTCATGCTCGCCGCCTACGTCGTCCTCGACGGCTTCGACCTGGGCGTCGGCGCGCTCCACCTCCTCCTGCCGTGCGACGAGGCGGAGCGGAGGACGCTCCTCGCCACGATCGGGCCGGTCTGGGACGGGAACGAGGTCTGGCTGATCGGCGCGGGGGCCGCACTCTTCATGGCCTTCCCGGCGCTCTACGCCGCGGCCTTCTCGGGCTTCTTCCTGCCGCTGATGATCGTCCTCTGGCTGCTGATGGGGCGCGGGATCGCCATGGAGTTCCGCAACCACGTCCACCACCCCGTCTGGCAGCCGTTCTGGGACACCGTCTTCTCGGTGTCGAGCGCGCTCCTGGCCCTCTGCCTGGGCCTCGCCCTCGGGAACGTCGTGAGGGGCGTCCCGCTCGACGCCTCGGGGCACTTCTTCGTCCCGCTCTGGACGACCTTCCGCCTGACGCCGCACGCGGGATTCGTCGACTGGTACACGCTCACGGCCGGCCTCTTCGCGCTCTCGGCGCTCGCGGGGCACGGCGCCCTCTGGGCGGCGATGAAGACGACGGGGGAGCTGGCCGAGCGGGCGCGGCGGGCGGCGCGGTGGGCGTGGGGGGCGACGGTCGTCCTCGGGATCGCGTCCACGGTCGCCACGTTCTCGATCCAGCCGCTGATCCCGGAGCGGCTGGCGGCGCACCCGGAGGGGTGGGTCCTCCCCGCGCTGGCGGTGGCGGGCCTCGTCCTGGCGCGGTGGAAGAGCGCGGGCGGCGCGGACGTCGCGGCGTTCCTCGGGTCGTGCCTCTTCCTCGTCGGGCTCCTCGGGGCGACGGCCTTCGCCCTCTTCCCGAACGTCCTGCCGTCGAACCTCGACCCGGCCCGGAGCCTCACCGTCTTCGACGCGGCCTCGGCCGCGCCGGGCCTGCGCACGGCGCTCGCGTGGTGGGTCCCCGGGATGCTCCTCGTGACCGGCTACTTCGTCTTCCTCTACCGCAGCTTCGCCGGGAGGCTGGAGACGGGGCAGCCCGCCGCGAGTCGCGCTGCGGGCTGAGGGTCGCGGGAGGAGACGGCCGTCAGAGGAGCGCGCGGAGCTGGCGGCCGTCCGGCCTGGGCAGCCGCGTCACGACGCGAGCCGGACGCGCTGGATGCCGACGAACTCGAGGGGTGACGGGGCAGGGCCTTCCACCTCGAGGCAGAGCTCGATCGCCTCGAGGATCCGCTCGCGAAGCTCGTCGAGCGAACGGGCCTGCGTGTGACAGCCCCGAAGGGCCGGCACGGAGGCGACGTACCAACCCTCCTCGTCCCGCTCGATGACGACGTCGAACTCCCGGCCGGAACCGGCACCTGCCATGGGGAGATGATAGCGGCTCGGAGCTGGTCCCTCGCCTCGGGGGCCGCCCCCGGCCGGCCCTTGCGCCGGGGCGCGGCGGGGCGTACACATCCCCGTCCGATGACGAGGAGCCAAGCCTCCGGCCTCGTGGCCGTCGTGGCCGAGAAGCCCTCCGTGGCGCGCGACCTGGCGGCCGTCCTCGGCGCCACGCGCCGGGGCGAGGGGTGCCTCGTCGGGGACGGGCACGTCGTGACGTGGGCGATCGGGCACCTCGTCGCGCTGGCCCAGCCGCACGAGATCCGCCCGGAGTGGAAGGCCTGGCGGCGCGAGCACCTCCCGATCCTCCCCTCGAGCTGGCCGCTCGTCGTGACCGACCGCGTGAAGGAGCAGTTCGAGGCCGTCGCGAAGGTCCTCCGCGACCCGCACGTGACCGAGGTGATCTGCGCGACGGACGCGGGGCGGGAAGGGGAGCTGATCTTCCGGCAGCTGTACGAGGCGGCCGGGTGCGCGAAGCCGGTGAAGCGGCTCTGGATCTCGTCCCTGACGCCGGAGGCGATCCGGGACGGGTTCGCGCGGCTGCGCCCCGCGAGCGAGTACGACCGGCTGGCCGACGCCGCGCGCGGGCGGAGCCGGGCCGACTGGCTCGTCGGGATGAACTTCTCGCGGGCGTTCACGCTCGCCCACGACGAGACGCTGACGGTCGGGCGCGTCCAGACGCCGACGCTCGCGATGGTCGTCGAGCGCGAGCTGTCGATCCGGGCGTTCGTCCCCGAGGAGTACCTGGAGGTCGTCGCGACGTTCGACGTGGAGGCGGGACGGTACCGCGGGACCTGGTTCGACCCGGCGAGGAAGGAGGAGGGCGGCCGGCGCCTGCCGAAGGACGGCGCCGAGGCCGCGCGGGTGGTCGAGCGGGTCCTCTCGGGCGAGGCCGTGGTCGAGTCGGTCGAGGCGAAGACGCGGCGGACGCCCGCACCCCTCCTCTTCGACCTGACGGAGCTGCAGCGGCACGCCAACCGCCTCCTCGGGTGGAGCGCGAAGAAGACGCTCGAGGTCGCCCAGCGGCTGTACGAGGAGAAGAAGGCGATCACCTACCCGCGGACCGACAGCCGCCACCTCTCGCGCGACGTGGCCGCGACGCTGCCGGACGTGATGCGCGCGCTCGCCCCGGCGTACGGGGCGCTCTTCGCGGCGGGGACGCTCGAGAGGCCGATCCCGCCGCGCTTCGTCGACGACGCGAGGGTGACCGACCACCACGCGATCCTCCCGACGCCGGTCTCGCCGCGGGGCCTCGACGCCGAGGAGCAGGCGCTCTACGACCTCGTCGCCCGCCGGCTCGTCGCGGCCTGGCACGACGAGCACGTCGCCGCGACGACGACGGTCGTCACGGCGGTCACGAGCGGGGCGGGCGCGGGCGCCCTCGTCGACCGGTTCCGCTCGACCGGGACGGTGACCGAGCAGGCCGGCTGGAGGGCCGTCGAGCCCGAGCCGGCCTCTCGGCGGAAGGGGAAGGGGGAGGCCGGGGAGGGGACGAAGGACGGCGAGCCGGACGACGACGCGTCCCTCCCGCCGGGCCTCGCGCGCGGGACGAGACCGCGCGTCGTCGAGGCCTCGGCCGTCGAGCGGAGGACGCGGCCGCCGAAGCGCTTCACCGACGCCACGCTCCTGACCGCGATGGAGACGGCCGGGAGGACGCTCGACGAGAAGGAGCTGGCCGAGGCGATGAAGGAGAACGGCCTCGGCACCCCGGCCACGCGGGCCGAGATCCTGGAGGGGCTGATCGCGCGCGGGTACCTCCAGCGCGACGGGAAGGTCCTCGTCGCCACCGACAAGGGGATCCGGCTGATCGGCCTCGTCCCGGAGTCGGTGAAGAGCCCGGCGCTGACCGGCCGCTGGGAGGCGGAGCTGGCCCGGATCCAGCGGGGCGAGGCGAGGCTCCCGGCCTTCATGGCCTCGATCGAGGAGTACGTCCGCGAGGTGGTCGGGGAGGCGGGGAAGCCGCCGGCGGGATCGCCGGGCGCTTCGCCGCGCCCCGTCCCGGAGGGCGCCCCGCAGGCACTCGCGGCCGCGGCATCGACCCGCGCGAGGCCGGCGCCCGCGGCGGCGGGACCGGCTTCCTCCGGCGACCTCTTCGCCGTCGAGCGGCCGGCGCGGAAGCCCGTCTCGCCCGAGCGCCTCGGCGAGCTGCTGAAGGACGTCTTCGGCCACGACGCGTTCCGGCCGTACCAGGAGGCCGTCTGCCGCGCGGTCACCGCCGGGAAGGACGCCCTCCTCGTCATGCCGACCGGGGCCGGAAAGTCGCTCTGCTACCAGCTGCCGGGCCTCGCCCGCGCGGGGACGACGCTCGTCGTCTCGCCGCTCATCGCGCTGATGGAGGACCAGGTCGGCAAGCTCCGCGCCCTCGGCCTCGCCGCCGAGCGGATCCACTCCGGGCGCGACCGGGCCGAGTCGAGGCAGGTCTGCCGCGACTACCTCGACGGGAAGCTCGACCTCCTCTTCATCGCGCCCGAGCGGCTCTCGGTCCCCGGGTTCCCGGAGATGCTCGCGAAGCGGACCCCCGCTCTCGTCGCCGTCGACGAGGCGCACTGCATCTCGCACTGGGGGCACGACTTCAGACCCGACTACCGGCTCCTCGGGGCGCGCCTCCCCGCGCTCCGCCCCGCGCCCGTCATCGCGCTGACCGCCACGGCCACGCCGCGCGTCCAGGAGGACATCGCCGCGCAGCTGGGGCTGATCGCGCCGGGCCGGTTCATCCACGGCTTCCGCCGGACGAACCTGGCGGTCGAGGTGACGGAGGCCCCGCCCAGCCGGCGCGCGGACCTGGTGAGGGAGGTCCTCGCGGACCCCGCGCGCCTCCCGGCGATCGTCTACACGCCGACGCGCCGCGAGGCGACCGAGCTCGCGAAGCACCTGCGGCCGCGCCCGCGCGCCGCGGCCTACCACGCCGGGATGGGGACGAAGGAGCGCGACGAGGTGCAGCGGGCGTTCCTGGAGGGGCGCCTCGACGCGATCGTGGCGACGATCGCCTTCGGGATGGGGGTCGACAAGCCGGACGTGAGGACCGTCGTCCACACCGGTCTCCCCGGGAGCGTCGAGGGCTACTACCAGGAGATCGGACGCGCCGGGCGGGACGGCCTCCCCTCGCGCGCGATCCTCCTCCAGTCGTACGGCGACACGCGGATGCACGAGCACTTCCTCGCGCGGGACTACCCCGAGACGTCGGACCTGGAGAGGGTCTTCGCCCGTCTCGGGGAGGACTCGCTCCCGAGCGAGGACCTCGCCTCCCGCTCGCGCCTCGACCCGGAGACGTTCGAGAAGGCGCTCGAGAAGCTCTGGATCTTCGGGGGAGCCGTCGTCACTCCCGAGGGGCTCGCCTCGCGCGGGAAGCCCGACTGGAAGCGCCCGTACGAGGAGCAGCGGGAGTTCCGGAAGACGCAGCTCGTTCTCGTCCGGCGGTTCGCCGAGGGGGCGAGCTGCCGGATGCTCCAGCTCGTCCGGCATTTCGGCGACACGGCCGACCCGGGGACGGCGTGCGGCGTCTGCGACGTCTGCGCGCCGGGCGAGGGCCTCTCGACGCGCACCCGGCGGGCGAGCCCGATGGAGGAGGCGGCGCTCCGGCGCGCGCTCGAGCTCCTCCGGTGGAAGGACGGGCAGGGGACCGGGCAGCTCCACCGCGAGGTCGAGAAGCAGTTTCCCGCCGTCGACCGCCGCTCCTTCGAGGACCTCCTCGGGGGCCTCGCGCGCGCCGGCCACGTCACCATCGAGGACGACGAGTTCGAGAAGGACGGGAAGACGATCCGGTTCCGCAGGGCCTTCCTGACCCGCGCCGGGCGCGACCCGGACGCCGAGGTCGAGGCCCGCGTCGCCGTCCCGCCCCCGTCGGCCGCGGGGAAGAAGCGCGCCAAGGCCCGCGCGCCGAGGGCCGCGCTGCCGAAGCCGGAGCGGACGGGCCGCAGGCGCGCCGAGCCGGCCGGCGGCGCCACGAGGGCCGCGAGGAGGGCTGTGAGGCCGGACCCCCCGCCCCTCGTCGAGGAGCTGCGCCTCTTCCGCCTCGCCGAGGCGAAGCGCCAGCGCGTCCCCGCCTTCCGCGTCTTCACCGACGAGACGCTCCTCGCCATCGCGACGAGCCGCCCCCGGACCGAGGACGACCTCCTCGCGATCCCCGGCATCGGCCCCGCCCGCGCCGCCCGCTACGGCCCCGCCCTCCTCCGGATCGTGGCGACAGTGGGCTGAGCACGGATCGGACAACGCGTACGCCCTGACTCGCGGCGAGTTAGCCGCGCGAAGACCGACGGTGCGCCTCGACCGCTAGGTTAGACTCCGTCTCAAGGAGGTACCCGCCCCGTGAACATCGCCCCGGGCGTCCGGCTGGGGCCATACGAGGTCGTCTCGCCGCTCGGCGCCGGCGGGATGGGGGAGGTCTTCCGCGCGAGGGACCCGCGCCTCTCGCGCGAGGTGGCGATCAAGGTCCTCCCCGCCGCGCTCTCGAACGACCCCGAGCGGCTGCGCCGGTTCGAGCGCGAGGCGCAGCTCCTGGCGCAGCTGCACCACTCCAACGTCGCCTCGGTCTTCGGCCTCGAGGAGTCGGACGGCGTCCGCGCCCTCGTGATGGAGCTCGTCGAGGGGCCGACGCTCGAGGAGCGGCTCCAGGCGGGGCCGCTGCCCGTCGAGGAGGCCCTGTCCGCCGCGCTCCAGATCGCCGAGGCGCTCGAGGAGGCCCACGAGAAGGGGATCGTCCACCGCGACCTGAAGCCGGCGAACGTGAAGGTGACCGCGGACGGGAGGGTCAAGGTCCTCGACTTCGGACTGGCCAAGGCGCTCTCGGTGGACGCGGGGCCGGGCTCGGCCTCGCAGCTGGCGCAGTCGCCGACCCTGACCGAGGGCGCGACCGGGCTCGGCGTGATCCTCGGCACGGCCGGCTACATGAGCCCGGAGCAGGCGAAGGGGAAGCCGGTGGACCGGCGAGCCGACGTCTGGGCCTTCGGGGTCGTCCTCTGGGAGATGCTGACCGGGAGGAAGCTCTTCGAGGGCGAGACGGTCGCCGAGACGCTCGCCGCGGTCCTGCGCGCCGACCCGGACTGGACGCTCCTCCCGGCAGGCCTGCCGGCGCCGGTCGCCGACGTCCTGCGCCGCTGCCTGGAGCGCGATCCGCGGCGGAGGCTCCACGACGTCGCCGACGCCCGCATCGTCCTCGAGGACCTCCTGTCGGGACGCGGGGCCTCTCCGCGGGCGGTCGCGCCGCCGAGCGCCCCGGCTCCCGCCCCCGCGCGACGGTGGGCCGGCCGGGCGGCCGTCTTCCTCCTCGGCGCTCTCGCGACGCTGGCCGTCCTCCGGCCCGCGCGGCGGGCCCCGGCTCCCGAGGCGACGGCGCTCCAGCCGACCGCCTTCCGCCAGCTGACGTTCCTCGCCGGAGGCGAGTCGGCCCCGGCGCTCTCGCGGGACGGCGAGAGCTTTGCCTACGTCAAGGAGGTCGGCGGGCAGAGCGACGTCTTCCTGCAGCGCGTCGGCGGCAGCAACGCGGTGAACCTGACCGCGGGCTGCGCCGAGGACGACGACGAGCCCGCCTTCTCGCCCGACGGGAAGAGGATCGCCTATCGCTCGGAGTGCTCCGGCGGCGGGATCTTCGTGATGGGCGCCACCGGGGAGTCCGCGCGGAAGATCACCGACCGCGGCTACAACCCGGCCTGGTCGCCGGACGGGCTCGAGCTCGCGGTCGCCGACGAGCAGCTGCACAGCCCGTTCGGCCGGGGGACGACGAGCCGCCTCTGGGCCGTCCGGATCGAGACCGGCGAGCGGCGTCTCCTCTCGGGGCGCGACGCCATGCAGCCGAGCTGGTCGCCGGACGGACGGCGGGTGGCCTTCTGGGGGCTCGAGGAGGCGAGCTCGGCCCGCGACCTCTTCACCGTTGCCGCCGACGGCTCCCAGTCGGCTCAGGGCGCGGCGGTGCGACTGGTCGACGACCCGCCGGTCGACTGGAGCCCGGTCTGGTCCCCGGACGGCCGATCGCTCCTGTTCTCGAGCACCCGTGGCGGGACGATGAACGTCTGGCGGATCGCGGTCGACGGCGCGACGGGCCGTCCGCTCGGCGCGCCGCAGCCCGTCACCGTGCCCTCGAGCTGGGCGGGTTTCCTCTCGGCCTCCTCCGACGGGCGGCGGCTCGCCTTCCTCGACCGGAACGCCCGCACCGCGGTCCGCGTGGCGTCGTTCGACCCGTCCGCCGGCGCGATCACCGGGACGCCCCGTGCGGTACCGCTCGGGACCCTCGAGGTCCACGAATCGGTCGCGCTCTCGCCCGACGGCGGCACGCTCCTCTTCGACGACGCCGGCCTGCCGCAGCACCTCTTCCTCGCCGACTCCGGGGGCGGCCTGCGGCAGCTGACCGAGGGGCTGCACCGCGACCGCCAGGGCGCCTTCTCGCCCGACGGGGCGTGGATCGCCTTCCAGACCAGCCGCTGGCCGAGCAAGCTCGCGCTGATCCGCCCCGACGGAAGCGGCCTCCACGGGCTCCCGACCGGCCGGAAGCTGGGCGCCTGGAACCCGGTCTGGTCGCCGGACGGCCAATGGCTCGCGGCCAGCGGGACGGACGGTCCGTTCCGCCTCCAGATCGCGGACGGGCGGGCGGTGGGACCCGCCGAGCCCCTGGCCCCGGTCGGGGAGGGCGGGCTCGCGTTCTGGCCCTTCTCGTTCTCGCCCGACGGGCGCCGGCTCGCCGGAATCCTCCAGTCGCCGGCGAACACGCCCGTCGGTGCGGCGATCTACGGCCTGGCGGACCGGTCGTACCGGCGGGTCCGCGCGGACGGGGTGACGCAGCTCCTCTTCCTGCCGGACGGTCGACGAGTCGTCGCGGTGACGCCGCGAGCCCTGACGATCCTCGACGTCGAGGGCGGCGGCGCCCGGACCCTGGTCACCGCCTCGGAAGGTTGGAGGATGGTGCGGGCCGCGCTCGCGGGCGACGGCCGCCACCTCGCCTGGCACGAGCGCGCCGACGAGTCGGACGTCTGGCTCGCCGAGCTCGAGGTGAGGCCGTGAGCCTGGCCCCCGGCGCCCGGCTGGGGCCGTACGAGGTCACCGCGAAGCTCGGCGCCGGCGGGATGGGGGAGGTCTGGCGGGCGACGGACACCGGCCTCCGGCGCGAGGTGGCGATCAAGGTCCTGCCGGCGACGTTCACGCAGGACGCCGAGCGCCTCGCCCGGTTCCAGCGCGAGGCGCAGCTCCTGGCCCGGCTCAACCACCCGAACGTCGCCCAGGTCTACGGGCTGGAGACGAGCGGCGACGCGCACGCGCTCGTCATGGAGCTGGTCGAGGGCCCCACCCTCGCCGACCGCCTCGCCCGGGGCGCCCTCCCCGTCCCGGAGTGCCTCTCGATCGCCCGGCAGGTGGCCGAGGCGCTGGAGGAGGCGCACGAGAAGGGGATCGTCCACCGGGACCTGAAGCCCGCGAACGTCAAGGTCACGCCGGACGGGAAGGTGAAGGTCCTCGACTTCGGACTGGCGAAGGCGATGGACCCGGCGGCGCCGTCGTCCTCGGGCGCCGCCGACCTCCTCCGCTCGCCGGCCCTGATGAACTCGCCGACGCTGACCGCGCCCGGGACCGCGATGGGCGTCATCCTCGGCACCGCCGCCTACATGTCGCCCGAGCAGGCGCGCGGCGGGGCGGTCGACAAGCGGGCAGACGTCTGGGCCTTCGGCGCCCTGCTCTACGAGATGCTGGCCGGCAGGCGCCCCTTCGAGGGGGAGACGGTCTCCGACACGATCGCCGCGGTCCTGCGCGCCGAGGTCGACTGGGCGGCGCTGCCTTCCGCCACGCCCCCGGCCGTCCTCTCGCTCCTGCGCCGCTGCCTGGAGCGGAACCCGAGGAACCGGCTGCACGACGTCGCCGACGCGCGGATCGTCCTCGACGAGGCCGCCTCGGGCGGCGCCGCCGAGGCCTCCGCGCCCGCGCCGGGCGGGACGGTCGCCGCGCCGCGCCGGCGACGGCTCCTCCTGGCGGCGGGGGCCGCCGCGTTCCTCCTGCTCGGCCTCGCGGCCGGGCTCGCGATCGCGCGCCTCCGGGGTCCCGCCGCCGCCGCGGAGCCCAGCTACCACCTCCTCACGTCCGAGGAGGGCTTCGTCCACTCCGCGCGCTTCGCCCCCGACGGCGTGACGATCGTCTACGGCGAGGCCCGCGCCGGAGAGCCGGTCTTCCTGTCGACGACGCGGGACGACGCCATCGCGTCGCGCCGGCTCGACCTGCCGAGCGCCGACGTCGTCGGCATCGCGAAGAACGGCGAGATGGCCCTGATCCTCGACCGCCGCCACGAGGGGAGCTGGCTGAGGACCGGGACCCTGGCGCAGGCCTCGCTCGCGGGCGGCGCCCCCCGCGCCCTCCTCGAGGGGATCTTCGAGGCCGACATCGCGCCCGACGGGCAGAGCTTCGCCGTCGTGCGCGCGGACAAGGGCGGCCAGCGTCTGGAGTACCCGATCGGAACGGTCCGCTTCCGCACCCGCGGCTGGATCTCGTCCCCCCGCATCTCTCGCGACGGCCGCCGCGTGGCCTTCGTCGAGCACCCGATCCCGGGCGACGACATGGGGCACGTCACCGTCCTCGACGGGACGGGCGAGCCCGCGAGGCTCTCCGAGACGCTGAACTTCATGCACAGCGTCGCCTGGTCGGCGGACGGGACCGAGGTCCTCACCACGTACGGGTCGACCGACGAGGGGAGCTACGTCTCCGCCATCTCGCCGTCCCGCCCGCCGCGCACCGTCCTGCGGACGATGGCGAACGCGCGCCTCCACGACGTCGCCGAGAGCGGCACGATCCTGCTGACCGCCGACTCGCTGCCGATCGTCGTCGAGGGACGCCTCGCGGAGGGACCGGCAAGGCTCGGCGTGGGCGCCCTGACCGGCGCCACCGTCGACGGCCTCTCCGAGGACGGCACGGTGGTGGTCGGGACCGACGGGGGCCTGCTGGAGCAGGGCGAGTACCGGGCGCACTACCGGCGGGGCGCCTCCGGCCCGCAGATCGGCCTCGGGTCGGGGACGGCGGTGGGGATCACGCCGGACGGCCGCTGGGCCTTCCTGGCGACCCACACGCGGGACCGGACGAAGCTGCGCGCCGTCCCGACCGGGCCGGGCGAGGCGCGGACGTTCGACCTCTCGGGAGTCGTCCTCGAGGCCTCGACCACGCACCGGGTGACGTGCGCCGCCGACGGGCGGCACGTCGCCTTCCTCGGCCGCCGCGAGGGCGAGGAGGCGCGCGGGTACGTCTTCGACCTCGAGGCGGGGGCGCCCCCGCGCCCGGTGACGCCGGCCGGGATGAGCTGGCTCCTGATCTCCCCGCACGGCCGGCTGGTGGTCGGCGCGACCGGCGGCGCGGCGCCGACCCTCTTCGCGACGGCCGACGGCGCGAGCCGCGCGGTCCCCGGCGCGGTCGCGGGCGAGGTCGTCGTCGCCTGGTCCTCCGCGAGCGACGCGGTCTACGTCTGGGACCGGAGGATCCCCGCCCGCGTCGAGCGGCTGGACCTCTCGACCGGGCGCCGGGAGCCCGCCTTCGAGTGGCGCCCGAGCGGGTCGGCGCACGGCCTCTACGGGTTCCTGACCGTCACGACCGACGCGCGCTACTTCCTGATGCGGTTCCGAGGCGGGTCGAGCTCGCTGGCGGTCGCCAAGGGGGTGCGGTGAGCCTCGCGGCCGGCTGACGGTTCCTCGGGGGCCCCCGGCCCGCTCGCCAATCCCGCCGGATCGGACGAATCGCCCCCGAGGCCAGGAACGGGACCGGGCCTGCCGGGAGGTCCGGCCTCGCCCCCGCGACGCCCGCGGCCTATGCTGTTACGCACCGCGGAATCGAAGCACGGAGGGCCGACATGGACGCTGCGCCCCGCTACCCCGGCATCCGGATCACGACGAACGGCAACCAGCTCGTCTCGTACCACACGGAGGCGCGCATCACGGACGGGGGCGTCTTCTACCCGATCACGCCGTCGACGGAGATGGGCGAGGCCTACCAGCTCGCCTTCGCCGAGGGGAAGCTGAACGTCTTCGGCGGGAGCAAGCTCGCCTGCGAGACGGAGGGGGAGCACTCGGCGCAGGGCGGGGCGATCGCCTTCTCCGTCTGCGGGAAGCGGACGGTCAACTTCACCTCGGGGCAGGGGATCGTCTACGGGTCCGAGCAGTACTACCACGCGCCCGGGAAGTTCTCGACGATGGTCCTCGAGGTCTCGGCGCGAGCGCTGACCAAGCACGCCCTGAACGTCCACTGCGGCCACGACGACGTCTACGCGGTGATGGACACGGGCTGGATCGTCCTCTTCGGCAAGGACTCTCAGCAGGCCGCGGACCAGGCGCTGATCCTCCGCAAGGTCGCCGAGCTGTCGCTGACCCCCGGCATCAACGCCCAGGACGGCTTCCTCACCTCGCACCTGGAGCGGACCTTCTACCGCCACGAGGCGGGGCTGATGCGCGAGTTCCTCGGCGCGCCGGACGACGTGATCGACTGCCCGACGCCGGCCCAGAGCGCCCTCTTCGGCCCGCGGCGCCGCCGCGTGCCGCGGATGATCGACCTCGCGAACCCGATCCTCCTCGGCCCGGTCCAGAACCAGGAGCACTACATGAACGGGGTGGTCGCCCACCGCTCCGGGTTCTCCGAGGCCATCCTCCCGATGCTGGAGGCGGCGTACGCGGAGTTCGGAGCGCTGACGGGGCGTCACTACGGCCTCCTCTCCCGCTACCGGACGGAGGACGCCGAGACGGTCTTCGTCTCGATGGGCTCGGCCGCGGAGAACGTCGAGGCCGCCGTCGACCACCTGCGCGAGCGGGGCGAGAAGGTGGGCTCGGTCCACGTCAACGTCCTCCGCCCCGCGCGGGAAGCGGAACGTCGTCGTCCTGGAGCGGACCGACCAGCCTCTCGCGGGCGACAACCCGCTCGCGCGCGACCTGAGGACCGCCTTCACGAAGGCGGCGCAGGACGGCACGATCGCCCCCGCGGACGTCCCGCGCTTCTTCTCGGGGATCTACGGCCTCGGCTCGCGGGACTTCCGGCCGGAGGGGATCCTGGGCGCCTACGGGTTCGCGACGGGCTCCCTCGCGCGCAAGGACGGGAGGACCGCCGCCGACGGGACGACGCTCTTCGTCGTCGGCGTCGACCACCCGTACGAGGTGAAGGCGGCCGAGCGCCCGTCGCTCCTGCCGCACGGGGCCATCGCGGTGAGGCTCCACTCGATCGGCGGCTGGGGGATGATCACGACGGGCAAGAACCTCGGCGAGGTCATCGGCGAGCTGGGCGAGTTCGTCGCCGAGCGCGACGGCGCCCGGGACGCCTGGGGCCGTCCGCGCGAGGTGATCCACGTCAGCGCCAACCCGAAGTACGGCTCGGAGAAGAAGGGGGCGCCGACCGAGTACTTCCTCGTCGTGGCGCCCGAGCGGATCCGGGTCAACTGCGACCTGAGGCACGTCGACGTCGTCCTCTGCTGCGACCCGAAGGCGTTCACGCACACGAACCCGCTCGACGGGATGGCCGAGGGGGGCGCCTTCGTCTGGGAGTCGAGCGAGAGCCCCGAGACGGCGTGGTCGCGAATCCCGCGGAAGCACCGCCTCACGATCCTGGAGAAGAAGATCCGCTGCTACATCCTCCCCGGCTTCGAGATCGCCCGGAACGCCACCGACCGGCCGGACCTGCAGCTGCGGATGCAGGGGAACGCCTTCCTCGGCGCCTTCTTCGCGGTCTCGCCCTTCCTGACGGAGTTCGGGATCGACCGGGAGCGCTTCGACGAGCAGGTCGAGAAGCAGTACCGGAAGAAGTTCGGCCGGTTCGGCGAGGCCGTCGTCGCCTCGAACATGCAGGTGATGCTCCAGGGCTTCTCGCGCGTGCGGGAGATCGCCTACGGGGACGTCGACGCCCCCGACACGTCGAGCATGCGCGGGACCTCGATCGCGCCGCTCGCCGAGTGCGGCACGACGTGCCTGGGCATCCCGAAGCCCGCGGCCCAGGGGGAGCGGGCCCCCGTCTTCCGCCGCGAGACGTTCGACCGGGAGTTCCGCGCCGGCCTCGGCTACCACCAGCCGGCCTCGGTCCTCGCCGCGGCGGGCGTCGCGGCGGCGGCGACGGGCGACGTCGCGACGAAGTACGTCGCGCGCCGGATGACCCCTGTCTTCGTCGCCGAGAACTGCACCCAGTGCATGGAGTGCATCTCGTCCTGCCCCGACACGGCCCTGCCGAACACCGCGCAGGACCTGATGACCGTCCTGACGACCGCCGTCCGCGGCTACGTCACGGACCCGATGGACCGCGCGCGCCTCCTCGCGAGCCTCCCGGACGTCGAACGGTCGGTCCGCGCCGGGATGGTGGCCGCGCAGCAGGCGAAGGCCGCCACCCCCGTCCGCGACCTCGTCCGCGCCGCTGTCGAGCCGATCGGCGTCGTCTCCGCGGAGAGCAAGCAGCAGCTCTGCGCCATCGTCGACACGCTCCCGCTCGCCTACGCCAAGGTCAACGCGATCTTCGCGAACCTGGAGCGGAAGTCCCCGGGCGCGGGCGGCGTCTTCTCGATCTTCGTCTCGGACCTCTGCAAGGGGTGCGGCGAGTGCGTCACCGAGTGCGGCGACCACCAGGCGCTGAAGATGGTGGAGGAGACCGAGGAGCTGAACGCCAGGCACGCCACGGCGATGGGCTTCCTCAACCTCCTCTCCGACACGCCGAGGAAGTACCTCGGCCTCTACGACCCGGAGAAGCCCCAGTCCTCGCGCGAGGCCGCGCTGAGGAACCACCTGATGGTCCGCTCGAGCTACGACGCCCTCGTCGCGGGCGACGGCGCGTGCGCCGGGTGCGGCGAGAAGACCGTCCTGCGCGCGGTCGCCTCGGTGACCGAGGCGTACATGCGGCCGATCTTCCACGCGAAGGCCGAGCGGCTCGCGGCCAAGGCCGCGCGGCTGGACGGGGAGGGCGTCGGCCGCCTGACGGCCCTGAAGGCGCGGAGCCCCGAGGGGCACGCCCGCTTCGTCCGGGCCGTCGCTCACTTCCTGATGGGCCTCGGCGGGGAGAGCGACGAGGACACCGACTCCCGGATCGCCGCCCGCGGGCCGATCCCCGACGAGGAGGTCGTCGGCGCGCTGCGGGCGGTCCTCCGGCAGGAGGCCTTCAACCACCGCGGCCTGCAGGCGATCGACGGCCGGCTGGCGAACGGGATGTCGGTGATGGCGATGGGGGCGCACACCGGCTGCAACACCGTCTTCGGCTCGACGCCCCCGAACAACCCGCACCCCTACCCCTGGATGAACTCCCTCTTCCAGGACGGCGTCACCGTCGCCTGGCTCTTCGGGGAGGCGTTCCTGATGGACCACGCCCGCCGCTCCGTCATCCCCGAGAGGCTGGCCGACGCCCTCCTCGACCGGGACGGGGAGGTCCTGACGGCGGCGGAGTACTTCGACCTGGCCCACCTGACCGACGCGCTGATGACCGACCTCGAGGTGGCCGAGCTGCCGAAGGCCTGGGCGATCGGCGGCGACGGCGGGATGGGCGACATCGGCTTCCAGAACGTCTCGAAGGTGGTCCTTCAGAACCGGCCGAACGTGAAGTCTCTGATGCTCGACACGCAGGTCTACTCGAACACCGGCGGTCAGAACTCCGACTCCTCGGTCATCACCGGCGGCTTCGACATGAACCAGATCGGTGCCGCCACGCAGGGCAAGCTGACCGAGAAGAAGGGCCTCGCCGAGATCTTCTGCGCCGGGCACGGCTCTCCCTTCGTGGCCCAGGTCTCGATGGCCAACGCGCCGAAGCTCTACAAGGCGCTCCTCGACGCCCTGGAGTACCGCGGGACCGCGTTCGTCCAGAGCTTCACCCCCTGCCAGCCCGAGCACGGCGTCGGCGACGACGTCTCCACGCTCCAGTCGCAGCGGGCCCGGGACTGCCGGATGATCCCGGAGTTCACGTACAACCCGGGCAAGGGCGAGACCTACCGCGAGGCGATCGAGGTCAAGGGGAACCCCGCGTTCGACAAGGACTGGTGGGAGACGACCCTGAAGTCGACGGGCGAGAAGGTCCGGTACACGGTCGCCCACTACGCCGTCACCGAGGCGCGGTTCCGCCAGCACGTGCGGAGGACGACGCCGGAGAAGGCGTCGGGGATGATCGCGCTGGAGGACGTCCTCGTCCTCCTCACCCAGGACGACGTCGTCAAGCGGAGGGTCTTCGACCCGAAGAGCCCCGTCTTCGTCCCGGACTTCGGGGTCTTCGTCAAGGCCGAGGACGGCGACGGGCAGCCGGGCTACTACGCCCTCTCGCGGCAGATGGTCCTCCTCTGCGTGGAGCGGCGGAAGGCCTGGCGGCTCCTGCAGGGGAAGGCCGGCGTCGAGAACAGGGAGTACCGGGCGCAGCGCGCGCTCCTCGCCCGCCTCGCCAAGGGAGAGCTGACCCGGGACGACCTCACCAAGGGCGGCGCGATGCTCCTGAAGGAGGAGCTCGCGAAGCCCGCGCAAGGATGAAAGGAGAGCCCATGGAGAGAACCGGCGTCATCACGTACCTCGGCGGCCCGCTGACGCTCGTCGGCCCGGAGGTCGAGGCCGGCGACCGGGCCCCCGACTTCACGGTCCTCGACAACGGCCTCGGCGCCAAGACGCTCGCGGACTTCGCGGGCAAGACGCTCGTCATCAGCGTCACGCCGTCGCTCGACACCCCGATCTGCGACGCGCAGCTGCGCCGGTTCAACGACGAGGCGGCCAGGATCGGCGACGACGTCGCCGTCCTGAACGTCAGCATGGACCTGCCGTTCGCGAACAAGCGGTTCTGCTCGGTCGCCGGCATCGAGAAGGCGCTCACCCTGAGCGACCACCGCGACGCCTCGTTCGGCACCGCCTACGGCGTCCTCATCAAGGAGCTCCGCCTCCTGGCCCGGGCGATCTTCGTCGTCGGCAAGGACGGCGTCGTCAAGCACGCCGAGATCGTCCCCGAGGTGACCCACCACCCGGACTACGACAAGGCCCTCGCGGCCGCGAGGTAGCCGGACCGATCCGCCCGGGGGATCCCGGGCCGCCGCGGCCGGAGGAACCGCGGTGGCCTCAGTCGGAGCGCCGGCCCTCCGGGGCGGATACCGCGCCGACCCCGGTGAGCCGTGCCACCGGGGCCGCGGCGACGAGGCGGCGGACGGTCTCCTCGGCCCTCGACGCCGGGACGACCCCTGCCGGGAGGTACACGATCAGCCACGCGCGCCGGGTGGCCGGCGTGACGCGGAGCCTCTCCGAGCCGGTGATCGGGACGTCCGCGGGCCCGTTCGCGTCGAGGAGGAGCGGCTTTCCCGCGCAGTCGAACGGCCCGCGGAGGGAGAGCATCTCCTCGCCCGGGCGCCCCGCGCGGAAGACGAACGGCGGGGCGGCCAGATCGGCATCCATCACGCAGACGTTGGTGGCCAGCTCGGCCGCCACGCAGTTCCCGAGGTCGACGAGCGGGTCGACGGCGGGGAACTCCTCGCCCTTCAGCACCCGGCGGAGGAGCGACTCCGAGCCCGAGCGGTAGCGCGTCGGGTCGCACCCGGCGCGGCGGAAGAGCTTCCTCAGGCCCTGGACGGCCGGGTCCGCGGAGAGCGTCTCCAGGCTCCAGCGGCCCCGGGCGCGCGCGGCGGCCTCGTCCCGCAGGGCGGCGAGCACCTTGCCCCCCTCGCCCCCCTCGCCCGTCGGGACCAGCTCGGCCCAGAGAAGCTCCCAGCCCGGCAGCTCGAACGTCACGTGCGGCGGGAACGGGGCCGGGGTCCCGGTCATCGGCACTCCCTCCGGGTCCGCACGCTACCAGAGCCCCCGGCGCCGGCATGGTCCATGCTCTCCCGGTGAGAGCTTCGACAGGAGGGCGCATGAAACCGCTTCCTCGCCGCTCGGTGCCGTCCCGGGATCCCGAAATGGGGATCCCCCGTCCCGATATCAGGGTCGTCCTCCTCTGGCTCGCCCTCTTCCTCCTGGCGCTCCTCGCGCTCCCCCTGCGGGGCGCCGAGCCGCGGCCCGAGGCCTTCCCCGACACCCCGACCGGCAAGCGCGCGGCGGCCTTCTTCGAGGCGTTCGCCTCCGGCGGCGAGGAGCGGCTCGCGGCGTTCTTCTCCTCCGCCATGGGGCCGGAGTCGCTGAAGCAGCGCCCCGCCGCCGAGCGCGGCCGCCGCCTGGCCGCGATCCGGAACGAGACCGGCGCGGTGAAGGTCCGCCGGGTGGACGCCCCCTCGGCGGACGAGGTCGTCGTCGTCACGCAGGGGGAGGGGAGCCGCCTGCAGAAGTGGACGTTCGCCTTCGGCCCCGCGCCGGACACGTACCTCCTCGGGATCGGCGTCGACGAGGCCGACGCGGACGACCTCGCGGGGCCGCCCCCGCCGATGGCCGAGGGCCAGGCCCTCGAGGCGATCGAGAAGGCCGTCTCGCAGGCCGTCGTCGAGGACCGCTTCTCGGGCGTCGTCCTCGTGGCGCGCGACGGGAAGGTCCTCCTCCACCGCGCCTGGGGGCTCGCCAGCCGCGAGCACGACGTCTCGAACCGGCCGGACACGAAGTTCAACCTCGGCTCGATCAACAAGCTCTTCACGAAGGTGGCCGTCGGGCAGCTCGTGGAGGCGGGGAAGCTCTCGCTCGACGACACGATCGGCAAGCACCTCCCCGACTACCCGAACGCCGACGCCCGCAAGGCGACGGTCCGTCAGCTCCTCGACATGCAGTCGGGGATCGGCGACTTCTTCGGGGAGGAGTTCGACGCGACGCCCAAGGAACGGCTCCGGAAGAACGCCGACTACCTCCCGCTCTTCGCGAAGAAGCCCCTCCTCTTCGCGCCGGGGACCGACCGGAGGTACTCGAACGGCGGGTACGTCGTCCTGGGCGAGATCGTCGCGAAGGCGAGCGGGCGCGACTACCACGACACCGTCCGCGAGAACGTCTACAAGCGGGCGGGGATGACGGACACCGACTCGTACGAGGCCGACGTCGTCGTCCCGAACATGGCCGAGGGCTACACGCGCCGCTGGGACGGCGAGGACCGGACCGAGGGCCCGAGGCGGAAGAACGTCTACACGCGCCCGGCGCGGGGGAGCGCCGCCGGCGGCGGCTACTCGACCGCGCCCGACCTTCTCCGGTTCGTCGCGGCCCTCCTCGGCGACCGGCTCCTGACGCCGCCGTACACCGAGTGGGTCCTCACCCGCGCCGAGCCGGTCCCGGGGAAGCCGCCCGGCGACCGCACCCGCGGCGGCATCGGCGTCGCCGGCGGCGCGCCGGGGATCAACGCCCTCCTCGACGCCGACCGCGGGACCGGCCTCGTCCTCGTCGTCCTGGCCAACGACGACCCGCCGGCGGCCGAGGCCGTCGCCAAGAAGGCCCGCCGCCTCCTCGACGCGATCCGGCGCTGAGGGAGCCGGCCGCGCCGGGGGATCAGGCCGGGACCCGGACCCGCACGCGGAGGGTCACTCGCGGAGGGTCAGAGCTCCGTTATACGTTCTGTTCCATGGCCCCATTGTCCCTTGTCCCGCCAGGGGAGGCACCGACCGTGCGGTATTTGTTTCGGATCAGGAAAGCTCGCGCGGGGTCAGAGCTCCGTTATACGTTCTGCCCTCCGGCCCCATGTCCCTTCTCCCGCCAAGAGACATGCTGGCCCTGCGGTATTTGTTCTGGCTCTGGGATGAATCAAACGAACTACTTGCGAATCGGGCTTCTGCTCCATAGACTCCACCGCGCTTTCGGTTCCAAACGTCAGACCTCGAACCGAAGCAGGAGTGTCTTCCGGCCCTGGCCTGCACCATGCCCCGTCCCGTCCGACTGCCGATCCTGGTCCTCGCCGCCCTCCTCGGCGCGGCGCCGGGGCTCGTGTCGGCGCAGGTTTCGGGGCCGATCGCCTCGGAACGGCTCCTCGTCGAGGGGGCACGCCTCTCGATCGCTCCGGGGGACGAGGCCCAGACGCTGAACGTGGCCGAGTCGGCCACGGTGAGGACCTGCTACGGCGGAGTCTGCGGCGCGCTGGCGGCGGGCGACCCGCGCGTCGCGGGCCTTCTCGTCAAGGCGGGGCCGGGCGGGCCGGAGATCCCCCAGCCCGTAAGGTCGGTTGCGATACCACGGAAGTACGGCGGCCCCGAACGATGAGTCGAACGGGAGAGAGGATCGACATGAATCTCAGAACGGTCGGGATGCTGGTTGGCATGGCCACGCTGCTCTTGTCGGGAGGCCTTTCGTGTCTCGGGGCGGAGGTGCCCCAGTCTGACAGACCGCCCGAAGCGGAGACCCGTCTGTACGTTGACGAGGCGACGCGGACGGTCTTGGCCCCGGACTCGGCGGCGCTGCCCGAGGGGTTCGCGATTCTGGGGCGTCGCTCGACGACAGCTGAGCTCGCAGACGCGGAGGAGTCGGCAAGGGATCTCCCGTCTCCGCTCCCGATCGTACGAGTGCCGGAAGCTGAGATCTCGCGGTTAGTCGGTCCGGCGGTCAGCGAGTCACGACCAAGCCCTAGCCCTCACTGGGCTTCCATGAGCCCGAATAGCGGCTCCTCATACTGCCGGTCCGACCTCGACATCTACTTCTCCGAGGGGCACCGTCTCAGGGTTTCGTGCCCGGCGGTTGGGTCTGGCATGCCACAGTACGAGTGGACCGTCATGGCCGCGCACACGCGGCCGGCGGGCTGGAACTCGGTCGTGACGATCTCGGCGAGAGACGGCAGCAGCTCCTGGCGCACTCTCAGCAGGATGAGTTGCGACCCGGCTCCGATCACAGCCGTCTGCGGAACGGTCGTCGGGTACACGAGACCGACGGACTCGCTCGCACAGGTTTCGGTGAACTCGTGGATCCGGTACTACTGCCCGGATCAAGATCCCTTGCCTTGCACCCTGCGCGCCTCTTACCTCGTCCAGCTTCCCTTGTAGCGGAGACCCGGATCGCCGAGATGGGCAGTAGTCCCGAACGGAGACGCGGTGGGGCCCGTCACGTAATCGGCCGGCCGGAGCTCCGAGCCGTGTAGGCGCTGAACGGAAGACCGGAGGTACGCATGCCAGCCGCGAGGACGAAGCCCCGACCCGATCCCCTCGCTCGTGACGTCCGGGTGCTCGAAGCGGAGCTCATGGCGCTTCGGACTGCGGTCCAGGCAGCGCGTAGTGCACTCTCCGCTATCCAGCGAGCGGGATCACCGGGCGCGCGTGTCACCCGTCACTCTCGGGACCTAACGCTTGCGCTCGGCAAGGCGACGGCGGCCCTCCGGCGGGCGAAGCGGATCGCTGCGAAGGTCACCCGGCACTCCCGGCACCTCGCCGTCGACGCCAAGGCCACCCGCCACTCGCGTGATCTGAGGAGTTGATAGGGCCCGAAGGCCGGACACGCCGCCGCCGCCGCTTCGGCGCCGCGCGAGGTCGGCAGAGCGGCTAAGGTCCCGCCCCGCGGCGGGAGCCGCCGCGAGCGCCTATACTCTCTTCTAGATTTCCTCCCCGTCTGACCAGCCGAAAGGCCTCGGGCGGGGTTATTTGTTTGTGGACAACAGTCGAGGAGCGCCTCGACGAGATGAGGACCACGCGGGAGGCGGTCGTCCTGGGGGGAGGAGGAAGCCCTCTCCCAGCTAGACCTGGCCCGGAAGATCGTCCCGAGCCAGTCCTGCGTCGCCAAGGTCGAGTCCGCGCGGGTGCGGAACCCGGGCTTTCGAACAGTCGTCAAGTGCGCTGCCAGCGCTCGGGCACGCCTCACCGTGCGCTTTGAGCCGATGTCGCGGCGGGGCCAGGCCGCGGGGCGTTGCGGGAAGGCTCTCCGCGCAGTTCGGGCTTACCTACGAACGACTCGGCACGTCGACCGATCGACTGCCTCCTGCCTGGGACCCGAGCCGCGTGACGCGAAAGCGGCCCATCCTGCTCCTACGGGAGCGACACTGCGGCTCAGCGCGCGCGGGATTCAGGCGGGCGGAACAGCTCCCCAACCTCCACGTCGAGCGAGCGGGCGATGCGCAGGAGGTTGACGACCGCTACGTTGCGCTCGCCTCTCTCGATGCCGCCGTAGTAGGTCCGATCGAGGCCGCAGTGATGTGCGAAACCCTCTTGCGACCAGCCGCGGGCTGCGCGCAGCTCGCGCAATCTGATACCCAGGGCCACCAGGTCGGGATGGCGCTTCACTGCCGAGGAACCCTATCCGGGCTGCCGCTCATGCGGCGACGGTCTATCGGCATACGGTTGATACGCACCCGGACTATCAGTATCATCTCCGGTGGAGGCCGTTCTTGAGTCGTGACCGGGCGGCAGGGAGCGCGAGAAGAAGCTAGCCGGAGCGATCGATGACCTCGCCACAGGGATGTCCCCCCGACGGAGCCACAGGAGACCCCGAACGTGCCGCCGGGACGGAGGCGCTGGCCGGCGCGCCGCAGTCGGACGCCGAGGCGCGGCGGTTTCTGGAGGCTGCACGGGCTCTTCCCGCCGAGGAGCAGGAGCACCTTCTGGTCGCGCTGGTGGTCAGCCTGGAGGTGGAAGGGGGGACCCCCGATCGCGACCTCGAGGAGCTCTGGAGCAGCATCGTCAGGATCAGGCTGAGAAGGCTCTCGAGGCGCGAGGCGGCAAACCGGGAGACCGAAGGCCAGGCAGGCGAGGATGCGGGGCAGCCGAGCGCGAGCGACTTCACGGGCGCGGACGTTCGTTTCGAAGTCGGTGCGGCGAGCGATCCACACGAGATCGTGGGCACCGTCGACGGGCTCCCGTTCGTCCTGCTCGTCGAAGGGGAAGGCTGGCGGTTCGCCGTCAGCCCGGATGGGTCCGTGGATCCGCGGACTGTCACCTCGAACAGGAGAGGCTTCCTGATCGCGGGCCGGTTCGCAGATCGCCGGTTGGAAGGCGTAGCCCGGCGGCCGAGCCCCGAGCGGGTCACCCGCCTGGTCGGCGTCTGCACCGAAGTCGTCCACGCGCGGGATCGCCAGCGGCGTTCCCAGGCGGAGCCCGGCGGCGGAAACGGTCGGGACGAGGGAAACCAGAGGGGGCCGTGAGGAGACCCTGATGGGGATGTTCGATTGGTACCGGCCGGAGCCACCCCTCTCATGCCCGGCCTGCGGCGCCCCGCTGTCGGTCTGGCAGGGGAAGGATGGCCCGCGCCTCCTCCTGGTGTGGAAGCAGGGCCAGGCGCGAGCCATCGGAATAGGGGCGGATGACGTCGACACAATGTCACCGTTGGAGGCCGATGCCAGCCGACTTCCTAGCCGCTTCCGGTTCCGGAGCTGGGACTGCGAGGACCATCGCCCGGCCGAAGCCGAGGGCGAGGTCGAGAAGGGGGTGTGGGTCCGCACGCGGATCGTGGGGTTCGGCCCGGACGCGGCGAGGCTCCGCGCTGCATCCCCCTCGAGCGGCGGTGTTCGAGAGAGCGGGGACGGAGGCGACGCGTGACGCAGGCATCGTGCGCGACCGACGTGTGCATCCCGCCAGAGCGATGGACCGACGTCCGAGGTGATCGACGCCAGCTGAGGACGGTCCTCTGGCTGAACGGGTGCCCGCTGCATCTGGAGGCCGTGGAGGTCGACCCGTCGGAGGACGGGCTTCTCGGGCCCGTCGCCGAAGAGGACGAGGCGACGCTGCGGGTGCTCGACAATGTGTATCCGGCGCGATGGACGACGATGAGCCTCACCTGGCCGGGCGAGGCGTGCCCGCGGGAATACGTGACGTATGCGGTCCCGTTCGGGGACTGACGGCGCCGGGGCCGACCGGCCGACGGTCGCCGCGAAGGCACCGCGCCGGGCTGTGGGAACCAGCCTCACGTCGTCCGCCTGCCGGAAGACGAGTCCCGGAGAGCGACGAGCGCCTCGCGACACGGAAGCGTCAGCGGACCGGCTCCGCCGGGCCCTCGTCCGGGCGAGCCGCGGCGAACGAGTGGTTTTGCGGCACGGCAGGAGGACGGTCGCCGCCGTCGTCCCCATCGAGGACCTCGAGCGGCTGCGCCGCCTGGACGACGCTGCGGACAGGCGGGCTGCCCGTGCCGCCCTGCGGGAGGCGAGGCGCAAGGGGACGATCCCCTGGGAGCGCGTCAAGTCGGAGCTGGGGCTCTGACGGTGCGGGCAGGGTGACCCGAGGACGTGCCCATGGCCCTCGTCGCCCGGTTCGCCGGCGACGGGGCGTCGGCTTCATCGCTGCGCGGAGGATCCGGCCCGGTCACGCTCTGATCCACTCGTGTAGCATTCGAGCGATACGTGTAGAATCCGGCACGGGAGAGGTGATCCCGTGGCCCTGAACATCCGGAACCCCGAGGCGGAGAAGCTGGCAGAGGCCGTCGCGCGGCTGGCCGGGGAGACGAAGACCGAGGCGGTGACCCGGGCCCTTCGAGACCGCCTCGCCCGTCTTCGCCGAGAGCGGCGAGGACACCGTCTCGCCGACGAGCTGGACGCGATCGCGCGGCACTGCTCCCGGCTCCCCGTCCGGGACGGGCGGAGTCCCGAGGAGATCCTCGGGTACGACGAGCGGGGACTCCCGCGCTGATGGTCATCGACACGTCGGCGCTGATCGCGATCCTCCTCGACGAGCCGGAGCGCCGTGCGTTCACCGAAGCCATCGAGTCGGCGGAGAGCCGGACGGTCTCGGCGGCGACGCTTCTCGAGACCGCGATCTTCGTCGAGTCCCGCTTCGGGCCGGAGGGGGCGAGCGACCTCGATCACCTCCTCGAGACGGCGGACGTCGAAGTCGCTCCCGTCGACGTCGAGCAGCTCCGGATCGCGAGGCGTGCCTTCAGCCGGTACGGAAAGGGGCGCCACGCGGCCGGGCTGAACTTCGGGGCCTGCTTCGCCTACGCGCTCGCCCAGGCGCTCGGCGAGCCGCTCCTCTTCAAGGGCGACGACTTCGGACGGACCGACGTCGAGGCGGCAGTCCCCGCGAAGCGATCCTGACCCGGCGCCGCCGGGCGCGCCCGGCCGGACGACGCGCGGGGTAGTCTTCGCGAATGCCGCGCCCCGGGATCTACGACGACCTGCTGACGCGGGCCCTCGAGCGGCTGGTCTCCGAGGCCTCGGCCACCGGTCTGCTTCCCGACGTCGACGACGGTCCCGGTGCCGAGGAGGCCCAGGAGCGGCTCGTCCGCCATCTCTCTCGTGCCATCTCGAGGACGCTGGCGCGGCAGGAGCCTGCAGAGGACGAGGACGCGGCCGGGGAGGACCGCGTCGTCCGCCTCGCGAACGAGGCGCTCGACTGGCTCCGCGAGAGGGGCTTCGAGGACGGCGGCGAGGAGACGGTCGTCCCGCCGCTGCGGGTCCTCCGGGGAATCCGGGCCGGGGCGGCGCCGACGCGCCGCCCGGTGACGCCGCTCGACCGGAGCGTCCTCCTGACCGCGGGGCGCGACGAGCCCCGGCTGGGGGCCGAGCTCGCCGCCGAGATGGAAAGCGCCGACGAGGTGGACGCTCTCGTCAGCTTCGTGACGTGGCGGGGGTGGCAGCGAGTCCGGGAGCCTGTCGAGAGCCTCCTTCGGCGGAAGGGCCGCTTCCGGCTCCTCGCCACGACGTACACCGGCGCGACGGAGGCGAGAGCGCTCCTCGAGATCGCGGCGATGGAGGGGGCGGAGGTCCGGGTCTCGTACGACGGGCGCCGGACGCGCCTGCACGCCAAGGCGTGGCTCTTCCGGCGGTCGAACGGCCTCTCGACGGTCTACGTCGGGTCGGCGAACCTCTCGGCCCCGGCGCTGGGCGAGGGGCTCGAGTGGACGCTGAAAGCCTCGGAACGGGAGAGCCCGGCCGTGGTCGAGCGCTTCCGAGCGGCCTTCGACTCGCTCTGGGACGACCCGGAGTTCGAGGCGATCGACCCGCGCGACCCGGAGACGGCGGCGAGGCTCGAAGGGGCCCTCGCCCAGGCACGCGGCGTCCCGGTGTCCGTCCGCGGGACCGCCTTCTTCCCGGACGTGAGGCCGTACCCGTTCCAGCAGGAGATCTTGGACCGGCTCGACGCCGAACGGCGCCTCCTCGGGAAGTCGCGCCACCTCGTCGTGGCGGCGACGGGGACCGGCAAGACGATGGTGGCGGCGTTCGACTACCGCCGCCTCCGGCAGGAGAAGGGCCTCGCGCCGCGCCTCCTCTTCGTCGCCCACCGGGAGGAGATCCTCGACCAGGCGCTCCAGGCCTACCGGACCGTGCTCCGCGACGCGTCGTTCGGCGAGCGGATGGGGGGCGGCCGGACCCCGGAGGCGCACGACCACCTCTTCGCGACGATCCAGAGCCTCGACCGGCAGGACCTGGCCACCCGCCTCGGCAGGACTCACTGGGACGTGGTCGTCGTCGACGAGTTCCACCACGCGGCGGCCCCGACGTACCGGAGGCTCCTCGACGTGCTGGACCCGGGGGTCCTCCTCGGGCTCACCGCCACGCCCGAGCGGACGGACATGCAGGACGTCCTCTCCCGGTTCGGCGGCCACCCGAGCGCCGAGATCCGCCTCTGGGACGCGATCGACCGGCAGCTGGTGGCGCCCTTCGACTACTTCGGGATCAGCGACGGGACGGACCTGACGGCGGTCGAGTGGCGGCGTGGGCGGTACGTCGACGCGGGCCTCGAGAACGTCTACACGGGGAACGACGCGCGGGCGGCCCTGGTCCTGAAGCAGCTCTGCGAGAAGGCGGGCGACCCGATGAGAGTCCGCGCGCTCGGCTTCTGCGTCGGCGTCGAGCACGCGAGGTTCATGGCGCGGAGGTTCACCGAGTGGGGGGTGCCGGCCCTCGCGGTCCACGGCGGCTCCTCCGACGAGGAGCGCGAGCAGGCCCCCCGGAGGCTGCGCGACGGCGAGGTCTCGGTCGTCTTCACGTGCGACCTCTACAACGAAGGGGTCGACATCCCGGAGGTGGACACGATCCTCCTCCTCCGCCCGACGGACAGCGTCCTCCTCTTCCAGCAGCAGCTGGGGCGCGGGCTGCGCCTGTCGGAGGGGAAGACGGCCGCGCTGGTCCTCGACTTCGTGGGGCAGCACCGGAGGGAGTTCCGCTTCGAGGCGGTCCTGCGGGCGCTGACGGGGATGCAGAGAGGGACGCTCCGCGAGGAGGTCGATCGGGGCTTCCCCCTCCTCCCGGCCGGATGCAGCCTCCAGCTGGACCGGATCGTCCGCGAGCAGGTGCTCGCGCACCTGAGGCAGGCGCTCGACCGGAAGAAGGAGACGCTCGTCCGCGAAGCGCGCGAGATGGCCGGCGGCGGGGGAGACGTGACGCTCGCCCGGTTCCTGGACGAGACCGGGCGCGAGCTCGACGACGTCTACGCCTCGTCCCTCGGAAGCTGGACGGCGATTCGCCGGGCGGCAGGCCTGATCGGTCCGGAGTCCGGGGACGAGGAGCTCGCGCGCCGGCTGGGCGGCCTCCTCCACGTCGACGAGCCCGAGCGGCTCTCGCTCTGGAAACGGATCCCGAACCTCGGGCCGGCCGAGATCGAGGCGCTGACGACGGCGGACGGCCGGCGGCTGGTGATGCTGGCGCGGAGGCTCTTCCCGGACGGGGCGCCCCGGACGCCGCACGGCCTCGTGGCCCGCCTTGCGTACTCGCCCGCCGGAGGGGAGCTGGCCGAGCTGGCGGAGCTGCTCCTGGAGCGGACCCCCAGCGTCAGCCCCGGTGCCAGCCTGCCGCCCGGGTGGGCCCTCTCGCTCCACCGGTCGTACCAGCGGGACGAGGTCCTGGCCGCTGTCGGGGCGTCGACGCTCGAGCGGAAGGCGCCCAGCCGCGAGGGGGTCTTCCGGATGCCGGACCAGGCCGCCGAGCTCCTCTTCGTGACGGTCGAGAAGGAGGCGCGCCTCTTCCGTCCCTCCACGCGCTACCACGACTACGCGCTCGGGCCGGGCCGCTTCCACTGGCAGACGCAGAGCACCGTCCGGAGCGGCTCACCGACCTTGCGCCGATACACGGGCGAGGACGGGAGCGGCTGGAGCTTCTGGCTCTTCGTCCGCGAGCGGTCCAAGGACGCGGAGGGGCGCGCCGTGGCGTTCACGTTCCTGGGACGGGCGCGGTACGAGTCGCACGAGGGGGAGCGGCCGGTGAGCATCGTCTGGAGGCTCGACACGCCGATCCCGGCAGCGCTCCACCCCCGCCTCGTCCCGGCCGCGACCGCCTGACGTCCACCCGCGGCGTCCGGCCGATCCGCAGCGCCCCGGCCGCGATACGATCCCTCTCGTCCAGCCCGACTCGGCGTCCGGCCCGCTCCGAACGGGGCGAAGGATGGAGGTGGCGGCGATGGGGTACGACATCGGGAACGACAGCGACGGGACGAGCCACATCGTCTGGCTCCAGGAGCGGAGCCAGTCGTGCGGGCCGGCCTGCGTCTACATGATCGAGACCATGCGGGCGCAGATGTGCCTCGTCGGCGGCGAGGAGCGCGTCCGCCAGCTGATGGCGCTCTTGCCGAACGGCTACACGGAGGCCAACGGGACGGCGGCCTACACGGCGCTGGCGGCGGCGCTGCAGAAGGCGAACATCCAGGCGACCGCCAGCTATTCGACCGCGGTCGCGGCGCACTTCGCCGCCGCGCGGTTCCCGTTCATCGCCCGGGTCGCCTGGCCCAGCGGCGGCGGGCACTTCATCGTCTGCGCCCGGCGGACGCGGGGCGGGCAGATCGTCTGCCTGGATCCCTGGTACGGGCTCAACGAGACGGCGGAGAGCGGGCTGCCGGCCTACGCGGCCGGAAACGACGCCCGTCGCGGGGTCTGCCTCCGGACGCCGGTCGGCGGGAGCTTCTCGGGCCACTTCATCACGATGTAGCGACGGCGGCCCGGTCTCCCGGGCCAGGGGCCGACGGGAAGGGCGTGACTCAGCGCCGCCGGGCGGGGTCGCGGAACCAGACGAGCATGAGCGAGTCGCGGACGCCCGAGCCGTCGGGGATCCGCTCGACGCCGTGCCAGCTCTTCGTTCCGACCGCGAAGGCGTAGCCACAGCCGGGCTCGAACGGGACGCGCCGGAACTCCTCGAGGAGGCGTCCCGTCCGGAGGAAGCCCCACGGGCGGAGCCGGTAGAAGGACGTCCCGAGGTGGCGCGGGCTCCCGTGCGAGGGGAGGTAGATCTGGAGCGTGACGACCTTCGCCGGCGAGTCGGGGTGGGGCTCGATCCAGTAGCCCGGGAGGTCGCGGACGAGGCTCGCGCGCGGGTGGGCGGCGAGCCCGGCGAGGGAGTCAGGGCTCACCCGGAAGCGGCGGCCGAGGTCCCGCCCGAGGAGGCCGAAGACGCGCGCCTTCAGGGCCGGCGACGAGAGCGAGCGCCGCACGTCGGCCCAGAAGCCCCGCCGGTCCGGGGGGAGGGGCGCGATCCCGTGGTCGTCGAGCGGCAGGACCGAGCGGGCGACGGTGCCGTCCGGGCGCCGGTACTTCTGCGGCCGGTCGGGGTCGTAGGTCTCGGGGGCGGGGAGCCTCTCGCGGAGCGTGGCGTGCATCTCGGGCGAGACGACGTCCTCGAGGAGGAGGTGGCCGAAGGGGCGCTCGTGCCGCTCGGCCCGGTCGAGTGCGGCCAGGAGGCCGGTGAGGAGCCGCTCGCCCGGGCCCGGTTCGCTCGGGTGCACGCGCGGATCTTAGCGATCCCCGGGCGTCGCGTGCGTCAGCCGTGGCCCGGGGCCGGGCCGCTCTCGATCCGCGGGAAGAAGGCGTGGAGCCCCTCGACGAAGGCGCGCGGCTCGGCGGGCGAGAGGACGAGGGTGCGCGCGGGGAGGACGAGGACGACGGACCTCTTCGGGTCGGTGACGAACGCCCGGTACCGCCCGAGGGCCCGGTTCTGGTAGAGGCCGGTGAAGGAGAAGAGCCCGCCGTTGCCGAAGACCCGGAGCGAGCCGCACATCGCCTCGGGGTCGTGCCACGCACGCCTCAGGCCGGCGAGGTCGAGGCGGGTGGACCAGAGGAGGCGCTGGACGCGGAGCTCGCCCGGCGAGACCTCGTACGCCCGGACGACGAAGAGGAGGGCGAAGAGGGCGATCGCGGGAGGGACGAACGAGACGAACGTCCCGAACGTCTCGGCGAAGGGGACGCGCGTCCCGTGCGGGATCGCTCGGGCGGCCCCGATCCCGACGGCGACCAGGAGGGCGGCGCCGATCAGCGAGACGACCTTCAGCGAGGTGGGCCAGGGAGCGGCTTCGAAGCGCTGCATCGGCGGGTCCTCCGGCGCCCCTCGATTATGGGCGTCCGGGGGCGACGTGGATCGACGCCCGGACGCCCGGCCTCCGCCTTGACAGGTGGCCTGGCGGGGCCCATGTTCGTGCTAACCATCAAAAACGCTTTTGATGGTTAGCGCGGCGGGACGGACGCGCGGAGGCCGGGATGGACGCGAGAACGAGCTTCGGCAAGAGCCTCTCGGGATGGGCCGGGGAACGGGGCTTCCGGGTCGGCTGGGGGCCGCTCGAGGTCGTCGACGCCGCGCTGGACGACGTCCGGGGACGGGGCCTCTCGAGGGCGCTCGCGGCGTACGCCTCGGAGTCGCTCGCCACCGACGCGGCGAACGTCCTGGCGGCGCGGGGCCTCCGCTCGGTCTTCGTCGTCGTCGTCCCGAGGCCGGCGCACACCGTCCTCTTCGACCGCGAGGAGGGGACGGTCGAGGCGCTCTTCCCGCCGACGTACGTCCGGTACCGGGACCTGTTCGAGGAGCTCCGGACGGCGATCTCCGAGGGCCCGCTCGCGGGGGCCCGCGTCGAGACGCTGAACGCGCCGCTGAAGCAGGTCGCCTCGCGCCTCGGGCTCGTCTCCTACGGCCGGAACAACGTGACGTACGCCGAGGGCGCCGGGAGCTGGCTCCAGCTCGCGGGATACGCGACCGACGCCCGGCTCCCCCACCCGGCGGCGTGGAGGCTGTCCGAGCCGGCGCTCCTGGAGCGCTGCCGGACCTGCCGGGCCTGCCTCAAGAGCTGCCCGACGGACGCCATCTCCGCCGACCGCGTCCTGATCCACGCCGACCGCTGCCTGACGTTCGCCAACGAGGTCGCGGGGGAGTGGCCGGCCTGGGTCGAGCCGAAGGCGCACCACGCGCTGGTGGGCTGCCTCCTCTGCCAGACCCGCTGCCCCGAGAACCCGAAGCTCTCCGTGGAGGCCTCGGGGGTCGTCTTCACCCGCGAGGAGACGGCGAGCCTCCTCTCCGGGCGGGAGGACCGTGACGACCCGTCCTGGCCCGGGATCCGGGCCAAGCTGGGACGGCTCGGGCAGCCGCAGATGGAGGACGTCCTCGGGCGGAACCTCCGGGCCCTCGTGGCGGCCCGCGGCGCTGCGAGCCGATGAGGCCGCCGCCCGGGTTCGAGATCACCGGGGGGAGCCTCTGCCTCGACCTCCCGAACACCCTCGGCGAGCGGCGGCGGGCCGAGCCGAAGGAGCACCTGCACGAGTACGCCGACCTCGTCGCCTGGGGGCTGCAGGCCGGGGCGATCGACGAGCGGACAGCGCGGCGCCTCACGCGCGAGGCGGGGCGGGATCCCCGCGCCGCCTCCCGGGCGCTGCAGCGGGCGCGGGGCCTTCGCGAGGAGCTGTTCCGCCTCTTTGCGGCCGTCGTCGAGGGCCGGGCCCTTCCCGAGCCCTCGCTCGCTGCCCTCGACGAGGCCCTCGCCGCCGCGCTCTCCGCGCGCCGCCTCGTCCGGAACGGGGCCGGCGTCGCGTGGGCGTGGCGCGAGGAGGACCCGCCCGCGCTCGACCGGGTCCTCTGGCCGGTCCTGGTCTCGGCCGCCGAGCTCCTGACGTCCGGCGAGACGGGGCGCGTGAGGTGGTGCGAGGGGGAGGGCTGCGCCTGGCTCTTCCTCGACCGGAGCCGGAACGGCTCCCGCCGATGGTGCGACATGACGGTCTGCGGGAACCGGGAGAAGGCGCGCCGCCACCGGCGGAGGCCGGCGCGCCCGGGTCCGGCGCGCCGGGGTCCCGGCACGCGAGCCCGGCCGTAGGAGCCGGCCGAAGGGCCGCCGTGCCGCCCGGTGCTTATGATCCGCCGCGGTGGTGAGAGGCGGGGGTGTCCCGGGCACGCGAGCCGCGCGCGGCGGTCCTGCCGTGCCGCGCCGCGGCCGGTTCTGGCTCCGGAGCCCCGGACTCCTCGCGGCGGCCCTCCTCGCGGCGCTCCTGGCC
This sequence comes from Acidobacteriota bacterium, assembly GCA_008363385.1. GTDB lineage: Bacteria > Acidobacteriota > Thermoanaerobaculia > UBA5066 > UBA5066 > RHKY01. Next base: position 33,529 of record RHKY01000034.1, on the reverse strand, counting down.
GCCCCGCGAGCGAGGGCCCTGGATCCGGGCCGGAGGACGACGCAGTACGTCGTCGACTCCTTCACGCAGGACGACGGTCTGCCGCAGAACACCGTCAACGCGATCGCCCAGACGCCCGACGGCTACCTCTGGCTCGGGACCGAGGAGGGGCTCGTCCGGTTCGACGGCGTCCGGTTCACGGTCTTCGACCGGAAGACGACGCCGGAGCTGAGGAACAACTTCGTCATGGCGCTCCACGTGGACCGGACGGGGTCCCTCTGGATCGGGACGTTCGGCGGGGGGCTCGTCCGGCTGCGGGGCGGGAGGTTCGAGCTCTTCACGAGGGCGCAGGGGCTCCCGAGCGAGAGGATCCGCTCGCTCGGCGCGGACCGCAGCGGGGACCTCTGGATCGCCACCGGGGGCGGCGGCCTCGGGCGGTACGTCGGAGGCCGCCTCTCGACGCTCTCGGAGAAGCAGGGACTGGCGTCGAACCGCGTCTGGTCGGCGGCGGCGGACGGGCGCGGGCGGCTCTGGATCGGGACCTTCGGGGGCGGGCTGCAGGTCCTGGAGGACGGGAAGCTCGTTGCGCGTAGCCTCGGGAGCGGCCCGGCGGCTCTCCTCGTCCGGCCGACCCTCGTCGACGCGGACGGGAGCCTCTGGGCCGGCACCGACGGCGCGGGCCTCTTCCGCGTCCGCGACGACGGCGTCACCGCCTTCGGCCCCGCGGAGGGGCTGCCCAGCCTCTCGATCCGGACGCTCCTCCTCGACCGCGACGGGAGCCTCTGGGTCGGGACGGACGGCGCCGGGGTCCACAGGTTCCGCGACGGACGGTTCGAGCCGTTCACGGCGCGGCAGGGCCTGGCGAACGACTTCGTCGTCTCGCTCTTCGAGGACCGCGAGGGGAGCCTCTGGATCGGCACCTCCGGCGGGGGCCTCGTGCGGCTCCGGAACGGGAAGTTCGCGAACGTCTCGACGCGCGACGGCCTCGGGAACGACGTCGTGAGGGCGGTCCTGGAGGACCGCGACGGCTCCCTCTGGGCCGGGACGACCGGCGGGGGCGTCACACGCTTCTCGGGCGGGAAGGCCACGACGCTGACGACGGCGGAGGGCCTGGCGAGCGACCAGGTCTTCTCGCTCCACGAGGACAGCGCGGGCCGGGTCTGGATCGGGACCGACGGGGCCGGCGTCAACGTCCTCGAGAAGGGCCGGCTCCGGCGGCTGACGACGGCGGACGGCCTCGTCAACGACCGGGTCCGGGCGATCGTGAGCGACGGCGAGGGGGCCGTCTGGCTCGGGACCGTGAGCGGGCTCTCGCGCTGGAAGGACGGGCGGTTCACCACGTTCACGCCCGAGAACGGCCTCCCGGGGAGCAGCATCCGGGCGCTCCTCGCCGGGCGCGACGGGAGCCTCTGGATCGGGAGCGACGGGGGGGGCCTCGGCCGGCTGAAGGACGGGGAGTTCCGGACGTGGCGGGCCGCGCACGGGCTGTCGAGCCCGCGCGTCTTCTCGCTCCACGAGGACGAGCGCGGGACGCTCTGGGTCGGCACGTCGGGCGGGGGGCTGAACCGCCTCTCGGACGGGAAGCTCGCGGCGATCACGAGCGCGCACGGCCTCCACGACGACGTCGTCTTCCAGGTCCTCGAGGACGGGAAGGGCTTCCTCTGGATGAGCTCGAACCACGGCGTCTTCCGCGTGGCCCGCGACGAGCTCGACGCCTTCGCCGACAGGCGCCTCCCGCGCGTGACGAGCGAGGCGTTCGGGAAGGCGGACGGCATGGGGAGCGCCGAGTGCAACGCCGGCTCCCCGGCGGGCATCCGGACACGGGACGGCCGCCTCCTCGTGGCGACGATCAAGGGGATCACGAGCATCGACCCCGGACGCCTCCCGACGAACCCCCTCCCCCCGCCCGTCCTCGTCGAGGAGCTCCTCGTCGACGGGCGGACGGTTCCCCTCGGCGAGACGGTCCGGATCGGCCCGGGGACGGAGCGGATCGAGCTGCGCTACACGGCGACGAGCCTGGCCGTCCCCGCCCGGGTCCGCTTCCGTCACCGCCTGGAGGGGTTCGACCGGAGCTGGGTGGACGCCGGGACGGCCCGCTCCGCCACGTACACGAACCTCCGGCACGGCTGGTACCGATTCCGCGTCGTCGCGGCCAACGACGACGGGGTCTGGAACGAGACGGGAGCCGAGCTCTCGCTCTCCCTCGCCCCGTTCTTCTACCAGACCTGGTGGTTCCTCTCGCTCGCCGCCGGCCTCGTCCTCGGCGCCGCGCTCGCGGCGCACCGCCTCCGGATCCGGCGGCTGAAGCGACGCGAGCGCGAGCTCGAGCGGGTCGTCGACGAGAGGGCCGGCGAGCTGAAGAAGCGGTCCGAGGAGCTGCAGCGGGCCCAGGAGCAGATCGAGAAGCTCACGACGACGACGTCCGGGGTGCTCGAGGACCCCGCGGCGTGGGCCCGGTCGGTCGCGCGCGAGATGGCCCGCGCGATCGGCGCCCGGGAGATCGGCATCTGGCTGATCGAGGACGGCGTCCTGGTCCCCCTCGCCTCGACGAGCCTCCGGGTCCCCGACTGGAAGGAGATGCGCGAGGCGCTCCGCGACGACGGGGTCCTCTCGCGCGAGACGGGCCTCGTCGTGCCGGTCCTCGGGATGACCGGCGAGCCGCGGGGCGTCGTCGCCGTCGAGGGGCCGGGGCCCTCGTGGGGCGAGGTGCAGCGGAGGGTGATCGCGAGCCTGGCGCGCCACCTCGGGACGGCGCTCGACCTGCGGGCGCTACGCGAGCGGCTCGTGACCTCCGAGGCCGCGCGCCTGGCGCACCGCGAGGAGCTGCACAGGAAGGGCGTGGAGCTGGCCGCCGTCTGCCCGTCCTGCGGCGAGGTCTTCGACGACGGCGTGACGGCCTGCCCCTCGGACGGGGCCCCGCCCGACTGGTCGCGGTTCCTCCCGCTCCGCCCGGACGGCCGGTACCGCCTCCTGCGCTGGCTGGGCGAGGGGGGGATGGGGACGGTCTTCGAGGCGCGCGACGAGCGGCTGGACCGGCTGGTCGTCGTGAAGGTGGTCCGGCCCGACCGGCTGCGGGACGCCGGGGCCCTCCTGCGGTTCGAGCGCGAGGCGCGGATCGTGGCGCAGATCCGCCACCCCGGCGTCGTGGCCGTCTTCGACACCGGCGAGCTGGGCGACGGCTCGGTCTTCCTCGTGATGGAGCACCTCTCGGGCGTGAGCCTCGCCGACGCGCTGGCCACGCACGGGGCGGGGACGCCCTCGCAGGTCGCTCGCCTCGCGCGTCACGCCGGCGGGGCGCTCGAGGCCGCGCACCGGGCCGGCGTCGTCCACCGCGACGTCAAGCCGGCGAACGTCTTCCTCGTCCCCGGCGACGGAGGCATCCAGGCGAAGGTCCTCGACTTCGGCGTCGCCAAGTCGCTCCGGGTCGAGGGGCACCTCACGCAGACCGGGACGATCGTCGGGACGCCCGCCTACATGTCGCCCGAGCAGGTGCGCGGCGAGGCGGTGGACGCGCGGAGCGACCTCTACTCGCTGGCGGCCGTCCTCCACGAGGCCCTCTCGGGCCGGCGGCTCGTGCCCGAGGGGGACCTGGCCCGGACCTTCGCCGTCGTCCTGAAGGCCCCGCCCCGCCCTCTCGCAGGCACGGTGGCGGGGATCCCCACCGGCGTGGACGCCCTCCTCGGCCGGGCGCTCGCCAAGAGGCCGGAGGACCGCCCGGCCGACGTCCTTTCTTGGGCGGAGGAGCTGGCCGCGCTGCTGGACTCCGTCCCGGCCGGGGAGCCCTCCGTCCCGGGCTGGCCCGAGCCGGTCGTCGTTCGGCGGCCGCGGCCGCGGCCTCAGTTCGAGATGCGCTGACCCGCGAGGTAGAGGTCGACGAGGCCGATCGGCTCTTTGCGCTGGTCCGGGTCGGGCCAGGACCTCAGCGCGGCCTTCAGGTCCCGCGCCTCCGCCTCGAAGCGGACGTCGAACCGCTGGGCCGCAAGGAGGATCCCCTTCGTCAGTCCGGTGACGTGCGTGATCTTCCCCCGCGCGCGGTCCCTGGCGTCCCGGCGGTAGTCCTCGGCGAGGAGGGTGATCGCCTTCCCGACGATCGGCGCCCAGGCGGGATCGGGGTCCTCCGAGCGCCGGATGACGCTGGCGCAGTACTCGCGCTGGAGCGGCTCGGGGCCCGAGAGGCACTCGGCGAGGCGGTCCGTCAGGCCCGGCAGCTTCCGGATCCGCGCCAGCGCGCGCGCCTGGTGCGCGTCGGACTTGTCGATGAAGAGGTGCGTGACGAACGTCTCGAGCGGCGCGTCGTCGGGGAGGGCGTCGAGGGCGGCCGCGTCCTCGGCGTCCTTCCTCTTCCGCCACTCGCGCTGCTCGGCCTGCCAGGCGTCCTCGTGCTGCCGCGCCGCTTCGATCGCGCGGGCCTTCTGCCTCCCGGAGCGGACCATCTCGAGGAGGCCCAGCCCGCAGGCCAGGAGCGCGGCGAGCGCGAGGAGGCCCGCCACGGGGCGTGTCCACGGGCTCGCGCCGACCGAAGCGGCGTCGGAGCGGAGGAGGCCGAGGAGGTACGCCTGAGCAAGAAGCGGGAGGAGGAGGGCCCCCGACAGGCCGACGAGCGTCCGGGCGGGGGTGGCCGGGCTCAGCGAGGCGTTGGCGGCGGCCACCGCGAGGCCGGCGAGGCCCGCGACGACGACGAGGACGAGGAGCGCGGCGAGCGCGCCGCTCCGCGTCAGCCAGTCGAACGAGCCGCGGCGAACGGCCGCGAAGGCGGCGCCCAGCGTCAGGACCCACGCCAGGAGCTGGACGAAGAAGACGACGACGATCCCCATCGCGTCCGGACCGCCCGGCAGCTTCATCGTGAAGAGGCTCGTCATCGCTGCGACGAGGAGCGTCAGGAGCGCGGCGATCGCCAGGGCGATCGTCCCGAGGAGGGGGAGGGCGTTGCTCATGGGTGGCGCGGATGGTGGACGCAGTCGCAGGACCCGCGCAAGGGGGGCGAGGGCCGGTAGACTCGCGCGCACCGTGCGGCCCCTCCTCCGCCTCCTCGGCGACACACTCCGCGAGCGGATCGTGGCGGAGGCCCGCGAGGTGCTCCTGCGGCTCGGCGTGGAGGTCCACGACCCGGCAGCGCTCGCCCTCCTCGCCGACCACGGGGCCGAGGTGGACCCAGGCGCGCGAAGGGCGCGGCTGCCCGGCGCGCTCGTCGAGAAGGCCCTCGGGACGGCCCCGCGCGGGTTCGCCCTCTACGACGTCCCGGGCGAGCGGGCGCACGAGCTGGCGGGCGACTCCGTCGGCTTCGCCCCCGGCTCCGCGGCGACCCGCCTCCTCGACGGGGGAGCGCTGCGGCCGCCGGTCACCGCCGACTACGTCCGGTACGCCAGGCTCGTCTCCTCCCTCCCGAACCTCTACGCCCAGAGCACGGCCTTCGTCCCCTCGGACGTCCCGGCCACGGTCTCGGACTCCTACCGGCTCTTCCTGGGGCTCCTCCACTGCGAGAAGCCGGTCGTGACCGGGTCCTTCTCGGCCGAGGGGTTCGCGACGATGCTCGAGATGCTCCTCGCCGTCCGGGGGAGCGCCACCGCGCTGCGCGAGAGGCCGTTCGCGGTCTTCACCTGCTGCCCGACCGCGCCCCTCTCCTGGTCGGAGGAGGCCGCGCGCGTCCTCGTCCTCGCCGCCCGGTCCGGCGTGCCGGTGGAGATCGTCCCGGTGCCGATGGCGGGGTTCGTCTCGCCGGTGACGCTCGTCGGCACCCTCGTCCAGGGGACGGCCGAGGCGCTCCTGGGAGTCGTCCTCCACCAGCTGGCCGCGCCGGGCGCGCCGCTCCTCTGGGGGACGTCGGCCGCGGTCTTCGACGTGCGGAGCGAGACGGCCCCGACGGGCGCGATCGAGACGTCGATGCTGACGTGCGGGATGAACGAGGTGGGGAAGTCGCTGGGCCTGCCGACGCAGGGGTACGCGACGGTCTCCGACGCCAAGGAGCTGGACGCCCAGGCCGGGCTCGAGAGCGCCGCCGGGGCCCTGCTCGCCGCGCTCTCGGGCGTCAACAGCGTCTCGGGGCCCGGCCTCCTCGACCTGGACGACGGCTTCAGCCTGGAGAAGCTCGTCCTGGACGACGAGCTGTGCGGGATGGCGCTCCGCCTCGTCCGCGGCGTCGAGCCGCGGGACGATTTCCCTGCGCTGCCGATCCTCTCGGAGCTCCTCGCCGAGAAGCACCTGCTCATCGCCTCCCACACGCGGAGGAACCTCCGCAAGGAGATCTCCTTCCCGGGCCCCGTCCTCGACCGGAACCGCGAGGAGCGGTGGCGGGCGGACGGCGCGGCGACGCTTGCGGCGAGGGCCTCCGCCGAGGTTGCGAGGCGCGTCGGGGCGTGGAAGCCGGGTCGTCTCGCTGACGCGGCGCGGCGGGACCTCGTCCTCCTGATGGAGGCCGCGGCGCGCCGCGCGGGGGCCGACCGGCTGCCGGAGCGGGGGCCGTGAGGCGCGTCCACTCGTTCGCCCCGTCCGGGATCGTCCCGTCGAGGGAACGCCTCCTCGTCGCCGCGGGGATCCCGGCCGGTCAGGAGCCGTCGCCGCGGGTGGACGCTCTCCTCGCCGAGGCGGTCTCGCTCTTCCTGCGCGAGGCGCGGCCCCGCGGCGTGGAGGAGGAGGTCGGCCGGGACGACTTCCTGGCCGTCCTCTCCGACGGCGGGCGGGACGGGGAGGAGGCCGCCGTCGACCGGGTGGTCCCGCGCGCCAGGACCTTCTCGCTCTTCGCGGCGACGCTGGGGCCCGAGGTCGGGGCCCGCGTCTCCTCCCTCTTCGACCAGGGGGACGCCCCCCGAGCCTTCCTCCTCGACGCCGTCGCCGCGGGGGCGGCAGAGCGCCTCTCCGAGCGGCTTTCCGGGGCGCTCCTGTCGCGCCTGCGCGAGCAGGGGCGCGCGGACGGCGAGACGCGCGTCCTGGCCTACTCGCCCGGGTACTGCGGCTGGCGGCTCGAAGGGCAGCGGTCGCTCTTCGCGCGCCTGGCCCCGCGCGAGGCGGGGATCCGGCTCGGGGCGGGGGGGCTCATGGAGCCGGTGAAGTCGGTCTCGGGCGTACTCGTGGCGGCTGCGGCCGAGGCGCACCGCTTCCGGCCCGACTTCGACTTCTGCGACGGGTGCGAGGAGAAGACGTGCCTGACGCGGATGGCCTCGCTCCGCGCGAGGCCTTCGAGCGAAGAGGAGGGTGCGTGAACGGGCCGGAAGGAGCGACCGCGGCGACCTCTGCGCTCGCGGCGATCGCGGCGAGCCTGCGCGCGGGAGAGGCGGACGAGGTGCGCGTCGGGACGAGGCGGGCGCTGGCCGAGGGAGCGACGGCGGCGGAGGTCCTGAAGGGCGGGCTCCTCGCCGGGATGTCGGTCGTCGGCGAGGAGTTCGGCCGGCGCGAGGTCTTCCTCCCGGACGTCCTCCTGGCCGCGCGCGCGATGCGCGCCGGGATGGACGTCCTGGAGCCGCTCCTGGGGCCCGGGGGCGCGCCGAGCGCGGGGCGCGTCGTCCTCGGGACCGTGAAGGGGGACATCCACGACATCGGCAAGAACCTGGTGGGGATCCTCCTGCGCGGGGCGGGCTTCCAGGTGACGGACCTCGGCACGGACGTCCCGGCCGAGCGGTTCGTCGAGGCGGCCGAGGAGGCCGGGGCCTCGGTGATCGGCCTGTCGGCCCTCCTGACGACGACGATGGCCGGGATGCGCGACGTCATCGGCCTCGTCCGCGAGCGGGGGCTCTCGGGCCGCGTCCGCGTCATCGTGGGCGGGGCGCCGGTGACGGAGGCCTTCGCGCGCGAGATCGGGGCGGACGGCTTCGCCTTCGACGCCCGGAGCGCCGTCGAGCGCGTCCGCGCCCTCGTCGCCGAGGCGGGGAGGGCCTGAGCCGTGGACCCCCTCCTTTCGCGCCTCTCCCGCGGCGAGCCGGTCCTGGGCGACGGGGCGTGGGGGACGATGCTCCAGGAGCGGGGGCTCGCCCCCGGCGATCCGCCCGAGACCGTCTGCCTCTCGCGGCCCCGGCTCCTCACCGAGATCGCGATGGCCTACTTCGCGGCCGGGGCCGAGGTGATCACGACGAACACGTTCGGGGCCTCGGAGGTGCGCCTTTCGCGGCACGGCCTCTCGGGGAAGTGCGCGGAGGTCTGCCGGCAGGCGGTCGCGGCGATCCGAGAGGGGGTCGGGAGGCGGGCGCTCGTCTCGGGGTCGGTCGGCCCGCTCGGCGAGCTCCTGGCGCCGCTCGGCGACCTCTCGCTCGACGTCGCCCGGACGGCCTTCGAGCGGCAGGCCGACGCGCTGGCGACGGCGGGAGTCGACCTCGTCTGCGTGGAGACGATGTCGGACCTGGCGGAGGCGTGCCTGGCGGTCGAGGCGGCCCGCAGGAAGGCCCCCGGCCTCCCCGTCGTGGCGACGATGACGTTCGAGGAGACGCCGCGAGGCTTCTTCACGGTGATGGGCGTGCCGGTGGCCAAGGCGGCGCGACGGCTGGGGGAGGCCGGGGCCGACGTCCTCGGAGCCAACTGCGGGACCGGGAGCGCCGTGGCGGCCGCGATCGCCCGCGCCTTCCGCGAGGCGACGGCGCTCCCGCTCTCGGCGCGCCCGAACGCGGGGCTCCCCGTCTCCCACGACGGGCGGACCGTCTACCCGGAAGCGCCGAGGAGGATGGCGGCCAGGGTCCCGGACCTCCTCGCGGCGGGCGTCACCCTCCTCGGCGGCTGCTGCGGGACGACGCCCGCCCACGTCGCCGCGATGCGCGACGCCATCGACGCCGCCCGCCCTCGCCCCGCCTGAAGCGCCCGCGGGACGCGATCAGAGGGACTTCGAGAACCACTCGACCGCGGCCGCGAGGGCCCGGGCGAGGTCGGGGGTCGTCCCGCCGAACGGGTGCGTCGCGCCGAAGGTGTGCCCCGCGCCCTCCAGCCGGACGAGGTCGGTCCGCTCTCCGGCCGCGTGGAGCGCCTCGGCCTCCGCGAACGGCACGCTCTCGTCGCCCGTCCCGTGGACGATCCGGTAGGGGCACGAGAGGCGAGAGACCGCCGCGAGGAGGTCGAACCGCTCGCGGTTGGCGAGGTAGTCGTCCAGCGCCTCCACGCCGATCGGCATCATCTGCCCCGTCCGGGCGTTCATCACCTCGATGTAGCCCTGCCGCCTCCAGAGCTCCTGGAGAGCCGCGTCGGAGAACCGGTCGAACGTGGCGACGCCGGCCCAGGTGACGAGCGCCCTGACGGAGGGCGTCTCCGAGGCGACGAGGAGCGAGACCCCGCCCCCGCGGCTGTGCCCGAGGAGGCCGACCCGCGCGGGGTCGAGGGGGACGTCCGCGAAGACGCCGCCCGGGGTGGAGAGCTCCGACAGGACGGTCGCGAGGTCGTCCGCCTCGACCGAGACCGTGTTCCGCCGGAAGCGGTCGAGGTCGGTGAACTCCAGGAGGTCCTCGCCCACGCCGTTGCGCGAGAAGTTGAAGTGGACACAGACGAAGCCCGAGGCGGCCAGCCGCTCGCCGAGCCACGGGTGGAAGCCCCAGTCCTTGAACCCCTTGAATCCGTGGGAGACGACGACGACGGGGCGGCAGCCGCCCTCGTCGGCGAAGCGGACGTCCCCGCGGATCGGCTCCCCGCGGCGGCTGGTCAGGACGAAGCGGCGGCTCCCCATCCGCGGATTCTGCCCGGGCGGAGTCCTCCGAGGGGGCGGAAATGCGCTAAGTTCCGCCCCACAACCGAACGGGAAAAGGAGGCCTCCCATGAGCCGTGTCTTCCGCCGCGCCCTGCCCGCCGCAGCCGCCCTCCTCTCGCTCTCCCTCGCCCCCGCCGCCCCGGCCGCCGTGAAGACCGAGAGGGTCGAGTACGAGGTCGGGGGGCAGGTCTGCGAGGGGTACCTCGCCTGGGACGACGCCGCCACCGGGAAGAGGCCCGGCGTCCTCGTCGTCCACGAGTGGATGGGCCTTGGCGAGTACGCCGAGCGCCGCGCCCGCGAGGTGGCGGCGCTGGGGTACGTGGCCTTCGCGGCCGACATCTACGGCAAGGGGATCCGGGCCAAGGACGCCCAGGAGGCGGGGCAGCTGGCGGGGAAGTACAAGGGGGACCTGCCTCTCCTGCGCGCACGCGCCCGCGGCGCCCTCGACGTCCTCGCCAAGGACCGGCGCGTCGACGCGGCGAAGCTCTTCGCCATGGGCTACTGCTTCGGCGGGACGACGGCGCTGGAGCTGGCCCGGAGCGGCGCCCCGCTGGCCGGGACGATCAGCTTCCACGGCGGGCTCGCCACGAAGGACCCGGCCGACGCGAAGCGGATCCAGGGGCGCGTCCTCGTCCTCCACGGCGGGGCCGACCCGTACGTCCCTCCGGCCGAGGTGGCCGCCTTCGAGAAGGAGATGAACGAGGCGGGCGTCGACTGGGTGATGGTGTCGTACGGCGGGGCGGTCCACTCCTTCACGAACCCCGGCTCGGGGAACGACCCGAAGAAGGGGGCGGCTTACGACGCGAGGGCCGACGCGAGGTCGTGGGAGGCGATGAAGGCGTTCCTGGCCGAGGTCTCGCGGTAGGGCGCCGGCGCCCCCGCCGGGGGAGAATGGCGGCCGGGAGGCACCATGCCCGAGCGACAGGCGGGGCCGGTGGCCGGCGAGCTCGCCGAAGTCGACGCGCGCGAGGCGATCGCCGAGCCCCTCCTGAGGCTCGCCGGGCACCGCTCCCGCGACCTCCTCCGGGACGTGGGGGCCCAGGTGGCGTTCCTGGGGGCGGTCACCCGGGCGCTGCCCGGCGCGCTCCTGAAGCCGAAGCTCTCCCGGGTGGTCGAGACGGTCCTCCTCGCCCACGCGGCCGGCGTCGAGGGGCTCCCGATCGTCGGCCTGATCAACTTCCTCGTCGGGCTGATCATCGCGTACGTCGGCGGCCACGTCCTGGCGACGTTCGGCGCGCAGGTCTTCGTCGCGGACGCGATCGGGATCATCATGGTGCGCGAGATGGCGCCGATCATGACGGGGATCCTCGTGGCGGGACGCTCGGGCTCGGCGTACGCGGCCGAGCTGGGGACGATGCGGGTGAACGAGGAGATCGACGCGCTGACGACGATGGGGCTCGACCCGGTGCCGCTCCTCGTCCTGCCGCGCGTCCTGGCCGGGACGCTCGTCCTGCCGCTCCTGTCGCTCTACGGGATGGCCGCCGGGATCCTGGCGGGGCTCCTCCACGTCCAGGGGCTGGGCTACCCGATCGCGGTGGGCTGGTCGCGCCTGGCCACGGCGGTCGGGGTGGGGAGCCTGGTCGTCGGCGTCGCCAAGTCGGTCGTCTTCGGATTCCTCGTCGCGGCCGTCGGGTGCCTGCGGGGGCTGCAGACGGGGCGGGGCGCCAGCGCGGTCGGGCGCTCGGCGACGCGCGCGGTCGTGGCGGGGATCCTCCTCGTGATCGTCGTCGACGCGATCTTCGCGGTCGTGACGACGGCGCTGGGCGTATGAGCGAGCCGGTGGTCTCGGTCCGCGACGTCACGGTGTCGTACGGCGGCTCGGTCGTCCTCGAAGCCGTCGGCTTCGACGTGGCGCCGGGAGAGGTGTTCGGGATCCTGGGGGGATCCGGAGCGGGGAAGACGTCCCTCCTGCGCTGCCTGATCGGCCTGAAGCGCCCCGCGTCCGGCGAGATCCTCGTCGGAGGGGAGAGCATCGTGAAGGCCTCCGGGGAGGGACGGCTGCGGCTCCTCCGGCGCCTCGGCGTCGCCTTCCAGGGAGGCGCCCTCCTCGGGAACCGGACGGTCCTCGAGAACGTCCGCTTCCCCCTCGACGAGCTGACCGACCTCCCGGAGGGCGAGCGGGACCGGCGCGCCGCCGAGAAGCTCGGGATGGTGGGGCTCGCGGCGGCCGCCGGCCGCTACCCCAGCGAGATCTCCGGCGGCATGGTCAAGCGCGCCGCGCTCGCGAGGGCGCTCGCGCTCGACCCGCCGCTCGTCTTCCTCGACGAGCCCTCCGCCGGGCTCGACCCGATCACGGCGGCGTCGCTCGACCGTCTGATCCTCGACCTCTCGCGCCGCCTCGGGGTGACGGTCGTCGTCGTCACGCACGAGCTGGCGAGCGTCTTCGCCATCCTCGAGCGCGTGGTGATCCTCGCGGCGGACCGGAAGGGGATCGTGGCCGAAGGGGACCCGCGGGAGCTGCGCGAGTCCGCCGGGGACCCGTGGGTGCGGCGGTTCCTGAGGCGCGAGGCGGTCCCGGAGGAGGCTCCGTCGTGAGCGAGGGACGGCGCGACCTGGCGCTCGGGGTGTTCGTCGTCGGGGCCGTGGCCCTCCTCGTCGCGGGCCTCGTCCTCTTCGGCCTGAGGGACCGGCTCCAGTCCCGGGTCGCCTTCGAGACCGCCGTCCAGGGGGACATCTCGGGCCTGGGCGTCGGGTCGGCGGTGCAGTTCCGCGGCATCCCGGTCGGCGAGGTGACTCACGTCGCGCTCAGCTGGCAGGAGTACCCCGGGACGAAGACGGACCTGGCGATCGTCCGGTTCGACGTGAGGACCTCGGCCCTGCCGAAAGGGACGAAGAGGGAGGACCTGAAGGGCGAGGTGGAGGGGGGGCTCCGGGTCCGGGTGAAGGCGCAGGCGCTCACCGGGACGGCGGTGCTGGCGATCGAGCGGGTCGACCCGAAGGACAACCCGCCCGCCGGGCTCGACTACGAGCCGAGGGCGCTCTACATCCCCGCGGCGCGCTCCGAGCTGACCCGGATGCTGGACTCGCTCGGCCGGACGCTGGAGTCGCTCGAGGAGGTCAAGCTGGGGCCGATCCTGACGCACGTCGACGGCCTCGTCGGCTCGGCCGACCGGCTGGTGAGGAAGCTCGAGACGGTGGACCTGGCGGCGATCCAGGACGACGCCCGGCAGGCGATCGGCGAGGTGGGGGCCGCCGCGCGCGAGGTCCGCCTCGCGGGGGCCGAGGCCAGGGAGCAGGTCGCCGGGCTCGACCTCCCCGGGACGGGGGAGCGCCTTCGCGAGCTGATCGAGGAGCTGCGCGGGACCGTGGCCGAGCTGAAGGGGACGCTCGGCAAGCTGGAGGGGGTGAACGTGGAGGGGCTGAACGTCGCGGTCGAGGACGTCCGGCGAGCGGCCGAGCGGCTGGACGCCACGGTCGAGGAGATCCGCGACTACCCGGCCGGGGCGCTCCTGGGCGCGCCGCCGCCGACCCCTTCGAGCGTGGAGCCCAGAGAGCCGAAAGCGCACGACGCGCCGAGGAAGAAGTGACGACCCCGTCCGGTTCCGCCCGCGCCTGGCGCGCGCCCCTCCTCGTCGCGCTCCTGCTCGCCGGCTGCACCTCCCGCCCGTCGCTCGTCCGCGAGCGGTTCGCCTTCCCGCCGGTCGCCGGGCAGACGGCGGCCCCGGGCTCCGGGCCCGTCCTGGCCGTCCCGCCGGCCGAGGTGGCGGCGGCCTTCGACCGGATCTCCTTCGTCTACCGGACGGGAGAGGCCTCGTACGAGACCGACCCGTACGCGCAGCTCCTCGCCTCCCCGCGCGACCTCGTGGCCGAGGCCCTGCGCGACCGGCTGAGGGCGACGGGACGCTTCCGGCTCGTCACCGGGCGCCGGGCCGAGCGGACGGCGGACCTCGTCCTGGCGATCGAGGTCGGCTCGATGCACGGCGACTTCCGCGACCGTTCGGCCCCGGCGGCCGTCCTCTCCCTCCGCGCCACGGCCTCTCGCGGCGGCGAGGAGACGCCGGTCCTCTCGAAGGGGTACGAGGAGCGGGTGCCGATCCCGGCGCGGCGCCCGGAGGCGCTCGTGGCCGGCTGGGACGCGGCCCTCACGGCGATCGCGGCGGAGGTCGTCGCGGACCTCTCGGCGGCCGGCCTCCTGCCCTGAGCCGTCGCCCGCCGGCCGGGGCGTAGACTGCGGCCGGACACGGGACAGCAGGAGAGGGAACCATGAGCAGCGCCGCGGACTACAGCTGGTCCGACGCGCCCGAGCCGCACAAGGAGCGGACGCGGGCGATCTTCCGGGACCACCCCGAGGTGAGGAGGCTGATCGGGCCGAACCCGTGGTCGTTCGCTCTCGTCCTCCTCGTCGTCTCGTTCCAGACGGGGGTGGCCTTCCTCCTCCGCGCGCAGCCGTGGTGGGCGGCGCTCCTCGTGGCGTACACCGTCGGCGCCTTCTTCAACCACGCGGCCTACGTCCTGATCCACGAGACCTCGCACAACCTCGTCTTCCGGAAGACGTGGGCCAACGTCCTGACCGGGATCCTGGCCGACCTGCCGAACGTGGTGCCGGCCTCGGTCTCCTTCCGGACGTACCACCTCAAGCACCACGCCTTCCAGGGGGTCTACGAGCTGGACGCCGACGTCCCGAGCCGGTGGGAGGCCCGCCTCGTCGGGAACGGGACGCTCCGCAAGACCGCCTGGTTCCTCCTCTTCCCCCTCTGGCAGGCCCTGCGCCCGCTCCGCCTCCCCGAGATCCGGTTCGCGACGCCCTGGACGTTCGTCAGCTGGGCGCTCGTCTTCGGGTACGACGCGGCGGTGATCCTCCTGATGGGGCCCGTCTCGTTCCTCTACCTCGCGGCCTCGTGGTTCTTCTCGGTGGGCCTCCACCCGCTGGGCGCGCGCTGGATCCAGGAGCACTACCTCGTCGCGCCGCCGCAGGAGACGTACAGCTACTACGGCCCGCTGAACCGGCTGGCGCTGAACGTCGGCTACCACAACGAGCACCACGACGTCTCGTCGATCCCCTGGAACCGGCTCCCGGCGCTGAAGCGCCTGGCGCCGGAGCAGTACGAGAGCCTCGTCGCGCACCGTTCCTGGCCGCGCCTCCTGGTCCGGTTCCTGACCGACCCGGGGCTCTCCCTCTACTCGCGGATGCTCCGGTCGAACCGGGCGGGCCTTTCGGTGACGGCGGAGGCGTAGCGCTTCCGTATCATCGCGACACCGGACGGGAGCGATGAAGGAGCTGGACGCCCTGCGCGAGCGGATCGACCGGACCGACCGGGAGATCCTGGAGAAGCTCCGGGAGCGCGTCGGCCTCGCTGCCGAGGCCGGGAGGCTGAAGGCCACAGGCGCCCCGTTCCTGCGCGACGAGGGGCGCGAGGCGGCTCTCCTGTCGCGCGTGGAGACCGAGGCCCGCGCCCTGGGCCTCGACCCGTACCGGAGCGTGGAGATCTTCCGCGAGGTGATCGCCATGTCGCTCAAGGTCCAGGAGGAGGCGCTCCTGGACCGGCACGCGGCCGAGCGGGCCGCCGCCCACGCCAGCCGCGTCTCGTACCAGGGGATCGAGGGGTCGTACAGCCACCTCGCCGCCCGGAAGTACTTCTCCGGGCGCGCCGGGATGGAGTACGCCGGGTTCCCGGGGTTCGCCCGGGCGCTCCAGGAAGCCGAGTCGGGAGAGGCGGGCTACGCGCTTCTCCCGATCGAGAACACGACGGCCGGGTCGATCAACGAGACGTACGACCTCCTCCGGCACACCGCCCTCTCCATCGTCGGCGAGGAGGTGCTCCCCGTCCGGCACTGCCTCCTCGCCCCCGAGGGGGCGGAGGTCGCCTCGCTCGCACGCGTCCTGTCGCACCCGCAGGCGCTCGCGCAGTGCTCGCGGTTCCTCGCCGCGCTCCCGGGCACGACGGCGATCGCCTTCGGCGACACCGCGGGGGCGGCCCGTCACGTGGCCGAGGCCGGGGACCCGACGCAGGCCGCCATCGCCTCCGAGGAGGCGGCCGCGCTCTACGGCCTGACGGTCCTCTCGCGCGGGGTGGCCGACCAGGAGGAGAACTGGACGCGCTTCGTCGTCGTCTCCGCGATCGACATCGTGCCGGACCCGCGCATCCCGGCGAAGACCTCCCTCGTCCTGACGACGCCGCACCGGCACGGGGCGCTCGCCCACTGCCTGAACGTCCTGGCCGAGCACGGCCGGAACCTGACGAAGCTCGAGTCGCGCCCGGTCCCGCACGAGCCGTTCCAGTACCTCTTCTACCTCGACTTCGAGGGGTCGCTCGCCGAGCCGGGGGCCGCGCGGGCCGTGGCCCAGCTGAGGGCCGAGTGCCCGTACCTGAAGGTGCTCGGCTCGTACCCGTCGCGGACGACGGAGCGCGGTCGCGTCGACCGCCTGCCGGGAAAGCGCGCCCGGAGGCCTTGACGCCGGTGGTACCGTCTCGGGCTTCATGGGACGGACCCTCTTCGCCAAGGTCTGGGACGCCCACGCGGTGCGGCGGCTGCCGACGGGGCAGACGCAGCTCCTCGTCGGTCTCCACCTCGTCCACGAGGTGACGAGCCCGCAGGCCTTCCAGGCGCTGCGCGAACGGGGGCTCCGGGTGGCGTTCCCCGAGCGGACCGTGGCGACCGTCGACCACGTCGTGCCGACGGACACCCGGGCGCGCCCCTTCGCCGACCCGATGGCCGAGGCGATGCTCGCGGCGCTGGAGCGGAACGCGGCGGAGTTCGGCGTGCCGCTCTTCGGCCTCGGCGACGAAGCCCAGGGGATCGTCCACGTCGTGGGGCCCGAGCTGGGCCTGACCCGCCCCGGCCTCACGATCGCCTGCGGCGACAGCCACACCTCCACCCACGGCGCCTTCGGCGCGGTGGCCTTCGGCATCGGGACGTCGCAGGTGAGGGACGTCCTGGCCTCGGGGTGCCTGGCCCTCGACCCGCTGAAGGTCCGGAGGATCGACGTCGAGGGGACGCTCGGCCCCGGCGTGACCGCCAAGGACGTGGTCCTCGAGGTCCTGCGCGTCCTCGGCGTCGACGGCGGGGCGGGCTTCGCCTACGAGTACGGCGGCGCGGTCGTCGAGGCGATGTCGATGGACGAGCGGATGACGCTCTGCAACATGTCGATCGAGGGCGGGGCGCGGGTCGGGTACGTCAACCCGGACGGGACGACGTTCTCCTACCTCGAGGGGCGGCGCTTCTCGCCGCGCGGCGAGGCGTGGGGCGAGGCGGTGGAGAGGTGGCGGGCGCTCGCCTCGGACCCGGACGCCGCGTACGACGACCGCGTGAGCCTCGACGGCGGCTCGATCGAGCCGAACGTCACGTGGGGGATCACCCCGGCGCAGTCGGTGCCGGTCTCCGGGCGCGTCCCGCGGCCGGAGGACGCCCGCGAGGCCGAGCGGGCCTCCGTGGCCGAGGCGCTCGCCTACATGGGCTTCTCGGGCGGGGAGCGGATCGCCGGGACGCGGGTCGACGTCGCCTTCGTCGGCTCGTGCACGAACGGGCGGCTCTCCGACCTCCGGGCCGCCGCGGCGGTGCTGAAGGGGCGCCGGGTCGCCCCGCACGTCCGCGCCCTCGCCGTCCCCGGGTCGGCGGCGGTGAAGGCCGCGGCCGAGCACGAGGGGCTCGACGAGGTCTTCCGCGCGGCCGGCTTCGAGTGGCGGCACGCCGGCTGCTCGATGTGCCTGGCGATGAACCCCGACCGGCTGGACGGCCGGGAGGTCTGCGCCTCCACCTCGAACCGGAACTTCAAGGGGCGGCAGGGGAGCCCCGAGGGCCGCACGCTCCTGATGAGCCCCGCGATGGTCGCCGCGGCCGCGGTCTTCGGCGAGGTCGTGGACGCGCGGGCGCTCCTCGGCGGGGAGGGGCGGTGAGCGCGATCCGGGTCGTGACCGGCAGGGCCCTCCCGCTCCGCGGCGACGACGTGGACACCGACCGGATCCTCCCGGCCCGGTTCCTCAAGGCGGTCACGTTCGAGGGGCTCGGCGAGCACGCCTTCGAGGACGACCGCCGGGCTCTCGCCGGGACGCACCCCTTCGACCGGCCGGAGCACGCGGGGGCCTCGATCCTCCTCGTGAACCGGAACTTCGGCTGCGGCTCCTCGCGCGAGCACGCCCCCCAGGCGCTCGTCCGTCGCGGGATCCGCGCCGTCGTCGGCGAGGGCTTCTCGGAGATCTTCTTCGGCAACGCGGTGGCGCTCGGGCTCCCCTGCGTGGCGCTCCCGCGGGTGGACGTCCTCCGCCTGCAGGACCTCGCCGAGAGGGAGCCGGGGACGGTGTTCACGGTCGACCTAGTCGCGCGGACCGTCTCCGCCGGGGAGACGGACGTGGCGTTCTCCATGCCGGAGGCGGCTCGGGAGGCGTTCGTGACGGGGCTCTGGGACTCGCTCTCGGTCCTCCTCGACCGCTTCGGGGAGGTGCGCGCCGTCGAGGCCCGCCTTCCCCGGCCGCCGGCCGGGCCGCTCGCTTCCGGCCGCCGGCCGACGTAGACTCCGCCCGTCGACACGGGTGCCGGCCCTTGTGGTGGCAACAGTGTGGGCTTCGACGGGGGGCTGGATGGGCGAGGATCAGCGAGGAGCGGATCGGAGGACGGAGGTGGCGAGCGCCGTTCCCCCGCTCGACGAGGGGCGGTACCGGCGCCTCGTCGAGACGCTCGAGGAGCGTCACCTCGTCTACACCCACGACGTCCACGGCGTCTTCGACTACGTCAGCCCCAGCATCGAGCGGATCCTCGGCCACACGCCCGAGGAGTTCCGGACGCACTACACGCGCTACCTGACCGACCACCCGGTGAACGAGGAGGCGCGGCGGCACACGGACCTGAGCATCGCCGGGGAGAAGCAGCCGCCGTACGAGGTGGAGATCTACCACCGCGACGGCAGCCGGCGCTGGCTCGCGGTCCTGGAGACCCCCATGCTCGCCTCCGACGGGACCGTCGTCGGCGTCCAGGGGATCGCCCGGGACATCACCGAGATGAAGCGCGACGAGGAGCGCCGCCGGGAGACAGAGGCCCGGTACCGGACCCTCTTCGAGTCGGCGGGCGACGCGATCTTCGTCGCGGACGTGGACACCGGTCAGCTCCTCGACGCCAACCCCTGCGCCCTCGAGCTGGTGGGCCGGACCCTCGAGGAGGTCCGGGGGATGCACCAGAGCGAGCTCCACCCGCCCGACTCCGGCGCCAGCGAGCTCTTCGCGCGGGGGAAGCGGGCGCCGGGCGACCTCCTCGAGATCGACGTCCTCCACAGGGACGGGCGGAGGACCCCGGTGGAGATCCACGGGAGCTTCATCCAGGGGGCCGGCGGCCGGCGGGTGGTCATCGGCGTCTTCCGGGACGTCACGGCCCGCCGCGCGGCCGAGAAGCTCCAGTCGGCCCTCTACCGGATCGCCGAGGAGACGTCGGCCGCCCGCGACCTGAACGCGCTCTACCGGTCCATCCACGAGATCGTGGGCGGGCTGATGGACGCCCGGAACCTCTTCGTGGCGATCCACGAGCCGGTGACGGACACGCTGACCTTCCCCTACTTCGTCGACGAGCGGGACCCGAACCCCGGCCCCCAGCCCGTCGGGAGGGGCCTGACCGCGTGGGTCCTCCGGACGGGCGAGCCGCAGCTCGTCGGCCCCGAGCGCTTCGCCGAGCTCCTCTCCCGCGGCCAGGTGGAGCAGCTCGGGACCGACTCGGTCGACTGGATGGGGGTCCCGCTGCGAGGCCACGGCCGCGTCTTCGGCGTCCTGGCGGTGCAGACCTACGACGGGAGGGAGCGCTACACGGAGCGGGACCGGGAGGTCCTGACGTTCGTCTCGCGGCACATCTCGACGGCGATCGAACGCAAGCGGGCCGAGGAGACGATCCGGCACCACGCCTTCCACGACTACCTCACCGGGCTCCCGAACCGCCTCCTCTTCTTCGACCGGCTGGAGCAGGCGATGGCCGGGGCCCTGAGGCGGAAAGAGGGCGTGGCGGTCATGTTCCTCGACCTGGACGGCTTCAAGCCGATCAACGACTTGCTCGGCCACGCGGCGGGGGACCATCTCCTCGCCGAGGTCGCCTGCCGGCTGCGCGGCGTCCTGCGCGAGGCCGACACGGTCGCGCGGCTCGGCGGGGACGAGTTCCTCCTGATGATCCCGGGACGGGTCGGCCCGGAGAGCGCCGAGAAGGTCGCCGCCAAGGTCCTCGCCTCGTTCGAGACGCCGTTCCCGCTGGAGGAGCGCGAGATCCGGCTGACGGCCAGCGTCGGCATCGCCCTCTTCCCCGACGACGGCCTGGACGCCGACACGCTCGTCCGGCGCGCCGACGAGGCCCTCTACCGGGCCAAGGACGCCGGGCGGAACCGCTGGTTCTTCTGGAAGGAGAAGAGCGCCGACCGGAAGACCCTCGTGCCCCAGCCGAGATAGGGGCCGAGAAAGGGGCTTGACAACGCCCCTCCCGTTTCCCTAAAGTCCGCCAACTTTTTCGCGATGAGCCGC
The DNA here is from genome assembly GCA_008363385.1 of Acidobacteriota bacterium. Classification (GTDB taxonomy): domain Bacteria; phylum Acidobacteriota; class Thermoanaerobaculia; order UBA5066; family UBA5066; genus RHKY01. The sequence continues at coordinate 13,474 of RHKY01000034.1, read as the reverse complement.
AACGGACTGAACGCCGCCGTCCCCGGGACGAACTCCACCCTGGCCAGGGGCGCGCGGGCCGTGTCGCTCTTCCTCATCGTCCTCGTCCTCGTCATCGGCCCTCCGGGGGTCGGTTGATCTAGGCCGAGAGGCACCAAGGATCGACGGACCCCCGGGGCGACCCGGGGGTCTTCGTTTTTCCGCGCCGGGCGCGGAGACCAAGGAGACGCAGGAGTCATGAGGTCGGACGAGGTCAAGAAGGGGGTCGAGAGGGCGCCGCACCGGAGCCTCCTCCGCGCGACGGGCGTCGTCGGCGAGGGGGACTGGGAGAAGCCCTTCGTCGCGGTCGTCAACTCGTACGTGGACGTCGTGCCGGGGCACGTCCACCTGCGGGAGGTGGGCGCGCTCGTCAAGGAGGCGCTCCGGGCCGCGGGCGCCGTCCCCTTCGAGTTCAACACCATCGGCGTCGACGACGGGATCGCGATGGGGCACGGCGGGATGAGGCTCTCGCTCCCGTCCCGCGAGCTGATCGCCGACTCCGTCGAGACGATGGTCTCGGCGCACTGCTTCGACGGGATGGTCTGCATCCCGAACTGCGACAAGATTACCCCGGGGATGCTGATGGCGGCCGTCCGGCTGGACGTCCCCGCCGTCTTCGTCTCGGGCGGGCCGATGCCCGCGGGGCGCGACCGGTCCGGGGCCGCCATCGACCTCGTCTCGGTCTTCGAGGGGGTGGGCGCCTACCGCGCCGGCGCGATCGGCGGGGAGCGGCTCGGCGAGCTGGAGAAGCTCGCCTGCCCGTCCTGCGGCTCCTGCTCGGGGCTCTTCACCGCCAACTCGATGAACTGCCTGATGGAGGCGCTGGGGCTCGCGCTGCCGTGGAACGGGACGGCGCCGGCCCGGTCGAAGGAGCGCGCGGCGCTCGCGCGGAGGGCCGCCGTGAGGCTCGTCGCGCTGATCGAGGGCGGCCTGACGCCGCGGAAGGTCGTCACGCGCGAGGCGCTCGACGACGCCTTCGCCCTGGACGTGGCGATGGGCGGCTCGACGAACACGGTCCTCCACGCGCTGGCGATCGCGCGGGAGGCGGGCGTCGACTACCCCCTCGAGCGGGTCAACGCGGTCGCCGACCGGACGCCGCACCTGACGCGGGTGGCCCCGAGCGGCCCGTGGCACATGGAGGACGTCCACCGCGCGGGCGGCGTCCCGGCGGTGCTGGAGCGCCTCGCCGGACTCGGCCTCCTCCACCTCGACCGCCCGACCGTGGCCGGGACGTTCCGGGACCACGTGGCGGCCCTCCCCGCGTCCGACGACGAGGTGATCCGCCCGGCCTCGCGGCCGCACTCCCCGCGCGGGGGGCTCGCCGTCCTGTTCGGCTCGCTGGCCCCGGACGGCGCCGTCGTGAAGACCGCCGGCGTGACGCCGGCGATGCGCCGGCACCGGGGTCCCGCGGTCGTCTTCGAGAGCGAGCAGGCGGCCATGGCCGGGATCACCGGCGGCCTCGTGAATCGCGGCGACGTCGTCGTCCTGAGGAACGAGGGGCCGCGCGGGGGCCCCGGGATGCAGGAGATGCTCGCGCCGACCTCGGCCCTGATGGGGATGGGGCTCGGCGACTCGGTCGCCCTCGTCACCGACGGCCGGTTCTCGGGCGGCACGCGCGGGGCCTGCGTGGGGCACGTCAGCCCCGAGGCGGCCGAGGGGGGGCCGATCGCGTGGGTGCGCGACGGCGACCCTGTCGCCATCGACCTCGACGCGAGGACCCTCGACCTGATGGTCGATCCGCAGGAGCTGGAGAGGCGCCGGGCGTCGGGCCCGCCCCCCGCCCGCCGCGCCGTCGCGAGCCCGTGGCTCCGGCGGTACCGCGCCCTCGTCACCAACGCCGCCCGCGGCGCCGTCTTGAGGGACGGCGACGAGCTCCTCGCCGCGAGCGAGGCGCCCGCCGCGGCGGAGATTTCCCCGGGCCCCACGGCCAGGAGGACCCCGTGAAGAGAACCGGAGCGCAGGTCATCTGGGAGTGCCTCGTCCGCGAGGGCGTGGACACGGTGTTCGGGTACCCCGGCGGGGCGATCCTGCCGGCGTACGACGCGATGCTGGACTACCCGGTCCGGCACGTCCTCGTCCGGCACGAGCAGGGGGCCGCGCACGCGGCCGACGGCTACGCGCGGGCGAGCGGCAGGGTCGGGGTGGCCATCGGCACCTCGGGGCCGGGCGCCACGAACCTCGTGACCGGGATCGCCACCGCGATGCTCGACTCGGTGCCGCTCGTCGTCGTCACGGGGCAGGTGCCGTCCACGGTCCTGGGAACCGACGCCTTCCAGGAGGCGGACATCGTCGGCATCACGATGCCGATCACGAAGCACAACGTCCTCGTGACGCACGTCGCGGACCTCGCCCCCGCCCTGCGCGAGGCCTTCGCGGTCGCGCGGTCGGGGCGACCCGGGCCGGTCCTCGTCGACGTCTGCAAGGACGCCCAGCAGGCCTCGACCGACTTCGTCTGGCCCGAGGTCCCCGAGGCCGCCCGCCGCCGCCCGCTCCCCGCCCCGCGGCGGTCCGAGGTCGCGAAGGCCGCCGCCCTCCTGGCCGAGGCCGAGCGCCCCCTGATCCTGGCCGGGCACGGCGTCATCGAGTCGGGGGCCACCGCGGTCCTGACCGCGCTCGCCGAGAAGACCGGGACGCCGGTGGCCCTGACGCTCCTCGGCCTCGGGGGTTTCCCGCGGAGCCACCCCCTCTGCCTCGGGATGATGGGGATGCACGGCGAGGCCTACGTCAACACGGCCGTCCAGGAGGCGGACTTCCTCCTGGCGGTCGGGATGCGCTTCGACGACCGCGTCACCGGGAACCTGAAGAGCTACGCGAAGGGGTCGAAGAAGGTCCACGTCGAGCTCGACCCGTCCGAGCTGGGGAAGAACGTCCCGGTCGACGTCGGGATCCTCGGCGACGCGCGCGCCGTCCTCGAGGCGCTCCTCCCCGCGGTCGCCGAGGCGCGCCACGACGAGTGGCTCGCCGCGATCGAGAAGGGCCGCCAGGAGACCCGCACGCGGGACATCCTCCACCGCGAGGCGAACGGCCGGCTCCTCGCCGCGCACGTGATCCACGACGTCTGGCGCGCGACGAAGGGGGGCGCCGTCGTCGTCTCGGACGTCGGCCAGCACCAGATGTTCGAGGCGCAGTACTACCCGCACGAGGAGCCGCGGACGCTCCTGACGTCGGGGGGCCTCGGGACGATGGGCTTCGCCCTCCCCGCGGCCATCGGCGCCAAGCTGGCGCGCCCCGAGGCCGAGGTCTGGGTCGTCGCAGGCGACGGCGGCTTCCAGATGACGCAGGCCGAGCTGGCGACGCTCGTCCAGGAGAAGCTCGACGTCAAGATCGCCGTCGTCGACAACGGCTACCTCGGGATGGTGCGGCAGTGGCAGGAGCTCTTCTACCAGCGCCGCTACGCCGCGACCCCCCTCCTCTCGCCCGACTTCACGAAGCTGGCCGCGGCCTACGGGATCCCGGCCCACCGCGTCACGCGGCGCGAGGAGGTCGTCCCGACCGTCGAGGCCGTGCGGCAGCGTCCGGGCCCGGCCCTCGTCCACTTCGTCGTCGAGCCCGAGGAGGCGGTCTACCCGATGGTCCCGGCGGGCGCCGGCCTCCACGCGATGCTCCGGCGCCCGGCTGCGCCGTCCCCGGAGGTGAGCGCGTGAAGCACACCCTCGTCGCCCGCGTCCTCGACCAGCCCGGCGTCCTCGTCCGCGTCGTCTCGATGTTCCGGCGCCGGGCCTTCAACGTGGAGAGCCTCGCCGTCGGGCACAGCGAGACGCCGGGGATCTCCCGCATGACGTTCGTCGTGGACGCCTCGCGCGTCCCGAGCCGCCTCGTCGAGGCGAACCTGAGGAAGCTCCTGCCGGTCGTGGAGGTGCACGACGTCACCCACGTCCCGGCCGTGGCGCGGGAGCTGGCGCTCCTGCGCGTGGCCTGCGCGGCGAACGAGCGCTCCGAGATCGCCGGCCTGATCCAGATCTTCCGCGCGCGCATCGTGGACGTCGCCCCCGACAGCGTGATCGTCGAGGTCACCGGCGACGTCGAGAAGGTCGACGGCCTCGTGGAGCTGCTGCGCCCGCGGGGGATCGTCGAGATGGTGCGCACCGGCAAGGTCGCCATGACGCGGGGGGCCTCCGCGCGGAAGGCCCGCCCCGAGGACGCCCCGGACGCCGGGGACGAAGAGCCCGGCGTCGCCGCCTGAGAGAGAAGGAAGGAGTCACCGATGGCCCGGATCCACCACGACAGAGACGCCCGCCTCGAGGACCTCGCAGGGAGGACGGTCGCCGTCCTCGGCTACGGCAGCCAGGGGCACGCCCACGCCCTGAACCTCCGCGACAGCGGGGTCGACGTCGTCGTCGGCCTCCCGGCGTCGAGCCGCTCGCGCGCGAGGGCCGAGGCCGCTGGGCTCGCGGTCCTCCCGCCCCGCGAGGCCTGCGAGCGGGCGGAGCTGGTCATGGTCCTCGTCCCCGACACCGAGCAGCCCCGCCTCTACCGCGAGGCGATCGCCCCGGCGCTCGCCCCCGGGAAGACGCTCCTGTTCGCCCACGGCTTCAACGTCCGGTTCGGGACGATCGACCCGCCCGAGGGCGTCGACGTCTCGATGGTCGCCCCGAAGGCGCCCGGGCACCGGCTGCGCGAGCTCTACGTCGACGGGCAGGGGACCCCCGCCCTCGTCGCCGTCCACCGGGACGCCTCGGGGCGGGCGCTCGCCGACGCGCTGGCCTACGCCAAGGGGATCGGCTGCACGCGCGCCGGGGTCCTCGAGACGACGTTCGCCGAGGAGACCGAGACGGACCTCTTCGGCGAGCAGGCGGTCCTCTGCGGCGGCGTCTCGGCGCTCGTGAAGGCGGGCTTCGAGACGCTGACCGCGGCGGGCTACCAGCCCGAGGTGGCCTACTTCGAGTGCCTCCACGAGCTGAAGCTGATCGTCGACCTGATGTACCGCGGGGGGCTCGGCTACATGCGCCACTCGGTCTCCGACACGGCCGAGTGGGGGGACTACACCGCCGGGCCGCGGGTCGTCACCGAGGAGACGAAGGCCGCGATGCGGCGCCTCCTCGACGAGATCAAGGACGGCAGCTTCGCCGAGCGCTGGGTGGCCGAGAACCGGACCGGCCGCGCGGCCTTCGAGGCGCACCGGCGCGAGGGGCGCGCGCACCCGATCGAGGCGGTCGGGGCGCGCCTGCGCGGCGCGATGCCGTTCCTCGACGCCGTGACGGTCACGCCGGAGGGCGAGGTCCTCCGGGCTTCGGAGCCGACGGCCGGAGGGCCCCCGGTGCCGGTCGCCGCGGGCGCGGTCGCATGAACGCCCGCGTCGCCGTCTTCGACACGACGCTGCGCGACGGCGAGCAGTCGCCCGGCTGCTCGATGACTCCGGCCGAGAAGCTGCGGCTGGCCCGACAGATCGCGCGCCTGGGCGTGGACGTGATCGAGGCGGGCTTCCCCGCCGCCTCGGCGGGGGAGCGCGAGTCGGTCCGCGCCATCGCCTCGGAGGTCTCGTGCGTCGTGGCGGCCCTCTGCCGGACGCGGGAGGAGGACCTGCGCCTGGCCGCGCGCGCCCTCGACGGGGCGGCCCGGCCCCGGATCCACACCTTCATCGCCACCTCCGACCTCCACCTGACGCACAAGCTCCGGATGACGCGGGACGAGGCGCTGCGGCAGGCGGTGGCGGCCGTCGGCTTCGCGAAGACCCTCGCCCGGGACGTGGAGTTCTCGGCCGAGGACGGGTCGCGGAGCGACTACGGCTTCCTGCGCGAGGTGGTCGCCGCCGTCCACGAGGCGGGGGCCAACGTCGTCAACGTCCCGGACACCGTCGGCTACGCGCTGCCGGAGGAGTACGGGGCGCTCTTCGCCCGCCTCTGCCGGGACGTCCCGGGCGTCTACCTCTCCGCGCACTGCCACGACGACCTCGGCCTGGCCGTGGCCAACTCGCTCGCCGCCGTGAGGAACGGCGCCCGGCAGGTGGAGGTGACCGTCAACGGCGTCGGCGAGAGGGCCGGGAACACCTCGCTCGAGGAGCTCGTCATGGCCCTCTCGGTGCGCCGGGAGCGCCTCCGCCTCTCGACCGGCGTGAAGACCGAGGAGATCACGCGGACGAGCCACCTCCTGTCGTCCATCACCGGCGTCTGGCCGCAGCCGAACAAGGCGGTCGTGGGGCGCAACGCCTTCGCCCACGAGGCGGGGATCCACCAGCACGGCGTCCTGGCGAACCCCTTGACGTACGAGATCATGACGCCCGCCTCCGTCGGGGCCATCGAGAGCCACCTCGTCCTCGGGAAGCACTCCGGCCGGCACGCCGTCGAGGCGCGCCTGACCGCCCTCGGCCTCTTCCTCTCCCGCGAGGAGGTGGAGACGGTGACCGTGCGGGTCAAGGAGCTGGCCGACCGGAAGAAGTTCGTCTGGGACGAGGACCTCCTCGCCCTCGTCTCCTGCGTGCCCGACCGGCGCGTCCGCCTCGTCCGCTACCAGGCGATCTCCGGGAACGCCGTGATGCCGACCGCCACCGTGGAGGTCGACGTGGACGGCCAGTTCCGCTCGGCCTCCGCGCAGGGGAACGGCCCGCTCGACGCCGCCCTGAAGGCGACGGACGCCGCCCTCGGCCTCGACGTCGAGCTCCTGGAGCTGACGACACGGGCCGTCACGGGCGGGAAGGACGCCCTGGCCGAGGTCGTCGTCAAGGTCCGGCACGGGGAGGCGGAGGCCACGGGCCACGCCGCCTCGACCGACTCGATCGAAGCCGCCCTCAAGTCGTACCTCTCGGCCGTCGCCGCCGCGCGCACCCTCGCGCTCGACGCCGCGGCCTGACCCCGGACCCCGAAGAGCCACGGAGGAAGCCATGTCGCAGAAGACCCGCCCCGACGCCGACCAGCCCGCCCCGAAGCCCCAGCCGAAGCCGAGGGCCGCCGCCAAGAGCGGCGCCCGGCCCGAGGGCCCCGAGGGGGGCTACACGTTCCCGTTCTCCCGCTCGGCCGAGGAGGACGAGATCCGCGAGATGTACGGCTGGGGGGTCTGAGCCGTGCCCCCCGCCCGGATCGCCGTCCTCCCCGGCGACGGCATCGGCCCGGAGGTGATCGACGCGGCCGTGGGCGTCCTGCGCGAGGCGGCCTCGCGCGAGGGCGTCCCCCTCGAGGTCGAGTGGGCCCCGATCGGCGGGGCCGCGCTGAAGACGTCCGGGGAGCCGCTCCCCGAGTCGACGCTGGCCGCTTGCCTGGGGGCCGACGCCGTCCTCCTCGGCGCGGTGGGGGACCCCGCGTTCGACGCCGAGCCCCCGCCCCGGAGGCCGGAGGCGGGCCTCCTGAAGCTGCGCCGCGCGATGGGGGTCTTCGCCAACGTCCGCCCGGCGCGCGTCCTACCGGGCCTCGAGGGGGCGGGTCCCCTGAAGCCCGAGGTGGCGCGCGGCCTAGACCTCGTCATCGTCCGCGAGCTGACGGGGGGGCTCTACTTCGGCCAGCCGCGGAGCCTCGACCTGGCGGGCGGGAGCGCCGTCAACACGCTCGTCTACACGCGGGCCGAGGTGGAGCGCGTGGCCGAGGTCGCGTTCCGCCTGGCCGAGGGGAGGCGGCGCCGCGTCACCTCCGTCGACAAGGCGAACGTCCTGGAGACCTCGGTCCTCTGGCGGACGGTTGTCGAGGAGGTCGGCCGGAGGCACCCGTCGGTCGAGCTCTCCCACCAGTACGTCGACTCGGCCGCGATGGCGCTCGCCCTCTCGCCGGCGTCGTTCGACGTCGTCCTGACCGAGAACCTCTTCGGCGACGTCCTCTCGGACGAGGCGGGCGCCCTCGTCGGCTCGCTCGGACTCCTCCCTTCGGCCAGCCTGGGGCGGGGTCCCGGCCTCTTCGAGCCGGTCCACGGCTCGGCGCCGGCGCTCGCGGGGAAGGACGCCGCCAACCCCATCGGCGCCATCCTCTCGGCCGCGATGCTCCTGCGGGACGGCCTCGGCCTGCCGAGGGCCGCCGAGCGGATCGAGGCGGCCGTGGAGGCGGTCCTCTCCTCGGGCCCGAGGACGGCCGACCTCCTCCCGCCGGGAGCCGTGGCCGGCCGGACGTCCGACGTGGCGCGGGCCGTCCGCGAGGCGGTCGCCGCCCGGCGCAACGGGAGGGCGCGCCGGCCGAGGGGCGAGGAGGCGGAGCCGCTCCGCGGGGCGGCGTAGCGAGGGGCAAGGAGGCGATGCGAGGATAATCCGCCGGGTGAAGCGGGCGGCCGCGCTGCTGGTACCGATCCTCCTCGCCGCCACGGCGGGGGTCCTCCCGGTCCTGAGGGCCCGGGCGGCGGAGCGCGCCGTCCCGACCGCGACCCTCGTCCCGCCCTCGGGCTCCCCCACGGGCGTCCGCCTCGTCGAGAGGGAGGGCCGCCTCCTCCTCTCCGTCAACGACGTCGTCTCCGCCCTCGGCGGGACCGTCGAGTACGACCCGGAGACCGGGTCGTACGAGGTGAAGCTGAAGGAGCACTCCGCGGTCTTCGGCGTGGAGACCCCGCTGGCGGTCGTCGACACGCGCCTCGTCCCGCTGTCGGCCACCGTCGTCGGGGAGGGGACCGCGGCTCTCGCGGACCCCGACTTCTTCGTCCGCGTCGTCGGGCCGATGCTGGGGGCAGCCATCTCCTGGGACCGCGCCACGCGGACCCTGTCGGCCCGGGTGACGACGGCGGCGGAGATGGCCGTCGAGGCCTCGGTCGCGGCGTTCGAGTCGACGACGAAAGTCGTCCTCCGCCTCCCGGAGATGCCGGCCTTCAAGGTGGAGAAGGGGGAGGACCAGCTGCTCCTCCGGTTCGAGGGGGTGCGCCTCGTCGCCGTTCCCGCCGAGCGGATCCTGGGCGACGAGCGGGTCTCGCGCCTCCTGGTCCGCGGGACGGACGCGGTCGTCGGCTTCCGCGAGCGGGGCCTCTCGACGAACGTCTACACGCTCGCCTCGCCGCCACGGGTCGTCGTCGAGGTGACGCGGCCCCGGCCCGCCCCGGCCGTCCCGCTCCCGCTCGCGAGCCCCGTCCCGGGCGCCACGCCCACGCCGCCTCCCATCGAGCCGAAGACGATCGTCCTGGACCCCGGGCACGGCGGCTCCGAGGAGGGGGCGAAGGGGCCCGGGGGGCTCCTGGAGAAGGACGCCACCCTCGCGATCGTCAAGGTGATCCGCGAGGTCCTCACCAAGCGCGGCTACCGCGTCGTGACGACCCGCGACTCGGACGTGACGGTGGGGCTCGAGGACCGGGCCGCGCAGGCCAACGCGGCGCGGGCGGACGTCTTCCTCTCGATCCACTTCAACGCCTCGCGCTCGCCGAACGCCAACGGGACCGAGGTCTACTACCTCTCCCTCGACGCCACCGACCGGGCCGCGGCCGCCGTGGCCCAGGCCGAGAACGAGCCGGGCGCCGAGCCGTCGGCCACCCCGTCGGCCGAGACGAACGCCGCCCTCAGGGACCTGGAGATGATCCTCTGGGACCTGGCGCAGAACCAGCACCTGGCCGCCTCCGCGCGCCTGGCCGAGATCGTCCAGGCCGACTTCAACCGGCTCCTGGGGATCGAGACCCGCGGCGTCAAGCAGGCCCCGTTCAAGGTCCTCATCGGCGTCAACGCCACGGCGGTCCTCGTCGAGGTGGCCTTCATCACGAACGCGGAGGAGGAGAAGAAGCTCGCGTCCGACGAGTTCCGCCGGCAGGTGGCCGAGACGCTGGCCGGCAGCCTCGAGACCTACTTCCGCCACGCCGACGCCACCGCCCCGGTCCCCGTTCCCGCCGCGACCCCCGCGCTCCGCTGACCGTCCCGATGCCGCGCCGCTTCGCCGTCCTCCTCGTCGGGATCCTCCTCTCGATCCTCGTCGCGCTCCTCCTGGCGCGGACGCTGCGGCGCGGGGACGGGGAGGCGGGAGGGCCGCCCCGGCCGACGGTCGTCCCGACGCCGGTCGTCCCCCCGACCCCCATCCCGCCGAGGCGCCTCGTCCTCTGGTTCTCCTCCGAGGCCGACGAGAAGCTCCACCCCGAGGCGCGAGACGTCCCGGCGTCGGCCGACGAGACGGCCCTCCTCCGGTCGGTGGCCTCGGCCGTCCTGGAGGGGCCGCGGAGGGAGGGCCTCCTCCGGTCGTTCCCGGAAGGTTGGTCGCTGAGGGCCGCCTTCCGCCTCCCGGACGGCATCGCCGTCGTCGACCTCGCCCTTCCCCGGCCGCAGCCGTCCGCCACGCCCGCCGAGGGGACCCAGGTCTCGCTCGCCCCCCCGGAGCGGGCACGCTGGGAGACCGGCTCTCGCGAGGAGCTGACCGCGGCGCAGTCCCTCGTCGTCTCGGTCGTCAGGAACCTCCCGGGCGCCGCGCGCGTCGTCCTCCTGCTGGACGGCGAGCCCGCCGAGACGCTGGCCGGGCACGTCGACCTGACGCACCCCCTCCTGCCGGACGACTCCTCCGTCGCCGACGAGGAGCCGGGCGAGCCGCCGCCCCTGCCGACCCCGACGCCGACCGCCGCGCCTTCGCCGTCGCCCACGCCTCCTCCCCCGACGAGGCCCCCGCGCCGGCCGACGCCCCGCCCTCGCCCGGCCGCCGAGGGGACCGCGTGAGCGACGACCGCCCGGTCGGCCTGTTCGACTCGGGAGTCGGCGGGCTGACCGTCCTGGACGCGGTGGCGCGCCGCCTCCCGGCCGAGAACCTCCTCTACCTGGGCGACACCGCGCGCCTGCCGTACGGGACGAAGTCACGCGAGACGGTGCGGCGGTACGCCCTTCGCGCCGTCTCGCTCCTCCTGGAGCGGGACGTGAAGGCCCTCGTCGTGGCGTGCAACACCGCGACCGCTCTCGCGCTCGACGCCATCCGCGAGAAGAGCCCCGTCCCGGTCCTGGGAGTCATCGAGCCCGGGGCGCGCGCGGCCGTGGCGCGGGCGCGGGACGTCGAGGGGCCCGGCGGCCCCCGCGGGCCGATCGCGGTCCTGGCAACGGAGGCCACCGTCGCCTCCGACGCCTACGGCTCGGCCATCCGCGCGCTCGACCCCGGGCGCCCCGTCCTGAACGTGGCCTGCCCGCTTTTCGTCCCTCTGGCCGAGGAGGGGTGGACCGAGAACGAGGTGGCGCGCGCCGCGGCGGCCCGGCACCTGAAGCCCGTCGTCGAGGCCGAGGCGCGGACGGTCGTCCTCGGGTGCACGCACTACCCGCTCCTCGCCCGGACGATCGCGGCGGCGCTCGGGCCGGAGGTCGAGCTCGTCGACTCGGCCGAGTCCACGGCCCGCGCGCTCGAGGCGCTCCTCCCCGTCTCCGCCCGCCGCGACGCGCTTCAGGCCGGGGAGACGCACCTCCTCGTCACCGACGCCTCCGAGCGGCTCCGCCGGGTCGCCGGCCGGTTCCTGGGGCGCGAGGCGGCGCTCCTGGAGCTGGTCGACCTCCCGTGACGGGACGCCGAGAAAGGAAGCCCCGACGATGACCCGCGCCGACGGCCGGAAGGCCACCGAGCTCCGCCCCGTCACCTTCGAGTGCGACCCCGTCCCGTGGGCCGAGGGCTCCTGCCTCCTGACGCAGGGGAGGACGCGCGTCCTCGTGACCGTCAGCGTGGACGAGAAGGTTCCGCCGTTCCTCAAGGAGACCGGGGAGGGGTGGATCACCGCGGAGTACGGGATGCTCCCGCGCGCCACGAAGGAGCGGACTCCGCGCGAGGCCGCGCGGGGCAAGCAGTCCGGCCGGACCCTGGAGATCCAGCGCCTCGTCGGCCGCGCCCTGCGCGGCGTCGTCGACCGCCGGCGGATCCCCGACCGGACCTTCACGCTCGACTGCGACGTCCTCGTGGCCGACGCCGGGACGCGCTGCGCCTCCATCACCGCCGGGTACGTCGCGCTGGCGCTGGCCTTCGGCCGCCTCCACCGCGAGAAGCGGGTCCGGGACAACCCGTACGCCGAGGCGGTCGCCGCGATCTCGGTCGGCGTCCTCCCCGGCGGGGAGACCCCGGGGAGGGGACGCGTCGTCCTGGACCTCGACTACCCCGAGGACTCGACGGCCCAGGTCGACCTCAACCTCGTCGGGACGGCCTCGGGCAGGATCGTCGAGGTGCAGGGGACCGCCGAGCGCGAGCCGTTCGACGAGGAAGGGCTCCTCGAGATGCTCGCCCTCGGCCGCAAGGGGCTGAAGAAGCTCTTCGCCGCGCAGAAGGAGGCCCTGGCCGGCCGCGTCCCCGACGCCTGGCTGTAGGTCGATCTCGCCCCCTCGCCCAGGGGAAGATCGGCCCGCTGGGGGGAGGGGCGGGGAGGGACGACGGGGATCAGGGGCCCCGTCGTCGCCGGGTCGAGCGCGAAGCGCGCTGAGCGCAGCCCGCGCGGGAGCGCGGGCGGGGGCCCTCCCCGGACATTTCACACGCTCTTCAGGAAGTCGACCAGCGTCCCCGAGAGCCCCTTCGGGTCCTCCAGCATCGGGTAGTGGCCCTGGCCGGAGAGGCGCGCGGCGACGGCGTCAGGGCGGGACTTCAGGATCGCCTCGGCCTCGCGCGGCGGGACGAGCGGGTCCTCCTCGCCGGTGACGAGGAGGATCGGCGCCCGCGTCCCCCTCAGGCGTTCGGCGAGGGGGGGCGCCTCGAGGACGCCGTCCACGCTCCGCTCGATCGCCTCGGCCACCTCGGCCCCCTTCGGCCCCGTCCGCGCGGCCAGCGCCCGGTCGATGAACCCCTTCCGCCCCGCGCCGTCGCCGACGAACCCGACCGACAGGGCGCTCCGCATCTTCGACTCGGGGACGTTCCTGAGGATCGCGCGGCGGGACATCGCCTTCCACTTCAGCTTGTCGGTGAAGCCGTACCCGGCCGAGCCGAGCGGCGCGACGAGGACGAGGGCCGAGACGCGCGAAGGCTCCCTCGCGAGGAGCTCGCCCGCCACGCGCCCTCCCAGCGAGTGCCCCACGAGCCGCGCCCGGTCGATCCCCGCCTGGTCGAGCGCGCGCAGGAGCCACGCCGCGAGCGAGCCCGGGTCGTAGGCCGGCGCGCCGTGCCCCTTGCCGCCGCCGGGCAGGTCGAGGGCCACGGCGTCCAGGCCGCGCAGGTGGGGGACGAGGGCGTCCCAGTCGTGGCTCGACCCGCCGAGCCCGTGGAGCAGGACGACCGGCGTCTTCCGCGAGGCCCCCGCCTTCTTCGTCATCGCGTCCCCCCACCCGTCACGAGACCGATTCTCCCCCAGCGCCCCGCCCCCGTGTCCAATCGACTGCCGCCGGGACCGGGGACGCGGGCGCCCGGGACGCGGGCACCCGCCCGGTCGAGCCTCACTGCAGGACGTCGCCTTGCGCCCGCCTCCCCGCGCCCGCAGAATCCCGCTCGCCCGGGGCGTAGCGCAGCGGTAGCGCAGCTGCTTTGGGAGCAGCAGGTCGGCGGTTCGACCCCGCCCGCCCCGACCATTTCCTGCCCGCGAGCGGGCCACGCGAGCGGCCTCGGCCCGCCTCAGCCGGGAAACCACAGTAGGGGAGCGCTGAAAAGCGAAGCATCGTTCTGAACTCTCTGCGTACCATCGAGTTGCGAGCAAGAAGGTGACGCAGAAG
>RHKY01000033.1 GCA_008363385.1 Acidobacteriota bacterium | reverse complement strand
GGCCGAGATGAGCTGGCCCGAGCTCTGGCAGGCCTTCTCCGGGCAGAAGGGGCCGAGGGCCCAGATGTCCGCCGGCCTCCTCCTCCAGCGCCGGATGCTGGAGACCATCAGCCGCTACAGCCCCCTCTCCTGGGACCCCTCGAAGCAGGCGCGGAAGAGCTTCTCGAGCTCTCTGGCCGGCATCATCCGGTGGCTCGCGTGCCCGTGAGCCGCCGCGTGGCCCGCGCCACGAACCCTTCTGCCCGGGCCTTGCTGATGCGAAGGGATCCTGTGTCGTACATGGACGCGGAGCTATGATCTTTCCGGAAGGAGGGGAAGAGATGAAGAAGCGTGGGTCGTGGTTGGCGATAGCCTTGCTCGGCGCGGGCCTTCTCGCCCTTCTGTACGACCCCGGCATGGCGACGGAGGAGGTCCTGCTCCGGAACTGGACGCCACCGTCGGGGCCGGTCCTCCTCGGCGACGCCAGCGGCGCGCTGCCGTTCGTGCCAGTGACACCGTGCCGCATCGTCGACACGCGAAACGCCGTCGGCCCCTACGGCGGACCGATGATCCCGGGTTTCGGGACCCGGAGCTTCGACATCGACGGGGGCCCCTGCACGGGGATCCCGGCGGGTGTCGCGGCCTTCTCGCTGAACTTCACGGTCATCGGCTCGGCCGGCGCCTACCAGAACGCGTACCTCACCGTCTGGCCGACCGGGGGGGCGCAGCCGTCGGTGTCGACGCTGAACTTCGACGGCGGGCAGCTGAAGGCGAACGCGGCGATCGTGCCGGCCGGCACGGGTGGCGCGGTCAGCGTCTTCGTCAGCGCGGCCGCCCACCTCCTCATCGACATCAACGGCTACTTCAGCCCGGCCCTGAACGTGACCCGGGCGCTCAACGTCTCGGGAAGCGTCAGCGGCGGCGGCGTGATCACCGCGTCGAACAGCTCCGGGGGCTGGGATTCCGTCGGGATCTCCGGCACGGCGTCCGCCACCTACGGCCGCGTGTTCGGTCTCCTCGGGAGCGTCACCGGCAACCCGGACACCGGGGGGGCCGGGGTCAAGGGTGAGGCTCCCGACGTCTCGAACGCGTATGGCGTCCTGGGCCAGACCGTCGGCACCTGGGGGTATCCAACGGGCTCCTGGGGCGTCGTGGGATCGGGCAAGACGGGCGGCGTGTACGGGACCGTGACGCCGGGCACCGGACAGAACTCCAGGCGCGGGGTCGCCGGCACGGTGCAGGTGATCTCCGGGACCGCCGGCAACAACAACGCCGGTGTCTACGGGGCCGTGGAGGGGTCTGGCGCCTGGGTCGGCGAGTACGGCTCGGGCGTGGTCGGCCAGGTGGGGAACCTCACGGTCGGCTACCCCAACGGCTGGGGCGTCGTGGGAGGCGGGTACTTCGGCGGCGTCCACGGGGTGCTCGACTCGACGAGGTCCGGCAAGGCGGTCTACGGAGCGGTATTCAACAAGACCACCAGCGGCTACGGCGTCGGCGGCTCGCTGGGGTACAACGACGGCGCTGCCGTCTACGGCGTCTACTCGCAGGGCAACATGGGCGGGACCGGCGCCAAGTACTTCGTCGAGCCCCACCCGACCGACCCCGAGAAGGTCATCCGGTACGTCGCGCTCGAGGGGCCGGAGGCCGGGACCTACTTCCGGGGCTCGTCCCGGACGGTGGCCGGGGAGGCCGTGATCGAGGTCCCGGAAAGCTTCCGGATCGTCACCGCCGAGGACGGTCTCACCGTCCAGCTGACGCCGGTGGGCGACCTCGCGACGATGGCCGTCATGAGCCAGGACCTTCAGCGGATCGTCGTGAAGTCCTCGAAGGACGTCGCCTTCCACTTCCAGGTCAACGGAGTCCGACGGGCCTTCCGTGACCACCAGGCGATCGCCGAGGGAAGGGAGTTCCGCCCGGAGTCCCCGAAGGCGAGGCTGCCGGAGTACCTGCCCGAGGAGTCGAAGCGCCGCCTCGTCGAGAACGGCACGTACGACGAGGACGGAAAGGTGAACCTCCGCACCGCGACCCGGAACGGCTGGACGCGCGAGTGGGAGGAACGGTCGAAGGCGGGGGGCTCCCCGTCGGACACGTCCCGGCACTAGGCCGGGAAGGACCGGCCGCGTGGGTCACGTCCGCCCGGGGGCCTGAGGCCGCACGTTGGGGACCTCGCCCCCGGGCGCGATCGTTGCCTCGGCGGCCCTCGTCGCGCTCTGGGCTCCAGGCTTCGCCCTGGAGCGGCTGGGAGCCGCCTCGGGCGCGCGAAGGGACCCCGTCGTCCGGCTCGCCGTCGCCACCGGAGCGGGCCTGTCCGCGCTCGCGCTCCTCGTCCTCTGGGCGACGACTCTGGGAGCCAGATGGGGCCCGACGAGCGCGCGGGTCGTCACGCTCGCGTTCGGCGTCGTCGCGCTCGCGCCCGTCGTCCGCGGCCGAGGAACGGTCGCCCCGCCGCGCGGTCCGGGACGGGCGCGCCGCGAGGTGACGCTCGCGGTCTTCGCCGTCATCGCCCTCCTCGCCGCGGCGACGCGAGCCTCCCACGTCCGCGAGCTCGCGCTCCCGGCCTGGGTCGACTCGGTCCACCACCAGATGATCGTGCAGCTCGTCGTCGAGCAGGGCCGCGTCCCGGCGACCTGGGCGCCGTTCCTTCCCGAGGTGCAGAGCGTCTACCACTGGGGCTTCCACGCCGGTGCCGCCTGGACGGCGTGGCTCGCCGGGGCCCGGACCCCCCACGAGATCGCGCGGGCGCTGCTCGTCTACGGCCAGGTCCTCAACGTCCTGTTCGCGGTCGTTCTCTACGCCGGGGCGCGCGTCCTCTTCCGCAGCCGCGCCGCCGGCCTCCTGGCGGCGGCGGTCGGGACGCTCGTCTCCTGGTTCCCGGCGTACTACGTCGCCTGGGGGAGGTACACGCAGCTCGCGGGGCTCCTGGTGCTGCCGGTGGCGGCCATCGCCCTCTTCCGTCTCGAGAAGCGTCCCGAGCCGCGCGCGATCGTCCTCGCCGCGATCCTCCTCGCCGGGATCGCGCTGGTTCACGTCCTCGTGGCGTTTCTCCTCGCCCCCCTCCTCGTGGTCCTCGCGGTGCCGGCGGTCCGGCGGGGCGGCGCGAGCGTCCTCCGGGCGTGGCTGACGGCCGGGGCGCTCTCCGCGCTCCTCGTGGCACCCTGGCTGGCCCGGCTCGTGGCGAGCGGGCAGCCGCGCGAGGCGCTCGCGCCGTCGAGGCGGGCCACGGCAGCCAGCTGGGCCACGTACAACGACTTCCCGGAGGACCTCCTTCTCTCGCCGGGTACCCGGGAGCTGATCTCCGTCGCCACCATCGGCCTGACGGGCATGGCGGGGTGGGAAGGAATGCCTCCGGCGGGGCGGGCGCTCTCGGCGGGCCTCTGGCTGACGGCCCTCGCCGTCGAGGGGCTGCGTCGCCGGGGACGATCGTGCCGGCGACTCCCGTGGGGCGCGCTGGGCATCCTCTGGGGCTGGTCGGCGATCAGCCTCCTTCTCGTCAACCTGGACCGACTCGGGCTTCCGCCCCTTCGCGCCGTGCCGAATCGGGTCCTCGTCATCGCCGCGTTCCTCCCCCTCTCGCTCGCCGCGGCCGGCGTCTCATGCTGGCTGCTCCGGCTCGTGGAACCGGCTCGGTCCTTCCTCCCGGCGGTCGCGCTCGTCCTCGGGCTCGGCGTCTGGGGGGCGTCCCGCCTCGTCGACGTCGTGCCGCCCTGGACGGTCCTCGCGACCGACAGGGACGTCCGCGCGATGGAATGGGTGGAACGCCACGCCCCGGCGTCGGCGGTCTTCGCGGTGCGTACCCGGGCCTGGGAGTCCGGCACCTTCGCGGGCGTGGACGGCGGCTGCTGGCTGCAGCTCCTGACGGGACGGCGCACCATCCTGCCGCCGTCACTCTACGTCTCGACGCCTGACCGGGCCCGTCTGGAACGGCTCGAGGCCTTCCTCGCCGCGTGGTCGGCGTCCGCGAGCCTGGAGGACCCCCTGATCCGGGGAGCGCTCCGCGACGCGGGCGTCACACACCTCTTCCTGGGGGAGAACCCCGGCCTGCTTGCGCCACCCGCCCTCGCCGGGCGCCCCTGGACGAAGACCGTTTATCGGGACGGGCCGGTGGCCGTCTTCGAGCTGGCGCTCGACGACCGCATCGGGGTCCCCGACCGCTGACTCCGACCGGTCGAGGGTTCCGGTCTCGGCCGAATCCAGCAGCCCTGTGCCGCCCGCACGGCCGGGCCCGGCGGTCGTGGAACAATCCCGCTCCATGAGCGCGCCGGCCGTCACGAAGCGGGAGGTCGCCCCGCTCGCGGACCGCGTGCCGCCGCGCGGCACGGACGACCCGGACGAGATCCTGGGCCTCTTCCTCGACTGGGTGGCCGAGACCGGGCTGACGCTCTACCCCGCCCAGGAGGAGGCGCTCCTCGAGCTGATGGCGGGCAGGCACGTCGTCCTCGGGACGCCGACCGGGTCCGGGAAGTCGCTCGTGGCCCTCGGCCTCCACTTCAAGGCGCTCTGCGAGGGGAAGGTCTCCTTCTACACGAGCCCGATCAAGGCGCTCGCCAGCGAGAAGTTCTTCGCCCTCTGCGCCGAGCTGGGCCCCGAGAACGTCGGGATGCGGACCGGCGACGCCAGCATCAACCCCGAGGGGGGCGTCGTCTGCTGCACGGCCGAGGTGCTTTCCAACATGGCCCTCAGGCTCGGGGAGGAGCTCGACGCGCCGTACGTCGTCATGGACGAGTTCCACTACTACGCGGACAAGGAGCGGGGCGTGGCCTGGCAGGTGCCGCTCCTCGTCCTCCCCGGCACGCAGTTCCTCCTGATGTCGGCGACCCTCGGCGACACCTCGGCGATCGCCGAGCGGCTCGAGCGCGACACCGGCCGGAAGGTCGCTTTCGTCACCTCGGAGGAGCGCCCGGTCCCCCTCGACTTCGAGTACCGCGAGACGCCGCTCCACGAGACGATCGAGGACCTCCTCGCCCAGGGGAAGAGCCCGATCTACGTCGTCAACTTCACCCAGCGCGAGTGCGCCGAGCTGGCCCAGTCGCTGACGAGCGTGAAGATCGGGACGAAGGAGAGCCGCGAGGAGGTCCGGAGGATCGCCGCAGAGCGGAGGCTCTCGACGCCGTACGGCAAGGAGTTCCGGCGGTTTCTCTCCTTCGGGGTCGGGATCCACCACGCGGGGCTCCTGCCGAAGTACCGCCTCCTCGTCGAGCAGCTGGCGCAGAAGGGGCTCCTCCCGGTCATCTGCGGGACGGACACGCTCGGCGTCGGCGTCAACATCCCGATCCGGACCGTCCTCTTCACGAAGCTCGCGAAGTTCGACGGGACGAAGGTGGGCCTCCTCACCGTCCGCGAGTTCAAGCAGATCGCCGGGCGCGCGGGGCGGCGCGGGTTCGACGACCGCGGCAGCGTCGTCGCCCAGGCGCCCGAGCACATCGTGGAGAAGCGGCAGGCGGAGAGGAAGTCCGCGGGCTCCGGGAAGAAGGTCGCGCGGACGTTCAAGGGTCCCGCCAAGGGCGAGGTCTCGTGGTCCGAGGAGACGTTCCAGAGGCTCGTCTCGCGCCCCCCCGAGACGCTGAAGTCCCGGTTCCGCCTGACGCACGGGATGGTGCTCGACCTCCTCCAGCGGGACGCCTCGGCCTCCCGGTCGGACCTCCCGAACTTCGCCTCCCTCCGGGACCTCGTCGCCCGCTGCCACGAGGACGACGGGGCGAAGGTCCGGCTGGTCTCGCACGCTGCCGCGCTGGTGAGGTCGCTCTACCGCGCCGGGATCGTCGGCCTCGTCCCGGGCGAGGGGCGGCACCGGGTCGCGGTCGCCGAGGACCTCCAGTGGGACTTCTCGCTCCACCAGACGCTCTCCCTCTTCGCGCTCGCCGCGATCGAGCGGCTCGACCCGGCCTCGCCCACGTACGCCGCCGAGGTGGTCACCGTGGTCGAGTCGGTCCTGGAGGACCCCGACGTCGTCCTCAGGAGGCAGGCGGACCGGGCCAAGGGGAAGCTGGTCGAGGAGCTGAAGGCCGAGGGGGTCCCGTACGAGGAGCGGATGGCGCGCCTGGCCGAGGTGACGCACCCGAAGCCGATGTCGGACTTCCTCTACGGGGCGTTCGAGGCCTTCCGAGCGGAGCACCCGTGGGCCGCCGGGTCCGACGTCAGCCCGAAGTCGATCGGGCGCGAGATGCTGGAGAGCTTCGCGGCGTTCCCCGACTACGTCCGGTCCTACGGCCTCGAGCGGAGCGAGGGGGTCCTCCTCCGCTACCTCTCCCAGCTCTACAAGGCGCTCGACCAGACGGTCCCCGAGACGGCCAAGACGGACGCCTTCTGGGACGCCCTCGGCTACTTCCGCTCGCTCGTCGGCGAGACGGACGCGAGCCTCCTCGAGGAGTGGGAGAGCCTCCGTCACCCCGAGCGCGTCCTCGAGGAGCGGACGCGGCCGGGGAAGCGGGCCGAGGCCACGTGGCTGACCGAGCTCCTGGCCAACCCGAAGGTCTTCGCGGCCCGCGTCCGAGCGGAGCTCCACCTCCTCGTCCGGGCCCTCTCGCGGCAGGAGTGGGAGGAGGCCGCCGAGCGCGTCTGGCAGCCGCCGGAGGGCGGGGGCGGCGAGGACGCGCGGTGGGGCGCCGAGCGCTTCGAGGCCGAGATGGCCCCCTTCTTCGCGACGCGCGCCGCGCTCGTGGCCACGGCCGAGGCGCGAGACCACCGGCTGACGAACCTCCGCCCCGCCGGCCCCCGGCGCTGGGAGGTGTCCCAGACGCTCCTCGACCCGGACGGGGACGACGCCTGGGCCGTCTTCGCGGAGGTGGACCTCCGCGACGACACGGCTCCGGACGGACCGATCCTGCGGATCGTCCGTATCGGTACCTGAGCCATGAGCCGCAGCTCCCCCCCGACGGACAACTGGACGACCGGGGCCGGAGGTCCCGGCGGGTCCCCGCGCCGCGCCCCGCCCGGCCTGGCCGCCGAGGCGGGCGTCTTCGCCTCGCTCGTCCTCCTCTGGGGCGTGGCGTGGTGGATCGGGCGGATCCAGGAGTACGCCCCGCACGCCAGCCTCTGGTTCCCCCCGGCGGGGCTGACGTTCGCGGCGTTCCTCGTCCTGGGCCGTCGGGCGGTGCCGCCGGTGGCCGTGGCGGCCGCGCTCGTCACCCTCTCGCTCGGAACCGTCTACGACCGCCCGTTCCCGGTGCGGGCCCTCGTCGAGAGCGGGGTCCTCTTCGCGATGGCCCACGTCGGCGCGTACGGCCTCGGGGCGTGGACGCTCCGCAGATACGGCGCCGGCAGGAGCGTACCCGTCCTCGTGACGGCCTACCTCCTCGTCGCCCCCGCCTCGGCCCTCCTGGCCGCCGTCGGCGGGATCTCGGCCCTCGTCGTCACCGGCGTGGAGTCCGCGGAGGCGGGCCCCGGGATCCTGCTCCCGTGGTGGCTGGGCGACTTCGGGGCCGTCGTCGCCCTGGCTCCCGCCCTCGCGCTGGCCCTGGAGCGCTTCGCCCGGGCGGCGGGGGTCCCGGTGCGGGACGACGTCTCGGCGACGGCCCGGCTGGCCCCGCCGCTGCAGGGCCCGTCCCGGCTCCCGCTGAAGCTCGCGGGCTGCGCCCTGCCGCTCCTCCTGTCGCTCGGCGTCATCCGGGTCACCGGCCCGACGGCGCTCCCCCCGGGCTTCCTCGTCTTCTTCGCGATCGTGCCGCTGATGTGGATCGCCTACACCGACGGCGCCCGGAGGACGTTCTGGGCGGTGGCCGGCCTGAGCGTGGCCATCGCCGGCGCCGGCGCGCTCCTGGGTCCCGGCGACCACACGACGACCTACCAGTTCGCCATGATCGTCCTGGCCGGGAGCGCCTACTTCGGCCTCTCCGTCCCGGCCCTCTACCTCGACAACGTCACGCTCCGGAGGCTCGCCACGACCGACGCCCTGACCGGCGCGATGACCCGCTCGGCCTTCCTGGAGGCCGCCTCGCGCGAGATCGACCGCGCGCGGCGGTTCCGGACGCCCCTCTCGCTCCTGGCCGTGGACGTGGACCGCTTCAAGACGGTCAACGACACGCACGGCCACCCCGTGGGCGACGCGGTGCTCGCGGAGGTGGGGCGGCGGCTCCTGCGGGAGCTGCGCGCCTCCGACGCCCTGGGGCGGCTCGGGGGGGACGAGTTCGCCGTCCTCCTGCCGATGGCCGACCTCGACGCCGCCCGCGAGACCGCCGAGAGGCTGGCGGCCGCGCTGCGCAACCTGCCCGTGGCGGGCGGCAAGCGCGAGCTCCCCGTGACGGCGAGCTTCGGCGTGGCCCAGGCGGAGCCTGCCGGGGAGACGCCGGAGGCCCTCTACGAGAGGGCCGACCGGGCCCTCTACGAGGCCAAGCAGGCCGGGCGGGACCGGGTCGTCGCCTCCTCGCGCTGAGCCCGGTCAGCGGGCGGCGGCGGCCCGCCGGTCGTGCCGGGCGCGGACCTGCCCGACGAACGCCTCCAGGACCATCCGGCGCGACGGGTCGTCGGCGCCGGAGTAGACGGCCGTCACGATCGGCACGTCGTCGAAGTCCCGGCGGATCCGCTCGATCACCGCGGCCGAGGCGTTCCCGACCATGCAGCCGAAGCAGATCGCGTTGACGACGCCGTCGGCCCCTCCGCGGGCGAAGTCGACGATCTTGGCCACGTTGACGAAGAGGAGCGGGTGGGCCTCGTTCGGCATGTACGGCCCGGCGAGCTTCCGCATCTCGAGGTAGCCCGGCTCCTCTCGGCGGGCCACGCGCGAGCCGACGACGCCCCGCACCCGCCAGAGGTCGACCGCCCGCCGGAGCGCCACGGCCCCGCTGACGAGGAGGCCCTGCCGGTCGAGCGAGACGACGCTCTGGTAGAGGCGCCGGGAGATCCCGAAGTCGAGCAGGTCGATCTGGAACGGCGAGGGCCAGACCTCCAGCCCCTGCGCCTCGAGCCACCGGACCAGGTCGTCGTTGGCCGCGGGGTTCACCTTCGTGTAGACGTCCCCCGCGATCCCGACGAGCGGCCGGTCGCGGACGGTCTCGACCGGGACCTCGCCGAGCGCCGCCAGCGAGAGCGAGAGCGCCTCGACGACGTCTCCCCCGGCCACCGCCTCCTCGACCCGGAGGAGGTTCGCCCGGTGGACCTCGTCCGTCGCCCCCTTCACCAGCTCGTAGGGCCGCGTCTGGCAGAGTCCCTTGACGAGGAGCTCGACGGCGAGGATCCCGACGTAGAGCCGGTCCGCCAGGTCGAGGCCGACGGCCTCGATCAGCTCCGGCCCGGCCGGCGAGCTGACCCGCACCCCCGTCAGCCCGAGCTCGGACAGGAGCGCCTCCATCCCGCGGCCGTACTCGTGGAGGAGGCAGGGGATGGAGGTGCCCGGGAAGTAGAAGACCGTCCCCTCCGAGCCGCTCTCGCGGGCGAGGCGGAGGAGGTCCCCCGCGATCATCGAGTAGGCGTGGCACTCCTTCCCCTGCGTGTGCCGCTCTCCCAGCGCGCGCACCTCGGGCCCCGGGAGGGGCAGGACCCGCGCGTCGTGCCCGAGCCGGCGGAAGAGGCCGCTGAAGGCGTAGGCGTGGTCGGCGAAGTACGGGATCCGGACGCGGGAGGGCGCCGCGGGGACGAAGGAGCGCGCGGTGAGGGGCGTCGCCCGGCGCGGCGGCGGCACCCGCGCCTCCCGCTCCAGCAGGTCGAGGAAGGCCTCGACCCGCGTCAGGAGCCCCGCCTCGCCCCGGTGCTCGTCCAGCTCCAGGACGAGGTGCGGCCGGCCGGCCAGGGCCTCCCCGACCGGGTGGGACGCGAAGGCGTCGGGTCCGCACCCGAACGACGTCAGGACGACGGGGTGGACCCCCTCGGCCCCGGCCAGCGCGAGCGCCCCCTCGTGCACGTCCGCCGGGAAGCGCCACGGGAGCGGCGAGGGGGAAGGCCTCTCGGCCGCCTCGGGCAGGAGGCCGAGCGGGACGGCGAGGACCTTGAGCCGGCGGAGGCGCTCGAAGAGGCCCATGGCGAGGTACGGGTCGAAGAGGACGTAGGGACGGCCCAGGACGCCGAAGACGTGCCGGTGCGGGCCGTGGGCGATCTCGTCCCGCACCCGCTCGCGGAAGAGCGCGTCCAGCTCCTCCTGCGCCCACGCGGCGGCGCGGTAGGCCTGCCGCAGCCGGTCCCGCGAGACGCCGAGCCGTTCCCGGAACGGGGCGAAGCCCTCGGCGAACCCCTCCTCGGTCTCGAACGTGACGACGGGCGAGAGGAGCCGCTCCCCGTCCGGGGCGCCGACGATGAACGGGACGGCCATCGTGTACGGGCAGGCGTACGAGCGAGAGGGCTCGTCGCCCGGGAGGACGACGACCGCCGGGACGAAGACCGGCTCCACCCCGCGCCGCAGGAGCTCGTGGACGTGCCCGGCGGTCACCTTGATCGGCAGGCAGACCCCGACCGAGAGGCGCGACAGGCCCAGCGCCAGCGTCTCGCGCGAGGTCGCCTCCGAGAGGACCGGGCGGAACCCGAGCTCCTTCCAGAACGTCGCCCAGAACGGGAGCGCCCCCATGACGCTGGAAGCGCGCGGGACGCCGACCGGGGGAGCTGCCGCGTCGGCGAGGGCGAAGAGCGACTCGCACCGCTCGACGTACTCCTCGGCCAGGTTCGGGACGCGGCACGCGGACGCCCCGGCACCGCTCGCGTACCGCTCGCACGTGTCGCCGAAGAACGCCCGCCCGCCGCCGGTCTCGAGGACGTTCACCTCGCAGCGGTTCGGGCAGCGGCGGCACTCGAACGACGTGACCTCCGGGGCCTCGGCGCAGGCGAACCCCGCGAAGGCGCTCGGGGCCTCCCGCCCGGACCGGTCCCGCGCCTCCTTCGCCGCCAGCGCGGCCCCGATCGCGCCCGAGATCCGGTTGTACGGGTGGACCGAGACCGGCCGGCCGAGGACGGACTCGAAGGCCGCCACGACCGCCGCGTTCGAGGCGACCCCTCCCTGGAAGACGATCCGTCGGCCGAGCTTCCGCGGGCCGACGACCTTCTCGAGGTAGTTCCGGACGATCGAGTAGGCGAGGCCCGCCGAGACCTCCCCCACCCCCTCGCCGGCGCCGAGGGCGTTGACGACCTCCGTCTCCATGAAGACCGTGCAGCGCGAGCCGAGGTCGGGCGGCGCGGCGGCCGAGAGGGCCCGCGCGGCGAGCTCGCCCCGCACGTCGAGGCAGAGGTCGCGCGCCTGCTCCTCGAGGAACGAGCCCGTCCCGGCGGCGCAGACCTTGTTCATGGCGAAATCCGAGATCGCCCCGTCGCGGGCCAGGATGAGCTTGGAGTCCTGCCCCCCGATCTCCAGGATCGTGTCGACGTCCGGGACGAAGCGCTCGGCGCCGAGGAGCTGGCAGGTGATCTCGTTCTTCACGACGTCGGCGCCCGCGAGGCGGCCGGCGAGGTGCCGGCCGGAGCCGGTCGCCCCGCAGCCGATGACCCGGACCCCCTCGCCGAGCCGTCCCGCCAGGACCGCGAGCCCCTCGCGGAGCGCCTCGGCGGGCCGCCCCCGCGTCGGGAGGTAGACCGACGTCCGGACGTCCCCCCCGGCGTCGAGGACGACGAGGTCCGTGCTGACCGACCCGACGTCGAGCCCCAGCCAGACCTCGCTCCCGGGCGGGACGCTCCCTTCCGGCTCGCGGGGCGCCGGCCCGCTCGACGGCGGCCGGAGGGGCGGGAGCGTGCGCGTCTCCCTCCGCGCTCCCCCGGCGAGCGAGGCCACGAGCTCGCGGACCTCCGCGAGGCTCGACCCGCGTGCCTCCCCGCCTCCGGCCGCGGCCAGCGCGGCGCCGAGCGCCCCCTCGAGCCCCGGCCGGGAGGAGACGACGAGGTCGTCTCCCGACAGGTCGAGCGCCTCGCCGAAGGCGCGGACGATCCCGCGGTTCCGCGCGCAACCGCCCGCCAGGACGACCGGGGCCGGGACGGACCGCCCCTTCAGGAGCGTCGCGAGGTCGTTCCTCGCGATGGCCATGGCCAGGCCGTAGGCGATCTCGGCCAGCGGCGTCCCCTTCTGCTGCAGGTGGATCATGTCGGAGGCCGCGAAGACCGAGCAGCGCCCGGCCACCGTCGCGGCCCGGGCCGCCCCGGCCGCGAGCTCCGACAGCTCCGGCGCCGTCAGCCCCAGCCGGCGCGCCTGCTGCTCGAGGAACGAACCGGTCCCCGCCGCGCACGCCTCGTTCGTCGCGAAGTCCCGCAGTCCGCCGTCCTCGCCGAGGACGAGGAACTTCGCCGTGTGCCCGCCGATCTCGATGACGCTGCGGGCGCGCGGGTGGAGGTGCCGCACCCCGGCCGCCACCGCCGCCAGGGCGTTGACGGGCGCCGCGCCGCACCTGGCCCGGAGGAGCGCGTCGCTCCCCGCGAACCCGACCCGGAAGCGGACCCCGGGGGCGAGCGGGAAGAGCCCCTCGAGGAAGGCGCCGACGGCTGCCCGCTCGCCCCCGTCCCGCCGGCGCGAGAGCGCCGCGGCCACCTCGCCGCGCTCGTCGAGCGCCACGCACCGCGACGTCACCGAGCCGAGGTCGAGCCCGAGGGACCACATCCGGGTCTCCTGGAGGAGGGGCGCGCTCGCGGCGTGCGCTCTGCGGCCCCCGGTCAGGTTAGCACCGGCGCTTCCGGAGCCGGCGAGCCGCTATCCTGCGCCGGTGGACGCCGTCCGCGTCGAGGCCGCCTCCGGAGGAGGCCCGGACGTACCTGGGGACGTCCCGGCCTCCCGCGCCGGCGGCGCCCCCCCGGCGGTGGTCGGGGCGCTCGCGGTGCTGTCCGCGGCCCTGGCGTCGCTCTTCGTCGCGAGCGCGTGCGTGAGGAGCCTGAACTTCGACGAGGCGTTCGCGATCCGTTCGGGGTGGCTCCTCTGGGAGGGGACCCCAGCGGACCCGGTCCTCGTCTCGCCCGCGACGACGGCGCTCGGGGCCCTGGCGGCGAGCTCCCCCGATCCCGGGACCGTCTTCCTCCTCGCCCGCCTGCTGGCGTCCCTGACGGTCCTGGCGGCCCTGCTCTGGGCCTGCCTCCGCGTCGCGGGCGGGCCGGCCGCCGCCCTGGCGGCCGTGGCCCTGGCCCTGGGCAACGGCGCGTTCCTCACGCACGCCCTCGAGTTCCGCTACGACTGGGCGCTCCTCGCCGGCGTCCTGCTGGCGCTCGGGCTCGCGGCCGAGCCGGGTCCGCGCGAGAGCTTCCTGCTCGGGGTCGTCTCGGCGTGGATCGCGAGCCACCACGTCAAGGGCGCCGTGCTGGGCGCCGCGCTCGCCGTGGCGCTCCTCGCCCTCCTCGCCCGTCGCGACGCCGGAGGCCGGCGCCTCGCCGGGCTCTTCCTCCTCGGCTTGCTCTCGGCGTGCGGCGCCTGGCTCGGCGCCGTGGCGCTCTGGGGCCGATGGGATGCGCTCGAGCGGTACTACGCGCACTACGTGGCGCTCGCCGTCTCGCCGGAGCGTCAGCCCTTCTGGGCGACGCTCGGCGGGCCGCTGCGCGCGGACGTGGTCTGGTGGGCGGTGGCGCTGCTCTCGACCGCGGCGGGCCTCGTCGGAAGCAGGCCGGCCCGCCGGCTGCGGGGTGTCCTCGTCGTCACCGCCGCCGCGAGCCTGCCGCTCCTGGCGCACCCCCGGCCGTTCGCCTACATGCTCGCGCTCGTCGTGCCGGGCTTCGCGCTCGCGACGGCGGACTACCTCGTGAACCGGTCGACCCGCGTCGCGCGGCGGACCCTCGTCGCCGCGCTCGCGGTCCTGCCCTTCGCCGCCGGGACGCACTTCCTGGAGCGATACCGGGACGCGTTCCGGTCCCCCCGGGCCGCGACCGTCGCGACGCTGCGCACGCTCCGGGCCCACGCCCGGCCGGACGACCGGGTCTTCGACCCGTCCGGCGTCGCCTACTTCCTCGCTCCCTGCTTCCGCGAGTGGTACGTCGACGTCCTCTTCGCGCCCCGGCTGGCGACGGGCGAGTGGATGACCGAGACGAGGGCATCCGGCTTCGAGGGCTGCACCTGGGTGCTCTACACGTACCGGGTCCGCTGGCTGCCCGAGACGTGGAACCGGGTCCGGCCGGGGTACCGGAACCTCGGCGGCGGGCTCTACGTCCGCCAGGACGACCCCAGAGCGCCCTCGATCGCGGCGCCCGAGCTCGCCCGCCTCTTTCCCCCGGATTCCTACTGGTGAGCCCCGGCCCCGGTCGGTCGCCCGACCGGGGCCTTCCGGCCGCCAGACGCCCGGGCGTATGCTGGAGGCCGGCCCAGCGGGCCGAGGGAACCATGATCCACGACGAACAGCGCCCCCGCAGGCGGCGTGAGCTGCGACTGGCGCCCCGGCCGGCCGAGGAGACGCCGAAACCCGCCCCCCCGCCCGTCACCGAGCCGAAGGCCGACAAGGCGCTCCTCTTCAACCGGGAGCTGTCGTGGCTCGCCTTCAACAGCCGCGTCCTGGAGGAGGCCCACGACCCCCGCTGGCCGGTCCTCGAGCGGCTGAAGTTCCTCGCCATCACCGAGACGAACCTGGACGAGTTCTTCATGATCCGCGTCGCCGGCCTGAGGGACCAGGTCCTCGGCGACGGGGTCGAGTCGTTCGAGGACGGCTCCAACGCGGTCGAGACGCTGGAGAGGGTGCGGGCGGCCGTCCTGAAGATGGAGGAGGAGCAGACCCGCTGCTTCGTCGACGAGCTCCTCCCGCGCCTGGCCGAGGCGGGGATCCACGTCCTGACGTGGGACGACCTGACCGAGGAGCGGAGGGCCCCGGCCCGCGAGTACTTCCGGTCGCACGTCCTCCCCGTCCTCACCCCGCTGGCCGTCGACCCCGGGCACCCGTTCCCCTTCCTGTCGAACCTCTCTCTCAACCTCGCCGTCGAGGTGCGCGACCCCGAGACCGGCGAGACGAAGTTCGCCCGGCTGAAGATCCCGCAGGGGATCCCGCGCCTCCTCCCCCTCCGCGTCGTCCTGGAGGGGAAGAAGAAGGTCCGCCCGGAGGCGGCCGAGTTCCTCCTCCTCGAGTCGCTCGTCCAGGCCAACCTCGACGAGCTGTTCCCCGGCCTGACGATCGTCTCCTCGCACGCCTTCCGGATCACCCGCGACGCCGACATCGAGATCCAGGAGGACGAGGCCTCGGACCTCCTGGCGACCGTCGAGCAGGAGGTGAGGCGGCGCCGCTTCGGCGCGGTCGTGCGGGTCGAGGTCGCCCCGCGGACGCCGAAGCGGGTCCGCAAGCTCCTGATGCGGCAGCTGGAGGTTGGCGAGCGGGACGTCTACGAGGTGCACGGGCCGCTCGGGGTGGGCGACTTCGCGGCGCTGACGAAGCTGGAGCGGCGCGACCTGAAGGACCCGGCGTTCTCGCCCGCGCTCCCCCCGGCGCTCGCCGACCCCGAGCGGTCGATCTTCGCGGCGCTCCGCGCCGGGGACATCCTCCTCCACCACCCGTACGACTCGTTCGCGCCCGTCGTCGAGCTGATCGAGAAGGCCGCCTCCGACGCCAAGACGCTCGCGATCAAGATGACGCTCTACCGGACGAGCGCCGACTCGCCGATCCTCCCCGCGCTGATGCGGGCCGCCGAGAACGGCAAGCAGGTGGCGGTCCTCGTCGAGCTGAAGGCGCGCTTCGACGAGGAGAACAACATCGTCTGGGCCCGGGCGCTCGAGCGCTCGGGCGTCCACGTCGTCTACGGCGTCGTCGGGCTGAAGACGCACGCCAAGGTCGCCCTCGTCGTCCGCCGCGAGAAGGAGGGGATCCGCCGGTACGTCCACCTCGGGACCGGCAACTACAACCCGACGACGGCCCGGATCTACACCGACGTCGGGCTGATGACGTCGCGGCCCGGCTTCGGCGAGGACGCCTCGCGCCTCTTCAACGCCCTCACGGGCTTCGCGGCGCGGACGTCGTACCAGCACCTCGTCACGGCGCCCCGGGACCTGCACCGGACCGTCCTGGAGTGGATCGCCCGCGAGAAGGCCCACGCCGTCGCGGGCCGCCCGGCCGGGATCCGCGCCCGGATGAACGCCCTCGTCGACCCGCGGGTCATCCACGCCCTCTACGACGCCTCGCAGGCCGGGGTGCCGGTCGACCTCGTCGTCCGCGGCATCTGCTGCCTGAAGCCCGGCGTCCCGGGCATCTCGGAGAGGATCCGCGTCGTCTCCATCGTGGGGCGCTTCCTCGAGCACAGCCGCGTGTTCGTCTTCGAGAACGGCGGGCAGCGGGAGGTCTGGCTCTCCTCGGCCGACTGGATGCCCCGGAACTTCTTCCGGCGCGTGGAGACCGCGTTCCCGGTCCTCGACCCGGCGCTGGCGAAGGTCGTCGACGAGGAGATCGTCGGGACCGCCCTGCGCGACAACGTGAGGACGCGCCTCCTGCACGCGGACGGGACGTACGAGCGGCTGGCCCCGAAGGAGGGCGAGGAGCCGCTCGACTCCCAGGCCTGGTTCCTCGACCAGGCCCGGCGGCGCGTCCTGCGCGCCGTCGAGGCGTTCGAGACCGGCGGCGCCGATTCCTGGGACCACCTCCCCGCCCCGCGCGACCTGCCGCGCGAGGAGGACGAGGCGTCCTGAAGGGCTACCTCTCCACCTCGAAGCCGGGCAGGGGGGAGAGGAGCGGCTCGCTCGCGATCAGCGCCGTCCCGCAGACCGGGAGGAGGACCGTGTGCGTGTTGGACCCGTACGCCACGTGCACCTCGTAGTAGCCGCTGGGCGAGACGGCGATGAGCGTGCCCGGAAGCTGCTTCATCTCGGCCATCGGGCAGGTGACGTAGACCTTCATCGGGATGTCCATTCGGTCCCTCCTCGACGCTCCGGGGCGGGCTGACGCGGCATTCTATTCCGCCCCGTCCTCCTCGTCGCCGCCCTCCTCGTCCTCGCCCGGGCCCGCCGCCTCCCCCCGGTACTCCTTCAGCTTCCGCTGCAGGGTCCTCAGGCCGATCCCGAGCTGCTCGGCGGCGCGGCGACGGTTCCCGCCGGACGCCTGCAGCGCCGTCAGGATCGCCTCCTTCTCGATGTCGGCCATCGTCTTGCCGAGGAGCGACCCGACCACGACCGGGACGGCCGCCACGGCCGGGGCCTCGCCCGTCTCCGCCGCGGCGGGGGCGGCCGGGACCGCGACGGCCCCGGCCCTGGCGACGACGTGCGAGGGGAGGTCGCCCACGTCGATCCGGCTCCCCGCGGCGAACAGGACGGCGTTCTCGACGACGTTCTTCAGCTCGCGCACGTTCCCCGGCCAGTCGTAGCCGACGAGGACGCCGAGGGCGCCCGGCGTGATCCCGGTGACCGGCCGGTCGTGCTCGCGGGAGAAGACGTCCCGGAAGCGCTCCACGAGGAGCGGGATGTCCTCGCGCCGCTCGCGCAGGGGCGGCAGCTCGACCGTGACGACCGAGATCCGGTAGAAGAGGTCCTGCCGGAACCGCCCCGCTTCGATCTCCTTGCCGAGGTCGCGGTTCGTGGCGGCCACGAGGCGGAAGTCGACCTCCTTGCCGTCGTTCCCCCCCACGGGAGTCACGCGCCGCTCCTCCAGCACCCGCAGGAACTTCACCTGCAGGTCCGGCGGCATCTCGGAGACCTCGTCGAGGAAGAGCGTCCCCCCGTGGGCCTGCTCGATCCGGCCGACCCGCTTGACGAGCGCGCCGGTGAAGGCGCCCCGCTCGTGCCCGAACAGCTCGGACTCGATGATCTCCTTCGGGATGGCGCCGCAGTTGAGCGCGACGAAGGCGCGGGGGCGGCGCGGCGAGTTGTGGTGGAGCGCGTTGGCGACCAGCTCCTTGCCCGTCCCCGACTCGCCCGCGATCAGGATCGTGGTCCGCGTGGGGGCCACGACCCGGAGCTTCTCGAAGACCCGCTCCATCGCGGGCGAGATCCCGAGGATCGCCTCGAACCCGTAACGCTTGTCGAGCCTCTCCCTCAGGCTCTTGATCTCCGTCGCCTGCCGCGCGCGGGTCAACGCCGCGGCCGCCCGCAGCCTCAGGTCGTCCTTGGCGACCGGCTTGGCGACGTAGTCGACGGTCCCGAGCGCGCGGGCGGCCAGGAGCGTGTCGACGTCCCCGAAGGCGGTCACGAGGAGGACCGAGACGTCGGGCCGCGTCCCGGCCAGCTCCTGCGAGAGCTCCAGTCCCGTCCGGCCCGGCATCTTGAGGTCGGTGACGACCAGGGCCACCGAGGGGTCCTCGGCCGCGCGGGCGAGCGCGCTCGCGGCGTCGCCGAACTCCTCCACCCGCCGCCCGTCCGTCTCGAGCGTCAAGGCCATCGCGCGCCGGCTCCCCGCGTCGTCGTCGACGACGAGGACGAGTGGCTCGCGCGGCGCCCCCGCCGCCGTCACCTCTCCCCCCCGAGCGCGGCGTCGAGGTCGTCCTCCGTCCAGACGGGGACGCCGAGCGCCTTCGCCTTCTCGAGCTTCGAACCGGGATCCTCGCCCGCGATCACCGCGGTCGTCTTCCTCGACACGCTTCCCGTCACCTTTCCTCCGGCGGCCTCGATGGCGGCCGCGGCCTCGTCCCGCGTCCTCCTGGCCAGGGTGCCCGTCAGGACGAAGGTCCCGCCGGACAGGGGACCTCCTGCCGGGGACGCCGCCCCGTCGTCGATCATACGGACACCGGCCTCCCGGAGTTTAGAGACGACGTCGCGGTTCGCGGGGGTGGCGAACCACTCGCGGATCGACCGCGCGGTCTCGGGGCCGACCTCGGGGACGCCCATCAGCGTCTCCTCGTCCGCCTCCGCGAGCGCCTCCATCGAGCGGAACCGCCGCGCGAGGACCTTCGCCATCTTCTCGCCCACCTGCCGGATCCCGAGGCCGAAGAGGAGGCGGGCCAGCCCCGCCTGCTTGGACTTCCCGACCTGCGCCAGGACGTTCGCGGCCGACTTCCCGCCCCATCGCTCGAGCGCGGTTAGGCGCGCCCCGTCGAGGTGGTAGAGCCCGGCGATCCCGTCGAGGAGCCCCTCGGAGAGGAGCTGGTCGATCCTCTCGTCCCCCAGCCCCTCGACGTCCATCGCGCGGCGGGAGACGAAGTGGCGGATCGACTCCTTCACCTGCGCCGGGCAGGAGGAGCTGACGCAGCGGAGGGCGACCTGGCCCTCCTCGCGGACGACGGGCTGGCCGCACTCGGGGCACGTCGCGGGCATCTCGAAGGGCACCGCGCCCGCGGGGCGCTTCTCGAGGAGGACGCGCGTCACCTTCGGGATGACGTCGCCCCCCTTCTCGACGGCCACCGTGTCGCCGACGCGGACGTCCTTCCGCGAGAGGTCCTCGTAGTTGTGGAGCGTCGCGCGCCTCACCGTCGTCCCGGCCAGGAGGACCGGCTCGAACTCCGCCACCGGCGTCAGGACGCCCGTCCGCCCCACCTGGACGGCGATCCGGGTCACGCGCGTCGTCGCCTCCTCCGGCGGGAACTTGTACGCCACCGCCCAGCGCGGCGCCTTGGCCGTCTGGCCGAGGGCCTTCTGGTCGGCGAGCGGGTCGGCCTTCAGGACGACGCCGTCGGTCTCGAACGGCAGGTCGCGGCGCTTCTCGCGCCACTCGTCGAGGAAGGCCACGATCTCGGGGAGGCCGGCCGCGAGCCTCCGGTGCGAGCCCACGGGGAAGCCGAGCTCCTCGAGCCGCTCGAGCGTCTCCCACTGCGTCCTCGGCTCGCCGCCGCCCTCCCAGCGGGCCACCGAGTAGAGGAAGGCCGACAGGCGGCGCTTCGCGGTGGTCCGCGAGTCGAGGAGCCGGAGGGAGCCCGCCGCGGCGTTCCTGGGGTTGGCGAAGAGCGGCTCCCCCGCCTCCTCGCGCGCGCGGTTGAGGTCCCGGAAGGCGGGGAGCGGGAAGTAGACCTCGCCCCGCACCTCGAGGAGGCGCGGCACGCGGTCGCCCGACAGGCGCAGCGGGACCGCGCGGATCGTCCGGACGTTCGGGGTGACGTCCTCTCCCGTCGTCCCGTCGCCGCGCGTGGCCGCCCGCGAGAGGAGGCCGTCCTCGTAGACCAGGGAGACCGACAGCCCGTCGATCTTCAGCTCGCAGACGACGGGAGGGACTCGCCCGCCGAGCCGGTCGGCGACCCGGTCGAGCCAGGCGGAGACCTCCCCGGGCGAGTAGGCGTTGTCGAGCGAGAGGAGCGGCACCTCGTGCCGCACGCTCGGCAGCTCGGAGACGGGGGTCCCGCCCACGCGCTGCGTCGGCGAGTCGGGCGTCACGAGGTCGGGGTGCGCGGCCTCGAGCTCCCGGAGGCGCCGGACGAGCCGGTCGTACTCTGCGTCGGTCACCTCCGGCCGGCCGAGGACGTGGTAGAGGTGGTCGTGCCTCCGGATCTCGGCCCGGAGGGTCTCGACCTCGGCCCCGGGCTCCGTCGCGTTCTTCGTCGCCATTGGCGGGATTCTAGGCAACGGGCCGACCCCGGCGGGATCCGCCTAGACTCGCGGGGTGAGCCGAACCCGCCTGGCCGCCGCCTGCCTCCTCGCCCTCCTCCCCGTCCTCGCGCTCCCCGCGCCCGCCGCCGAGCCGCCCGGACCGGCGGCCGAGGTCGCCCGCGCGCTGGACGACTGGCACGACGCGGCGGCGAAGGCCGACGAGGAGCGGTACTTCGCCTGGTTCGCCCCCGAGGGGGTCTTCCTCGGGACCGACCCCGACGAGCGCTGGACGGTCCCCGAGTTCCGCGCCTACGCCCACCCCCACTTCGCGAAGGGGAAGGCCTGGACCTTCCGCGGGCACGACCGGCACGTCGTCGTCTCCCCCGACGGGACGGTGGCCTGGTTCGACGAGCGGCTCGACACGGCGAACATGGGCGCCTGCCGCGGCTCCGGCGTCCTGCGGAGAGTCGGCGCCGCCTGGAGGATCGCCCTCTACGACCTCTCGATCCCGATCCCGAACCCGCTGACGAAGGAGGTCGTCCGGCGGATCGCCGACGCGAAGGCATCCCCGACGCGCTGAGGGGCCCCCGGTCCGCCCGCCCTTCCCGGACGGCCGGCGCGGAATCTCGTTGACACGCCGTCTCGGATTGGATCTGATTCCGGACCATGGCGACAGCAAACGACGTTCTCAGGGCCAAGAAGGCGGGGGGCGTGATCACGGTCGCGCCGGAGTGCACCGTCCGGGACGCCTGTCGCGTCCTCAGGGACCGCAACGTCGGCGCCCTGGTCGTCTTCGACGGGAGCCGCTTCCTCGGCATCTTCACGGAGCGGGACGTCGTGAAGCGGGTGGTGGCCGAGGGCCTCGACCCCGCCGCCACGGCGGTCTCGGCGGTGATGACGCCGAAGGTCGTCGTCGTCCGGCCCGAACGCGAGATCGACGAGGTGGAGGCGATCATGAAGCAGGAGCGCCTCCGCCACGTCCCCGTCGTCGGCGACGGCGGCCTCCTGGGGATCGTCTCGATCGGCGACGTGACCTCCTGGCACGCCGACGAGGAGCACCAGAAGGTCGAGTACCTGACCGAGTACCTCTACGGCCGGAGCTGACATGTCCGGGGAGGGCCCCCGCGGCGCCGCCGGCGCCGCTTGAAGTCGGGCCCTCCCCTGCCCCCTCCCCCCAACGATCCCAGGAACATGTCCGGGGAGGGCCCCCGCGGCGCCGGTCCGGGTTCGCCCGCTCGACTTGACCGATGGTTCCGTATCAGACTGCGTCGATGCGGAGCGGCGACGCCGGAACGGACGGGAGCGGGGACGGGCTGCACGGCCGCGCCGAGGAGAGGAGCCTGGCCCTGCACCGCGAGGTGGCGCGGCGCCTCGTCGAGGACCCGGCGGTCGTCGCGCGTGCCCGGGAGCGGGTTCGCGGCTGGCTGGCCGACGATTCCGCCGCTCGCGGCTGGGCGGCCGTCTGGCTCGAGGAGCTGGACCGTCCCGTCTCCGAGATCGCGTCCCTCCTGTGCGACCCCGGGCCCAGGGCCCGGGCGCTCCGCCAGTGCTCTCCGTTCGCGGGGGTCCTCGGCCCGAGGGAGCGCTGGACCGTCCTTCGCCGCGCGCGGGCGGAGGGCGGCCTCGCGCCCCCGGAGGAACGGCGGTGAACCGCCGGCAGCTCGAGCACGTCATCCGCGCCGCCGCGACGATCGCGGAGGACCCCGAGATCGTCGTCATCGGGAGCCAGGCGATCCTCGGGAGCTTCCCGGACGCGCCCGAGGAGCTCTGCCTCTCCGCCGACGTCGACCTGTACCCCCGGAACCAGCCGGACCGGGCCGACCTCGTCGACGGCTCGATCGGGGAGCTCTCCCCCTTCCACGAGGCTTTCGGCTACTACGCCCAGGGAGTCGGTCCTCGGACCGCGGTCCTGCCGGAGGGCTGGGAAGCGCGCCTGGTCCGCGTCGAGACGACGGCCGGAGTCGGGCTCTGCCTGGAGCCTCACGACCTGGTGGTCTCGAAGTACGTCGCGGCTCGCGAGAAGGACCGTGAGTACGTCCGGGCGGCGATCCGCCACCGGCTCGTCTCCCACGAGACCCTGCTGGAAAGGCTCCGGTCCACCCCGGTCGGAGACGACCGGAAGGCGGAGCTGCGGGTGGCGGTCGACGCGGACTTCGCGGCGGCGGCGCCGGGGCCCGGGGCCGTACCCGCCGGCGGGTTTCGGCGATAGGATGAGGCCAGCGAGTCGTTCGCGATCCGCAGGCTAGCGCGGCGGCGACGCGGAGGACGCCCCGCTTCCCCCCGGAGGCTTCCCGTCCCGCCGCTCTCGACGGAGGGGTGGCCGATGGCGACGCGGCTCTTCCTGGACGGCCCGATCGGAGACGACGAGGACAACAAGCCTCCGGACCTCCGGGTCCTGCGGCGCCTCCTGGCGGACGCCGGGTTTCCGCCCGCGTCCGCGGCGGACGAGTGGAATCCCTCCCTGCGCGAGGCCCTCCTCCGGGCCCAGAAGGACCTGGGGTGGCACGAGAAGCTCGCGAACCTCGAGCACGGCGGCCCTTCGACGAAGGTTGGCGTCGACCCGTGGGACTACGGCTTCCTGGCGGCGCTGGGCCTGCGCGCCGGGTGGTTGATCGAGCTGCCGGACCGCCCGGGCCGGCCGGGCTTCGAGTGGCTGCACGAACGGCTGCGAGGGAAGCCCTACGGGCGCGGCTCCAAGATCTCGGCGGTCCACCGGGACACGCCCGCTTTCCAGACGCCGTACGCGGTGGCCACGTACCGGACCGAGACGGGTGTCCACTCCCCCACGCGGCTCACCTTCAGCTGCGTGACGTACGCCAACCTGATGATGGCCGTCTGGGGCCACGGGAACTGCCACTATCGGGGGTTCGTCGACACGGTCGAGGGGACGGACGACCCCGCCTGGGCCCAGAGGAGGCACGGGTACGCCCTCGCGACGAAGGTCGTGAACGAGAAGGCCGTCCCCCGGGTCTTCGCCAGCGCCGGCGAGGTCCGCCGGCACGCGCGGCGAGGCCGCCTCTACCACCTGGCCCGCGCCGAGACCGCCTCCCGGGTCGGCCACGTCGCGCTGCTCCTGGACGAGCGCGTCTACGAGGCGAACACGGGCACCCGTGGCGTCCACGACCTCTGGCTGGCGAGCTGGTTCTCGCCCTGCTTCGTCTCCGGGCCGGGGCCGGTCCGGTGAGCGGCGTTCCGGCCCCCTGGCGAGCCCTTCCGCGGCGGGGCCGGCGCGGCGATGATCGAGGTCGGCGATGAAGGCCGTCCCCGCGACCCCCGACGTCGTCCTCCTCACGCGGACCCCCGAGTCGTGGGTCGAGCGGTGCCTCGGCGACCTGCCGGCGCTCGTGGCCGACCACGCGGTCTGCGAGCTGCAGGCCGCGGTCTTCGCGCTGTCGCTCGTGGGCCTCTACCCGTCGAGCCCGCGCCTCGTCGACGTCCTGTCGGCGCTCGCCGCCGAGGAGCTTCGCCACTTCCGGAAGGCCTCGCGCGAGGCCCGGCGCCTCGGCGCCGCGCTTCCGGCGAGGCGGAAGAACCCGTACGTCTCCGCCCTCAGGAGAGCCTGCCGGAGCGGCGCGGAGCCGGCCCGAGGCCTCGACCTCCTCCTCGTGGCCGCGCTCGTCGAGGCCCGGAGCCACGAGCGGTTCCTGGCCCTCGCCGGCAGGCTCCCGGACGCGCGCCTGGCCCGGCTCTACCGCGAGCTGGCCGAGGCCGAGGCCCGGCACGGGCCGGCCTACCTCGAGCTGGCGGTCGCGCACGCGGGGCAGGAGGCGACCGCCGCGCGGCTGGCGGAGCTCCTCCGGGTCGAGGCGGAAGCCCTCTCCGGCGGACCGGGGCCTCACGTGGCGGTCCACGCGGCGGTATAGACTTCGACCCGGCACTCAGACCGGACACGGCCAGGGAGGAACGATGGGCCTTCTGAAGGACTTCTTCCGGATCGACGCCGACCGACGGGCCGCCCACCAGGCGCTCCGGCAGGAGGCGGTCCAGCGCCGGCTTCGGGTCGAGGAGCTGACCGCCGAGGCCAAGCGGAAGCGGGACGAGATCAACATGCTCGAGGAGGGCCTCGGCCGCCTCGCCGAGGACCTCGTCCGCGTGGAGCAGGAGATCCTCGAGCTGGAGCAGCGCCGCGAGGAGGCCGACCGCGAGGAGCACGAGAGGAAGGTGGCCGCGGTGAAGGCCGCCCTCGAGTCGGACCGCCGCGAGAACGGCCGCGTCGCGCGGGACTTCCGCTCGCTGAGGGCCGAGTTCCACGCCGAGCGCACGCGGCTCCTCGCGCAGGCCGACACCGGGCGGATGATGGACAACTACTTCCAGATCGAGACGTTCCTGAAGGACGCCTCGCAGCCGATCCCGGACGCCGCACGCCGCGCGCTCCTGAAGGAGCGGACCGACCTCCTCGCCAAGATCGGGCCGCTCGTGGCGCCGCCGCCGTCGCCGGACAGCGTCCTGAAGGCGATGGTGACCTACTCGGGGATCGAGGGGGCGAACCCCCGCGCCGTCGTCGCCGTCGGCCTGCCGGACGAGTCGGAGCCGTCGGACCCGACGGACCTGGCGGCGACGCTCCTCTACGGGGCGCACGCCTCGGTCGTCGAGCGCCTCGGCGCCGGGGCCCCGAAGCCTTCGCGGCGCGACGGCGCCCTCGTCTACGAGGTCGACTGCGAGGGGCGCTCGCCCGAGGCGACGGCCATCGACCTCCTCTTCTCCGTGGAGGAGGGCCTCCGCAAGGCGGCCTCCGCCGCGGCGGTGAAGTGCGAGCTGATCGGGATCTACGTCGAGCCGGAGATCGCCCAGGCGGTCTTCCCGGCCAGGGCCTGAGCGGGCGGGGCCGGGAGGGATCGATGACCGTCAAGTGGATCGCCGAGGCCGCGAGCGAGCTGGGGATCTCGACCCTGGACGCCGTCGACCTCCTGGCTGCCCGGGGCGAGTACTCGTACAACGGCTTCCTGGACGAGGACCGGGTCTTCCTGCTGAAGCGGGCGGCCCAGGAGCG
The DNA here is from genome assembly GCA_008363385.1 of Acidobacteriota bacterium. Lineage (GTDB taxonomy): Bacteria > Acidobacteriota > Thermoanaerobaculia > UBA5066 > UBA5066 > RHKY01. The sequence continues at coordinate 27,878 of RHKY01000033.1, read as the reverse complement.
GCGGGGCCCGGACGCCTCCGGCGTCCTTCACCGCCCTGTCGTCCCGACGGGCCCCCCGGCCCCGCCGCTGACGCCGCCCGCGTCTCCCTTCTCCACCGCGGTCGCCCCGCCGGCCCCGGTCGAGCCCGCGTCGCGCTACGCCCCCGGTGAGAAGACCTCGGTGACGGCGGCGATCCCGACCGGCCGTCCCGCGCCGCCTCCTCCCCCGCCGCCCCCCGGCAAGCCGAAGGACGGGGCGGAGGAGAAGACGATGATCATCCCCGCGCCGGGGAACGAGTAGCCCGCCGACGCCGCCCCCGGACCGCCGATCGGCCCGGCGCCGGACGCCCTACAATCCGCCGAGCCATCGGCGGCTCACCGCCGATGACGGGGGGGGAGAACTCGATGCGTCTGCGCTGGAATCTCGCGGTCGGCCTGGCCCTGGGGCTGGTGCTCGTCGGTCGGCCCCTTCTCGCGCAGGACGCGGGCGAGCACGACCCCGCGGCCGTCGAGCGCGGCTTCTCGAAGACCACCCCCTACTCGCCCTACGCCGGGCGTGACTACCCCACGCGGCCCCTCTTCGGCGACACGCACCTCCACACGGCGTTCTCGATGGACGCGGGGGCGTTCGGCGCCAAGATCGGGCCCGTTGACGCCTATCGGCTCGCCCGCGGCGAGGAGATCCAGGCGTCCAGCGGGCAGCCGGTGAAGCTCTCCCGCCCGCTCGACTTCCTGGTCGTCGCCGACCACTCCGACAACATGGGCTTCTTCCCCGACCTCTTCGCGGGGAAGCCCGAGATCCTGGCGAACCCGAAGGGGCGCGAGTGGTACGAGAAGATCAAGTCGGGTCAGGGAGCCGAGGCGGCGCTCGACATCATCGTGAGCTTCTCGCAGGGCACCTTCCCGAAGGAGATCATGTACTTCCCCGGGACGCGCGCCTACAAGGGGGCCTGGCAGCAGACGATCGCCGCGGCCGAGAAGTACAACGAGCCGGGGCGCTTCACCGCGTTCATCGGGTTCGAGTGGACCTCGAACACCGGCGGGAACAACCTCCACCGGAACGTGATCTTCCGGGACAGCGGCGACAAGGCGAGCCAGGTCGAGCCGTTCACCGTCTACCCGCCGTACGGGAGCGACGACCCCGTCGAGCTCTGGAAGTGGATGGACGCGTACGAGAAGAAGACGGGCGGGAGCGTCCTGGCCATCGCGCACAACGGCAACCTGAGCAACGGGCGGATGTTCCCGATCGTCGAGGCCTTCGGGAAGAAGATCGACCGGGAGTACGTCGAGACGCGGGCGAGGTGGGAACGTCTCTACGAGGCGACGCAGACGAAGGGGACCGGCGAGGCGCACCCGTACCTCTCGCCGAACGACGAGTTCGCCGACTTCGAGATCTGGGACAAGGGGAACCTCGACCTGAGCGAGGCCAAGACGAAGTCGATGCTCGAGCTCGAGTACGCCCGCTCGGCGCTGAAGAACGGGCTGAAGCTCGAGCAGGCCCTCGGCGTCAACCCGTACAAGTTCGGGATGGTCGGGTCGAGCGACGCGCACACGGGCCTCGCGGCGATGGAGGAGGAGAACTTCTTCGGCAAGACGACGCCCCAGGAGCCGGGGCCGAAGCGGATGCTCGAGACGTTCGTCAAGAGCGCGAAGACCGGCGCGGTGATCATGGACTGGGAGGTCTCCGCGTCGGGCTACGCCGCGGTCTGGGCGAAGGAGAACACCCGCGAGTCGATCTGGGACGCCATGCAGCGGCGCGAGACGTACGCCACGACCGGCTCGCGGATGATCGTCCGGTTCTTCGGCGGCTGGGACTTCGAGGCGAAGGACGCCTACGACCGGACGCCGGCGCGCGTCGGCTACGCCAAGGGCGTCCCGATGGGCGGCGACCTGAAGGGCGCCCCGAAGGGGAAGGTCCCGACCTTCCTCGTCGGCGCGATGAAGGACCCGATCGGCGCGAACCTCGACCGCGCTCAGGTCGTCAAGGGGTGGCTCGACGCGAAGGGCGAGCTCCACGAGAAGGTCTACGACGTCGCCTGGTCGGGCGACCGCAAGCCCGACCCGAAGACCGGGAAGGTCCCCTCGGTCGGGAGCACGGTCGACGTCGAGAACGCCACGTTCACGAACACGATCGGCGCCCCCGAGCTCCTCGTGGTCTGGAAGGACCCGTCGTTCGACCCGACCCAGCGCGCCTTCTACTACCTGCGCGTCGTCGAGATCCCGACTCCTCGCTGGACGGCCTACGACGCGAAGCGGTTCGGCACGAAGCCGCTGCCGGGGACGAGGATGACGGTCGCCGAGCGCGCCTACACGTCGCCGATCTGGTACACGCCGAACTGACGGACCGCGGCCTGAAGCGATTCCTCCGGGAGCCCCTCGTCCACTTCCTGGTCCTCGGGGGGCTCCTCTTCGCCTGGTTCGAGTGGCGAGGCGGATCGGGCGGCCCGACGTCCACGAGGATCGTCGTCACGCCCGGTCAGGTCCGCCACCTCGCCGCCGGCTTCTCGAAGGTCTGGCAGCGCCCGCCCTCGGCGGCCGAGCTGAAGGAGCTCGTCGACGACCACGTCCGGGAGGAGATCGCCGTCCGCGAGGCGATGGCGGCCGGGCTCGACCGGGACGACACGGTGATCCGGAGGCGCCTCCGGCAGAAGGTCGAGTTCCTCGTCGAGGACGCCTCCGCGCAGGCGCCGCCGACGGACGAGGAGGTGCGGGCCTGGCTCGCCGCTCACCCGCGAGCCTTCGGGGGCGAGGCCCGCGTCGCCCTCCGCCAGGTCTTCGTGAGCCCGTCGCGCCGCGGCGAGAGGGCCCGCCCCGACGCGGAGGCGATCCTCGCGAAGCTGCGGGCCCTGGGCCCCGACGCCCCGACGGACGGGCTGGGCGACCCGACGCTCCTCCCCGAGGAGCTCCCCCCCGGGCCTGACGAGGAGGTGGCGAGGACGTTCGGGGAGGGCTTCGCGAAGTCGGTCGCGGAGCTCCCGCCGGGCCGCTGGCAGGGACCGGTGGAGTCGACCTACGGCCTCCATCTCGTCCTCGTCCGCGAGAGGGCCGCGGCTCCAACGCCGGACCTCGCGCTCGTCCGGCCGATGGTCGCGCGCGAGGTCCTCGCCGAGAGGAGGACCCGGGAGATCCGGGCGCTCTACGAGAAGCTCCTGACGAAGTACACGGTCTCGATCGAGATGCCGAGGGACGGCGCCCCGACGGGCGCTCCCGCCGGCGTGGCGGCAGCGGGCGCTCGTTGAGAAGGACCGCGCTCCTCCTCCTCGGGATCTCCCTCCTCGCGCCGCCGGCGCGCGCCCACGAGGTGCGCCCGGGCTTCCTCGAGCTGCGCGAGACGGAGCCCGGCAGCTACGGGCTCCTCTGGAAGAAGCCGACGGGGGGCGAGGTCGAGATCTCGATCGTCCCGGTCGTCCCCGAGGGCTGCCGGCTCGTCACCCCCGACCGCCAGCAGCTCTCGCCGGGAGCCGTCGTCGTGAGGGGAACGCTCACGTGCGACGGCGGCCTCGCCGGCAAGACGATCGCCGTCGCGGGGCTCGAGACGACGGTCACCGACGTCCTCGTCCGCGTCCACCACGCCGACGGCCGCCTCGAGAGCCACCTCCTCCGTCCCGCGAGCCCCTCCGTGACCCTCGGGGCGTCGACCACCGCCACGGAGCGCGCAATGGGCTACGCGCAGCTCGGCGTCCAGCACATCCTCCTCGGCGTCGACCACCTCCTCTTCGTCCTCGGCCTCCTCCTGATCGTGGACGAGCGGTGGGCCCTCCTGAAGACGGTCACGTCGTTCACGCTCGCGCACAGCGTCACGCTCGCGATCGCGACGCTCGGCTACGCGAGCGCGCCGCTGCCGCCGCTCAACGCCGCCATCGCCCTCTCGATCCTCTTCCTCGGCCCCGAGGTCGTCCGGAAGTGGCGCGGCGAGACGAGCTTCACGATCCGCCGCCCGTGGGTGGTCGCCTTCGCCTTCGGGCTCCTCCACGGGTTCGGCTTCGCGAGCGGGCTGACGTCGATGGGGCTGCCGAAGGCGGAGATCCCTCTCGCCCTCCTCCTCTTCAACGTCGGCGTCGAGCTGGGCCAGGTCGGCTTCGTCGTCCTCGTCGTCCTCCTCGAGCGCTCTTTCCGCCTCCTCGAGGTCCGGTGGCCTCGGCCGGTCGCGCAGGTCCCGGGATACGCCGTCGGCGCGCTCGGGGCCTTCTGGACCCTCCAGCGCGTGGCCGTCCTGATCGCGGGGTCGCGGTGACGGCCCGAGGACCGGGGATGCGCTTCCGCCTCGACGGCCGGTCCCTGGCCCGCGACCTGGCCCCCGTCCTCGCGACCTCGCTCCTCCTCTGGCCCGCCCTCGCCCTCGCGCACGCCGAGCAGGGGAAGGCCGCGGGCTTCCTCGCGGGACTCCGCCACCCCATCTCCGGTCTCGACCACGTCCTCGCGATGGTCTCCGTCGGCCTCTGGGGCGCGCAGCTCGGCGCGCCGGCGGTCTGGCTCCTGCCGGTGACCTTCCCGGTGGTGATGGCGATGGGCGGGATGCTGGGTCTCGTCGGCGTCCCCCTCCCCGGCGTCGAGGTCGCGATCGCCCTCTCGGGGATCGCCCTCGGCCTGGCGGTCCTCGCGGAATGGCGCCCGAAGCTCCCGGTCGCGGCCGTCCTGGTGGGGTTCTTCGCGGTCTTCCACGGGCACGCGCACGGGACCGAGCTCCCCGCCGGGGCCAGCGGCCTGCACTACAGCCTCGGCTTCGTGATGGCCACGGGGACGCTCCACGCCGTCGGGATCGCGATCGGCGCCGTCCACCGCTGGGGGTGGGGCCGGGTCGCGCTCCGCGTGGCGGGGGCCGGCGTCGCGGGCACGGCGGCTTTCTTCCTCTGGAGGGCAGTCTCCTGAGGGGGCGCGCCCTTCGGCACGCCGCCTTCGCGGTGGCCCTCGTGGCCGCCGGGCCGGCGCGCGCCCACCTCGTCAACACGGGGCTCGGACCGCTCTACGACGGCGTCTCGCACTTCTGCCTCACGCCGGAGGACCTGCTGCCCGCGCTCGCGCTCGCGCTCCTCGGAGGACAGGGCGGCGCGCGCTCGGGCCGGCTCACGCTGTTCGCCCTGACGGGTGCGTGGCTCGCCGGAGGGCTCGCGGGCCTCGTCGTCCCTGTGACGGGGACGGCCATCGCCCTGACCACCGCCTCGTTCGTCCTCCTGGGAGCCCTCGTCGCCGCCGAGGCGCGGCCGAGGGGCGCGTGGGCGGTCGCGCTGCCGTCCGCCTTCGGCCTCCTGCACGGATACCTGAACGGGTCCGCAATGGCCGAGGCGCGGCTCGGAGCGCTCGGGCTCGCCGGCATCGTGGCGAGCCTCTTCGTCGTGGTGGCGCTCGCCGCGGCGACGGTCGTCGCGCTGCGCGCCCCCTGGACCCGGATCGCCGTCCGGGTCGCCGGCAGCTGGATCGCCGCGGTCGGCCTCCTCCTCCTCGGTTGGGCGCTCCGGAAGGGCTAGGCTTCTCGGACCCTCTGCCGGGACCGGACCGTCAGGGCTTTTCCCGCCAGTCGAGCATCCAGACGTCGGTCATGGACTCGCCGCCCTTGTTTGCGTAGAGCCGGCTGCCGTCCCGGGCGAGGGAGATGTTGTAGGCGTTCGGGCCGAGGGAGCCGGTCGGCTTCAGCACGCCCGTCTCGACGTCGCAGGTCGTAGCCTCGCCCGATTCGCTCACCAGGAGGACGCGCCGGGAGTCCGGCAGCCAGGAGCACAAGCCTCCCACCTTCGCGGTGCCGACCGTCCGGAACGTCCGGCCCGCCAGGTCGAACAGGACGAGCGCCTCCTCGAACGAGCCGTCCGGCTTCCGGGAGACCCCGGCGATCCGGCGTCCGTCCGGCGACCAGTCCAGCCCCTGGAACACCCGCTCCCCGGGCATGGCCGGAAGCGCCGTCGGCGCCGGGGTGCCGCCGGCCGCGGTATCCACGAGGTACGGCTGGTGGAGCTTCCCGGCCTCGACGTAGAGCGACCGTCCGTCCGGCGCGGCCCGGACGTTGAGGACCTCGCCCACCGCCGTAGCGCCGAGGACGCGCTCCCGGCCGCTCCCGTCCGGCCGGATCCTCCAGAGCTCGCTCCCCCCTTCGAGCGAGACGGTGAAGTAGATGAAGGAGCCGTCCGGCGCCCACGCGGCCGCGCCCTCCCGGTCGGCGTCGTCGGTGAGCCGGCGGGTCTCCCCGGTCTCCTCGTTCACGAGGAGGAGGTCCTCCCGGAACTCGTCGGGCTGGTCGATGAGGTGCGCGAGCAGCCAGGGCCCGCCCGGCGACGGCAGAGCTTCGTAGATCGGCCGCCCGCTGGCGAGGATCGTTCGCGGCTCCGGCGCCAGGCGACCGCTCGCGGGGTCGAGGTCCCATCGAAGGAGCTGGACCTGTCTCAGGAACGAGGAGAAGAGGAGTCTCTTCCCGTCGGCCGTGACCGAGAGCTTCGGGCCCACCTCGCTCGCGGTGCGCAGGACGGGCTCCGGCGCACTGGTCGTCCTCCCGGTCTCCTCGTCGACGCCGACGCGCCAGATCCCGGGCGGCCCCTTCTCCGGGTTCGTGTACCAGATCCACCCCGGTGTCCAGACGCCGGTCATCCAGCCGATTCCGGGCGTCGCCGCGACCTCGACGGGGCTTCCACCCGTGGCGGGAATGGTGGACAGGGCACGTCCTCCGGCCATCCCCTTCCGCCTGCCGTCGAAGGCGATCCGCTTGCCGGAGGGGGACCAGAACGGCCGGATCGCGTCCCCCTCGAAGACCTTCCTCGTCCTTCCGGTCGCCACCTCGACGACCTGGAGCGCGCTCGCGGCGTCGGACGACCAGCCCTCGGAGTAGAGGCTCGAGAAGACGATCTCCTTCCCGTCCGGGGACCAGGCAGGGGATACCCCGAAGGTCGTCAGGCGTCGGACGGACTCGCCGGTGGCGCCCATCACGAAGATCCCGCCCCCGTCGCGGTCGGATCGGAACGCGATGCTCTGGCCGTCGGGCGAGAAGGCCGGCGTCCCGTTGTTCGCTCCCGAGCCCTTCGTGAGGTTGACCGGGTTCTCGCCGCCGATCCTGCGAACGAAGACGTCGGACGTCGCGTCCGGGGCGTCGGACTGCTGACTGACATACGCGAAGCTGTTCCCGTCCGGGGAGACGCTCGGCTGACGGGACCGCATGTTCCACGTCAGGCGGACGAGGCGCGGAACCGGCAGCGCGCCGGGCTTCTCCCCGCCCGCCCTCGACCGGCCCAGCCAGGCGGCCGTCCCGACCGCCGCAAGGAGGGCGAGCGCCAGCGCCGCGGTCGCGACCTTCCACGGCCGGGCTCCGCGGGCCTGCCGCGCCCCTCCCGCCTCGCCGTCCGTAGCCGGCTCCGCGATCCAGCGCAGCTCGGTCGCGACGTCGAGCGCGCTCTGCCACCTCTCGTCGGGGTCCTTCGCCAGGCACCGCGAGATGAGGCGCTCCAGCGACCGGGGCGTGAGGCGCTGCCGCTCGGAGACCGGCGCCGGCTCGGACGTGAGGATCGCGGCGATCACCGAGGCCCGGCTCGCCCCGGGAAACGCCCGGGCGCCCGTCACCATCTCGTACAGGACCACCCCGAGCGCGAAGACGTCGGTCCTCGGGTCCGCCTCCTTCCCCTCGAGCTGCTCGGGCGCCATGTACGGGACCGTCCCCGGCACGGCGCCCGTGTCGGTCAGCGGCGCCGTGAGGGTCTTCCCGTCCTCCCCCGGGCTCGCCTCGGCGAACGCCAGGCCGAAGTCGAGGAGCTTCGCCCCGCCCTTCGTGAGCATGACGTTCCCGGGCTTGAGGTCGCGGTGGACGACGCCGGCCCGGTGGGCCCGGTGGAGCGCCGAGGCGATCTCGGCGCCGACCTTCAGGACGTCCCGGAGGGGGAGCGGGCCCCTCCTGAGGCGCTCGGCGAGCGACTCGCCCTCCAGGAGCTCCATGACGAGGTACCCCTCGCCCACGTCGTGGAGCGTGCAGATGTTCGGGTGGGAGAGCTGCGAGACGATCCGCGCCTCGCGCTCGAACCGGAGCCGCATCTTCGAGTCCTCGGCGAACGCGGCCGGGAGGACCTTCACCGCGACGCTGCGGTCGAGCCTCGTGTCGCGGGCCCGCCAGACCTCGCCCATTCCCCCGGCGCCGATGCGGGAGACGACCTCGTAGGGGCCGAGGCGGGTTCCGGCTGCGACTTCCATCGTCACGACGGGAGGGTCGTGCGGATCATAGGCGAGAGGGGCCGCCGGACCGAGCCCGAAGGCGGGACGCGTCAGCGCGCGTCGTGCCAGCGGGGCGAGGGGAAACCCTCGAAGATCACCCGGCTCGCCACGTCGAAGCGGACGGCGTAGAGGAACGGGTCGAGGTCGCGCGGGAGGGAGCCGAACCGGAGGTCCCTCACGAGGACCTCGGTGACGCCGCCGCTGCGGGAGGTCGCGACGACGGCCGGGAAGCGTGCGAACCTCCCGAACGGCCCGTCGAGGGCGATCGCGAGGGCGCGGTTCGAGAGCTCGCCGTCGGCGCGCGGGACGACGTCGGGGCGGGCGGCCTCGGGCGGCTGGTAGAGGGTCGAGAGCTGGCGCAGGAAGAGGTCGCGCCGCCTCGTGAACCCGTCGATGACCCGGCCCGGTGGCAGGGGGGCGGCCCTCTCCTCCACCTTCCCCCAGAGCCGGACGTGCCACGAGACGACCTCCCTGTCGTCGCCCGCGAGGAGGAGCCAGCGACCCGGCGAGAGGGGCTGCGGGATCGCGGCGAGGGTCTCGGCCCCGGGAGGCGCGAGCCTCTCGAGGTCCGCCATCGCCCGACCGTGGAGGACGCCGCAGAGGAGGACGTAGGCCGTGGCCGCCAGCGCCCCCGCCCGGGCCGCGACGCGCGAGGGGCCGTCGCCCCGGCGTGAGAGGACCGCGACCGCGAGGAGGCCGGCGACGAGGAGACCGCTCAGGAAGAGGTCGACGATGAAGAGCCAGTCGAGGGTGTAGCGCTCCCAGGAGAGCGGCGCGAAGAACATCGTCCCCCACGACGTCACCCAGTCGAGGAGGACGTGCGACGAAACGCCGGCGAAGGAGACGAGCGTCAGGCGTTCGAGGCGCGTCCGGAACGGCAGGCGCGCTCCCCTTCCCGGGACGAGCGAGGCCAGGAGGCCGAAGGCGATCGCCCAGAGCGGGAGGAGGACGAAGGAGTGCGTCAGGCCGCGGTGCTGCGTGACGTAGAAGACCGCGGAGAACGGGTCCGGCAGGACGTCCAGGTCGGGGAGCATCGCGGTCAGGAAGCCGGTCCACGCCTCGCGGCGCCGGAGGAGCCCGCTCGTCTCCTCGTCTCGCGGCGCGGGAAGCGCGCGGGCGAGGAGGGCTCCGGCCAGGCCGTGGGTGAGGGTGTCCATCCGGCGCGCCGGAGCTTACGCCGGCCGGGGCCGGCCGGATGACCGGCAGTGTCCCGTGCCGCTATCCTCCGCGGCGATGCCCCGCTCCCCCGGCCTCTTCACGCTCCTCGGGCTCGTCTCGCTCCTCGTCGTGCCGCCAGCGGCTGCCCAGGAGACGGCGCCGGAGCCGCCGCCGGCCAAAGACGCCCCCTCCCGCCCGGGCGAGCCCCGCAAGCCCGAGCCGGTCGCGGCGGACGTGACCGTCGTGGCGACGCGCCTGGCCGAGCCGGCGCCGGGGTCCACGGCCCGCGTCCTGACGCGAGCGGAGATCGAGCGCCTCCCGGTCCGGACGCTTCCGGAGCTCCTCCGCTACCTGCCCGGCGTCGACGTGCGGCGCCGCGGCGTGGAGGGGATCCAGGCCGACGTCGGGCTCCGGGGGGCCGACCACAACGGGACGCTCCTCCTCGTCGACGGCGAGCCGATGAACGACCCGCAGACGAACCACCTGACGGCCGACCTCGACGTCCCTCTCGACGCCGTGGAGCGCGTGGAGGTCCTCTACGGGGCCAGCTCGGCCCTCTGGGGGTCGGGGGCGGTCGGCGGCGTCGTGAACGTCGTGACGCGCGGGGCCGCGCTCGGAAGGGCCCGCGCCCAGCTCGAGGGGCGCTACGCCCACGGCGCCAACTCGCTCGACGCCGGCAGCCTCCGGATGGCGGGGTTCTTCGCCGACGTCCTCTCGGCCTCGCTCGACGCCGACCGCGCCGAGTGGGCCGGATTCCGCGACGACACCGAGCTCGCCCGCCAGAGCGTCCGGGCGAGCCTCCGCTGGGCGAGCGGCGCCGGGCCGGTCGACCTCACGGCCGGGTACGCGGGCCGGCGGTACGGGGCGTACGCCTTCTACGGCACCCGCTACCCGAACCAGCAGGAGACGACACGGACCCGGACGGCGCGCCTCTCGGCCGAGCTCTCCCTGGGGGGCTGGACGCTCTCCCCCTCGGCCTCGATCCGGGCGCACCACGACGACTTCGTCCTGGAGCGGGGCGACCCGTCCTTCTACGAGAACCTCCACGACGCCGACACCTTCCTCGGCCGGCTCGTGGCCCGCCGCGACCTCCTCGGCGGGACGCTGGCCGTCGGCGTCGAGGCGGGGCGCGAGGCCATCCAGTCGACGAACCTGGGGGACCACCGGAGGGACCGCGGGGCACTCTTCGTCGAGGCCGGCCGGCCGTTCACGGCGGCGGACCCCGGAAGAGGGGGCCTCCGGGTCGGCGTCCGCCTCGACGGCTGGGAGGGCTACGACGCCAGGCTCTCGCCGCTCCTGGCCGCGCACTTCGGGGCCGCCCGCGGGTTGACGCTGCGCGCCTCGATCGGCACCGCCTTTCGAGTCCCGACGTTCACGGAGCTCTACTACTCGGACCCTCAGAACACCGGCAACCCGGACCTGCGCCCCGAGACGGCCCTCAACGGGGAGGTCGGAGCCGGGTACAGGCGCGGCCCGTTCACGCTGGACGGCGCCCTCTTCGTCAGGGACTCCGAGGACCTGATCGACTACGTCCGGTACGCTCCGGAAGAGCCGTTCGTCGCGACGAACGTCCGCGAGGCGACGACGACCGGCGTCGAGGCGTCGGCGTTCTGGGCCCCGCGAAAGCCCGAGGGCGGGCCGAGCGTCTGGCCAATCCGACTCGGCGCGCAGCTGACCTACCTCTGGTCCGACCTCGAGGCGCTCTCGGAGGCGGCGGGGGGGGCGATCGAGGGGCGCTACGTCCTCGACCCGCTCCGGGCCAAGGTGGACCTCCTCGCCGACGTGGCGCTCCCGATGCGCAGCGCCGTCTCGGCGCGCCTCTCGTACGTGGCCCGGCGCGGGTCCGGCGCGGACGGCTGGCTCCTCGGCGGCCGGCTCGGCGTGGACCTCCTGGAGGGGGACATCCTGGAGGTCTACGTGGAGGGGGACGACCTCCTGGACGAGGCGCTCGAGGAGCGCCGGGGCGTCCCGGCCCCGGGTCGGATCTGGGCGGCCGGCGCGCGGCTGACGTGGTGACGGGACGAGCGGGGGCCGCGCGGCTCCTCGTCCTGGCGGCCCTCCTCGCGACAGCCCCCGCGAAGGGCGCGGACGAGGGCCTGGCGGCCTCCGGCCGGCGGATGCTGGCCGACGTCCGGGCCCTGACCTCCGAGGCCTTCGGGGGGCGCCGGGCCGGCACACGGGGCGCCGACGACGCCGCGGCCTTCGTCGCCTCCTCCTTCCGCGCGAGCGGGCTCCTCCCGGCCGGGAAGACGGGCTCGTACCTCCAGCCCTTCTCGTTCGTCGACGGAGCCACGCCGGGCCCGGGAAACCGGCTCTCGGCGGCGGTCGGGGCACCGGTCTCGCGGGGCTACCGCCTGGACGAGGACTTCCGCCCGCTCGCCCTCTCCGCCTCGGGGACCGTCGAGGCGGACGTCGCCTTCTGCGGCTACGGGATCGCCTCGCCCGAGACGGGGTACGACGACTACGCCGGTGTCGACGTGCGGGGGAAGGCCGTCCTGGTCCTCCGCGGCGGGCCCGGCGGCGACGACCCGGACTCGCCCTTCGCCCGCCACTTCCCGCTCCGCGCCAAGCTCGACCTGGCCCGGCGGAACGGCGCCGCGGCGCTCCTCGTCGCCCCGGCGAGGGGAGACGCCCTCGTCTCCCTGAGGACCGACTTCGACGTCGAGCCCTCGGCCCTCCCCGGGGTCTCGGTGAGGCGGCGGGTCGCCGAGGCGCTCTTCGCCGGCAGCGGGACGACGCTCGCCGCCCTCCAGGCGCGGATCGACGGAGCGGCGAAGCCCGCGCCGCTCCCCCTCCCCCGCGCCCGCGTGACGCTGGCGGTCGACCTCGTGCCGCACCGGGCCACGACGGCCAACGTCGCCGGCCTCGTCCCGGGGCGGGACCCCGTCGCCAACCGGCAGGCGGTCCTCTTCGGCGCCCACTACGACCACCTGGGCGACGGCGGAGCCGGGTCGCTCGACCGCTCGCCGTCGAGGCGGATCCATCCCGGCGCCGACGACAACGCCTCCGGGACGGCCCTCCTCCTGGAGCTGGCCCGGACGCTCTCCCGGCGCCGCGGAGAGCTGAAGCGGTCCGCCCTCCTCGTGGCGTTCGGGGCCGAGGAGGAGGGTTCGCTGGGAGCCCGCGTCCTGGCCGGAGCCCCCCCCGTCCCGCTCGGGGACGTGGCCGCGGTGATCTGCCTGGACATGGTCGGCCGCCTCCCGCGCGAGGGGCTGATCGTCCGCGGGACGGGGACGTCTCCGCGCTTCCGCGACCTGGTCGCCTCCGCGGCGCGGGAGGCGGGCCTCGCCGTCCGTCCCTTCGACCCCGCCTGGGGCCCGTCGGACCACGCGGTGTTCCTCGCGGCCGGGCGGCCGGTCCTCTTCCTCTTCACCGGCTATCACCGCGACTACCACCGCCCCTCGGACACCGCCGACCGGCTCGACGTCTCCGGGATGGAGCGAATCCACCGATTCCTCGAGGTCATCGCCCTGCGGCTCCTGGGCGACGCGGAGCCGCTGCCCTTCTCGCGCGTGCCGGGAGACGGGGTCCCGGCCCGCGCACGCTGAGCCGGGGCGGCCCTTGTGGGGGGACCCCGCGTCGGATAACCTTGCTGTTCCGGCGTTCGCAGCCGGGTCTCCCGAGATGCACAAGATCCTCCTCGTCGACGACGCTCGAAACTTCCTCGACCTCGAGGTCTCGTTCCTGAGGAGGGCGGAGTGCCAGGTCCTGACGGCCGGGACCGGCCTGGAGGCCATCCGCGTCGCGAGGGCCGAGTCGCCGGACCTCATCGTCCTCGACATCGAGATGCCGGAGATGAACGGCCTGCAGGCCTGCCGGATCCTGAAGACCGACCCGGCGACCCAGCCGATCCCGGTGATCGTCCTGACATCGATGCAGATGGAGGACGAGGCCCGCCGGGCCGGGGCCGAGCACTTCTTGAGGAAGCCGATCGACGAGCCCCGCTTCCTGGCGGAGGTCCGGAAGTTCCTGACCATCGAGGAGCGCCAGGACCCCCGTGTGGCGCTGGACGCCCCGATCACCTTCTGGCGGGACGGCGAACCGCACCAGGGGCGCCTCCTCGACCTCTCGAAGACCGGGTTCTTCGTCGGCTGCCGCGACCCTCAGCCCGTGGGGGCGCGGCTGGAGGTCTCCTTCACGCTGCCGCGGGAGCTCTCGGGGAAGCTGATCACCGCCGAGGCGATGGTGGTGCGGCAGTCCGAGGGGGACAAGCGCGGCTTCGCGTGCCGGTTCTTCCGCCTGACGTCGGGCGCCCGCCTCTTCGTCGAGGAGTTCCTGGAGCGAGGCGAGGTGCGGTAGGGTCCGGGGAGCGCGGGCTCAGCCGCGGACGCCGCCGAGGTCGACGAGGCGGATCCCCATCCTCTCGGCGTAGTCGTGGATCCGCGGCTCGCGGTAGAACTCGCCGAAGTAGATCGCGACGAGGCCGGCGTTGCCGATCAGCTTGAAGCAGCCCCAGCAGGGCGAGGCGGTCGTGTAGATCTCGCCCCCCTCGATCCCGACGCCGTTCACCGCCGCCTGGAGGATCGCGTTGGCCTCGGCGTGGACGGTGGCGATGCAGTGGCCGTCCTCCATCAGGCACCCGACGTCGTCGCAGTGCGGCAGGCCGCGCAGCGAGCCGTTGTACCCGGTGGAGAGGATCCGCCGGTCGCGCACGACGACGGCCCCCACGTGCTTCCTCGGGCACGTGGACCGCGTGGCGACCTCGGCGGCGATGTTCATGAAGTAGCGGTTCCACTCGACGCGCGCGGTCATCCGGCGGAGCTTACGACGGGGGCCGGTTCTGTGTACGATCGGGGCGTGGAGGGCCGTTCCGCCGTCGTCACGGGGCTCGGGGCCGTCACGTCCCTCGGCGGGGACCTCGCCTCGACGTGGGAAGGTCTCGTCTCGGGACGGTGCGGGATCGGGGAGATCACCCTCTTCGACGCCTCGGGGTTCCGGACGCGGCTGGCCGCCGAGATCAAGGAGCTGCCGGAGGGCCTGCCGCCGGCGCTGGCAAGGCGCCTCTCCCGCTCCGACAAGGTGGGGCTGGCGGCGGCGCGCGAGGCGCTGGCCGACGCCGGGATCGACCCCGCGCAGGAGGACCCGACGCGGATCGGGGTCGTCCTGGGGGGCGGGGTCGCGGGCCTCCTCGACAGCGAGAACTACTTCCGGGCGCTGATGGAGCGGGGGCTCCGCGGCGCGCACCCGTCGCGCGCCCTGAACCACCCGCCTGACCAGACGACCGACCGGATCGCCGAGCTCTGGGGCTTCCTCGGCCCCCGCTCGACGATCACGACGGCCTGCTCCTCCTCGGCCACGTCGCTCGGCTACGCGGCGGACCTGATCCGCCACGGCCTGGCCGACGTCGTCGTCACCGGAGGGGCCGACACGCTCGCCCGGCTCACGCACGGGGGGTTCAACGCCCTCCGCTCCGTCGACCCGGACCCGTGCAAGCCGTTCGACCGTCGGCGGAAGGGGCTGACGATCGGGGAGGCGGCCGGGATCCTCGTCTTCGAGGAGGAGGGGCGGGCGCGGAAGCGGGGGGCGAGGATCCGGGCCCGGTTCCTCGGGTACGGCGTCACCTCGGACGCCCACCACATGACGCAGCCCGACCCGAGCGGGGTCGCCGGGGCCCGCGCCATCCGCGAGTGCCTGCGGGCCGCGCGCCTCGACCCGGGCGACGTCGACTACGTCAACGCACACGGCACCGCCACGCCGCAGAACGACTCGGCCGAGACGACGGCCCTGAAGCTCGCGCTCGGCGAGCGGGCACGGCAGGTCCCGTTCTCCTCGATCAAGTCGATGATCGGGCACTGCCTCTGCTCGGCGGGCGCCATCGAGGCCGTGGCGACCGTCCTGACGATCGAGACCGGGATCGTCCCGCCGACGATCCACTACGAAGAGCCCGACCCGGACTGCGACCTGGACGTCGTCCCGAACCGCTCGCGCGAGCACCGCGTCCGCGCCGCCCTCTCCAACTCCTTCGCCTTCGGCGGGAACTCGACCGTCGTGGCCTTCGGGGCGGCCGGGTGAAGGCTCCCGTCGTCACCGGCGCGGGGGCGGTCACGGCCCTCGGGCGGGGGCTTTTCGCCACGCGGTCGGCGCTCGCCGAGGGAAAGTCCGCCCTGGCCCCCGTCCCGCGGCAAGACGGCGCGGTCCCGCGGCACGCCTCGCCCGCCGGGCGGATCGGCGCCTTCGCGACCGACCCGGAGCTCCCCCGCAGCAAGGCCCGCCGCCTCGACCTCGGGAGCCAGTACGCGGTCGTGGCGGCGCGGCAGTGCCTGGCGGCGGCCGGGTACGAGATGAAGGGACGCGAGGAGAGGACCGGGATCCTCCTGGGGACCGGTTCGGCCGGGGCGGGGCCGCTGACGGAGTTCGAGCGGCAGATGGCCGCCGACTCGCCCGAGAACGCCTCGCCGTTCCTCTTCCCGTACACGGTGGCCAACGCCCCCGCCTCGGTGGTGGCGATCGAGCTGGGGATCCAGGGCCCGAACGTCACGCTGATCCACAAGGACCCCGCGCCCCTCAACGCCCTCTTCTACGGCCGGATGGCGCTCGCCGACTCCCGCGCCGACGCCCTCCTCGTCGGCGCGGCCGACGAGTGGAACCTCGTCTACCACGAGGTCTACGAGAGGCTCCGCGTCACCCGTTCCGACCTCCACCCGGGGTTCGCCCTCGGGGAGGGGGCCGCCCTCCTCCTCGTCGAGACGGAGGAGGCGGCCCTCGCGCGCGGGGCGAGGCCCTGGGCGCGCGTCTCGGGGGTCGTGATGCGGCCCTCGGCGATCTGCCCCCACCGGCGGCGGGCCGAGCCGGCGGCGCTGGCGGAGGCGATGCGCGCCGCGCTCGCGGACGCGGGCCTCGCGCCGGCGGACGTCGGCCTCGTCCACCTCTCGGCCGACGGCGTCCCCTGGATGGACGCGGCCGAGCGAGAGGCGCTGGCGACCGTCTTCGGCGATAACCGCCCGCCGACGGCCGAGGTGAAGAGTCAGCTCGGCGAGAACCCGGCCATCGTGGCGGTCCAGATGGCGATCGCCTCGGCCGAGCTCCGCGACGAGCCGTCCCTCGGCTGCGTCCTGGTCAACGCCTTCGGCGCGGGTGGAAACTTCCTCTCGCTGGCCCTGACCGCGGCCTGACGCGGCCCCGGCCCGCGCGGGGGTCTCAGCGCGAGGCCGTCTGGCCGACCGGCGGCGGGGCTTGGTCGCGGACCCGCCCCTCGGACCGCGGGTCGACGACGCCGCCGAGCCGGAGGACGTGGCGCAGGAGCGCGGTGTACTCGAAAGCGTCCGGGATCGGTGCGACGGCCTCCACCGAGACGCCGAGGAGAGGCAAGAAGGACACGAGCGCGGCGTTGGCCGTGACCGTGTACCGCTTCATCGGCTCCAGCGGCGCGCCGTCGACCCGGAGGGAGGGAAGGAGGAGGCGTGCCCCCGGCGCGCGGGAGGAGTTGTAGGCGAACGAGAGGCCGGAGACCTGCGGGAAGAACGGGTCCGTCGGGCCCGGGCCGGCGAGGGCGATCTCGAGGGCCTTGACCATCTCGGCGCCGGAGATCCGGAAGGTCGCCAGGGGGAAGCCCATCCCGGTGTCGGGGTCGTAGCCGTAGCTGACGACGCGGAAGAGGTCGGCCGGCACGATCGGCCCGCGCGCGATCCCCTCCGAGAGGAAGCCCGCGGTCGTCAGGGCGACCTGCGTGTGGCCCTTGGCGCGGAAGGCGTCGGCGACGAGGTTCCCGACCGGAGAGTCGCGGGCCGGCGCCGGCCCCGACACGACGGCCGGGAGGTCACGCCGGGCCTGCCCCACGGCGACGGAGTAGACGCCCGGGAAGGCCTCCTCCACCATCCCCCGGAGCCCCTCGACCAGCTGCGCGACGCCCGGCTCCGGCGGGACCGTCTCGTCGAGCGGGAGCAGCTCGTACGACGCCAGGCTGACCTGCCCTCCGGCCACCGCGACCCGGAGCCGGCCGACCCTCGCGTAGTGGGGTCCGGCCTGGAGCACCCAGGCCTTCCGGCCGCCGGGGCCGGTCACCTCGAGCGGCTCCTCCAGGACGAGGTGGTCGTGCCCGCCGACCACGACGTCGACGCCCTCGACCGAGGAGGCCACCTCCACGTCCCGTGCGAACCCCAGGTGCGAGAGGAGGACGACGAGCTCGGCGCCCGAGGCGCGCAGCGCGGCGACCTCGCGGGCGGCGGCTCCGGCCACGTCCGGGTCGAGGACGACGGGCGCGTTCTGGGAGAGCGGCTCGTCCGGGACCGTCAGCCCGAAGATGCCGACGGCGACGCCGCCCCTGGTCTTCAGGACCGACGGCGCGACGAACCCCGCGAGCCCGACGGCTTCCAGCCCCGAGGCGTTGGCCGAGAGCAACGGGATCCCCCCGTCGGCGAAGGCGGTCGCCAGGATCCCGGCGAGGTTCTCCGGGCCGAGGTCGAACTCGTGGTTGCCGACCGTCATGGCGTCGAACCCCATCGCCTTCATCCAGCCGAGCTCGGGGACGCCGAAGGCCACGTTGAAGAAGAGGTCGCCCTGGAAGAGGTCGCCAGCGTGGAGGAGGAGGGCCTCCGGGTCCTCCGCCCGCGCCATGCCGACGACGGTGGTGACCTTGGCGATGCCGCCGACCGTCCCCCGGAGAGCGGCGTCCCGCGGGCCCGTGGCGTCGAGGTGGGAATGCGTGTCGGAGACGTGCAGGAGGGTCACGATGCCGTCGGCCGCGACGGCAGGAAGGGCCGGGAGGAGGACGAGGAGGGCAAGGGCACGGAAGACCCGGGCGAGCTTCATGGCGCTTCTCCTTCCCTGTCCCCAAAGATAGGTCGCGGATGGACAGGACGCCCGTGGTTTCCGAGGGCCGGCGCCGGCCGGCGGGCGGTCAGCCGGGCCAGTACCGGAAGAAGTTGAACCACTGCGTCGGGCGCCGTCGGATCTCCCGCTCCAGCGTCCGCGCCACCTCGGCCATGATCCGCGCGGCGTCCGCGGCCGGGTCGAGGGCCGGGTCGGCCCGGAGGGGGTCGCCGAAGCCCCCCTCGTAGCTCCCGTCGGCGTTCCGCATGAAGAACCCGGGGAGGATCGCGCAGTCGCAGAAGCGGGCCAGGAGGGCCGGAGAGCGCAGGAAGCGGGTCGGGCGGCCGAAGAACGGGACGACGACGTGGTCGTCCTCGTACGCCCGGTCGGCCACCAGCGCGACCACCCACCCCTTCTCGACGGCCGCCCGGACCCGGAGCGACGTCGCCATCGAGGAGCCGATGTCGATCGACTCCACCCCCAGCTGCTTCCGGACGGCCAGCCTCATCTCGTGGACCCGGGGATCCAGCTCCGGCTGCCCGAGGACGGCCGGGACGAAGCCGTGCGCCCGCAGGGAGACGGCTCCCATCTCCCAGTTCCCGAAGTGGGCCGAGACGAGGAGGAACCCCTTCCCGCCGTCCGTGGCCCCCTTCAGCGCGCGGTCCGTCTCGTGGAACCGGCTGAAGCACGGCTGCAGCTCCGGCCGGCCCGACCGGGCGCGCCACGTGTCGATCGTGGCCCGGCCGTACTCGAAGAAGAGGCGTCGCGCCATCCGGCGCGCCTGCCGTCGCGGGACCGAGAGAGCCTTCTCGAAGTTGTCCGCGATCCCCGCGACCGTCTGCCTCAGCGTCACGACGGCGATCGAGTTCCCGACCAGGTTGATCCCCTGGAGGACGGCCATCGGGAGGCGCGTCGCGCCGTAGAAGAGGCCGCCGTAGACGACCGAGTTCGAGAGGCCGTGCGAGACCCACTTCCGGCGGCCCCGAGGGGGCTCCGGCCCGGACGTCTCTTCCGTCATCCTCCGGTCATCCTTCGGCCATCGCTCGGTCGCCGTCCGGTCGGAAGGCCCCGCGTGGGGCTACGAGGCCTTGGCCATCTCGGCCGGCAGCGCGTGGATCGGCTTGGCCTCGACGCCGATGCGGTGCTCCCTGAGGTAGGCCTCGGCCTTCATCATCCGCTGCGTCCGGAGGAGGATCCGCGTGATGTACGGGACGTGCGTCAGCTTCACCTGCCGCATCCAGGCGTAGAGGCTCTTGTCCCCGCCGATGTTCAGGATCGACCGCCGCCACGTCTCGGCGTAGAGCTCGAAGAAGCGCTCGGCCCCGAGCTTCGGCTCCCACAGGACGTGGTGCATGTCGTACTTGAACCAGGGCTGGCCTTCCAGGATCGGCTCCAGCCGCTGGAACAGCTCCGTGCCGGGGAGGGGCGTCAGGAGGGTGTAGCCGGCTCGCTGGAATCCGTGCGTGGCGACGAAGTCCCAGAGCGCGTGGAAGTCGGGCTCCGACCAGTCCGGGTCGACGAGGAAGTTCCCGGTGACGCCGTACCGCATCGAGCGGGCCAGCCGGGCCGCCTCGACCGTCTGGTTCACCGTGAGGTCCTTCGTGACGTGCGCCAGCGCCTTGTCCGTCGCGGCCTCCAGCCCGAAGAAGACGTCGAAGTCCTGGGCCAGCGGCCGCCACTCCTCCAGGAGCTCCGGGTGGCGGGCGACGAGGTCCGTCCGGCTCTGGACGAGGAGCCAGCGCTTCCGCACCCCCCGCCGCTTCAGGGCGCGCGCCAGCTCCCGGCTCCGCTCGGCGTGGTTCCAGAAGAGGTCGTCGACGACGAAGACGTTGGGGCCGGCCGCCTCGAAGTCCGCCACGACCGCACCGATCGACCGCTCCCGGAAGGACCGCCCGTAGAGCTGCCACACCGAGCAGAAGTTGCACCGGAAGGGGCACCCCCGCGCCGTCTCGACGAGCCAGGCGGGCTTGAAGAGGAGGCACTGGTAGCCGTTCCGGTACCGCTCGACGAGGGAGCGGTCGGGGAGGGGCACGAGGTCGAGGCCCGTCCGGTCGGCGAGGGGCGCGGTCTCGACCCAGTCGCCGCCGACCCTGAGCTTCAGCCCCGGGACCTCCCGCAGGGGGCGCCGCCGCTCCAGCGCCTCGACGAGCGCCGGGACGATCTCCTCCCCGTCGTCCATGCAGACGGCGTCGACGTCCTCCGAGAGGAGGGCGGCCGGGTAGGCGGCCACCGCGTGCCCCCCGACGAGGACGAAGGTCTCGGGGGAGAGCCGCTTGACCTCGCGGGCGACGAGGAGGACGTTGTCGAACTCCAGCGCGTGCATCGCCGCCACGCCGACGACCGCGGGACGGACCCGGTCCACCCATCGAGCGACCGAGGAGCCCCGGAACCGCTGGTCGACGATCCAGGCCTCGTGGCCGCGGGACCTCAGAGCGGCCCCGACGTACTCCATCCCCAGGGGCTCCGCCCGGAAGAACGGCCCCAGCCCGAATCGCTCGTTGCCGGGGTCCGGCCGGACGAGGAGGACCCGCATCGCGCCCGAAGATAGCGGAGGGACGCCCGCGCCGCAAACCCGGAAGATGGGCCGCGCCTCTCTATTTGACCCGGCGGATCCGGCGCGGGACGGGCGCCCCCTCGACGGTGGAGAGGGCGGCCTCGATCTCGTCGTCGGAGAGGACCCGGTCCGAGGCCTTCGCGGCGGCGAGGATCGCCTCCACGCGGAAGTCCAGCACCTCGTACCCGCGCGCGCCGAGCCAGAAGACCACGTTCGACTCGCCCGACATCGGCCCCACCTCGATCTCCTGCTGCCGGCCGAAGAGGCTCGAGGGGACGCTCGAGTAGACGCGGTCGGCCAGCCAGTCGTCCCCCTTGCGCTGCGCCTTCAGGATGGCGGCGGCGTGGACGCCGGTGGAGGTCCGGAAGGCGTCCCGGCCGAAGAACGGGTAGGACGGCGGGATGGGCGTCCCGGTCGCCACCGAGGCGAGCCGCACGTACTCCGCCAGGGGCGAGAGGTCCTCGTCGTAGGCCCCCATCAGCTTCAGGTTCACGAGGAGCTGGTCGAGCGGCGTGTTCCCGACGCGCTCGCCGATCCCCAGGGCGCAGCCGTGGACCCGCTGGGCGCCCGACTCGAGCGCCGCCAGCGAGTTGACCACCCCGAGGCCGCGGTCCTGGTGGCCGTGCCAGTCGATCCGCACCTCGGGGTCGGCGTCCCGGGCGACTCCCGAGACGAAGGCCAGGAGGGCTCGCACCCCGGTGGGCGTGGCGTGACCGACGGTGTCCGACACGCAGATCCGCCGCGCCCCGGCGCCGATGGCGGCGCGGTACATCGCGGCCAGGTCCTCGGGGCGCGCGCGCGTGGAGTCCTCGGTGACGTAGAGGACGGGGAGCCCCTCGCGGACGCAGAACGCGATCGACTCCTCGGTCATCAGGAGGAGCCGGTCGAGCGTCCAGTCCTCGGCGAAGCGGCGGATCGGCGAGGAGCCGAGGAAGCAGTTGACGTCGACCGTGACGCCCGTCCTCTGCGAGATCTCGACGATCGGGCGGATGTCGCCCTCGAGCGTCCGCGCCGCGCAGGCCGGGCGGACGCGCATCCGCTCCTGGGCCATGACGCGGACGAGGCGCTCGGCCTCGCGGGCGAAGGCCGCGCCGGCGCCGGGGAGTCCGATCGTGGCCGTGTCGATGCCGAGCCGGTCGACGAGGCGGAGGAGCTCCACCTTCTGCTCGAACCGCGGGTGGCGGACGGAGGGCGACTGGAGGCCGTCGCGGAGCGTCTCGTCGACGATGGCCACCGGCGGGTGCGCCGGCCGCCACGGCGCGCCGGCCGCGTTCCAGTCGAAGACCGCCTCGCTGTGCTTGTCCACGGCTCAAGTCTCCCGCGGAGCGACGGGGAGGCCGCCCGCTCGCTCGAACTCCCCGGGGCCCCGGAACGCCTGCACCACCCGGGTCAGGCCGACGCAGGCGTGGAAGACCTTGTCCAGGGCCCGGGCCTTCAGGCCCGGCTGGAAGACGGCCCCCGCCAGGACCGACGTCACGCCCCGCTCGATCCAGGCGTTCGGCGCCGGCGTGTAGAAGGTCTCGAGGAGCGCGGGCGAGTAGAAGCCGTAGACGTACTTCCGGAACCAGTCGACGGCGCGAGAGAGCACCCCGTCGCCGGGCGCGAAGTCGTCCGCGTCGACCCGCCCCTTCCGGGAGAGGGCCCGGGCCGCGGCGTGCCCCTGGATCTCGCCCGAGGTCATCGCGACGAGGACGCCGGTGGAGAAGACCGGGTCGAGGAAGCGCGCGGCGTCGCCGAGCAGGCAGAACCCGTCGCCGTACGTCCGGGGCGTGGCGTACGAGTAGTCGGCGATGGCGTGGACGTCCGTCGTCCGGCTCCCTCCCGAGAGGAGGCGCCCGACCTCCGGCGTCGCCGCGAGCAGGGCCTCGAAGAGGTCCGTCAGGCTCCCCGGCCGCTCCTTGAAGCGGACCGAGGGCATCACCGTCCCGACCGAGACCGAACCGTCCGAGAAGGGGATGAGCCACCACCACCCTTCCGGCGTCGTCACGATCACGATGTCTCCCCCCTCGGGGCCCTCGGCGCGCTGGAACCGGTCGAAGTGGGCGAAGAGGGCCGACCGGTCGAGACGCGGGTCCTTCACCCGGCCCCCGAACCGCCGGGAGAGGAGGGCGTCCCGCCCCGTGGCGTCGAAGACGACGCTCGCCCCCACCTCCCGCGGGGCGGAGTCGCCGTCCGCGCGGAACCGGACGCCCGCGGCCCGTCCCGCGCCGTCGAAGAGCACCTCCTCGACGCGCGCCCCTTCCAGGACCGTCGCCCCCCGGGACCGGGCGTGGTCGAGGAGGAGCTGGTCGAACTCGGCCCGCTTGACCTGGAAGGCGCTCGGCAGGCCGGGCTCGACCCCGCGCGCGAACCTGACGAACCGGGTCCGCTCCGTGCCCTGGTGGTAGAAGCGGGCGCCCAGCTTCACCTGGAAGCCGGCGGCACGGACCTTCTCGAGGACGCCGATCCGCTCGAAGAGGGGGACGTTGGTGGGCAGGAGGGACTCCCCGACGTGGAACCGGGGGAACCGCTTGCGCTCCAGGACGAGGACCGAATGGCCGTGACGGGCCAGGACCGTGGCGACCGTGGATCCCGCCGGGCCGCCGCCGCAGACGACGGCATCGACCCGGCCCGGTACCGCGGAAACGTTCGAATCGGACATGTGCGACGCGATTATCCCCGACCGCCCTCGCCGCCGGAACTCCCGTCCGGGGAGAATCGGCCCGTGACCTCTGCCCCCGCCCCCCTCCCCCGCCGCTTCCGGGTCGCCCTCGACGTCCGGTTCCCGGAGGTCGACTCCTACGGCGTCGTCTGGCACGGCCACTACCTCCAGTACTTCGAGGTGGTCCGCAACGCCCTCTGCGCCGCCGGCGGCCTCACCCCGGGCGAGGCGCTCGCCGCCGGGTACAAGGTCCCCATCACCCGCTACGAGGTGGTCCTGAGGCGTCCCGCGAGGCTGGAAGGGCGCCTCGACGTGACGGCCCTCCTCCGCCCGCCCGAGACGGCGAAGCTGGTGATGGACTACGAGGTCCGCGAGCGGGACGGCGGGGCTCTCCTGGCCACGGGGACCACCGAGCAGGTCCTCCTCGACCCGGCCGGGCAGCTCCTCCTCGGCTTCCCCGAGCCGGTGCGGGTCCTCGTGGGGCGGATCCTCGCCTACCAGGCCGGCGAGCTGGAGCTGCCCGCAGGGCGCATCCTCGCCCCCTGACGGCCCTCACGCCTTCGGGAACGTGGCCTCGACGCGGGTCGGCTGGCCGGGGCGGGAGACGAGCTCGAGCGTCCCGCCGTGCTCCCGGACGATCCGGTCGGCGATCGGGAGCCCGAGGCCCGTCCCGGCCGGCTTCGTCGAGACGAAGACCCGGAAGAGGTCGGCGACCTTCGCCTCCGGGACGCCGGGCCCCCGGTCGACGACCGTCAGCCTCCACCTCTCGCCCGCGTCCTCGACCCGGACGTCGACCTCGCGGGCCGAGGCCCCCTCGCTCTCCACCGCGTCCAGTGCGTTGGCGACGAGGTTCAGGACGACCTGCTTGACGCGCGCCGCGTCGAGCCTCGCCCGCGCGGGCCCCGGATGGGGCCGGAAGTCCAGCCGGATCCCCCGGCGCGAGGCCTCCGGACCCAGGAAGGCGACCGCCTCGGCCGCCGGCTCGTTCAGGTCGGACGGGACCGGGGTGATCGGCGACGGGCGGGCGTAGGAGAGGAAGTCGGTCAGGAGCCGCGACAGGCGCGCCGTCTCGTGCCGGGCGGCCTGGGCCAGCTCGGACGGGCCCGCCCGGCCCCGGCCGGACGGCGCCTCGCCACGCGCGAGCTGCTCCTCCAGGAGCTCCAGGTTCAGCCCCATGGCGTTGAGGGGGTTGCGGATCTCGTGCGCCAGACCGGCAGCCACCTCGCCCAGCTCGGCGCGCCTCTCCGCCTCGGCCCGTGCCTCGTCGACGCGCCGGACGCGCTGGACCAGGAGGGCGACCGCCACCGAGCCCGCCAGGATCCCCAGGAGCGAGACCGCCGCGGCGCCGAACGTCCGGAGGTAGAGCTTCTCCCGGAGCGCCTCGACGCGGGCCTCCAGCTCCCGCCGCGAGACGCCGACGTACAGCGTCCCGAAGTCGCCGATCGGGACGGCGAAGTCGAACGGGTCGCCGATCGGCATCGACGTCTCGACGCTCCTCGGCAACGGCTGAAGGGACTGGCCGGGCGCCAGGGGGACGACCCGCCCCCCCTCGGCCGCCGACCCGAGCGGCTGCTCCGGCCTGACGAGCGAGCTCTTGAAGAGGTAGACGACCTTGCCGCTCCTGTCGACGACGCGGACCTCGCTGACGACCTTCCGCTCCGAGAGGGAGCTCCCGACGAACGAGTCGATCTCGGTCTGGCGCGTCGTCAGCGTGTAGAGGTCCCCGCCCGACCGCTCGGCCACGCCCCGGGCGATCCGCTCGGCGTCGAGGCGCGAGTCGACGAGGGCGTCCTCCATGACGTCCTTCGAGAGGGTCCGGAAGAGGAGGTGGCCGAAGAGGAAGACGGCCCCGACCGTCAGGAACCCGAAGACGCAGAGCGTCAGCGTCAGGGTCCGGCGGAAGGAGTGGTCGGCCCGTTCCACGACCCGGGAGTGTAGCGACAAGCGTGCCAGCGCCGGCCTCGGCTATCCTCCCGCCTCCAGGCCGATGACGCAGAGCCCGCCCCGCCCCGAGCCCGATCCTCCGCCCCGGAGGCGCCGGCCGGAGGCGGCCTTCCTCGTCCGTTTCCTCGGGCTCCTCCTCCTCCTCTTCCTGGTCGTCGCCTCCCGCCCCGTCAACGACGCCGTCGTCGAGCCCTTCACGGGGCTCGTCGCCCGCGCGGGGGGCGCGGCCTGCCGGCTCCTCGGCGAGCCGGTGACGACGAGCGGGACGCTGATCGCCTCTCCCCGCTTCGCCGTCAACATCCGCAACGGCTGCAACGGCGTCGAGACGATGCTGATCTTCGCCGCGGGCGTCCTGGCCTTCCCCGCGCCCTGGACGGCCCGGCTCCTCGGCCTCCTCGCCGGCTCGCTCCTCATCCAGGCGGTGAACGTCGTCCGGATCGCCTCGCTCTTCTTCATCGGCGCCCGCTGGCCCGCCGCCTTCGAGGACTGGCACGTCGTGGTCTGGCAGGCGATCGTGGTCCTGTTCGGCGTCGTCCTCTGGATCTTCTGGGCTCACCGCTTTGCACTCCGCCCTCGACCCTCGCGCCAAGCGATTCCTGGCTAGGCTGCCGCTCGCGGCGGCGCTGGCGCTCCTGGCCTGGTTCGCCGGGGTGCCGGAGCCGTGGGGCCGGGCCGTCGTCGCCGCGGCGGAGCCCGCGATCCGGCTCACCGAGAGCCCGGCCGCGACGTTCCTCACGTGGGAGGACGACGAGGTCCTCTTCCGCCGGAGCGACTTCGGGACGCGCTCGGGCACGCCGGGCTTCCGGATCGCGCCCGTCACCGCCAACCTGGTCGTCCTGATCGCCCTCCTGGCGGCCACGCCGAAGGGCGGGGGCCCGCGGCTCCGAGGCGGGGCGCTCGCCCTCCTCGGCCTCTTCGCCTCGCACGTCCTGCACGTGGCGCTGACCGTGGGGGCGACGTACGCGACGGACCTCGGCGCCTGGAGCCTCTGGGCCTATCCCCGCTGGCAGCGCGAGCTCCTGGCGGGGGGACGGCACTTCTTCGACATCGCCCTCAAGTACGCGATGCCGTTCTTCCTCTGGGGCCTCCTCGTCGTCCTTCCGGGCCTCTCGGGCCGCGAGCCGGAAGCCCCGGCGCGCCCCGCCCCCCGGCGCAGGCGGCCCCGACGCTGAGGGGCGCCCCCCCGGGCCCCCCGCGCGCCCGCATCACTCCTGACGTTTCAGGTAGCGGGCTGCCGGGGGGGCTTGCCTACGGGCGCCCCCCCGGACCCCCCGCGCGCCCGCATCACTCCTGACGTTTCAGGTAGCGGTAATCCTTGACGTCGTACTCCTTCATCTTCGCGATGAGGGAGCCCCGGGAGATGTTCAGGAGGCGCGCGCCGAGCGACTGGTTCCCGCGCACCTTGCGCATGACGCGCTCGATGACCTGCCGCTCCACCTTCTCGACGATCTCCTTCAGGTCGTCGCTCTCGGTCAGCGCCAGCTCGAGGCGCTCCTCGCTGAACTTGGCGTCGAGGTCGCGGAGGGTGACGGAGCCGGCGCCCACCTGGGCCGCCAGGCGCCGCACCTCGTTCTCCAGCTCGCGGACGTTGCCCGGGTAGCCGTAGTGCAGGAGCGCGTTGATCGCCTCCACGTCGAAACGGTCGGCGGGCGGCCCGCCGTGCCGCTCGGCGAAGGCGTCGATCAGGGCCGGGATGTCCTCCTTGCGGTCTCCGAGGGTCGGCAGCCTCAGCGTCAGCGAGGAGAGCCGGAAGTAGAGGTCGTCCCGGAAGGCGCCGTCCTCGACGGCCCGCGTCAGCGGCCTCGACGCGGTCCCGATCACGCGGATGTCGAGGGGGACCGAACGGCCTCCGGGGGCGACGACCTCGCGCGCCTCCAGCAGACGGTAGAGGAGCGCCTGGGTCGCGGGCGGTAGGTCGCCGACCTCCTCGATCAGGAGGGTCCCGCCGTCGGCCTCGAAGAGCCGCCCGGTCCGCCTGCGGCGGTCGCCGGCCCCCCCAACGCCGAGGAGGTCCTCTTCCAGGGCGGCGGCGGTCGACGCGGTGGCCGCGATCCTCACGAGCGGGCGCGGACGCCTCGGGGAGAGGGCGTGGAGCGTCTCGGCGATGAGCGTCTTGCCGGTCCCCACCTCGCCGACCAGCAGGATCGGCGCACGGGCCGAGGCGACGCGCTGGAGCGAGGCCTTCAGGTTCTGGACGACGAGGGAGGTGCCCACGACCGCCGCCAGCGGCTCCTCTAGCGCCGCGGGGGGCGCCAGCGGGGGGGGGGCGGCGCCTCGCTCGCCGATCGGCGGCTCGGCGCGCTCGGCGTGGGCGAAGCCGACGAGGGCCGCGAGCGAGTGGAGGAGGTCGTTGACGGACGGGTCGCCGAGGATCTCCAGCGGCGCCATCACCGCCCCGACGACCTCGGCGCCCGGGCGGCTCACCGGGAAGAGCCTCACGCGCGTCCCCCCCTCGAACGCGTCGACGCTCGCCGCCGTCTCGGCCACGTCCGTGAGCGTCCGGCGCGAGGGCCGCGGCAGCGAGCCCTTCCAGATCGCCGCCACCGCCTCCCCGGCGGCGGCCTCGGCCAGCGAGACGAACGCGACGCTGTGGACCGGAGTGGAGCTGGCCAGGAACGCCGCGATCTCCTGGAGCCGCTCGTCGAGCGGGGAGGGGCGGCGGAGGCGGACGCAGAC